>JBKJIQ010000021.1:0-16405 GCA_046598395.1 Acidimicrobiia bacterium
GATGCGCACCCAGATCTACGGCGAGCAGATCGCTGCGGTGAAGGCGCTCTTGGCCAAGTACCCCAAGGCGCATCCAAAGACGTGGATCGACGAGTGGAACACCACGTTCACCAACGACCGCTACTTCTCCGTCAGCCCGTACGGCGCCGCGTACGTGACCAGCGCGCTGGACGCCATGCAGCAGGCGGGCCTGGATCGCAGCGCGATCTTCTTGAGCGCGGGGAGTGAGACGGGGTCCCTGATTCAGCAGGATGGGACCCGCCCCGGCCCCGAGTACCGCGCGATGGCTTACTGGGCGGCGCAGGCCAAGACCCGGCTGGCGATGTCCCTCTCACCCGATCAGACCACCGCCGATGCGAACGGCCGTGTCGGCGCCGTGGGTGCGACCGGGCCCACCGGGCGGACAACGGTGCTGCTGTACAACTTCGCGCCGTTCGACCCAAGCGGAAACGACGGCAGAGTCGAGCCAACGAGCTTCCCCCATCCGGTCACATTGCACCTCAAGGGGCTTCCGCGCGGTCGGTACACCTGGACGCGGTCGCTTACCGACAACGGGCACGCCGACAAGGTCGTCTCGCACGGAACCGTCCGCGGTCCGAGTGCGACGTTGCGGTTCAGGCTCAGTCAGAACGCAATCAGACTGGTCACCCTATGCCGGGCCGGAAAGCCCTCGCACTGCACCGCACGCTGACGGGCGTGCGAATGCCCGCCGCCACCAGCTGCGGCGGATCACGGGCAACAGGTAGAACCCGTCGTGGACGGTACGGCGCCATCAAGACCGAACTCATCGATGTCGTCGTGCTTCACGTACCACTCCCAGCGCTGCCCGTCCGGCGCTTCGAGCCACGTCTCGGTCTTCGCGGCGAAGCAACACGTGGTCTCCGCTACGTTGGTGGTCGCGAGTCCCTCTGCCAAAAGCCGGGCATCAGCCGCGGCGACCGCATCGGCGCTCGCTACTTCGACGCCAAGGTGGTTCAGGGTCCCGGGCTCGCCCACCCCGGAGAACAACACGAGCTTGAGTGGCGGTGCCGCGATCGCGAAGTTGGCGTAACCCGGCTTCACCTTGACCGGGCCCGTGCCAAACATCTTCGTGTAGAAGGCGATGGCATCTTCGAGGTTGTCGACGTTGAGCGCGAGCTGGAGTCGCCCCGAGGCGGGGGCTTCGAGGTCAGGTGCAAGGGTGGTCGTCATTTGCCGGGCTCCGTTCGTCGAATGTTCATCGATCGGTCATTGTTGAATCGACGTTGATCAATGTATAGTGTCGTATCGACGGATGTCAATATGATCATCGTCGTTGTGACGCCAGTCGCACTACCAGGCAAGGCCCGGTGGGAGAACGAGAGGTTCTGATGGACGTGAAGACAATCACTGCGTGCTGCGACGGCCTCCTGGCCGCGCCGCTCAGCGAGGCCGCGGCGGAAGATCTCGCCGCGGCCTTCAAGGTGATGGCCGATCCAGTACGCCTCCGCCTGCTGAGCATCGTTGCCGCGCGGGGCGAGACGTGCGCGTGCAATCTCACGGCACCGCTCGGGAAGAGTCAACCGACGATCAGCCACCACCTTTCCGTCCTCACCGACGCGGGCTTGCTCCGCCGAGAGAAGCGCGGCAAGTGGGCGTGGTACGCGGTCATCCCAGAGCGGTTCGACGTGCTCCGCGACGCGCTCGGCGCAACGCCGGCCGCCGCGTGAACCGCAACCGATGAAACCACTTGCTCGCGCCGCGCTTGCCGAGTTTCTCGGAACGGCCTTCCTCGTGGCGGTCGTCGTGGGCTCCGGGATCATGGCGGTTCGCCTCTCCCCCGGCGACGTCGGGCTACAACTCCTGGAGAACTCCTTCGCGACCGCAGGGGGATTGGTCGCACTGATCCTCGCATTTGGTTCCGTGTCCGGCGCCCACTTCAACCCCGTGGTCAGCCTCGTCGATTGGAAGCTCGGCGGCCTGTCGGTACGGGCGCTCGCGACCTACGTTCCTGCCCAGGTCGCCGGCGCGTGTTTCGGCAGTGTCATTGCCAACCTCATGTTCGACCTCGACGCCATCGAGATCTCCACCAAAGTGCGCAACGGCTCGGGACTCGGACTCGCCGAGGTCGTCGCGACGGTCGGATTGCTGCTGGTGATCTTCGGCTCCACGCGTGGCGGCAATGCGCACGCCACACCGTTCGCCGTGGGGGCCTACATCGGCGGCGCGTATTTCTTCACCAGCTCGACGAGCTTCGCTAACCCGGCCGTCACGATCGGCCGTACGTTGAGCAATACGTTCGCCGGAATCGATCCGGCGAGTGTCCCCGTGTTCGTAATAGCCCAACTTACCGGCGCGATCGTGGCCTACGTGCTGATACGCGCACTCTTTCCGCATTTCGACGCGACCACCGTGGTGGTCGCCCACGATCAGGAGACGCCATGACCCTCGACGCATCATTCGATCGACCCACCGTGCTTTTCGTCTGCGTCCACAATGCCGGTCGCTCCCAGATGGCGGCTGCCCTCTTGTCCAAGCACGCGGCCGGACGGGTGGATGTGCGCTCCGCGGGGAGCGCACCCGCCGACACGATCAATCCGGCGGTGCTCGCGGCAATGCGAGAACTCGAAATCGACATCGCGGCCGAGACGCCCAAGCTGCTCACAGAAACGGCGGTACGCGAAGCCGACGTGGTGATCACGATGGGGTGCGGCGACGCCTGCCCGTTGTATCCCGGCAAGCGGTACCTCGACTGGGAACTCGACGATCCGGCCGGACACGACGTTGCGCACGTCCGCCCAATCCGTGACGAGATTGATCGCCGCGTACAGGCGCTGCTGGCCGAACTCATGACCTGACGCCGTGCCGGGAACTCAGGTCCCGACCCGAGGCAGGTGGCGAAGACCGGGGACGAGACCCGCCCGAGCGAGCATCCGCACCGCCCGTTCCGCCGCGACGTCGATCACGACGGCATCGCCCGGTTCCCGGTTGACGAGGAACGACACCATGCAATCCTCACACGCCGGAGTCTCCCGCATCACACATTCATCGCAGCTAATGATCACCCGCCCACCCTCGCACGAGGGTGAGACCACCATCCTCCCGAGCGAACTTGCGTCGTTTTCCCACCCCACAGGTGGAAAAGTGACGCAAGTTCAGCGAGCGGGTACACCAGCGGCTGCGTCGAGCCTCTCCGCCGCCACCAGATCGATGATGCCCGCCTGAATGGCCCGCATCGCGTCCCGGCCGCTCCCGATCGCCTGGTCCATGTTGAAGTACTGCCATTCGCCGAATCGGCCAACGGTATGAATCCCCTGCTGCTGCAACCATTCCAGGATGGTGCGCACCGCTTCCTCGTGGTCGAGCGTATAAATCACGTAGGCCGGATTGATGGGAGCGACTCGTCCAACCACGATCTCATCATCGGGGCGCAAGATGCCCGCGGCCTGAAGGCCCGCGATGGTCTCGGCCACCAGATCCCGACCACTCATATCGCGATACGCGGAATGGGAGATCTCCGCCATGATCGATGAACAACCCTGCGGGACGAGCGTCGGGGAAAAGTTCATCGGGTAGCTAATCCGGTGGAACGTGAACCTGTCCTCGTGAAAGTAGACCCAGTGGTGATCTGAGATCGCTTCGCGCCGGACACCGAGCAACACCGTGTACACGGTGTTCCATTGCAGTCGGGCCGCAGCCTCCTTGACCCGTTCCGGCGCACCGGCCGTGAGTCGAGCCAACACCGGCAGCGGCAACGACGAGATGAGCTCTTCGTACTCGAACACCTCGCCGGTGGTCGTCGTCACCGACTGCCGGGTCGGGTCGATCGCGGCAACCGCGGAATCGAGGCGCACCCGAGTCGGATCAAGTGATGCCATCAACGCGCGCGGCAACGCTTCGATGCCACCTTCCACTGGATACCAGAACGACGAGTTCGGGCCATATCGAATCGTCGGTGGTTCCAATGCTCCACGTATCGTCTCGGCCAGGTCGGGCACCGGTACGCGATCGGCAATCCAGCGGAAGTCCATCTGCTCTGGGGGCGTTGCCCAGACCCGCTCGTTGTACGGCAGGAAAAAGTGCTTGGCGATGCCGTCGCCAAACGTGGCGCGGGCCCATTCGGCAAAGTTGGCGGGGGGCGTCGCCGGCGGAACGCGGTGTGCCTCGATGAGTCCGAGTAGGCAGTCGGTGGCCACATCAACGGGAAGACCGTGGAGGCTGCCCTGGAACGGATATCCCGTGTAGACGTCGTGGCTGAACACCCATGAACTCCGGGTGTGGTCGTGATAGCGACCCTGCAGCAGGTCGTCACAAATCAGACGCGCCAGGTCGGGCTGTTTCGTAAAGAGAATGTGAATCGAGAGGTCGAACCCAAATCCGTCGTACCAATTGGTTCGACACAGTCCACCGACCCGTGACTCGCGTTCGAGAATCAGATAGTCGCGATCGGCGTGGTATGCGGCGCTGAGACCTGCGAGACCACCACCAAGGATGAGCGTGTCGGTCTTCACACCGCGCCGGAGCCGCGCAGGATGGCGGGAATCGTGCGGAGCATGATCCGAAAATCATTCCCAACGCTGCGGCTCTCGATGTATGCCAGGTCCTCGTCGGCCATCGACAATGCATTCGTGTTGTCGTCGCGCTTGCTGATCTGCCACAAGCCGGTCAGCCCCGGACGCACTGCACACCGCACCCGACGCAGTTCCGGATACGGCTCGAGCATGAACGGCAGCAACGGCCGCGGTCCCACGAGACTCATATCGCCGCGCAGGACGTTCCAGAGCTGCGGGAGTTCGTCGATGCTGGACCGACGCAAGAACTTGCCAAACGCAGTGACCCGCGGGTCGTTCTCGGACTTGCTGAGCACCCCAACCCGTTCCAGTTCTTCCACGCGAACGAGGTCGATCACCTTGGCTTGGTCCACCACCATGGTGCGGAGCTTCACCACTCGGAAGAGTGCTTCGTCACGGCCGTAGCGGTCTTGCCAGAAAAACGCGGGACCCCGTGAGGTGATCCGGACCACGAGTGCCGCGGCCAGGAGCACCGGCGAGACCAAGACCAGCAGCACCGCGGAACCGACGACGTCGATCACCCGTTGCATGGCGTCGGTGACGGGTCGCGCGGGCGAGTCACGATAGGACGCGGTCACCCCAGGGCTCGCGGTGGGCGTGGAAGTGCGCTCACGGTACGCGTTCAACGCCATGTTCCGATTCCCCCAACCGCGATTCTCTCCGAGGAGAGCGAGGTCGCACCGTAGATGACGGCCACGGAGAGCGTCAATGGCGGCCCGCGGCAACGGCTTCGGCACGGAGGTCGTCCCATGCGGTGGCCACCATGTCGACGCTGATCGCATCCATACAGTCTCGGTACCGATCGTCGCGTTCAAACCCCAGATTCAAATAGCCCTCGGGAATCATCGGCGAGGCCACACACCGTGTGTGAAGACCGAGCGGACCCCAACGAGTGCCGCTCGTGGGGCCATTGAGCGCAACCGTGGGCGTGCCCAACGCGGCCCCAACATGCATCACTCCGGTGTTCACGCTGATCACCCCGGCCGCAAATCCGAGCCAGATCAAACTCTCGCTCCACGTCCCCCCGGCGGCGTTGTGCGCGGTGATCCCATCACCGGTCCACGTGTCGACGAGTGCCTGGGTGACCGCAACATCGCCGGGCCCCCCGGTCAACACGATCTCGAATCCGCGGGCTTGGAGCAGCCCTGCGAGTACGCGCCATTTCGCGATGGGCCACGACCGCTCCTCGAAGTTGGCACCACCGGGCCAGAGATGCAGGATCACGTAGGGCGATTCGAGCGGAGATGCCGACCCCGCGGGGATCGATAAGTTCGGTGGCGCCGTTGATTCGATTTCGAGTGCCGCGAGCAGGCGGCGATCATTCTCAACCTCGTGCTGACGGCGATGGTCAACCACGACGTCGTGTCCAAGGTGACGATGCTGGCCCGAAGTGCGCAAGCCCACCGTCACCGCCGCACCCGAGAGGTTCGCGAGCACAGCATCAAATCGACGCCACGCACTCAAGTCGAGGATCACCTCACAGTGCTCGGCGCGGACTGCGCTCACCGCAGACCACACCTGGCGGACCGGGAGTTCCACGACCGCGTCAGGCACCGTGAGCATGCGAGCGAAACTCGCGTTGTTCGCCGTCACGAACAGCACGATCCGGGCGTCGGGACGAGCGGCCCGCAGATCGTCGAGGACCCCCGTGGCCACCACGGTGTCGCCGATTCCGGCCGTGATCAAGATGCCGATGGTGTGCCAGTTGGACGGGACCGGGCGGGGCCGACGGAGCCGTCGCCGCAGCCCAAACGTGGCCACCACCGGTATCCCCACGTACCGATCGATGAACTTGAGGCGCGGGTTCCCGCGGTCGGATTGCAGCTGATCAGGACGAGACACCGGGGCATTCTTGCAGCCACACGGCGGATCAGCGTCCACCATCGCCTGACCCTTAGGCTGACCGGTTCATGGCCGTTCACCACGAAACCTTCACCCTCGACACCCGCGGCGACGGTGAAGTCATCGACGTCACCGATATCGCCCAGAAGGCGCTGGCGAACAGCGGCCTCGCCGAGGGAACCACCACGGTTTTCGTCGCTCACAGCACCTGTGGCCTCACCATCATCGAGGCCGAGCCCGGATGCAACGCCGATATCAACACGGTCTTGGAGCGGATCGCGCCCGAGTCGGACCGCTGGGAACACAACGAGCGCAACGCCGATACCAACGGCCATAGCCATGCCCGCGCCGGAATCATCGGTCCATCGGTCACGATCCCGGTGACGGCGAGCGAGTTGATGCTCGGCGTCTGGCAACGGGTGGTCTGTATCGACTTCGACGACCGCGCCCGCAGCCGGCGCCTCGTCGTCACCATCATCGGCGAGTAGCCCCACCGTCCGTTTCGTGTCGCGATTCCGTCGTTGGGACGACGGAATCGCGACACAGAACGGTCGGTTGACGAACGACTGGGTCAGCCCTACCGTCGGTTCAGCTCGCGGCGATGGTCTCCACGCGGTCGCCGGTAGCACCACACCAGCGGCACGCGACGGCCTCAACATCTTCGGCCAGGATTTCGACGGACTCGATTTCTAGGTCCCCCGCCACGGTGAAGTGACGGAACTCTTTCGTGCGGCGCGTCACCGTCACGTCGAATCGGGTCAAGTTTCCGCAACCATCGCAGCGGTATCTCGTCGAGGATTCCATGAGGGGGTGATCTTACCGAGCATCCTTCGCTTCGAACACGTGTTCGTCTAACGTCGGCGTCGTGTTGCGCGCTCCCAGCCAAGCCAGTTTCGATGACCTCGGGTGTCCCCTGTCGGAAGTCACGTTCGTGGTTCTCGACCTCGAAACCACCGGAGCCTCGCCGAATGATTGCGCGATCACCGAAGTCGGCGCCGTCAAGTACCGCGGCGGGCAATGCCTCGGCACGTTCGACACGCTGGTGAACCCAGGGGTTCCCCTCCCGCCGTTCATCACGATCCTCACCGGGATCACCGAATCGATGTTGATCCCCGCACCGCCGATCGGCGAAGTGCTGCCGCCACTCCTCGAGTTCATCGGCAACTCGGTCATCGTTGGCCACAACATCCGGTTCGATATTTCGTTTCTCGACGCAGCACTCGTAGGTCACGGCTTTCCCAAGTTGAGCCAACGCCGGGTCGACACGCTCGGCCTCGCCCGCCGCTTGGTGCGCGACGAGGTGCCCGACCTCAAACTCGGAACCTTGGCGCGCCACCTGCGCGTGTCCGTGGAACCCACCCATCGCGCGTTTGCCGACGCGAGTGCGACGGCCGAGGTGCTTCATGCCCTCCTCGAACGAGCCGGCACGTTCGGCGTGCTCGGCCTCGATGATCTCCTTGCGCTGCCCACGATTCGAGCGCACCCGTCCGCAAGCAAGCTGCGCTTGACCGCGCGGCTCCCCCGCGCCCCCGGCGTCTACATGATGAAGGATCGCGGCGGCCGCATCCTCTACGTGGGAAAGGCCACGAACCTCCGGTCGCGCGTCCGTTCCTACTTCGGCGGCGATGACCGCAAGAAGGTGCCGCAACTCCTCCGCGAGACCGAGGCGATCGATTGGATCGAATGCAGCCACGAGCTCGAAGCATCGGTACGGGAGACCCGACTCATCCAGGAACTCGAACCACGTTTCAATCAGCAGGGCAAGCGGTGGCGGTCCGTCGCCTACCTGAAACTCACGACGACGGAACGGTTCCCGCGGCTCACCGTTGTACGCGCCGTCAAGGACGACGAGTGCCTTTACCTCGGCCCCTTCTCATCGACGCGCGCCGCGCATACCGTGCGGGAGGCCATCGAGTCGGCCGTGCCGGTGCGTCGGTGTAAAACCCGCGTCGCCCGTACCGCCGTCATCACCTGCGAGGCTGCCTGCGCGCCGGCCCAACTCGGCGTGGCCAGCTGTCCGTGCCGAGGCCACATCAGCGAACCCGATTACGCGGCGGTCGTCGATCTCGTGCGGCGCGGGCTCTCGGGAGAGCCGATGCTGTTGCTCGATCCACTCGAGCAACGCATGAACGCGCTCGTGACGGACGAACGCTTCGAAGAGGCTGCGCTGACCCGCGACCGGCTCGCGGCGTTGAGCCGGATGCTGCGTCGCCGCCAGACGCTGCAATGGCTCTCCAACAGTGGACACATGGTGATCGCCGTCGACGGCGGGATCGTCACCTTGAACAATGGTCGTCTCATCTTTGGTGAACCCGAACTCGATCTCACCGCCGACGAGAACTCCTCCACCTCAGCGTCGAGCGCTCCCAGCCCGGCCGCAGACCCGACGCTGCTCGACCGACGACGCGTGGACGAGCTCATGGTGGTCGCGCGCTGGCTCGATCGGGAGACCACCTCCGGCCGAGCGCGGCTGCTCGAGGTTTCCGGCGCGCCCACCTCACCGAGTTCGGGAGGCTTGCGCGCCTACGAACCCGTCTCGCGACGCGGGATTCGCCGAGGGCGTTGAACCGACCCTGTGCCCGCATCAGCTTCGGGCCGCTCCACCGCCATTGCGCGCGGCACGACCCGACGAGCGGGCGTGACGGGTTCAGGCTCCACGGAGGCGCTGCGCTTCGAACCACCCGCATCCGGCTTCTTTCGAGGCGTGGCCGGGATTACCGCCGACCTCGCCGATGCGGCGGTAACTCCCACGAAGCCTCGTCGACTCCACCAACCCGGCGCTTCGATGAAGACCGTGGCGAGCACGGTGGCGACGAGTGCCCACACCGGTATGAGCAGAGCCAGGCGCACGTACACCGAGAAATCTCCGCCGATCATGACGTCGACGAAGTCATTGCCCCCCACGAATCCAGTCCAACGCGAGAGCTGAACCACTACGAGCGCGCCGAGCACGAACGCAACGACCCACGCCAGAATCCGCAACGGCACGCGAACCGTGCCGTTCCCCACGGCCTGGGGCTTGATTCGCCGCGCCGCGGCGGCCGCGTGGCGCGGGCCCGCACCAGAACCCTGGGGCTTGTCGCTCCGCGCATTGTCGACCCGGGCGCTTCCGCCCACGCGCGGCGTCGCCGGTGCCGGTCCGCGCGATCCCTGCGGAGCCGACGGCGCGCCGGCCCCGGCGCGATACTGCGACGGCAGCTTGAGCTGGCGCGAGCAGCGAGAACATGGGAACACGGGCGTGTCGGCCACCGAATCCAGCCGGTGTTTGAATCCGCAGGCGGGGCACTGCAGCGCGGTTGCCATCAGCACGCTACCTCGAGTGCCGCCGATTGCGACACGGCGATCCATTGCTCGAGGGTGGAGACGGCGCGTCCGTCGTCGATGGCGGCGGCAGCCAAAGCAACCCCTTCCGCCCAGGAGCCGGCGACGTCACCTACTTGGAGCGCAGCCGCTGCGTTGAGTAACACCACCTCACGATGGGGACCGGGGCTGCCGTTGAGCACCGCCCGGAGGATCGCGGCGTTGCGGGTGGCGTCACCGCCGATCAGATCGTCTCGGCTGGTACGGGCGAATCCGAGGTCCAACGGCTCGATCGTCTCGCGGGTGACGGTCCCATCACGCACAACGAGCACCGTTGAGTTATCCGAGGTGGTGAGTTCATCGAGGCCGTCGTGACCGAAGAAGACCATGGCGTGGGTCGTTCCCAACTCCACCAACGTGGACGCCACGGTGTGCGCCATTCCTGGATCCCCCACCCCGATCACCTGGCGCTTCACTCGGGCCGGGTTCGCAAGCGGCCCGAGAAAGTTGAACGTTGTTGGCACGCCGATCTGGCTTCGGGTGGGGCCGGCGAAGCGCATCGCGGGATGGAACTTCTGGGCGAAGAAAAACCCAATGCCCGCTTCGGCGATACAGCGAGCGACGCCGACGCCGTCGAGATCGATGACCACACCGAGGGTTTCCAACACGTCGGCCGATCCACATACTGACGATGCCGCCCGATTGCCATGCTTGGCCACGCGCACTCCCGCGCCGGCCGCGACTAATGCCGCGGTGGTGGAGATGTTGAACGTGTGCGACCGATCTCCGCCCGTCCCACAGGTATCGATGATGGGACCAGCAACGGACTCGGGCGCAACCTCCACGGTTTCGGCGTAGCGCAACATGGTGCGAACGAGCGCCGCCAGTTCGAGCGGTGTCTCACCCTTGGCCCGCAGCGCGACTGCGAACGCGGCGATCTGTGCCTCGGTTGCGTTACCCTCGAGAATGGTGGCCATCGCACCTGCGACGGTTTCGCCATCGAGGTCTTCCCGTCGCATCAACGGCAAGAGAACCTCTGGCCAACTCGTGGCGTTCGTGGGGCTGGTCACTCGATTAGTCCCACCACAAGTCGTGATCGATCACGCCGCGCGCGATGAGACCCAGCTGCACTTGGCTCGTGCCTTCGACGATCGTGAGCTGCTTGGCGTCGCGGTAATACAGCTCCATCGGATGGTCCTGCATGTACCCCGCGGCACCCAGCATCTGCAGCGCGTGGTTGCTCACCTTCACCGCGAGTTCCGTCGCGTAGTACTTGCACATCGAGAGGTAGGGCACCCACTCCTTGGTGAACTTGCCCTGGTCGGCGAGCCATGCTGCGCGATACGTGAGCAGCCGAGCCGCTTCGATCTCCGTGGCCAGCTCCGCGATCTTCCATTGGATCCCTTGGAAATCCGCGATCGTCTTGGTGAACGCGGCCCGATCCTTGACGTACTCCACCGCGTACATCAACGCGCCTTCGGCCAAACCGATCCCCCGTGCCGCGACGATCGGCCGCATGGCGTTCAAGCCCAACATGCAAAGTTGGAATCCACCGATCTCCCCGACAACGTTCTCATCGGGCACGCGCACGCCATCGAGAATCAACTCGCCGGTATCCACGCCCTTCACACCCATCTTCTTGTCGGTGCGTCCGACCGATACCCCATCCCAGCCGCGCTCCACGATGAAGACACTGATGCTGTCGTGCGCGCGCGAATCCGCGGGTCCGGTCTTGGCGAAGACGCAATACCAGTCGGCCTGCACGACGCCACTCATCCAGCACTTGGTACCGGTGAGGACCCAGGCATCGCCGTCGCGCACCGCTCGGGTCCGCATCCCCATCACGTCGCTGCCCGCCTGCGCCTCCGAGAGTCCGAACGCGCCCCGCTGCTCACCATTGGCGAGCGGCCTGAGGTACTTGTGCTTCTGTTCCTCCGTGCCCGCGATGAGCAGCGCCCCGGTGGGTAGGCGCGTGAGGAGCAACATCAAGGCCGCCGCGTTCGAATACTTTGCGATCTCCTCGATGGCAATCGCAAGCCCAAGGATGCCGGCACCCGAGCCGCCGTACTCCTCCGGGATACACAAGCCGGTGAGGCCCGTCTGCACAAAGAGTTCGAAAAGATCCTGCGGGTATTCCTCGCTCAGGTCGATCTCGCGTGCCCGAGGCTTGACCTTCTCTTGGGCGATCTTGCGGACCGTGGCCTGGAGCGCGAGCAGTTCGGGGGAAAGGTCGAAATCCATGAGGAATCGAGCCTACCGGTCCCCACCTCAATCCCGCGTCTGCGGGGTCCGGCTCGGATCCGCAAGCCATGCGGCTTCTTGCTCGCCGAGTGGTGACGAAGGTGGTCCGTTCACCCACGGCCAGAGTTCTTCTCCGATCGATCGCCAATCGGCCGTCGCACCCAGCTGCGCCAGAACGGCGAACATCCCGAGGTTGACCCGCTGCACGACCACGAACGCGGGCGGCACGTTGGCGTGGCGCATCACCTCGCGGTAGGGGCCGTTCACGTCAAAGAACCGCCGGACGACTTCACTCGCGAACTCAGATGTGATTTGGTGCGGACCGCGCTCGCGGAGATGCGAGTAGAGGTGGCCGAAGTACTCGACCACCAACGCATCGCTGCATGGCGCACCGCGCCCGAGGAATCCGGCATCCTCCATCGCCAACCGGAACTCGACCGGATTCGGATCCAGGACAATCGTCTCGATGAGGCGGCGGATGCGATCGATATCGCTCTCGGTGAACTGCTTCACCAATCCGAAGTCGAGGAACGTGACGCGGCCGTCGGGCCGAAAGAGGTAGTTCCCAGGATGCGGGTCGCCGTTGAACAGGTGGAGTCGATAGAACGATCGGAAGATGAACCGGAAGATCGCCTCCCCTGCCAAGTTCCGCTGCGCCTCGGACCACAGCTGGACCTCGGAGAACCGCGCGCCCACCGCAAGTTCGCTCGTCAGGACTCGCCCGGTACTGAACTCGGCCAGCACGTCGGGAACATGAATGAACGGATGGCCTGCGTAGTAGTCCGCGAACTGTTGCTGACGGCGAGCCTCGAGGCGGTAGTCGAGTTCTTCACGCAGCCGGGTTCGCAGCTCCGCGACGAGCGGCCCGGAGTCGAACCCCGGATAGGCGCGGCCGATCCCACCGAACAGCAGACCAACGTTGCCCAGGTCGGACTCCACCGCCGCGGCGATGCCCGGATACTGAACTTTGACCGCGACCGCCCGACCATCGTGGGTCATCGCGCGGTGGACTTGGCCGATCGACGCGGCCGCAATGGGTTCGGGATCCCACTGCGCGAACACGACCTCGGGGCGGGCACCGAGCTCGGATTCCACCGTTCGGGCCGCGAGCTCCACGCTCATCGGCGGCGCGTCCTGTTGCAGTTGCGCGAGGGCGGCGCGCACGGGTTCGGGTAGGCCTTCGTCGAGATAGCTGACCATCTGGCCGAGCTTCATCAACGCGCCCTTCATCTCACCGAGCTCCCGTGCCACGTCCTCGGCATGGCGCAGTTCCACGCTGCGGTCGAGCGCATCACGTCGTTCCGCAGAGGCGAAGACGCCGCGGGCCCGGGCCGCGGCCTCGCGCCCGCCGGCGCGGGCGCCGAGACGAGCGAGTCGCAGGTTGCGGCCCCCAAATGTGGCAGAGACGATCGGCCCCTTGGAGACCTGATCCGATTGAGACCGTCGAGACGGGCGACGGGCCGCCGCCGCAACCGCCGCACCCAGACCGACGCCGAGCAGCAGTCCGGTCGTGAGCGGTCGTCGCATCCCGACGACGTTAGGAGAACGCGGTGCGGGGACCGTCCACCCCATCGCACTGGGGATCAGCCGGTGTGGTTGATCGGGTGCAGTTCAGGCAGCGCGGCGCCGACGACGGATCAGCCGGCGTCGTTCCCGGGAGCTGAGTCCACCCCAGACGCCGTGCTTTTCCCGCACCGTGAGCGCATGTTCGAGGCAGACCTCACGCACCGGACATTGCGCGCAAATGGCCTTCGCGGCCGCCGAGACCCGCTCGTCGTCTTCCTCCTCGATCGGATGGAAGATGCCAGGGTCGGCCCCGCGGCAGAGCGCGTGGTCCCGCCAGGTAGTGGTAGGTGCGATTCGGGTGATGGCAATCATCGGAGGCCTCGGTTCTGTGGTCCCGTCAACGGCGTCTCTTCGGCGCGTATTCCGCTCGACCTGAGCCGGAGTTCGCCCACGACGGGGGCGGGGGCGGCGCGCGCAGCCCGGGGGACACAAAATTCGGGTCCCCGGACCCATAGGCTGTTGGTCGTGGAGGCGTCCCGGACCCGTGGACAACTCACCGCGATGGCACTCGCGGTCAGCCTCACGCTCCCCGGCCTCTTCCTACGGATCAGCGGCGAGCACGTGACGGCGTGGGCGGCGGCGGTGCTGTTCGGCCTGGCGGTGGTCGGCTCGGCATTTGTACTCGCGTGGGCTGCCGAAGCACTCCAGCTCGACGTCTCCCAGGGCTTGGCGATCGCGGTACTGGCTCTCATCGCCGTGCTGCCCGAGTACGCCGTGGACTTCGTATTCACGTCGAAGGCGGGAAAGAATCCCGAGAAGTTCGCGCCGCTCGCACTGGCGAACATGACCGGCGGCAATCGGTTGTTGATCGGTATCGGTTGGTCGATGGTCGTGCTGCTCGCCGCGTGGCGGATGCGCAGAATCGCGAAGGTCGACGGCTACGACGGTCCACTCGATGACGAGGTGCAACTGACTCGGTCCCACTCCATCGAGATCGGATTCCTTGCCGTCGCCACGATCTATTCGCTCACCCTCCCGTTGAAGAGGACACTCACACTGTTCGACTCGGTGTTCCTCATTTCGTTGTTCATCGCCTACATGGTGCGCGTCGCCCGGGCGCCGGCGGAAGAGCCTCACCTGGTGGGACCGGCAGAACTCATCGGTTCGCTCCCCAAGCTGACGCGTCGGATCGTGGTCGGAGGACTGCTCGTGTTCGCGGCCGGCGTAATCCTCGCGTGCGCCGAAGGATTCGCCGAGGCGCTGATCGAGACCGGCTCCGAGTTTGGGATCTCCACCTTTCTCTTGGTCCAGTGGGTAGCACCGCTTGCGTCCGAAGCGCCGGAACTCCTCATCGCGGGGCTGTTCGCGTGGCGCCTGAACACTGAGGCCGGTCTCGGTGCGCTCGTGTCCTCCAAGGTCAATCAGTGGACGCTGCTCGTGGGGTCGCTGCCGATCGTGTTCGCGATCTCGTCCAACTCTCTCCACGGTCTCCCGCTCGACGGATTACAGCGTGAGGAGCTTTTCCTCACTGCCGCGCAGTCGGCGTTCGCGGTGGCGATCCTCGCGAACCGGTCCATCTCGGTGCGCGAAGCAGTCACCCTGCTGGGCCTGTTTCTCTCGCAGTTCGTGCTGGGGGCGGTCTTGCCCGAGAGCGTTCGAGAACTCGAACGGATCGCGATCGGCGTGGTGTATCTGCTGCTGGCGGCCGTCGTTCTGTACCGGCAACGGCACATCGTTTCACCCCTGCTGCGCGACGGCTTTCGGACACCAGTCGGCGAGCTGGTGCATGCTGACGGTATGCCGTCACCCGAGGAGCCGAGCCTGTGAGGGTTCTCGACCGCCACGCCATCAGCCGTGGGGCATCGATCGGCCTCCTGTTGTTCGTACCGGTCTCGGCGGCGCGCGTGTTGATCGACCGGAATGTGAACGACTTCGACCACAGCGGTTGGGCCCCGTTGTTCGCGCTCGCGTTGTTCGTGATCTATGCCATCGCCGGGTACGCCGCGGCGCGCATCGCCGTCGATACGCCACTGTCGAACGGCATCGTCGCCGCCGCTGGCGCGTTCGTGCTCTGGATCCCGATCCGCATCGCGATTTGGATCCTGCGCGACTCAGGGCAACCGCTGTTCGTTGGCCGCGATCCCGTCCTCACGCCGGCCCGGATTCTTGGACAACTCGTCTTCGCCGGATTCTTTGGGGCGATCGGCGGCTACCTCAGTATGCGGCGTTCGCACGCCGGCACGCCCCCGGCCGAAGCGACGGACGCGACGGACGCGACGGAGATCTAACCCACTCCGGCCTGCCTACTGTCTGGCCGCCACTGGTCCGGCCGTCACCGGTCCGGCCGGGCGGCGGGAGACGTGGCACACTCTCGGGGCGGTGGTGAGCCGGCTGGGTGGTCGCGTACGGGCTTGACCCGTCCGAGGAACGTCCGGACTCCACAGGGCAAGGTGCTGGGTAACACCCAGTCGGGGCGACCCGCAGGACAGTGCCACAGAAAATAAACCGCCGATGGCGGAGCGGCTGCTCCGCACAGGTAAGGGTGCAACGGTGCGGTAAGAGCGCACCAGCGTCCGGGGTGACTCGGACGGCTAGGTAAACCCCACTTGGAGCAAGGTCAGACAGGGAGCGGGCGGCCCGTCCAACTCCCGGGTAGACCGCAAGAGTCGGCGGGTAACCGTCGACCGAGATGGATGACCATCCACGACAGAATCCGGCGTACAGGCCGACTCACCACCGCACCCACGTTGACCAGCACAAACAGTCCACGATCCTGAGGCATGACACAGGAATGACACGGGACGTTTCTCCGCGGTTCCTCATCGACTCGAACGCAGTCGACGGTCTCGTCGCAACGGATGAGCTCCGCGACTGCGTCCTCGAGCTCATCCGTACCGGTCGGCTCGATCTCGTCCAGACCCACCTGCAGCCTGACGAGAACGCCCAGACGCCCGACGACGGCAAGCGCGCCCGTCTGCTCAGCCTCG
>JBKJIQ010000026.1:0-109484 GCA_046598395.1 Acidimicrobiia bacterium
ACCACCACATGCTCGAACACGGCTGGACCCTCACCCAACACCCCCAAAACACCTGGCAGTTCAACCCCCCCACAGACCCCAACCCCACCCGCGGCCCACCAACACAACACTGAACGCAACGAAGCGCATGGTGCTGGACCGAGTGCTGGACCGAGTGCTGGACCGAGTGCTGGACCGAGTGCCGGACGAGTCCCGAACCGGGTTCAGAGCGGCAGCGTGATATCCACGCCGACGAGCGCCGCGAGTTCAATCAGCGCGCCTGGCGCCGTGGTGTCGGCACCGCCCGAGAGGATCGCGTCCGCCAGTTCTCCCAACGCTTCGAGCGCCTTCGGCGCATCGAGATCGTCGTCGAGCGCCGCCAGGAACCGCGCCGAAAATGGCGCCGAGTCGGGGCCATCGGCACACGATGCCGCGGCTACCAACCGGTGCAACAGCGCGTTGCCGTCCTGAATGTCGGTGTCGTGCCACTCGAACCCCGAGCGGTAGTGATGATGCATGAGCGCAAGGCGGATACCACGCGGATCGGCAACCTGGCGCAGATCGCTCACGAACACGAGGTTGCCGAGCGATTTGCTCATCTTCTCGCCTTCGTAGGCCACCATCGCCGAGTGCAACCAGTGCCGCACGAACGGCTGACCGGTGAGCGCTTCGCTCTGCGCGATCTCGCACTCGTGGTGCGGAAAGATCAGGTCCGTTCCCCCGCCGTGAAGATCAATCGTGGTACCGAGTTCCTGCATCGCCATCGCCGAGCACTCCACGTGCCACCCCGGCCGGCCGACCCCAAATGGAGCACGCCATTTGGGCTCATCCGCGAGGCTCGGCTGCCACAGGACGAAGTCGAGCGGGTTCCGCCGATGCGGATCGTCGGGATTTCCACCCCGAGCGCGCGCCAGGCGCACCATCTGATCTTCGGTGTAGTGCGACAACTCGCCGAACGTGGGGAACGTGGACACGTCGAAGTACGCCGTGCCGTGGGTGAGGTACGCGTGACCGGAGTCGAGCAGACGCCCGACCATCCCGATGATCTCGTCGATGGTCTCAGTGGCGCGAGGTTCGGCCAAGGGCGGTCGCATCCCGAGCGCGTCCATATCCGATCGGAAGCGAGCAATCTCTCGCTCGGCCAACTCGAGGTAGGGAATCCCGAGTTCACGCGCTTTGGGCAGGATCGAATCATCCACGTCAGTGACATTGCGCACCATGTGCACTTCGTGGCCGAGCGACTCGAGCCGACGAATCAAGAGGTCGTAAGTGAGGTACGTGGCGGCATGACCAAGGTGCGTGGAGTCATACGGCGTGATGCCACACACGTACATCTTCACGAGCGGGCCCGGCTCGAAGGGCACCACGGCCCGGCGGGCGGTGTCGTAGAGGTGGATGGTCACGCGATCAGAAACCCGAGAGCCGCAAGCCGGCCCGGACCTTGTGGCGAATATTGATGGTCAGCAGCACGGCTGCGAACGTCTCCATACCCACCGCGTTCTCGAGTGACCCGCCGTCGAACGATCGCAGATCGGGGATCGCGGAGATGATCTCCATCAACGTGGCTCGTGCGGTGTCGTCATTGCCGCAGGCCACCACATCGCTTTCCATCTTCTCGTCCAGGTTCGCGAACTCGGCGGCGGGAACCAGGTGGAACGCCGTCACGACCTCCGACCGCCACAGCATCGCTTGCATCTCTTTGGCGATAGAACCGTGGGGTGGAAGCACCGCGTTGAACTCGGTCCCATTGCGCACCAAGTGGTTGGCCATCGAAACCACGATCTTGCCCGCAAGCTGATCGGCGAAGTACTTCGCGGTCGCGAGCGCTGCGTCGGCGTGCACCGCCAGCACGACCACATCGGCATCGCACGCCGCCTGGTTGTTGGCCGGCGTGATGCGCGAGACGCGATCACCCCATTCCGCCGTGAGCTCGTCCACCACGTGCTCGGCCTTCACGCGCTCACGCGATCCAGCAAGGACGTCGTAGCCGACATCGCTCAGCCGTGCCGCCAATCCCCTGCCCGCAGGCCCGGTCGCTCCCAACACTCCGATTTTCACGGGGGCAGCTTGGCACGTGGCGCACTGCATGCTGAAAACTGCGCCACGGGCCACACTGTTGGCCCGAGCGCGCCACGCGCTCGACCCCGCGGAGAGGTTCTCATGAAGTTCGGAATGCTGTTTGCCAACGTTGGTCCATTCGGCCGGCCCGAGGTGGCCGCAGAGCTCGGTCAGATCTGCGAGGAGACGGGAATCGAATCGATCTGGACGGTGGAGCACGTGATCGTGCCCGACGGGTACGCCTCTGAGTACCCGTACTCGAAGGACGGGAAGATGCCCGGCGGGACCACTGCGCCGATTCCCGATCCCCTCGTGTGGCTCACATGGGTCGGCGCGCACACCACCACGTTGCGCCTGGCAACCGGCATCCTGATCCTGCCGCAGCGCAACCCCGTGGTGTTGGCCAAAGAAGTGGCGACTCTCGACTCACTGACCGGCGGGCGGGTCACGCTCGGCATCGGCGTCGGCTGGCTCGAAGAGGAGTTCGACGCGATCGGCGTGCCGTTCTCTGAGCGAGCCGCTCGCACCGACGAGTGCGTCGCGGTGATGCGCGCGCTGTGGGCAGGCGAGGCCGTCGACTTCGATGGCACGTACACAACCTTGCGCGCCGCGAACTCGTTTCCGCACCCCGCGCAACCGTCGGTACCGATCGTGGTCGGGGGCCACACCCTGGCCGCGGCGCGCCGGGCCGGGCGGCTCGGCGACGGGTTCTTTCCCGGCAAAGGCAACTGGGCGGAGCAACGTGGCGCGATGGAGGCCGCCGCCCGAGATGTGGGTCGCGATCCCAGCGCCATCGAGATCACCCGTGGCGGAGCGATGGACGCCGACGGCGTGAAGGCCATGATGGACGAAGGGGTTGACCGTGTGGTCATTCCTCCACTCTCGTTCGACGCGGCCGGCCTGCGCGACGCGCTCTCCCGGTTCGCGGATGACGTCATCGCCAAGGTCGGCTAGGTCGCGTTGACCGAGCCGCTGTACGACGACATTGGCCGCGGATACGCGCGGGCGCGGGTCCCGGACCCACGAATCGCGCAGCGCATCTTCGCAGCGTTGGGCGACGCGAAAACGGTGCTCAACGTCGGCGCCGGAACGGGGTCGTACGAGCCGCGCGATCGCGCGGTGGTGGCACTCGAGCCGTCACTGGTGATGCTCGCGCAACGGACGTCCGACTCGCCGCCGTCGGCCTGTGGCCTGGCCGAAGCCCTGCCGTTTGCATCCGGAGCCTTCGACGCGGCGCTCGCGGTGCTCACGCTGCACCACTGGCGAGACCTGGCGGGTGGCATTGCCGAACTCGCACGCGTTGCCGGTCGGACCGTCGTGTTCACGTTCGACACCGGCACCTATCCGTGGATCGCGACCGACTACCTACCCGAGATGATCAGTCAGGTCGACTTCAACGTTCCGGGCATCGACGAGCAGGCAACAATGCTCGACGCGACCGTCGAGACCGTACCCATTCCGATCGACTGCACCGACGGGTTCACCGGGGCCTATTGGGGACGGCCCGAGGCCTACCTCGATCCTGAGGTTCGCGCCGGAATGTCAGCGATGCAGACGATGGATCAATCGTTGGTCGCGCAGCGGATGGACCGCCTCGCCGCCGACCTCGCGTCCGGCGCGTGGGATCACCGATACGGTCACCTGCGCGACCTCCCCGAACTGGACGTCGGCTATCGCCTGTTGGTCAGCCGCTCGTAGTGGGCGGACAAACATCTCCGGGGCCGTCCGCGGCGCCCGGGTCGAGTCCGGATACCGGCTTCACCCGAAACACGATGCGGGTGTTTTCGGGATGATCGGGATCGATCGAAACTTCGATCGGATCGTCGGGATCCGGCGGCGGCTCCCCCGCCTCGCGAACCACCGCGATCTCCTCGGGCGGGACCCACATACCCATGCCCTTGGCCAGGCCGGTCATCGCGGCACCGGTCATCGCCCCTGGCAACGAGTGCATCAGTCGATCCATGGGAGTATCGGCGAAATCGTCGACCACATTCACATCGTCGGCGCTCGGCACACCCTCAGGATCCTGCATCACACGACTCTATTGCTCGCCCGCTCTCGCCCGCTCTCACCCGGCACACACCCGAGACGCAGCGAGGGACGAGTGGAGTCGAGCAGCGAGGCAGCGAGCCCTCCGCCGCTGCCACCAGACGGAGCACGAGCGGACGAACAGTTTTACAGCACGCTGTCGGGGCCGAGGAGAACCCGGAGTTCACCGTAGAGCCCGTTGCGATCAGAGACACAGAACTCGTCGCCGAGACGCACCACGGTTGTCTTGTCGAACGACTCGAGATGAACGAATACTTGGGACTCCCCCGGATGTTCCGAGAGGATCTCCTTCAACCGTTCGGTCATCGCATCGGTGAGCACACCCGGTCGCACCTTGATCCGAATCGGCGGCGCACCGTCGAGCACGAGGTCCGGCTGACTGATCTCCATTGCGATGATCTTGGGGGTGTCCTCCCGAGTATCGAGGCGACCCTTGATCACCACGATCGCGTCTTCGCCGAGCAGTTCGCCGTAGACCGCCATGGTCTTGGGAAAGACCATCACCTCCACCGCGGCACCGAGGTCTTCGAGGACGAACGTGGCCATGAGATCGCCGCGCTTGGTGTACTTCTTCGCGAGCGCGGTCACGACCCCACCCACGGTGCGGAACTCGCCTTCGTGCATCTCCTTGAGTTCCGACAAGGTGGCGTCAGTGTGGCGTCGCAGCGCGCCCTCTGCGCCCATGAGCGGGTGATCAGAGACATACAGCCCGAGCATTTCCTTCTCGAACGCGAGCCGCTGCGTCTTGGCGAACTCCTGATCAGGGATCGAGGTTCGCCCACCCTCCAACTCGGCAACATCGATGATGGTGCTCGTGGAAAACAGGTCGAACTGGCCCTCGGCTTCTTTGCGGCGCCGGGCGAGGACCTGCTCCACGATCGCCTCGAACACGAGTGAGAGCCCTTGGCGGGGATGTCCGACCGAGTCGAATCCTCCCGCTTTCACCAGGGACTCGATCGTCCGCTTATTGAGTGCGGTGGTCTCCACCCGCTCACAGAAATCGTAGAAATCGACGAAGTGGCCACCCGCAGTGCGGGCCTCGATGATCTTGGCCACCACCCCCTCGCCCACGTTGCGCACCGCCGAGAGACCGAACCGAATCGCGCCCGGCCCCGGATTGCCATCGGCATCGGGCGGGTAGACCACGGAGAAGTCCATCGCCGACTCGTTCACGTCGGGTACCAGCACTGGTATCTCGAGCTGACGACATTCGTTGAGATAGATCGCCGACTTGTCTTTGTCGCCCTTTACGCTGGTGAGCAGCGCGGCCAGGTATTCGCGCGGGAAGTTCGCCTTGAGGTACGCGGTTTGGTACGCAACGAGTCCGTACCCAACCGAGTGCGACTTGTTGAACGAGTAGTCGGCGAACGGCTCGATGATGTCGAACATCTTCTCGCCGAAGGGTCGGCCATAGCCCTGGGTCTCACAGCCATCCACGAATTTCGTGCGTTCCGCGGCGATGAGGACGCGGTCCTTCTTGCCGGTCGCCTTACGCAGATTGTCGGCCTCTTCGAGCGAGTACCCGGCGAGCTTCTGGCTGACCCGCATCAGCTGCTCTTGATAGATCATCAACCCGAAAGTGGGGCCGAGGATCTCTTGGAGATCGTCGTGGTCATACGCCACCGGCTGGCGGCCGTTCTTCCGATCCGCGTAGTCGGTGTGCATGTTGGCGGCCATCGGCCCGGGGCGGTACAGCGCAACCAACGCGGCCACATCTTCGAAGCTCGACGGTTCGAGCGAGCGGATGAGTGACCGCATCGGTCCGCCTTCGAGCTGAAACACGCCGATCGTGTCGCCGAGGCGCAGGAGGTCGAACGTCTTGGCATCGTCGAGCGCAACGTTGTCGATGTCGGGCCGCGGCCGACCGCCCTGCTCCACCAGATCGAGGGTGATCTCCATCACGTCGAGGTTGCGCAGCCCGAGGAAGTCCATCTTGAGCAGGCCCAGGTCTTCGACACCATGCATCTCGTACTGCGTGACAATCGGCGAGTCTTCGAGCGGAGTCCCCGGCTCGGGCTTGCGTTGGATCGGGAGGTAGTCGGTGAGCGGATCGCGGGTGATCACCACGGCCGCGGCGTGAATACCGTCCTGGCGCCGCAGACCTTCGAGGCCGCGCGCCACGTCGATGACGTCCTTGGCTTCCTTGTCGGTCTCGTAGAGTTCGCGCAACTCCGTGGCCATCTTGTAGCCATCTTCGAACTTCGGGTGTTTGTCGAGGCACGCGTAGAGCGGGGTGTCGCGACCCATGATGAGTGGCGGCATGAGCTTGGCGATCTTGTCGCCGACCATGTAGGGGTAGTCGAGCACCCGCGCCGCGTCGCGCACCGCGGCACGAGCTTTGATCGTGGAGAACGTGATGATCTGCGCGACGCGATCGGAGCCATAGCGGCGCGCGGCGTACTTGATCATGTCGCCCCGTGAGCGCGAGTCGAAGTCCATGTCGATGTCGGGCATCTGCTTGCGGCCCGGGTTGAGGAACCGCTCGAAGAGGAGGTCGTACTTGATGGGGTCGATATCGACGATGCGCAAGCAATACGCAACACACGAACCCGCCGCGCTCCCCCGGCCCGGACCGACGCGGATCTTTTGTGAGCGGGCGTATTCCACGAGGTCCCACACCACGAGGAAATACGCCGAGAACCCCATCGACTCGATGACATCAAGCTCGTACTCGATGCGTTCGCGCACATGTTGGGCCAGCGTCTCGCCGTATCGCTTCGTCGCGCCCTCGAAGGTGAGCTGGCGGAGGTAGCTCTCCTCGGTGGCGCCCTCGGGCACCGGGAAGCTCGGGAGAAAGACCGAGCCGAACTCGATTTCGACGTTGGCTCGCTCGGCGATCCACAGCGTGTTGTCACACGCTTCTGGAACTTCGGAGAACAGTTCCCGCATCTCCACCGCGGACTTCAGATAATGGTCATCACCGTGGAACTTGAATCGGTTCGTCTCGTGAATCTTCGCGTTGGTCTGCACACACAGCAGCGCGTCGTGCGCGACGGCGTCGGCCTGGTGGGTGTAATGCGAATCGTTGGTGGCCAGGAGTGGAGCGTTCAGCTTCCGCGCGATTTCCACCAGCAGCGGATTGGTCCGATGCTGTTCCGGGATGCCGTGGTCCTGGAGCTCAACGAACAGGTTGTCGCGGCCGAAGATGTCTTGGAGGCGCGCCGCGGCTTCGAGACCACCCGGCTCGTCGCCGTTCATCAACCGTTGCAGCACGTGGCCACCAAGACACCCGGTGGTCGCGATCACACCCTCGTGATGCTCGGCCAGGATCTCCCAATCGACCTTGGGCTTTCGGTAATAGCCCTCGAGGTACGCACGGCTGGAGAGTTGGATCAGGTTCCGGTAGCCGGTCTGGTTCTCGGCGAGTGCGGTGAGGTGGTAATAGGCCTTACGGCCACCTTCGACCTCACCGCCGGAGTCGTCCACTTTGCTGTTGCGCTGAACGGGACGCTCCGTGCGGTGCTCATAGGCCTGGTACAGCTCCGTGCCGATGATCGGAACGATGCCCACCTCGCGAGCGGCGCGATACATCGGCAGCACGCCGTACATGTTCCCGTGGTCGGTGATCCCAATCGCCGGTTGACCATCGGCGGCCGCCGCCGCCACCACTTCGCCGATTCGCGAAGCACCATCGAGCATCGAATACTCGGTGTGGACGTGCAAATGGGTGAAGGATTTCGCCACCGATACTCCGCCGCTCCGCGAACTCCGCCAAGAGTGCAAGCCGTTCCGCGTGCGGAATCGCACGCGTGTAACTCCGAAGACCTTACCCTCGGCCCGGACCGGCAACCAACGGGACGAACATCTCCGCTGCGGTCAGGGACCCGTGGGCCCCCACGAGCTGACGTTCGCGGGGCAGGGCCGGATCAATGAACCCCACGGACGTGCGCGCCGCGAGCAGCACGTCACCCAGCCGGCGCAGATTTGCCACCGGGACGGGACCGGGCCCGAGCCAGCCGCCGTCGACCACTTCCTCTCGGGTCATCACCCAGGCATCTGCCCCATACGCCGCGCGCGCGGCGTCGGCGAGTTCGTTGGCGCCACCGCGAACCGAGTTCAACCACCGAAACCGACCCTCACCACTGCACCCCTTCACCAGATCCTGGACCGCCGTGAGTTCGAGCCACCGATCGCCGATCTCCATTTCGCCATGATCGGCGGTCACCAGCAACGCGGCCTCCGCCGGCAACGCATCCCGGAGCCGCCCGACCATCTCGTCGACGAATCGGAGCTCGGCTGCGAGATACGGCGGCGCGAGCCCGTACTCATGCGCCACCGTGTCGACTCCCGGGTAGTACGCGTAGATCAGCGGATGGCCCTCTCGTGCGAGCGCCCGGCAGCGCTCCACCAGCATCGTGGGGGTACTCCATCCAAAGAACGGAGCATCGCGGAGGTGGGCCGCGGAAAAGCCCGACGTGCGGAACTCACTCTTGGTCACCACCGGCACCGTGCGACCGAGGAACGGCTGGTGACGCTGGACGTCGAATGCGTCGGGAGGGCGGCCGCCGCTGTCGACGGTCCACCGCAAGACATTGAGCACCGATCCGTCGAGTCGCATGCGGTAACCGAGCACACCGTGTTGGAGCGGCGACAGGCCAGTGGTGATCGAGGTGAGCGCGCAGGCCGTCGTGGAGGGAGCCACGGTCGTGATCGGACCACCCTCGAGCGCCGCCAGCTCGGGGAGTTCGGTCGCGTGGGACTGGAGCAGCTCCCAACCCAAGCCGTCGAGCACCAGGAGCACCACCGTCTGGGCTTCGCGAGCTGCGTCAGGGAGCCAAGCCTGATCAACCCGGCCGACGAGTGCCGGAACGACCTGTTCGAGCGACCGCCCGCCGTAGTCGGGTCGAATCGGTTCCTCGGGTGCCACCGCGGCACCGTAGCAATGCGCCGGCGCCAAGGGTGCGGGCAGGAAGCCGCGGTGTGGGAGCATGGTGGGGTGAAGGTCTCCACCCGCGGCGATTACGCCGCCCGGGCGTTGCTGTCGTTGGCCCTCCACGGCACCGACCGACCGACTTCGGTCAAGGAAATCGCGGAGCGAACGAACCTCCCCCAGCCGTACTTGGAGCAGATCCTCCTCGCGATCAAAGGCGCAGGACTCGTACGATCGAAACGCGGTGTCGGCGGTGGCTACGTGCTCGCCCGCCCGCCCGAGGAGATCTCCCTGGCCGAGATCCTTGCCGCCGTCGACGGCCCCCTCACCACGCTCCCCGACCAACACGACCATTGCGAAGGCCACTGCGTTCTCCAGGAAGTCTGGGTCGGCGTCTCCGACGAAATGGGTCGGTACCTCGCGGCCCACACCCTTGCGGAACTCGCGTCCCGGACTCGGACCGGTCACGCCGATTCACCGCGGCAGTCGGGTGCCCAAGACGGTGGGCGGATCGGCAACCGGTGACGGGCGGCGCCCACGCGGCGCGCGCGAGGTCGTCAAGGCGATCGAAGTTCGATCACGACATCGAGTCCACCACTGGGCGCCGCGTCGAGCCGGACGGTTCCACCGTCGCCCTCCACCAGTTGCCGCACAATCGACAATCCCAGCCCGGCACCACCACGATTCGCCGGCACCCGCCAGAAGCGGTCGAATGCGCGGGCCCGCTGGTCATCGGTCATCCCAGGCCCTTCATCGGTGACTCTCATCGTCACCACTGAGCCCAGGACCACGGCCGACACGCGAATCGCACCGGCTCTCGGCGAGACCTCGATCGCGTTGGCGATGAGATTGTCGAGCACCTGCTCCAACCGGCCCGGTGTCGCGCGCACGGAGATCGACGGGTCGATCGCGGACGCGAGTGCGACCTCATGCTCATCGGCAAACGCGGCCCAGGCCTCAATGCGGCCGTCGACAATCGATGCGAGTTCGAGCGCGCGTGCGCTCACTCCCGACCGTTCGGCGCGCGCAAGTTCCAGCAGACCATCCACGAGGCGCGACAGTCGTGCCACCTCATCAAGCGATCCCGCAACATCCGCAGTCGCGGCAACTCGACCCTCAGGTTCCAAACCGCCGCCCGGTTGTTTTTGCGAATCCGCCAATTCGGATTCGAGGTTCTCCAACCGCAGCCGCAGCGCGGTCAGTGGGGTCCGGAGTTGGTGCGAAGCATCCGCGACGAACTCACGTTGGGAACTCACTAACCGTTCAAGGCGTTGCGCAGTGGTATTGAAACTCTCCGTGACGTCTCGAATCTCTCGAGGACCGTCGGGTACGGCGACCCGAACGTCGAGTGCGCCGGAACCGAAGTCGGCCGACGCCGCGGCCAGACGTTCGATGGGAATGGTGACCTGACGCGCGAGTCGGAGACTGACCAGAAATACGATCAACAGGATGACGCATCCAATCGCAATCAGAATCCCCCAGCCCTGCTCGATCCGTGCGTCCACGTAGGAGGTGGGGTACGTGACGCGGAGCGCGCCGATCAGGTCTCGCCCATTTACGATCGGCACCGCGAAGTACAAAATATCGTGACCGAGGGTCTTGGAGTAACGCGATCCCTTCACTTCCTTGCGGGCCAAGGCAGACTTGAACTCCGGGCGATTCCGGAAGTTCTCATCGTCGGCCGGTGACTGATCAGAGTCGGCGATCACCTTCCCACTGCGCCGGATCACCACAACCCGACCACCGGTATCGGCCTTGTAATCGCGCGCGAGGTTGCGCACCATTGCTAGCTCATTCGCCTCGAACCCTTCCTCGGCACGGATCGACAACGCGAGTGCATCGCGTTCCACTGACGCCGTGAGGCGTCGGCGTTGCTCACGCGCGTAGATGAATCCGAGCGGAAGCTCGAGGAGCAACAGCACAACGAGCGTGAGCGTGAGGTAGCTCAGTAAGAGCCGGCGACGCACGGATCAACCGACGTCGACGTCGAGGACTGCGGGGTCCCCAATATCGGGATCGGCGTCGGGATCAACCAGGCGGAACCCAACGCCGCGGACCGTCTCGATCCACGTCGGGTCCCCGAGCTTCTTGCGCACTGACGCCACGTGAACATCCAAGGTCTTGGTCGGGCCGTACCAATGCGGATCCCAGACCCGCTCCAGAATCGTGG
Source organism: Acidimicrobiia bacterium (assembly GCA_046598395.1). Classification (GTDB taxonomy): domain Bacteria; phylum Actinomycetota; class Acidimicrobiia; order IMCC26256; family JAENVU01; genus JAENVU01. The sequence continues at coordinate 11,127 of JBKJIQ010000026.1, forward strand.
TTCGTTCGAACAGCGACCCTGGCTCCTCCGCGAGGAGCGCTACGAGGTCGAACTCCTTCGGCGTCAACGCGAGTTCCTCACCCGCCAGCACCGCCCGGTGGGTTCGAACATCGATGGTCAATGCACCGATGGTGCGGACGTCGGCGTCCTCCACCGAGCGCGGTGCGGTCCGACGCATGACGGCGCGGATACGCGCCACCAACTCGCGGAATCCAAACGGTTTCACGAGGTAGTCATCCGCGCCGAGTTCCAAACCGACCACGCGGTCGGCTTCGTCACCACGAGCAGTCACCACGATGATCGGAACGTCGGATCGGCTGCGCAGCTGGTGGCAAATCGCGAACCCGTCTATATCGGGCATTCCGAGATCGAGCAGCACCAGGTCATAGCCCGAAGCCGCCAACGCAGCTTCACCGGTCACCGCGCGCGAAACGATGAATCCTTCGCGCTCCAGGCCCCGGGCCAGAGGGGCCGCGATTGCATCGTCGTCCTCGACCATCAGCAGGTGCATGCCTCCACCATCGCGCACTTGACGGTTCTGCATCCGACCCTTTGCCGATTCATGGGGTACTGCCGACCAGCTCCTGGCAATTGGTTCCGTACGGTGGGATTCCACCCCCAAGGAGGACACCATGAACCGTAGAAAAGCCCTCGCCGCCGCCGCCGCGGTCAGCATGAGCATCACCGGACTCGCCGCGGCTGCCGGCGCCACCATGCACGTGTTCGATATCGCGGATGCCAGCACCAGCGTGGGGAAGATCAGTCCGGTCAGCCCCGCGTCAACGCTGCCCCCCGAGATCGAGCGCCACACGCTCATCGTCTCGGACCCCGCCGCCGAGCCGGCCTCCGAGTCGGCTTCCGAGTCTTCGGTCCCGTCGTCGGACCGCTCCAGCAACGGCTCGGAAGAACGCGGCGAGTCTGGCTCCGAGCGCCATGATCCTGTGAACGCCGCGCCCGCCCCCGCAACTGCCCCTACGCCGGTGCCGGGCCCCGTGAATCGCCCCAGCCCCATTGGCGGCGATGACCACGAGCTCGGCGACGACTGATGCGTCAATCACGGCGCCGTCCGGCGGAGGGGAGCAGAATCCTCGCCGCCGGGATCGCCGTCGGTATCTTCAGCGGCGCCATTGCGTTCATCGCCACCAATGCGCCGGCTGCGGTCGTCGCGGCGCCCGCGACCCCGACCCCAATCCAGACCGCCGTTGCGCTCCCCCAGAAGGTCATCTGGGTCGACGTGATCCATGTCCCCGCGCCACCGGCCGCGGCACCGCCCACCGCGGGTGGCCCGCCCAGCGTGGGAACGGCCCGCCGCTCCACCACGTCGGGCCCAGCAGCGTCGGGCCCAGCAACGTCGGGCCCAGCAACGTCGGGCCCAGCAACGTCGGGCCCAGCAACGTCGGGCCCAGCAACGTCGGAGGTGAGTTCGGCACCCCCATCCGTGTCACCGGTCGCAGCACCAGCGGCCGCGCCGGCCCCGACCTCACCACCGGCGACCACGACCGGGCCCTCCTAATGCACGCCGCTCGGTTCGCCGCCATGGGGACCCGGTGCCATGTGCTTGTCCTGGGTGGCAGCGCCGAGTTGGTGCAGATCGGATGCGACCGCATCGACCAACTCGAGCGCCGCTGGAGCCGGTTCCGGCATGACTCAGAACTGTGCCGGATCAACGCGGCAGCCGGTCGACCGGTGCGAGTGAGTGCAGACACCGTGCTCGCGGTGAGCGCGGCGATCGACGCATGGCACCGACTCGATGGCGCCTTTGACCCCACCGTGCTCGACGCGCTCGAACAGTCCGGATACGACCGCACGTTTGTTGACCTGCCCACCTGCGACGACCCCCATCGCAACACCGCGGCAAGGCGCCAGGATGACGAGTGGGGCTCCACCCTGGTGCCCACGATGAAGGCGGCGCCCGGCTGCGGTGCGCCCGGCTGCGGTGCGATCGTCGTCGACCCCATCGTCTCGTCGGTACAGGTTCCGGTTGGCGTTCGGCTCGATCTGGGCGGTATCGGCAAAGGACTCGCGGCCGATCTCGTCGCCGACCTGCTGATGCGCGCCGGCGCGCAAGGCGTACTCGTCAACATCGGTGGCGACCTGCGAGTTGCCGGCGACCACCCGACACCCGACGGTTGGATCATCGGACTCGATGCCCTCCCCGGAAGGTCGCTGCGACTCGTGACCGGTGGTCTCGCCACGAGCGCGATCACCAAGCGCCGGTGGTGGCGCCATGGCCAGGTAGCCCACCACGTGATCGACCCTCACACCAGCCTGCCCGCCACCGACAGCGCCGCGCTCGCCACGGTCGTCGCCGATTGCGCCATGGCCGCCGAGACGCTGGCGACCGCGGCGCTCCTCGCAGGCCCCGATAACGGCGTCGCGCTGCTCAGAGCGCATCGGGCATCCGGGGTTATCGTGGGACGCGACGACACCACTCGAACCACCGCTGACCTGTTGTCACTCGTCGAATGACTGCCAAGATCTGGTGGTACCTCGCCCGGTCCTCAGGCCTCGTCGCCTGGGCGATCGCAGGGGTCGCAATCCTGCTCGGGCTCCTGCTCTCCGGCCGGCTCCGGCGCGTACCCACGCCCGCATGGCAGCAGGACCTCCATCGCTTCCTCGGCGGGCTCTCGGTGGTCTTTCTCGGCCTGCACCTCACCGGCCTTGCCTTCGACTCGACCGTTGCATTCGGTCCGGCCGAACTCGCAATCCCGATGGCATCGACATGGCGGCCGGGCGCCGTCACCTGGGGCATCGCGGGTGCGTACGCGCTCGTGATCGTCGAGGCGTCCTCGCTGCTCATTCGTCGGCTCCCCCGCAAGCTGTGGCGCGCGATTCACTTTCTGAGCTACGTGGTGTGGATCTCCGGCACGGTGCACGCGCTCGAGTCCGGAACCGATGCCGAGATCGTGCGCGTCATCGCGATCGTCGGATCGGTGCTCATCTTCAATCTGAGCGCGTTGCGGATCGTGGGGCGCCGAGTGAAGCGAGCGCGGCCGCAAGCTCGGGCGGCAACGCCGACTCGAACCGCATCTCGACTCCCGACACCGGGTGGGTGAAGGCCAGTTCGGCCGCGTGAAGAAACGGACGGGCAATCACGGGGTCCCGCGTTCCGTAGACCGAATCCCCGAGCACCGGATGATCAATCGCCGCAAGGTGCACTCGGATCTGGTGGGTCCGGCCGGTTTCGAGGGTGACCGCGAGCTGGGCGGCGTCGTCAAACACCGCGGTGACCTCGTAGTGGGTGCGGGCTTCCTTGCCTCCCGCTCGCACCGCCATCTTCGTGGGCATTCGCGTCGACCGACCGATCGGCGCGTCGACGGTTCCCCTGGTGGAACTCGGGTTCCCGCGCACGACCGCGATGTAGTGACGCGCGACCGTGCGCTCGCTGAGCGCGGCCACGAGAAACTCGTAGGCGAGCTGCGTTCGGGCGACCACGAGGAGCCCACTCGTCTCACGATCGAGCCGGTGGACAATCCCTGGACGGGCCGGATCGCCGACTCCCCCGAGATCAAAGCGCGCGAGCAGTGCGTTCACCAGCGTTGCGTCCGGATGGCCGGCACCCGGGTGCACCACGAGCCCGGCGGCCTTGTCCACCACGATCACGTCGTCATCCGAATACACGACGTCGATCTCGATGTCGGGCTCCGGTCCGGGCGGCGCGGACTCGGCCGGCTCCGCTCGCCACTCCAACATGGTTCCGGGAACGAGCTTCGCGCTCCGAGACGCAACCCGGCCGTCCACATAGACATCCCCGGCCTCGACCAAGATCTTCACCGCGGCGCGCGACCACCCGGTCAGCAGCGCGACCGCTCGATCCACCCGCTCACCGGCCAACGACTCCGGCACCACCACCGGCTCATGGATCGAACCCGATGCGGACTCGCGGTCAACACTCATGTCAGGTCCTCATGGCTCGGAGCGGCGGCTTTGGCCGGCGACGACGTGCGAAACGTGGCGATGATGAGGAGGACCACACCGATATCGATGGCGGCATCCGCGACATTGAACGACGGCCAAGGGCCGAGATGCACAAAGTCAACAACATGGCCGCGCAAGAATCCCGGGGACCGCACCAGCCGGTCGGTGAGATTGCCGAGCGCACCACCGAGGACCAACGACAATGCGATGACCGTGAGGCGGTCGGTCGTGCGCCGCAGGGTATACACCAGCCAGACGGTGAGACCGATCGCGAGTAGTGCAAGCACGACGGTCGCGTTCGTGAAGGTGCTGAACGCGCCACCGGCGTTTCGCACGACGCGGAACTCAACGTCGGTTCCGATGATCGAGATGGGTACCGTGCCCCGCGCCGCCATGAGCGACTTCGTCACCTGATCCAGCACCAAGATCGTGCCGACGATCAGCGGCACCCGCAGGCGCGACGTGCCTGTTTTATCGACGGCGCTCGACACGCTGTTTGCAATCAACGCACGTGTCGGCCCACGGGATCGCCTCCAAGCGAGCTACCGGGATCCGGCGACCGGCGGGAGAGCACAGTCCGTAGGTTCCGTCAACGATCCGCTGGAGCGCAGCGTCGATCTCATCGACCGCGAGCCGAGCCGTCGCCGACATCATGAGGTCGCGCTCACGCTCGACGCTGATGGTGTCGCCCTCGCCGGACTCCTCATCGAACTGCGTATCACCCTGTTCGCGCTGATCAACCAGTGCGTCGGCGTCGGCCTGGAGATCTTCGGCCTGACGTACGTGGCGGGCGCGCTCCTCGTCGAGAATCTCCCGGAGTCGTTCCATGGTCTTGGGCGTGATATTCGGCGACTGCTTCGGAACGAAGAGCCCCGACAGCGCGCAGGTCCGACCGGCAGGCTGCTTCTTCACTGGGACCGGCTTGACCGCGACTTTGACCACCGCTTTCGTTGCGGCTTTCGCCGGTGTGGCTTTCTTGGCCGGAGTTGGTTTGCTGGGAGTTGCTCTGGCCGCCGTTGCCTTCGCCGGCGCGGCCTTCTTGGCGCCAGTCGCTTTTGCGGTGGACTTCGTCGCAGCCGGCTTCACTGGCGCCTTCTTGACCGCGGCCGGGGCCGGTGCCTTCTTCGTCGCGATCCTGGCTGCCGCCTTCTTGGCTACGGGCGCGGGCTTCTTGGCGATCTTGGCTGCCGCCTTCTTGGCTGCGGGCGCGGGCTTCTTGGCGACCGCGGCCTTTTTGGGGGCGACCTTCACAGGGACGGCTTTCTTGGCGACAGGGGCCTTCCGGCCGGTGGCTTTGGCCATCGGAATCCTCCGGGCTGGCGACGGAACCGGGGGATGGTAGTGCAGAACCACTCAAAATCCACGAACACCCGACCCAACGCGACTGGAATACCAGCCGCGGTCGAGGTGAAGCCGGACGAGCAGTTTGGCGAGGAAGCATCCCGACCAGCACCGCGGCCGAAACATTCGAGCGAACGAGCCATCAGGACGACGAGCAATTGTAAAGTGCCTGGTGCCCTTCGACCCCGTCGACCCACGTCTTGATCTCGTCGCGCTCGAAGAGCGCGTGCTCGCCCAATGGCGTGAGCGAGATGTCTTCGCCGAGTCCTTGCGGCGGCGAGCCGGGGCCCCGGAGTGGGTGTTTTACGAGGGACCGCCCACTGCCAACGGCAAGCCGGGGATTCATCATGTTTGGGCGCGCTTGTTCAAGGACATCTACCCGCGGTTCCACACGATGCGAGGCAAGTACGTAGCCCGGAAGGGCGGCTGGGACTGCCACGGCCTGCCGGTTGAGGTTGAGGTCGAGAAGGAACTCGGGTTCTCGGGCAAGCCCCAGATCGAGGACTTTGGGATCGAGGCCTTCAACCAGCGTTGCCGTGAGTCGGTGCAGCGGTACGTGGAGGACTGGTCGGCGATGACGAGCCGCATCGGCATGTGGCTCGATCTCTCAGATGCCTACACCACGATGAGCAATCCGTTCATCGAGAGCGTGTGGTGGCAGTTCCACGAGCTTTGGAACAAGGAGTTGATCTACGAGGGCTCCAAGGTCGTTCCGTATTGCGGTCGATGCGGCACGGCACTTTCGAGTCACGAGCTCGGCCAGCCGGGCGCGTATCAAGACATCACCGAGGATTCCGTCTACGTCCGGTTCCCAGTAGTGGATGCCGATTTCGATCTACTCGTGTGGACCACCACACCGTGGACGCTCGTCAGCAATACCGGTGCCGCGGTCGGGCCCGACGTGCCGTACGTGCGCGTGCGGGTAGCCGAGGGCCGCGATCTGGTGCTCGCGGAAACTCGCGTGACGGCAGTGCTCGGCGACGACGCCGAGGTCGTGGCCACGCTACGAGCAACGGACCTTGTCGGCCTGCACTATGAGCGCCCGTTCGATTGGCTTCCGCTTCCCGACGATGCGTTGGGCGCGCCGATCACGCCAACGCCGGCGGATGCGTGGCGGGTGGTTGCCGCGGATTTCGTGACGGTGGACGACGGCTCCGGAATCGTGCATCTCGCCCCCGCGTTCGGCGAGATCGACCGCGAGGTCGCAGTTGCGACCGGTCTCCCGATGTTGAATCCGGTGAACGCCCAAGCACGATTCATTTCGGACGTACCGTTGGTTGCAGGCCAGTTCGTGAAGGATGCCGACCCCACCTTGATCGATGAGCTCCGCGCTCGCGGGCGGCTCGTGGTCGTCGAACCGTATGAACATTCATACCCGCACTGCTGGCGGTGCGGTACTGCACTGATCTACTGGGCGAAGCCCACGTGGTTCGCCCGCACCTCTGAACACAAGGACGCCCTGCTGCGCGAGAACGCAGCAATCGGCTGGCATCCCGAACACATTCGCGAAGGCCGCTTCGGGGATTGGCTCGCGAACAACGTCGACTGGGCGCTGTCACGCGATCGGTTCTGGGGCACCCCCATTCCGGTGTGGCGCTGCACGGATTGTGGCGACGACACCTGCGTGGGATCGGTGGCCGAGCTCGCCGAGCGCGCGGGCCGCGACCTCTCGGAGCTCGACCTCCACCGGCCATTCGTCGACGACATCACCATCACCTGTGCGCACTGCTCGGGGCGGGCAGTCCGGGTGGAGCCCGTCTTGGACGCGTGGTTCGACTCCGGGTCCATGCCGGCCGCCCAGTTGCACTACCCATTCGAGAATCAAGCGGTCTTCCAACGTCGGTTTCCGGCCGACTTCATCTGTGAGGCCATCGACCAGACCCGGGGTTGGTTCTATTCACTCCTCGCGGTGAACACCTTGGTCTTCGGTCAGTCGCCGTATCGCGACGTGGTCTGTCTCGCGCTGCTGCTCGACCAGGACGGCCAGAAGATGTCGAAGACCCGCGGGAATGTGATGGACCCGTGGGCGGTCCTCACGACCCGCGGCGCCGACGCCCTGCGGTGGAACTTCGCCTTCGCGAGTTCACCCTGGACCCCCAAACGCGTCTACCTCGAGAGCATCGACGAGACCACCAACCGCTTCCTCGTCACCCTCTGGAACACCTACGTCTTCTTCGTGACCTACGCGAACCTCGACGGGTGGGAGCCCGCCGACGCCCACAACGCCGCTCCAACTCCGCCCGCACCACCGGCCGCACTACCAACCCATGTCATGGATCGGTGGATCCGGTCGCGCGTCCACACAACGGTGCGCGAGGTCACGGCGGCACTCGAGGATTTCGACGCTCTGCGCGCCACCCAGATGCTCGACGCCTTCGTCGATGACCTGTCGAACTGGTACGTGCGGCGGAGTCGGTCGCGGTTCTGGAAGGCCTCGGATGCTCAGGCGCACGCGGTGCTGCACGAATGCCTCCTACTCCTCACCCAGATGCTTGCTCCCGTCACCCCGTTCACCGCCGACGCGCTCTACCAGAACCTCAGCCGTCGTGAGGATTCCGTCCACCTCACCGACTGGCCCACGGCCGACCTCGCCGCGATCGACGAAACCCTCGAAGCCAACATGGCCCTCGCGCGCGATCTCGTGTCTCTCGGCCTGGCGGCCCGCGCGGAATCGAAACTCCGAGTGCGCCAGCCACTCCCCCGCGCGATCGCGCTCATTCCGGCCGGAACAACGTTGGGGTCCGACGTCGCCGCGGAGATTACCGACGCGCTCAACGTAAAGCACCTCGAGACCGTCGCAACCCTCGAGGGCCTGCTCGACTACACCGTGCTTCCCAACTTCCGCACCCTGGGGCCGAAGGTGGGCAAACTGCTGCCGCGTGTGAAAGTTCTCCTCGGCGAGGTCGATGGCGCAGTGGTGCGCCAGGCACTGGCGACCACCGGCACGTTCACGCTCGACGTCGACGGGTCGGAAGTGATCCTCACCGAAGCCGACCTTCAGATTCGCGCGGCTTCTCACGAGGAGTTCGCGCTCGCCCAGGACGGCGCGCTGGCAGTGGCGATGGACACCCAACTGAACGACGGGCTACGGCGCGAAGGCCTGGCGCGCGAGGTCGTACGCGTGCTCAACGATCACCGGAAGAATGCCGGGTTCGCGATCTCTGATCGGATCCACGTAGCCCTCGAGGCAACCGGACCGTTAGCTGAAGCGATCCTTGCGCACCAGGACTGGATCGCCGGCGAAGTGCTCGCGCTTCGCCTCGAAGTGGAATCGATCGCCGGGGAGGCAGCCGAACTCACCGTCGACGGTCACCCGCTACGGGTCACCGCCAGCACGACGGTCAGCACGACCGAGCGCTAGCGCCCCCGACGGCGGAACAGCCCACCACGAGAATCGTCGGGATCGAAACCATCGGCGCCTGATACCGAATCACGCGGTCCGAGTGGCGTCTCGTCCGTCACGGCTTCCCGCAGACTCGCGAAGAATGCATCGTCATCGAGGTGCTCAGGCTCCGGTTCCGAGTCGAACAGTGGCGGTCGCGCGGTCGGCGGCGATGCCGCGACTTCTTCCCATGGTGGCTCGGTCGATGCTTCAGGTACCGCGGCGATCGGCGGCACCGGGGTCGCCGCAGTGGGGATCGCCGCAGTGGGGATCGCCGCGGTGGGGGTCGCCGCGGTGGGGGTCGCCGGCGTTGAGGTGGCAATCGGCGAAACCGCAACCGGAGGCGCGGCGCTCGGAGCGGACAGTGGTGGTTCGGATGCAGCCAACCCGAACGCCGGAGGCGCTACTGGTGCGGGAACGCTGGTCGGTATCCCGGCGGCCTCCGGAGTGGCCACGGTGACCTCGGTGGTGGCTGCGACTCTCGCGGCGGCCGGCATCTCCACATCGTGGGTGGTGGGACGCGGCGACGGAGCAACCGAGCCCTTACTCGAGAGCATCTCGAGGTCTGATTCCACCGAGCGACGCAACCGGGAGCGGTACTCGGTTTCGAACCGTTCCAACGCGTCGACATCGGCAGTCAGCGCATCGCGCTTCGCTCCGAGTTCGACCACCTCATTCTCCAGACGGCGACGCTCGGTCTCAGCCTGGCGGCGGGCGGTCGTCGCCGCTTCGTCGATCGTCGAACGCGCTTTGGTCTCGGCGTCGTCGAGGATTTGGCGCGCCTTGCTCTGCGCTTCGGCGACGGCCTCATCCGCGGCACGCTGGGCCAGCAGCAAGGTCCGATGGAGCATGTCTTCGGTCTCGCGGGTCTTGCCCGCGTCGGCTTCGCCGGAGTCGACCCGGGTCTGGGCCTCGCGGAGCTGCCCTTCCAACCCCTCGATCCGGGCGGCCGCCCGTTCGAGGAGATCGTCGACGTCGTCGCGGTGATAACCACCGAAGCGTTCGCGAATATCGATGTCACGGAGTTCCCGAGGCGTCACGTCCATGACAGGCATCGTAGTGAGGCATTGGGGTGCTGAACGAGACTCACACGCGAACCGGACATCAGCCGCACACTCCTTGCCAGACGAGGAATAACCCGAACGTGAGCACCGTGAAGGAAAGATCGATCGCGCCGGTTGGTGGAATCACGCGCCGCATGGGTGCGAGCACCGGCTCCGTGAGGTCGAACAACACGCGACCGACGGTGGCCATACCGCCCGAAGAGGGCGGTAGCCACGAGACGATCATCCGTCCAAACAGGATCAGGATGTACGTAATGAGCAACGCACAGAAAATTTCTTGCACGGATCAGATACTCACGAACCGAAAAGGCCGCGAGCCTGGAGCCGCTCCTTCTCCTCTTGAGAGACCTCGACGTTGCTCGGGGTCAACAGGAAGACCTGATCGGCGACCCGCGCCATGGTGCCGCCGATTGCATAGGTCAGGCCGCTCGAAAAGTCGATGAGTCGCCGCTGGAGGTCACGCCCGAGTCCGGAGATATTGATAATCACCGGCTGGTCGCTCTTGAGGCGGTCTCCCACCTCCTGGGCATCGTTGAATCCCTGAGGCTCCACCACATGCACACGAGCGCTCGTGGCGGACATGGGACGGATCGTGGGGACTACGGCGCTGTCCGGTTCGTCGACCGGCACCGCGCGCACACGCGGCTGTACCCGCACTGCCGGGGTCGCCTCACGGCGCGCCAGCTTGGCGGGGCGTTCCATCGGCGCTACCGGCTGTGTCGCCTCGGCGTGTTCCGCCTCGGCGAGATCCAGTTCGTCGTAGTCGTACTCATAGCCCTCGTCGTCATCTTTGAGTCCGAGGTAGACCATCGTCTTCTGCCACATTCCCGGCATCACCTCTCCCTACGGAAGGAATACCACGTTACCGCCCCGGAGCAGCAGAACGGGGGAATGTCGGTCGGGTTCCGAAAAGAACAGTGCCGAGGCGCACCATCGTTGCACCCTGAGCGATCGCCGCCTCGAAATCGTTACTCATCCCCATCGACAATTCCGACAGTCCCAGCCCTGTCGCCATGACCTGGAGCCTCGCGAAGCTCCCCGTCGGATCGCCGACGGCAGGGGCAACCGTCATGAGGCCCACCACATCGAGCCCGAGTTCTCGAAGCCGCTCCACGAGCGCAGGCGTCTCGTCAACCCCGGCACCACCCTTTTGCGGTTCGGCCGCGACGTTGACCTCGACCAACACGCGAGCCCCCGGAACGCGTTGGGCAAGAGCCGCGCCGAGATCGAGGCGGTCGATCGAGTGCCACCACCGGACCGATGGCGCGAGCTGGTTGATCTTGTTCCGTTGGAGTCGACCGATGAAGTGCCACACCGGATCGAGCGGCGCGAGTGCAGGAACCTTCGCAACGAGTTCCTGGGCTCGGTTCTCACCGACGTCGCGGACTCCGGCATCCACCACCGCTGCGATGGCATCGACGGATTGCGTCTTGGTCGCGGCCACGATGCGCACGTCACTTGGTTCGCGCCCCGCGCGTCGCGCGGCGTCGGCAACTCGGGATCGGACCGCCGCAACCCTCTCCGCAACTGATCCCGGAACCGTCACCGATTCACCACGACCACACCATGACGGCCGGTGAGTCCATCGCGGCGGAAGGAGAAGTGATCGGCTGATTCCACAGTGCAGATGTCTAGGACTTCGACATCAGCGACATCGGCGCGGGCAAAGGCGTGCCGGATCGCGGCGCGCAGATCGAAGGCCGGCGCACCGGCACCGGTGGTGGTCGCAACCTCCGGACCGTGCACTCCCACCAACTCACTGAGGAGTTCCTCGCCAAACTCATAGTGGCGCCCGCAGACGCACGGACCAACGACCGCGTGCACCGGACCGCGTCCGAGCGCTTGCACCGCAGCCACACCCGCCGCCACCACGCCCCCCAGCGCGCCGCGCCATCCAGCGTGGATCGCCGCGCAGGCGGTGTCATTCGCAATCGCTATCGGTGCACAATCCGCGCCGAGTGCGCTGAGCGCCACGCCTCGCCGCGCCGTCGCAAGTCCGTCAGCTTCGAGCGCGGCTGCGTCGGGGCCCGGGCCATTGATCGTCAGGCCATCCAACGCGTACTGCGTTTCGTCGGTGACCACATGGACCGTGGTGCCGTGGACATGCAGTGGTTGCATCCACTGGGAGCGCAACTGGCAGATCGCGGACAACACTCTGGCGCGATTCTCGGCCACCGCGGTCTCGTCATCCCCTACATGAGCAGCGAGGTTGAGCGACGCGAACGGTTGGGGAGATACTCCCCCGTGCCGATCCGTGAACCACGCGTCGGCCCCGCCAATCCTGCGAGCAATCATCACCATCGCTTCGCGACGCTTCCGCGTGTATCAACGCGACCCGACGGGGAAGGTCGTTGCGTTCTCACGTCTCGCGATGGGCTCAGCGCAAGAAATCCGGGACGTCGAAGTCGTCGTCACCCAGGGCGAGGTCTTCGGCATCGTCGCCGCCGAGGGCCCGTTCTTCATCACGCAGGCCCAGCGTGGCCTCGCGCCGCTCGCCTTCGAAGCGATCGAACCCTGCCGCGATCACGGTGATGCGCACTTCGTCGCCCAACGCGTCGTCGATCACCGCTCCGAAGATGATGTTGGCATCCGGGTGCCCGGCCTCGCTGATGATCTCTGCCGCCTCGTTGACCTCGAAGAGACCCAGGTCCGAAGGACCGGAGATATTGAGCAGAATCCCGCGGGCACCTTCGATGCTCGCCTCCAGGAGCGGCGACGAAATTGCGGCGCGCGCGGCAGCCACGGCGCGACCGTCACCGGACGCGTACCCGATGCCCATCAGCGCCGATCCGGCGTTCGTCATGATCATCTTCACGTCGGCAAAGTCGGTATTGATCAGACCGGGAGTGGTGATCAGGTCGGTAATGCCCTGCACCCCTTGGAGCAGGACTTCGTCGGCCATCTTGAATGCATTCAGCATCGAGGTCTTCTCATCGGAAACCTGGAGCAGCCGGTCGTTCGGGATAATGATGAGGGTGTCGACCTTCTCCTTCAGGGTCTGGATTCCCTGCTCGGCCTGCACCGAACGCCGTCGGCCCTCAAAACCGAACGGGCGGGTGACGACGCCGATTGTTAGTGCGCCGATCGACTTCGCGACCTCGGCAATGATCGGTGCACCACCGGTACCCGTCCCGCCGCCCTTGCCCGCGGTGATGAAGACCATGTCCGCGCCCCGCAACACTTCTTCGATCTCCTGGCGGTGATCTTCGGCAGCCTGGCGTCCGACCTCCGGGTCGGATCCGGCACCCAGACCACGCGTGAGCTCTCGCCCGAGGTCGAGCTTCACGTCGGCATCACTCATCAGCAGCGCTTGGGCGTCGGTGTTCACCGCGATGAACTCGACACCCTTCAATCCAGCATCGATCATGCGGTTCACCGCGTTGCCGCCGCCTCCGCCGACGCCGACAACTTTGATCACGGCGAGATAGTTCTGTGGTGCACCCAACATGATGGTGATCTCCCTACGGCTGGCCCGGCCAGGGCTTGAACTTGGGGCTTGAACTTGGGGCTTGAACTTGGGGCTCGGAAGGGCAAGAAACTCTCGACTCCGAACTCTCGACCTTCACTGGAGGTCAAGAGTTATGTAAACCTATGGTTATGGTAGAGATCTTACTCGACGGGCTCAATATGGGGCAATCATCTGGTCGCTGGCGCGGTGGGCACTCGCACATCCAAGATCTGGACACGCTCGGAGCGAGTCCGGAGCGCGTCGAGCACAGCGAGTGCCGTCGCCGCCTTCGCTCGCACCCTGGTCATGGTGCCGAGTTGCACCTCTGCGGCCTCCGGAGGATCACCACGCAAGGTGAGCGTGGCTTCGCCGCCCTTCACGGTGCTGCGCAACGTCACGAGTCGGAGGGCGTCAGGCAGGGCCGCGAGTACTCGAAATATCTCGGGATGTTGCACCCGAGTGCCGATCGCCGCCGGATCGCCGGATCCCACAACTTCGGGCAGCCCATCGGGAGCAGTGGTGGCACGTTCCAAGACGCGCCCGGTGCCGTCGACGATCGAAATCGGGGTTGGAGAAGCGTCTCGTGTCCAGCCCACACCGTGGCGTTCGGTCACGGTAATCACGACGGTCTCGGGCAGTTCCGTCGCGACGCGGGCATGCTGCACGTAGGGAAGCCGTTCGACCCGCCGAACAATCAGTTCCGTATCGAGAAAGAGGAGCGGCTCGCCCTCGGCGATATGGGCGGCGGTGCGCACTGCGGCCGGGGTCACGCGGGTGACGCCCCTGACCTGCACCGTTCCGGCCCCCAGCAGTGAGGACGACGCGATCAAGTAGGCGATGCCGACCACGGCAAAGGTGATCACGATCGCCATGATGAGCCGGAGTCGCCGGCGGCCCTCGTAGCGTCGGGCGGCAACCCACCGTTCACGCATCCTCGGGTCCACGCCCGCTTCGATGGGATTCATGGCTGGGCAAACCCGATCTCGTGAATCTCGACATCGAGGCGGATGCCCGTTCGCTGCTCCACGGTTTCACGCACCATATGGATGAGTTGGCGAACATCGGCGGCCGTCCCGCCCGCGTCGGTCTGAATGAAGTTCGCATGTTTCTCCGAGATCACCGCTCCCCCCACGCGCAACCCGCGCAGTCCACACTCCTGGTCGATCAGCCGTGCCGACGCGTCACCGGGAGGATTGCGGAACACCGATCCCGCGTTCGCACCCCCGGGTTGGTGGGCCGCTCGCCAACGGACGATCTCTCTGATCTCCTCTGCCAGTGCGCCCGCGTCTCCGGGCGCGACCGCGAAACGAGCGGACACGACCACATCACTACGCCCAAGCGCAGAGTGTCGGTACCCAAATCCAAGGGCCTCGCGATCCCTTTGGTGCAGCTCCCCCGGTCCATCGAGATCGATCACCGCGGCGCTCAGCACAACGTCTCGGGTCTCGCGTCCATGGCCTCCCGCATTCATCCGGATCGCGCCGCCCACCGATCCGGGAATCCCCACGTAGAAGCCGAGACCGGCACGCGCCGCCGCGGCACATTGACGCGCCAAAACCGGTAGCGCCGTCGCTCCCCCGGCCGTGACCGAATCCGGCGTGTCCGCGGCTCCATCGAAGGTGACCGTCTCGAACCCGGATCCCAGATTGATCACCACCCCGGGAAATCCGGAATCCGAGACCAAGACATTCGATCCGCGACCGAGCACGAACCGCGGGATGTCCGGCGTCAAGATGGCGGCAACCGCGATGAGCTGGGCAACCGTGTCCACCTGCGCCATCACCGCTGCGGTACCGCCCACCCTCCACGTGGTCCGCGCGCCAAGGGGCGCGTCGCGAGCAACCGCACCCGGGAGAACCCGATCCAGCGCCACCGCGACATTGCGGAGCGCCTCCTGGACTGGCCGGTTCATCGGTGGCGGCCGGCTCGGGCCATCAACTCGTCTGCGAGCGTGGTGATGTCGCCCCCTCCGAGCGTGAGGATCACGTCACCCGGCCCCGCGTAGGCGGGGACCAGATCCGCGAGCTGAGCACGATGCGGGAAGTAGGCGAGCGGTTGATCGGGATGAGCGTCGAGGACCGCGCGGACAAGGAGTTCGCCGGTCACACCAGGGATCGGCGATTCGTGGAACCCGCAGACATCGGTCAGCACCACCTGATCAGCTCCGACGAACGCGTGGGCGAACTCGGCCCACATCAATGCGGTCCGCGCGTACCGGAACGGTTGGAAGACCGCGACCACTCGTCGGTACCCTGCCTCGCGCGCCGCGCCGATCGTGCCATTCACCTCGACGGGCAACAAGGCATAGTCGTCGATGATGGCGACGCCGTTGAACTCACCGCGATGTTGAAACCGGCGAGCCACCCCGCCGAACCCGGCCAACGCGCGTCGGACCGTCTCGAAGTCGCAGCCGAGCTCCATCGTGATCGCCGCCGCGCCCGTTGCGTTTTGCACATGGTGGCGCCCGATGATCGGGAGGCGAACCTCTCCGAGGGCAACGTCGTCGACGACGAGCGTGAAGCGAGAACCATCGGGGCCACCGGCGTAGTTGATCGCACGGTAACGAGCACCGGGCTCCAAACCGTAGGTCACCGTCTCCGGCCGCTGGATCGCGAGCTGGCCAAGAAACGGGTCGTCGGAGCACAAGACCGCGAGGTCACCGATCGAGTCGACGAACGCGGAAAACGCGGCGCGCAGACGATCCATATCTCCCCAGTACCAGAGATGGTCGTTGTCCACATTGGTGACGACCGCAGCCTCGAGCGGCAGCTGGAGAAACGTGCCATCGCTTTCATCGGCCTCCACCACCAGCCACTCGCCGGCATCGAGCGCCTCGTTGGCTCCGACTTCGTGCAGCTCGCTGCCGATCAGGAAACTGGGATGCATCCCTGCGGCACGCAGGATCAAGGTGATCATGGAAGATGTCGTTGTCTTGCCGTGGGTCCCCGCCACGCCGAGTCCGCGTCGCATCGAGACGATCGCGGTCAACGCCTCCGCGCGGGTCAGGACCGGAATCCCCTGCGCGAGCGCGGCCTGGACCTCCACATTCTCGAGCGGCACTGCGGAGCTGAACACCACTGCGTCGAGGTGCTCGGGCAGATTCTCGGCTCGTTGGGGAACGTTGCACTCCACACCCAGGAGCCGCAGCCGTTCCAGGCGCGGATGTTCCCGCACATCCGAGCCGGTGACGTGATGGCCGAGTTCGGCCAAGATCGCGGTGTACGCGCTCATCCCGGCGCCACCAGCACCGACCACGTGGATCCGCCGGGGGTGCGTGAGATCGATCCGCAACTCAGGCCGCGTCACGCGCGACCTCCGCGATCAGCGCGCACACTCGGGCGCTCGCGTCGGGACGGCCCACCGAGCGAGCCGCGGAGCCCATCGCGCGCAGTTGATCGCGGTCGCCCAACAACCGCGCCAGCATCGGTTCGACGGCGTCGAGATCGCAGTCGGTATCGGTATCGGTGATCGCTACTCCGGCACCGATGCGCACCATCGCCTGCGCGTTCGCCACCTGTTGACCACCAGCAGACCCCGACCACGGCACGTAGACCGCGCCGATGCCGACCGCCGCGGCTTCGGCAATCGTGGTCGCACCGGCCCGGCACAGGAGGAGCGCGCTCTGTTGGTAGAGGCCAGCCATATCGGACTCGTAGCCCACGAGCGTGTACGCGAGTCGGTCGCCAGGTCGGCGCAGACCATCGAGTCGAGTCTGCGCCGCGGCCACGTGATTGGGACCCGCAACATGGCGAATCGCAACATCATCGCGGTCCCGCCACCGGTCATAGAGGCCGAGTCCGATGTCGTTCAATCGGCCCGCGCCCAGACTTCCCCCCACGATCGCGAGAATCGGTGGCTCGCTCGGATTCCGAATCAGGCCGGCCACTTCGGCCCGAATCGGATTTCCGGTCATGACCGAGCGATGCCAGGGCGAGTCGGGAAACGAAACCGCCGCGCTCGCGCCGAACCGCACCGCGATGCGGTTCACCAGGCCGGGCACCGCGTTCTGTTCGTGGATCACCGTGGGCACCCGAGTGATGCAGGCGGCCAGCACGCAGGGTGCCGACGCGTACCCGCCGACGCCGACCACGACCGCCGGTCGCGTGGCCCGGAGGTGACGTACGCAATGCCCGAAGGCGCGGACAAATGCGACCAGTGCGCGCACGGACCGCAGGACATCGCGGGGCGCGAACGAACGCTGAATGCCGTCGAGGGTGAGCAACTCGATGGCGTACCCGGCCTCGGGTACCACCCGCGCCTCGAGCCCACGGCGCGCCCCAACGAAACGTATCGACGAGCGGTCGTGGCCGTCGGCAACCAAGGCATCGGCGATCGCGAGCGCGGGATACACATGGCCACCAGTCCCGCCGCCGGTCACGAACGCGAACACGCCTCGGTCGCGGTCCGTCACGACCGTCCCTGTCGGGCGACATTGACCAACATTCCTGCGGCCGCCATCGTTGTCACCAGCGCGGTGCCACCGAACGACACGAACGGCAGCGGGACTCCCGTGACCGGTAGAACTCCCACCACCGCACCAAGGTTCAACACTGCTTGTCCGACGATCCACGCGGTGGCGCCGGCGGCCATGATCATGCCGAATCGGTCCGGGGCCCTGGCGGCGGTTCGTACCCCGATCACCGCGATCAGGGCGAAGAGGCCGACAACCATCGCGCATCCAACCAGCCCAAGTTCCTCGCCGATCACCGCAAAGATGAAGTCGGTATGCGCGGCGGGAAGGAACCGCCATTTCGATCGACCGGCTCCGAGCCCCACCCCCGTCCAGCTACCGCGCGTCACGGCAATGAGCGACTGCGTCACCTGGTACCCGGTGTTGTTCGGATCATGGTTCGGATGAAGAAACGACAGCATCCGCGCTCGCCGCCAGGGCGATGCGAACGCTGCGATCGTGACTCCGGTGATCGCGATCCCTCCGAGCACACCGAGATGGCGCATCCGAACGCCGCCGACGACGAGCGTGGCGATGACGATCACGGCGATGACCATCAACGACGCCAGATCCGGCTCGGCCATCATCAATGTGGCGACCACGCCCAGCACGACAACGATCGGACGCAACGCGCGTCGCCATTGCCCAACCTCATGCTCGCGGCGCGTCAACACATCGGCCGCGAACACCAAGAGCGCGAGTTTCGCAATCTCCGACGGTTGCAACCGGAGCTGGTCGTAGCCCAGCCAGCGGCGCGCGCCATCGACTTTGATGCCCAGGCCCGGCACCAGCACGACCAACAGGAGTCCAATCGCCACCGCGAGTAATGGCACCGTGATGCGTCGCCACGAGCGGTAGTCGATGCGCGAGACCACAACGAACCCCACCGCACCCAATGCCGTCCACATCAGTTGACGTTCAAAGAATGACCACGGGGTTCCCGTGTCGTCAATCGACCGTACCGACGACGCGGAGAGGACCATCACCAGTCCCACGATGTTCAACACCGCGACGCCGAGGACCAACAATACGGAGTTCGGCGTACGCGTTGATTCCGATCGCGCCCACCATCTCCTCAGGCCGGTGAACCGCCGAGTGCGTGCTGGAGCCGCAGAACCATTGGTCGTGCCCGGTGTCGTCGTGCCAGGTGTCGTCGTGCCCCTGGTGGTGGTCGTCACGACTCCCCCACCTCACCGATGAGCGCCTCGACCTCGCGACGGAAGTCGTCACCGCGTTCGGCGTAACTCGAATACCAATCAAAGGATGCGCAGGCCGGAGAGAGCAACACGACGTCGCCGGGCACCGCCAGCGCGGCGGCGGTCCGAACGGCATCGGCCATCGTCGACGCTCGTCGCACCGACACCGTCCCTGCGAATGCTTGCTCGATCTCTTCGGGCGCATTCCCAATCGCGACGACGCCCCGCAGGCGCCCCGACACCGCACGCAATGCGCCGAGATCGACGCCTTTGCTGTCACCGCCGGCGAGCAACACCACGTGTTCATAGCCACAAATCGCCGCAACTGCCGCGTGGGGGTTCGTCGCTTTCGAATCATCGACGAAGGTCACTCCCCCAGCCTTGCCGACGGGCTCGGTCCGGTGGTGGAGCCTCGCGAAGTTCTGGTGCGCCTCCGCGATCGCGCGCGGCGTTGCTCCCGCGGCCCATGCGGCGGCCGCGGCGGCCGCGAGGTTGGCTCGTTCATGAGGCGCGAGGACATCAGGGCCCGTCACTGTGAGCAGTACACGGCCATCGTCACCGATCAGGCTTTCGCCGCGCCAGCCCACCACGCCGGAGGTTGGCGCCTCCAACCGATACCCCACCAGCCGCCCGGGCGCGTCGTGAATGACCTGGCGAATGACCGGATCATCCAGGTTGGCCACCAGCACCGAATCCGAGCTTTGATACCGGAACACATTGGCCTTGTCGGCCACGTACGCGTCGAAGGATCCGTGCCAGTCGAGATGGTCATCGGCCAGGTTGAGCAGCACCGCAACGTCGGGCGCGAAGCTCGGAGTCACGGTATGGAGCTGAAACGACGATGCCTCCACCACGAGGGCATCGATCGGACGCTCGTCGACTGCGTTGGTGAGGACATCGAGCGCGACGCGTCCGATATTGCCCACCGCGGGGGCGCGTTGCCCTGAGGCTTCGAGCATCGCGCTGATCAAGGTTGTGACCGTCGATTTGCCATTGGTCCCCGTAACGACGATCACGGGGACGGTGGCCGCGCCCACCGCGAGATCGAGATCGCCGCGCACCGGAATCCGCGCCGATCGTGCGGCGATCATGACCGGATGCGTGGGTTTCACCCCCGGACTCGGAACAACGAGGTCGGCCTGCGCAACCAACCGATCCCAGTCGGGCTCCCCCGGACCGAAGCTGGTGCCGTCGGCCGGCGCGATCACCACCGCGCCCTGGGCAACGGCTTGGGCCCGACGCCTCGCGTATTCCGGTTGACCCGGCCGCTCTTCCACCACGGTCACTTCGTCGCCGCGCGCCGCGAGCCACGACACCACTGCGGCACCCGTTGCGCGCAGGCCTACTACAAGGACCCTCACTATTCACTGACTCCCGGGATGCTCAGGAAGTCGGCGTAGAACAGTCCCAGGCCGAGTGCCATCGCGAGGCCCGCCAGAATCCAGAACCGCACGATGATCGTGGACTCCGGCCATCCGAGGAGTTCAAAATGATGGTGGATCGGCGACATTCGCAGAATGCGGCGTCCGAAACCACGGAATGAGATCACCTGCGCGATCACGCTCGCGGTTTCGAGCACGTACAGGCCGCCGATGATCGGCAGGAGCAGATGCGTGTTCGTCAGCAACCCCATGCCCGCCATCGCTCCGCCGAGCGCGAGGGCACCGGTGTCCCCCATGAATACCCGCGCGGGCGGCGCGTTCCACCAGAGAAACCCGATGCAGGCTCCCATCAACGCGGCCGCCACCACCGCAACATCGATCGAGCCTGCTTGGAGCGCGCTCGTAGTTGCCACTCGGAGGCCATACGCACCCGGGTGTCGGAACTGGGTAAACGAGATCACGATGAAGGCGGCAAAGACGAGCGCAGCTGAGCCCGCCAAGAGACCGTCAAGACCGTCGGTGATGTTCACGGCGTTGGTGGTCGCATAGACGACCGCAATGCACCAGAGAATCCAGCCGACCTTCCCGAGATCGAGTCCCAGCGGACGAGTAAACGAGAGACGGGTCGACACGTGCACGATCTCGGTGCTCATCGCCGCGAACGTCACCGCCACAAAGAGAATGCCGAGCGTCTTCCCCCGCTTGCGCAGGCCCAGGTTCCTCGCTCGACGAATTCCGAGGTAGTCATCGAGAAAGCCCACCGCAAACAGACCGAGGATCAAGATCCACAACGCGATGGCGGTGTCGGCGAACTTGATGGCCTCGGAACGGATATGCGATGCGAGGTATCCGAGGAATGCCGCGCCCACAATGGCGACACCCCCCATAGTCGGGGTTCCCGCCTTCGCCTCATGCGGATGCGCGACCGGACCGTCGTCGCGTATCAGGGCACCGATATTGTGCCGTTGCAAGTAGGTAATGAGAAACGGCGTTCCGAGCACGGCGAACAGGAAAGCCACCGCCACTGCGATGAGGACGGCGATCACGGGGAGACCTCCAAACCCAGCAGCGCGAGCGCGACCACTTCGAGACCGACCGCGCGGCTGGCCTTGACCAGCACCGCATCGCCCGGCGTCGCGAGTTCGAGCACCAGCGACCGCGCCGCTTCCACATCGCGCACTCGATGCACGGCGACGGACCCGCCCTCGGCGCCACACGCGAGCGCTTCAGTCTCTGGACCCACCGCTACCAACACATCGATATCCTGACGCACCACGGCGTCCCCCACGCGCTCATGTTCCGTGGCGCTGCATTCGCCGAGCTCGCGCATCTCACCGAGCACGGCAATCCGCCGGCCCGGCACCGTCAACGCCGCGAGTGCTTCGATCGCGGCCAGCGTCGACACCGGCGATGCGTTATAGGCGTCGTTGATCACCTGCACACCATTGCCGGTCACGGAAAGTTGCATGCGCCATCCGGTCGACGTGGCCTCGCGCAATGCGTCGATCATCGCCGGCATCGGTACGCCGAGGTGCAGTGCAACCGTCGCTGCCTGGGCGGCGTTGATGGCTTGGTGTGCGCCGCGAACGGTGAGAGCAACCCGACCGGATCCCCACGGCGTCTCCAAGCGGAACTGCGGTCGCAGATCAGCATCCACTTCGATCGCGCTCACGCGGATGTCCGCATCTGGAGACAGCCCCACTGTGATGACGGGCGCCGCGCTGCGGTGGCGCTGACCGGCGCTCGCACGATCAGTACCGATCACCGCCAGACCGTGGCTCGGCAGCGAATCGAGGAGTTCACCTTTCACTGCCGCCACTCCCTCGGGTCCACCGAGGTGTTCGGCATGGTTGATGCCGATGTTCGTAATCACTCCGATCGACGGTTGCGCAAGCAAGCACAGTGCTGCGATGTTTCCCGGGAATCTCGCACCGAGTTCCAGGACCAGCACCTCGACGTCGGACTCGGCTCCGAGCATGGTCACCGGAACTCCGATTTCATTGTTGAACGATTCCCGAGCCGCGTGCGTGCGGAAGTGGGCGCGAAGTGCCGCCGCCGTGAGGTCCTTCGTCGAGGTCTTCCCCACCGACCCGGTAATCCCAACGACCGGCACGTCAATCCGCCGGCGCGCCGCGGTCGCCATCATCGTGAGCGCTCGATGGGTGTCGCTGACCTCAACCGTCGGTTGGTCCACGACCGGGCGATCGACAATCGCAAATGCGGCTCCGCGTTGCACGGCGTCGGTCAGGAAGTCGTGCCCATCCCGCTGGTCGCGGAGGGCAATGAACACCTGGCCCGGTTCGATCGAGCGCGAATCGAAACTGATCCCCTCGCCGATCGGTTCCTCGACATCGCGACTCCCACGGGACCGGCCAACCACCCGGCCGCCCGTGGCCGCCGCCACCCACTCCCGCGTCAGTTCCATCGCGCGTCCATCTCTTCGGCCGCGACCACGCGATCGTCGAATGCAACACTCGTGGCACCGACATGGGTAACAGTCTCCGCGCCCTTCCCCAAGATCATGACCGTGTCTCCCGGTACCGCCCGCGCGAGCGCGGCGCGGATCGCGAGCCTGCGGTCCAGCTCAATCGCAAACTCGGCCCCGACCGCAGACAATCCGGCGGCGGCGGCCGCCGCGATCACCGCAGGATCCTCCGAACGCGGATTGTCGCTGGTGAGCACCACGAAGTCGGCACCCCGACCGGCCGCCGCACCCATCGGTGAACGCTTCGCCCTGTCCCGATCACCACCACATCCGAACACCGCGATCACGGACCCATCGCCGAGCTCGCGTGCGGCCCGGAGCGCCGTGGCAATCCCGTCCGGCGTGTGTGCGTAATCCACGATCACCCCTACTGGGCCTTCATGACCGACGATCTCGAACCGTCCAGGGACCGTGGACACCTTTGCCAAACCTGCCGCGATCGTGGCGAGTTCGATGCCAAGCAGCGACGCGGTCGCCGCCGCCGCCAGCGCGTTCACCACGTTGAACCGACCGGGTACCGGCAATCGAACCTCGAGCGCCTCGTGGTGGATCGACAATCGAAAGGTGGTACCGCCGATGTCGGGACGAATGTCGGTTGCCCGCACTGCCGGCACTCCGGCCGTCGTCGGTACGGCCGCGTCGAACCGTTCCGCATCCATCGTGAACGTCAGGACCTCGAGCCCGCCATCAATCGCGCGGTCTGTCAACTTCCGACCGTAAGCATCGTCGACGTTGATCGCGGCGCGTCCCGTAAACTCCGGAGTGAACAGGCGCGCCTTCGCCGCCGCGTACTCATCGATGGTCCCGTGAAAGTCCAGATGGTCCTGGGTCAAGTTCGTGAAGCACACCGCCGCGAACCGCGTGCCATCTATCCGATGTTCGGCCAGCGCGTGCGAACTCACTTCCATCGCGATCACGTCCGCCCCTCGATGGACCAGATCCGCCAACGTGCGTTGCAACTCGGGGGCCTCCGGCGTCGTGAAGCTTGCCGCTTCGGTGACACCGTTCATCCGCACACCGATCGTCCCCACGAGCGCGGGCCGCAGAGACGCGGCCGCGAATATCGCCTCGAGGAAATACGTCACCGTCGTCTTACCGTTCGTGCCGGTGACCCCAACGACCGGGAGCTCATGAGACGGGTCGCCGTGGAGTCGCGCCGCGACGGGTCCGACCGCGCGCCGCACGGATTGGACGCACACCTGCGGCACCGTGACGGCAAGCTCCCGCTCCACCATCAGGGCAACCGCACCCGAACCGACCGCGGCAGCGGCAAAGTCGTGACCGTCCACGACCGTCCCCGGGGCGCAACAAAACAGCGCGCCCGGGTGCACGGTTCGGCTGTCGTGAGTCACATCGGTCACGTCAATCGGCGCATCGTGAAAGATTTCGAGCACGTCGATCGCGTCCAGGAGGTCGTGCAGGAGCACGGGGTCCTCTCGTTACGGGACGGGCGCGGACACGCTACCGGCGGGCCGCGCGGCCAAGGTCATTGTCGGGTCCCACGCCGGCCGAGTCACGGCATCACGGGCTGGGGATCGAGCTCGGGGAAACGCGTTCAAGGCGCAACGCGAACTGCATGATCGACCGGAAAACCGGGGCCGCCACCGCTCCACCATGCACCTGCCCTTGGGGCTCGTCGAGCATCACGACCGCTGCCAATCGGGGTGATTCGGCCGGCGCGAAGCCAACAAAGCTGGCGAAGTACTTATACGGCATCACGTAGGGCTTCTTGCGCGCCGTGCCGGTCTTGCCCGCGACGGTAAAGCGTGGGATCGCGGCCTTCACTCCCGTGCCACTCCGGACCACTTTTTGCAAAAGGTCGTTGAGTTGCGCGGCCGTCGTCGCCGAGATCACGCGACGCGATGCCATTGGGGCGTTGCGATGACGAACACCGTCGGCATCGATCGTGGCCGCAACGAGCCGCGGCGGCCGGGTCACACCACCATTGGCAATGGTCGCAAACACATTGAGGGTCTGCATCGCCGTGGTCGCTATTCCGTAGCCGATCGGCATGCTGCCCATCATCGCGGGGTCGAACTGGAAGGGCGACGGCAGAATCCCCGGCGACTCGCTCGGGAACCCAATCGAAGTCCGCGCGTTGAAGCCAAAGTTCCGCATCATCTGATCCAACCGCGTGCGGCCGACTTTGTCGGCGATCTGAATGGTGCCGACATTGGATGACTGCGCCAAGATCTCCCGGACCGTCCAGTTTCCGGTGCCGTGCTGCTCGTCGTCTTGGAACTTCGCGCCGCCGACGGACGTCTCCCACGGCACCTGGAACCGCGTGTTCATGTCGATCTCGCCCGACTCCAGCGCGGCAGCGACCGTGATGACCTTGGCCGTAGATCCTGGCTCATGAACATCAGTGAGCGGGTGATTGCTTTCCGACGGTGGTGCCGGCCGGGCCGGCCGGGTTGCGGTGGGGCCGTCGACGCTCACCATGGCGAGCACATCGCCGGTGCGGACATCCATCACCACCGCAGTTCCGCCGCGCGCCTTTGCTTTCTGCACCTCGGCGGTGAGCCGCTGATTGACCTCGTACTGCAGCGACTGATCGAGGGTGAGCACGAGGTCGCCACCCCTTTGGGCCGGAACTTCATGACGATCGGTGCCTGGAATCTCCCGGCCGCTCGGATCGCGTTCGGCCTGCAGGGTGCCGGGCGTCCCGCTGAGGAAACGGTTGTACTGGTGTTCCAAACCACCAAGACCGTTGTCCGTTCCCACCCACCCGAGCACCGGCCCCGCCAGGCGAGCGTCGGGGTACTCCCGCTTGGACTCCGTGATCTGACCGATACCGGGCAACTTGAGCTGAGCCACCTGCTCGGCGAGTTTCGGTTCGACCCGGCGCGCGAGGTAACTGAACTGATTGTGCTTCTGTTGCAACGTGCTCACGAGTTCCGGCTCGGAGATACCGAGTACCGGGGCCAGCACGTGGGCGACGGCGACTGGACGCTTCACCTGCGACGGATCGGCATAGATCGTCTGGCGGGCCACCGAAAGCGCCAGATCTGCGCCGTTACGATCAAAGATCGACCCGCGCGTCGCACTCACGGTCGCGATGTTGCGAAGTTGCGAGGCGGCCAAGTCTTCGTAGGCCGAGTTACCGACCGCTTGCAGATAGACCAGGCGACCGCCGATGACCGACAGCGCGATCACCATGACGACCACCATCACGATCAGTCGACGGCGCGGCTTCGCGGCGCCGATGGCCGGGCGGGCGGGCGCGAGACGACGGGAGCGGAGGGGGCGCGCTGGCGCCGACTGGTTGGGACCAGGCGAACGACGCGCTCGTGGTGCCGGACGAACGGGGACGCGGCCAACGGCGCGACCGGAGGCGGATCTGGCGTTGGGCACCGGAGATTGCCGCTTGGCGCGTTGCGGCGTGCGGGCCTTCGTCGCGCGGGCCTTCGTCGTGCGCGCTTGCGGCGGGCGGGCCTTCGTCGGGCGGGCCTTCGTCGGGCGGCCTGGCGCAGTCATCGGCCGCGCCGCGTCGGAACCAGATCCGCTTCAGGCGGCGGCGGGTGGGGCAACCGACTCATCGGACGCGTTCCCGCGCCCAGCCGACGACGACGGGGCTGACCAGGCCGAGCCGAGGAGCTCATGGGCGCGACTCCAGATTCGGTTTGACGGTCTCCCATGATGCGGTTGAACTCGACGACCCTGACCGCGGCAACGACGCAGCCCCGCTCGAAACGCTTGCGGCGGGAGCAGTCCCGCGGGCAACGACCGGTAACTCGATGGTGCGCAGTCTCTTGGCCGGGACGAACCCAAGCTGCTGAGCACGCGCCACGATGGACCTCGGCGTCTGGGCCCGTGCGACTCGCAGCCGAACCGCCTCGTATCGACTGCGTTCGTTCGCAGTGAGCCGTTCCACTCTCGCCACCCGCAGCTGCGCTTCGGCCATGAGCGCGTGGACCGCGACGCCCACCAACGCGGCCGCGACAATTCCTGCCGCCCAGACCCGCACCGCCCACCGGCGGCGGACTTCCCGTCGACGGGCGTCGGGATCGATCAGCCGCAGATGGCGCGGGCCGACGTCACGACCTGGAAGGTCCGGCGCAATCTGAGGCGCGGCCCGCCGCGGGATGCGCAGCGGCGCCGCGTCGCTCATGCGAGACGCTCAATGGCGCGGAGACGAACGCTGGCCGCACGCGGATTCTCGGCCAACTCGTCGTCGCGAGGACGAACGGGTTTCCGTGTGAGCAATCGAACGAGCGGAGCCGGCTGGGGTACTGGCGGAAGGCGACGGGCGCTGCTCGGAGCCGGCGCAGTTCCCGACCAGCCCGCGAATCGCTGCTTCACGATTCGATCTTCGAGTGAGTGGTAGGCCAACACGAGCGTGCGTCCGCCCGGCGACAACAGGTGCACCGTATCGTCAAGTCCTTCCCGGAGGTTCGGGAGTTCGCGATTGACTTCCATCCGAATTGCTTGGAAGGTTCGGCGTGCGGGGTGACCGCCCTTGCGGCGGGTCGCGGCGGGGATCGCCGTCTTGATCGCGTCGGCCAACTCGCCAGTGGTCTCGAGCGGGCGACGCCGAACGATCTCGGCTGCAACTCGACGAGCGAACCGTTCTTCGCCGAGCTCGCTGATCACGGTCGCTAACTCCGCCTCCGTATAGGTGTTGACCACCTCGGCAGCGGTCAGCTCCTGGCGGGCATCCATACGCATATCGAGCGGCGCATCGGTCCAATACGAGAATCCACGCTCGGCCCGATCCAACTGCGGACTACTGACCCCAAGGTCAAACAGCACTCCCACGATGTCCCCCTCCTGTTGTGCGATTTCCCCGATGGCAGCGAAACCCGCCCGGACCAGCCGGACCCGGTCACCGAACCGAGCGAGCGACGCGGTCGAAGCCGCGATCGCTGCGTCGTCTCGATCAATCCCGAGCACGCGCAGATCTGGTCGAGCTTCGAGAAGGAGCCCGGCGTGGCCACCGCCGCCGACCGTTGCGTCAACGACAGTTCCTGCCGGAACGGGATTGAGGAGCTCGACCACCTCTCGGCCCAAGACCGGGCGATGGACGAACGCCTCACTCACCGTTCCTCCTCGTGAGGACTCGGTCCGAGTCCGTCAGCAGCCCCCCGGTCGAACAGTGCCGTCCGGATTTCTCCCCGGGGTCGGCTCGGTCGAAAGCGGGCGGAGTAGGGGCCTTCGACCGCGCCGGCCGGGGGGCTGCTGACGGGCCCGGAAACCGGTCCCGTCATGTCAACTAGATGAATCCCATGTCATCAAGACCCGCGCTGCCACCGAAGATGTCGGCCTGAGCGTCGGTCTCCACTTCGCGCCACTTCACCGGGTTCCAGAGTTCAACCCGGTTGTCCACCCCAAGGACCATGACGTCTCGTTCAAGGCGCGCGAACTCACGCAGCGCCGGGGGAATCGCGAATCGACCTTGTTTGTCGGGGACGAAGTGGCGAGCGGAGGCAAACCAGGCACGGGCGGCTTGACGCTGCCGTGCACCCTGGCGAGCGCTTTCGCGTACCCGTTCCGCCAACACTTCGAACTCCCCCTCGCTGTAGACGGCCAGACAGCCGTCCAAAACCTTCGTGAGTACTGCCCCAACTGCCAACGGCTCTCGGAAATCGACCGGCAGGATCACCCGCCCCTTGGCATCGAGCGAGTGCTGAAACTCGCCGAGAAAACCCAGGGACATCGAACCTCGCTCCAATCACTCCGATCACGCCCCACTTGCGGCCGGATGAACTCCCCTTGTGTGTCTGTCGGCACCATACGACACCACCTACCCCCTTGTCAACCCACTTCGCTCCACTTTCCTCCACCTGACCGCTCGCAGCTTGCAATTGCTGGCGACCGGACGAGCCATCACACCGAGGCAGGGAGCCCACCAACTCCCCCGGCCCCTCCGGCTGGCGACCGGACGAGCCATCACACCGAGGCAGAGTCCTGGACCACCGAATCGCGTCCTAATCTTGCTCCAGTCGACGCTCGGCAAAGACGAAGGTCCAGCAGTGGGACGTGTATGTGCGATCGGCCTCGACGCGGCGTCGATCGATCTGATCGACGATCTGTGCGATGCCGGCAAGCTGACTCACTTCGCCGAGATCCGCAACCGGAGCGCGCGTACGCGCCTGAACAGTGCACCCACCCATCGACACGGGATGCTCTGGACCCAGTTCGTGACCGGCCGGGAAGCGACGTTCGATCAGTCCGGGTTTCGGTCGCACTTCGATCCAGAAACGTACGAGGTGTTCGAAGAACGAGCCCACCACGAGGAGTTCGGTTCGACCCCCTTCTGGGAGACGAGCCGCGTCCCCACCATCACGTTCGACGTGCCGCGCACGACGATCTCGGGTCCGGGAGTTCACGTCACGTCCTGGGGCGCGCACGCGCCGTCGTACCCGCGAGCATCGGAGCCGCGCGGTCTTCTCACCGAGATCGACGCTCGCTTCGGCGTGCATCCCGGATTCGAGAACGATCACGCGTGCGGCTGGCACGACCAGCAACGCCTGAACCGGTTGGAAGATGCCGTTGCGGTCGGCTCGGCGCGCCGCGCCGAGATCGCGTGCTTCCTCATGGAACGGTTTCCGGATTGGCAACTGTTCGTGACCGTGATGTCCGAGGCCCACTCGGCCTCCGAGATGATGTGGCACGGCGTCGAGCCCGACCACCCCCTCGGACCGTTCGACCCCACGGTTGGTGAACGGTTGGCCCGTACTTTCGCGTCCATGGACCGCGCCGTCGGCACGATCCTCGCTGCGCTCTGCCCCGACGACACCGTGATGATCTTCTCGCTCGACGGCATGCAGTCCAGCCCCAGCGATCTTCCGTCGATCGTGCTGCTACCCGAGTTGATGCACCGCCAACAGATCGGCACATCGCTGATGCGCGATCCGGACCAGGACGCATGGCGGCGCGCCGGCTTTCCTCCGGTCGTTCCCCGCCGGGGCATACCGTGGCGTCACGATCTCGACCGGCGCCTGATGCACGACCCGGCGCAGTCGTGGATTCGGTCGGTGCAGCGCGTCCCGGCCTACGAAGCCGCCCGTCAAACGAAGATCGGGCGGCGGGTTGTCGAACGCGTGAAGCACGCGAGACTCGGCGCGCTGGGTGTAGTGATCCCCGGCGAGTCGGATGAATCCCCCGAGGCCATGGAGACCGCTCGCGATCGCGTCGACCAAATCCTGTTCATCGGCAACTACCGCCCGTACTGGAACCGCATGCGCTCGTTCGCGTTGCCCACCTTTGGCGATGGCTATCTCCGCATGAACCTCCGCGGTCGCGAACGCCACGGACTCCTCGACATCGCCGGCTACGACGCCGAACGGCGCGCGCTCGACGAACTCATCCACGCCTGCCGCAACCCGCGAACCGGACTCCCCGTGACCGACGACATCGAGTGGCTCGACGCACGCACCGCGTTGGAGCCCGACCGGAGAACGTACGCGGACGGGATCGTGCATTGGACGCATCCGACCGACGCGTTCGATCATCCCGAGCTCGGCATGATCGGACCATTTCCCATGCACCGGACCGGGGCCCACCACGAGATCGGGTTCCTCTGGGTGGCCGGCCCGAACGTGACCCCCGGTATTCGTGACGAACGTTCAGTCCTCGACCTCGTGCCGACCATCCTCCACGCAGTGGACCCGAGCGCGACACCGCCGCCCTCCGGCACTCCGATCGCCGTCACCGCACCGACGTGATGAACTGAGACTGTGGTCCCTCCCCGAAGCGACGCGACGACGGTCTCCGTCGTCGTCCCACGATCGGTCGCGCCATCCTCGCCGACCTGGTCGCGCGGGTCATCGAAGAGCAGCCGTCCGAGCTGATTCTCGTGGCCGACGCGCATCCCGACCACGTGCACCGAGCGGTCGCGGCAAGCGGGCTCGCCCACGATCGGCGCGTGCGGGTGATTCCCGGCCCTGGCCGAGGCGCTGCGCTCGCTCGTCAAACGGGGATCGATGCCGCGACCGGCGACGTCGTACTCCTCCTCGACGACGACGTCGTGCCCGAACCCGGACTCATCAACGGCCACCGCGCCGCGCACGACGCCGCGCCGAACCGGGTAGTCGTCGGCTACATCCCGATCGCGACCGATCTCGTGCACCGCAGCGTGATCGCGGCGATCTACTCGAACGACTACGAGCGGGAGTGCACGGTGCTCGATGAGCATCCCGAGTTGTTGTTGCTCGCATTGTGGAGTGGCAACGTGTCGATGCGCCGCGCCGACTGCGACCGGGTTCCGCAGGCGGTCGACACCTTTCAGGATCGGCTGCTCGAAGACACGGAGTTCGGTGTTCGGTGTTCGGTGCGCGCTCGCCGGGCTGGACGGTACGTTCGATCGCAACCTCCGAGCGGTGCATCATCACGACCAGTCAGTCACCACGTTTCTGGAGATCGCGGCCCGCCAGACGCGTGACTACAAGTACCTGTGCGCGCAATATCCACTCCTCACCCAACTGCCCGATCCGTCACTCGGGATGCCGCGCATCGCGGGCGCGGTGCTGCGCGCCACCCAGACCCGTGGTCTTGGTCCGCCCTTGCGACGCGTCACCCTCTGAGCCGCAACCCGCCTCGGACGCGGTCGGCCGACACCGCTGCGTATCAAAGCCGTGGTCTTCGCCCGCGCCGCCGTCCAACTCGCCGCCTGAACCCACGGGTCCCAAAGCGTCGCACCTTCGTGCCACCACGTGACCGAATCCGATCCCTCGGGTCCCACAGATCGCCACCGTCACGGGTCCAGCCGCGGGCGGCGAGCCGGTGCGAGGCGTCGTTACGCGGGGCACCGCAGGTGGTCTCAACGTCCGTGGCAACGCCCAGCAGGAACTCGCGGAGGCGAGCCGCGACGCAGCGAGCCCCTTACCCGCGACCCCGTCCTTCAGTAGCGAGCGAACGAGCAATCAGAACGAGCCGTTCAGCAGAGATAGGGCATCCATGCCGCTTCGATGGGGCCGCCGGTCGTGACGGCCCAGGATGGGTGGGGTGCGATGGGACGACGGCGGAGTCGCAGGTCGGTCTCGGCCAGGAATCGATTCTCCTTGCGCGAGTTACACGGCCGACACGACGCGACGACGTTCTCCCAGCTGTGTTCACCACCGCGAGATCGCGGGATGACGTGATCGAGATTCTCCGCCGGTCGGTCACAATATTGGCACCGGTGGCCATCGCGTGCGAAGACCGAGCGGCGCGACAGTGGCACCCGGCTTCGGTACGGGACCCGCACGTAGTGCACGAGTCGGATCACCGACGGACAGGGCACCGACACACGCTCGGCATGAAACTCCATACCGTCCCGGGCGATGACCTCGGCTTTGTCCTTGAGGACCAAGACCACGGCTCGCCGCCACGACACGATGCACAACGGATCGAAGGTGGCGTTCAGCAACAATGTTCGGTCCACGCGCGCACCTCCTCGTGCGAGCCCGCCCGGCAGTGCTCCAACCGATTCTTTCGGTCGCGCCAGCACCGTCGCCACGATCTTGGTTCCCGGCATCCGGGCCCGGAATCCGATGAGGTTACCGGTCGGGGTGGCGACACCACCTCAGATAGGTGATGAGATCTGCGGCGTCGATCGCCGCGTGCTCGGAGCCGTACTGCGTCTCCATGCGGAACCGGAGATAGTCGGGCTCGGGAAGTGGGAGGAACGGCGGCTTCTTCCACCAGTAGCGAGGAGCAATCCGGACTACCTGGCGGATAGCAGTGACCCACAGCTCGGGATGGAGCAGCAGGGCGACCAGCATCAGCACAGCCCGATGAGTCCCGGCGAGGAGTCCGACCTTCATCACGGCGCGGAACCGTAGTTGGGCAACCTCCGTACACTGACGCCATCGTCTGGGGAGGTCGAGTGGATCAGCCATTCCGCAAGCTCGTCGAAAACGTCGAGCACGTGATGCAGGGCAAGCGTGACGCCGTCCAGCTCGCGCTGGTCTGTCTCATCGCGTCGGGTCACCTCCTGATCGAGGACGTACCCGGCGTCGGCAAGACGTCGCTCGCCAAGGCGATCGCCCGCTCGATTGGCGGAACCTGGCATCGCATCCAGTTCACGCCCGATCTGTTGCCCTCTGATGTCACCGGGGTCTCGGTGTGGAATCGCGCAACGAACGTCTTCGAGTTTCGGCCTGGTGGCGTATTCGCCACCGTCTTGCTCGCCGATGAGATCAACCGCGCCTCGCCGAAGACCCAGTCGGCACTCCTCGAGGCAATGGAGGAGGGCCAAGTCACTGCCGACGGTCACACGTATCCGCTCGGCCCACCGTTCATGGTGATCGCGACGCAGAATCCCATCGAACTCGAGGGCACCTATCCCCTCCCCGAGGCCCAGCTCGACCGGTTTCTGATGCGGATCGCCATCGGTTACCCCGATCGCGATTCGGAGATCGAGATCTTGGAAGCCGACCGCGATCACGCCACGGCGGCGAACCTGCAACCGGTGATCACCAGCGACGAACTGCTCGCGCTCACCCGAGCCTTGCCCCAGATCCACGTGGCGCCGCCGCTGCGCGAATACATCGTCGCGCTGGTCGACGGCACCCGACGTCATCCGGCGCTCGCACTCGGCGCGAGTCCGCGGGGCGCGTTGGGGTTACAACGCGCCGCGCGCGCCTGGGCCGCGTCGACCGGTCGAGATTTTGTCCTCCCTGACGACGTGAAACGCCTCGCTGGTCCAGTCCTTGCCCACCGACTCGTGCCCACGGCGGATGCGGAGATGCGGGGCCTCGACGGCAACACGGTGATCGCCGAACTCCTCGCGTCGATGCCCGTTCCCGGCGCGACCGGCTAGGGCGGTGACCACGCCGGCGAGCGGGACCGCGCTCACTCGACGGGGCTGGTCGTTACTCGGCGCTGCCGTGGGCCTCATGGTCGCCGGCCGCCTGCTGGGAACCCCTGAGCTCACCACCCTTGGAATCAGCGCCGCGGCACTGATCGGCGGCGCGGCGATGTGGACGCGAAGCCGAACGACACCGCTCGAGCTCCTGCGGTCGGTTCGCCCGGGCCGGGTCCATGTGGGCGGCGATGCCAGGGTCGACCTCGAAATCGTCGCCCTCGCGCGCTCGCCCCAGGTGACGATCACCGACGCCTTCGACGACGGCCGTCGCGCCGCGCGTTTCCTCACGCCGGCACTGGAACGTGGTCAACGCGGCCGCGCCGCGTATCGCATCCCTACCGATCGGCGCGGTCGGTTCAGTATCGGGCCCGCAGTGGTCGGCATCGCCGATCCATTCGGGCTCACTGCCCGGGTCGTTGCGCTGGGCGATGCCGACGAAGTGGTGGTGGCGCCACGCGTCCACGAACTGCGAGCCGCGCGCGGCGCGCCGGGTGAGCGGCGCGCCAGCGCATCGCGGCGCGCCGCGGTCCCGGTGGCGTCGCCCGCGCACGACGAGTTTCTTGCGCTCCGCGAGTATGCGGTGGGCGATGACCTTCGGCGGATCCATTGGCGTACGACCGCGCGCACCGGTGACCTCATGGTGCGCGAGGACGAAGCGGCATGGCAGCCGCACACCATCGTGATCCTCGACAACCGAGTCGGAGTGCATCACGGGCCCAGCTACGAAGCCGCGATCGAGGCCACCGCCTCGATCGGGATCCGCCTTCAACGCTCGGGACGCAACTCCGAGATCACCACCACCAGCGGCCGAACGATCGGGCATGGCCCCACCGGCGGAGTCAGCCGCGAGTCACGGCTCCTCGATGAACTCGCCGGCCTGACTCCCGAGGTTGACTCCTCGCTCGGGCCGATGGTGGCCCGATTGCGCGCCACCCAACGACGCGGCCTCATTGTCATCGTCACGGGCGCGCCCACCGACGTGGCGACGTTCACCGGGCTCGCGAGCCCGAGCACTCCCATCGTGCTGGTGGTCTGCGCGGAGGGGTTGGCGCCCGCGGGTGCCAACCCGTCCGTGGTCGACGGTCGGCCGGGCCAGTTCGTCGCCTCGTGGAACGCGGCCATGACCCGCACCCGAGACACCCGGCGCCGCGGGGTCTCGGCATGACGGGTCTCGGCATGACGGGTCTCGGCATGACGCCCCGGGACGCGCCGGTGGATGCCGCGACCACTCGTACGAGGGTGGGACACCTTGCGGTCCAATCGGGTGCGCTGGCCTTGGTCACCGTGGCGACCGCGCTCGCCTTCGGCCGCGTCTTTCGCGATCGTGGCTTTGTCCCCATGCTCGTGACCGCGGCGATCATCCCGCACGCGATCGGTTTCCTCGGACGAGTACGTGGTTGGTCCACCCGCCGCACCACCGCCCTCGCCGCGCTCACCACCGCGCTCGTCCTCACCTGGATCGTGGCGGGCGAAACCACTGCCTACGGACTCCCTCTGCCCGGCACCGCGCGGCGGATAGCTGAACTGCTCGGCCACGGTTGGCAGGTCTTTCGTACCGGGGTCGCACCAGTGCCCAGCCGAGCCGGGGTCGTGCTGTTGTGTGCACTCGCGATGGCCGTGGGCGCGGTCGTGGCCGACGCGATCGCGGCGAGGCCGGGCGTCACGCTGGGTGCCCTCGCGCCCACGCTGGTCTTGTTCGTGCTGACGGGCACGCTCGGGACCCACGATCTTCGGATTCCGGCCACTGCGGCGTACGTGGCGGCCGCGCTGGTCGACCTCGTGATCGCCAACGCCGCTCGCGTGGAAACTCGTCGCACCTGGTTTACCGGCCGCCGCCTCGCGTCCGATGCCGCAGTGATACGCAGCGCCGCGCTCGTCGGCGGCGCCGCGATCCTGACCGGTTTGGTGCTGACACCATTCATTCCGGGGATCGAGAGTGGAGCGCTGCTTCGCTACCGCGGTGGTTCGGGCCACGGCGGAGGGGCCGGGCTCTCCGATTACACGACCGTGAGTCCGCTGGTCGACCTACGGGCCCGGCTCAACGAGCGCGCCAACAACGAACTGTTTCGAGTCAGCTCACCGAAGGCGTTGTATTGGCGCCTCGTCGCACTCGACCGCTTCGACGGCACCGTTTGGAGTGTGGCAAGCGATGCGCGTGACGCGGCCGCGGTGTTCCGGTCCCGTTCCGTACGCGGCGCAGTTCTCCAGAAGTTCACCATCGGCGCACTCGGCGACCAATGGGTCCCCGCCGCGTTTACTGCCGTCAACACCACCATGGGCAACACCCGATTGATACCGGGTTCGTCCACACTCATCGCCCCCAACTCGATCTCCGGAACGAACTACGAGGTGCAGTCCCAAGTCGAGAGGCCACCGACGCCCGCCGCGATCGCCGCAACGAGTGGTGCAGTGCCCACATCGGTGCGACCCTTTCTCACGCTCCCTGCGGGCTTTCCGGCATCTCTGCGCGCGGAGGCCGCTCGGATTACTGCCGCGGCCGCCACGCCGTACGCGAAGGCGGCCGCACTCGAAACCTTCTTCGCCCGCGGCGCGTTTGCGTACGACGTTCACAGCCCGCTCACGAATGACACCGAGGCGATCTCGGCGTTCCTCCGGCTCAAGCGCGGGTTCTGTCAACAGTTCGCCGGTGCGTTCGCCGCGCTCGCTCGAGCGGTTGGACTACCTGCTCGCGTGGCGGTCGGCTTCACCCCCGGCGACCGAGACCCAACCTCGGGTGACTACATCGTGCGCGGCCGCGACGCCCACGCTTGGGTCGAGGTCTGGCTCGCGGGGTTGGGTTGGCGCACGTTTGAACCCACGCCCGCGGGTCCCGATCCGGGTCAGGCAGTTGCGACCGCCGACGGCCCGAGCAATCCGGACGCTGGCGCCGGTCCGGTTGTGACCCCCACGACCGTCGTGACCCGGGCGGCCGCCGCCAGCGGCTCCGCGGGTGGCGGTCGACGAATCCCCAAGTCAGAGACGCTGGTCTCCACCCAGCCCACGGTGCGCCCCGACACCTGGGACACCCGGCGGATTGCGCTCATCGTGGTTCCCACTCTCATCCTGGCTGCGGCGATGACGATCGTGATCGCTCGGCTCATCGGTCGGATGAAGCGGCGCCGCCGCCGACGCGGCGCGGCAGAACCCGCCCACCGAATCGCCGGAGCGTGGAGCGAGGCGTTGGACACGTGCACCGAGGCTGGGCTCCCCGTCTCCGCCGCGCTCACCCCACGGGAGCAGGCCAGTGCGCTCCGAGATCATGGCGCGCCGCTCGACGCGGTCCTCCCGCTGCGCGAGCTGGCCGACATCTACGCAGAGATCGAGTTCTCACCGCACGCGCCATCGATCGACGCGAGCGACCGTGCCTGGACTGCGACTGACGAAGTACGCGCCGCGTTCGTGGAGGGGATCAGCGCGAAAGAACGCGCTCGCCGGATGGTGCACGCGAATCGATCGGAGTGACGGGAGCGTCATCCACGCCGGCGCGACTCGTTGGGGAACTACGCAGGGTCGTCCCGGTGCCAGCGATCGCGCCAACGGTTCGTGGCTGATCCCAAGAACCCGCCGACGGATCCCTCACGAAATGACGATGTGAGGGTTTGCATCCCCACTTTTCCCAACTTGCGAGCGTTGCGCTCGATCACCAACAGACACCCGAGCATCACGAGGAAGCCGAGGAAACCCAGTACGAGGTTGGTCGTGAAGGTGCCCACCAGCAGCACGAGACCGGCGACGAAACCGAACACTGCCCACTTGATCGACCGGGCCGCGTGCCGGTACAGGGTGGTCTCGGAGACCTGAGCCGCGAGACCGGGATCGGTCGCGGTGAGGTTCACCTCGATCTCGTGGAGGATCCGCAGCTCTTCATCCGAAAGTGGCATCAGTGAATCTTCGCGCATCCGGGACGCCCGCTCAACGCGACGCCTCTCGGGAGACGCGAGTCAGGGTCCCGCCGGACCTCGCCGATTGGTACGCGGCCTCGACAACCTCGTGGGCGGCGAGGGCACAATCTACGTCCGGATGCCCCCGAGCCGCCCCACCCTCCCTGGTCAGAGCGTCGAGGAAGGCCTTGCTGGGTTCCGCATACTGGGCCACCGACTTCGCATACACCTCCGGCACCGTGAGCCGTTCGATCCATTCTGGCGGCGACCCGAGGATCTCCTCGTGGCCGGTCGAAGTCTCCACGTGGACCGGCCCGAGGTAGTCGTCTTCGGTCCAGAGCATCGCGTCCTCACAGAAAAGCTCGAGCCGCCGGGTCGAGGGCCGACTCATCACCTGGTGCCACACGCTGGCGAGCACGGCACTCACGCCCGATTCGAAGTCGACGTGCACGGTGGCCACATCCTCGATCCCGGGATACCCGAAGGTCTCGCTGGTGCGAGCCCGCACCGCAGTGGCCGACCCGAGAATCCACTGCATCACGTCAACATCGTGGATCGAATGCTCGATGAGGGTGCCGCCGCCAGCGAGCGCCGCGTCGGCGCGCCACGTTGATCCGTACATCCCTTGGATCGGGAAGTATTGATCGTCGCGAAACACCGCGGTCATGGGTCTGCCGTAGCGGCCCGATGCAACGACATCGGCGAACTGTGCGAATACCGGCGCGTACCGGAGCACCAGCCCCACCTGATGCGGACGACCGCGCAGTTGCGCAGCGAGGGTGCGGCACTCCGCAATCGTCGGCGCGAGCGGCTTCTCGCAGAAGATCGCCACGTCGCGCGCAATCGCGGCTTCCACCGCACGCGCGTGACCCGCGGTCCACGTGCAGATCCACGCCACATCAACGTCGTCGAGCGCCGCCTCGAGACTGTCGTGCGCGGTCGCGTCATGATGCGCGGCCGTCTTCGCGCTGCGTTGCGCGTCGGGATCAAACGTGCTCGTGACCCGAGCATCCACGAGTCCTGCTCGGGTCAGTTGCGAGAGTGCGTAGGAGTGCACCGTCCCGATGTGACCGCAGCCGATCAATCCAATCCGTAACACGTCATTCCTTCTGCTCGTCGTCGGGACCCCAGAGGCTCCCCCGCCGGTCGGTCTGCACACTCCCCCCGGAACTGTGCGCCGCTCGACCCACAGCATCTTGGCCGAACCGAGCCCTGACCGCGTCCAAGGTGCGCTCGAGCGCCGCTTGCTCCGGCGCAATCGCGTCGGTCCCCACTTCAGTGAACAACAGCTGGCCTTGGACCGCTCCCGGATCGTCCAGCTGCATCGCGGTCACTCCGATCAGCCGGATCCCGCCACCGACGTCAACCGTCGACAGCAGATCCAATGCGGCCCGACTGATCACGGCTGCGAGATCGGTCGGTTCCCCCAACGTGTGGGACCGAGTGATCGTCGCGAAGTCGTGATACCGAATCTTGAGCTGGACCGTACGCGCGACCACCGTCTGTTCACGGAGTCGTTGGCCCACGAGATCGGCCATCCGGATGACGTCCCGTTCGAGGAATCGCCGGTCGGTGCGGTCCACCGCGAACGTCTCCTCGTGCCCGATCGACTTTGCGACCCGACGCGACTCCACTCCACGGGGATCACGATTCCACGCGAGGGCATGCAAATGGCTCCCGGCGGCCGGACCCAGACTGCCCGTGAGGGTGGCTTCGGGCAGCGCCGCGAGATCACCCACCGTCTTGACGCCGTACCGCTCGAGCCGCCGCCGCGTGGCCGGTCCCACACCCCAGAGCCGACTCACCGGGAGGGGGTGCAGAAACGCGAGTTCCGTGCCGAGTTCGACGACCAGCAAGCCGTCGGGCTTCGCCAGGTCACTGGCGATCTTGGCCAGCATCTTGGTCGCGGCCACCCCGACCGATGCGCACAGTCCGAGTTCGGCGCTGATTCGGCAGCGCAACAATTCGGCAATCCGAGGACCGCTGCCGAGCAGCCGCTTCGCCCCTGTCACATCGAGGAATGCCTCGTCGAGCGAGAGTGGTTCGACCAGCGGAGTCACCGATCTCAGAATTTCCATCACCTGCGTGCTCACCTCCGCGTAGCGATCGATCCGCGGCGACACAAAGACCGCGTCCGGACACGCGCGTCGGGCTCGCACCGATGGCATCGCCGAGTGAATCCCGAATACCCGCGCTTCGTAACTCGCGGCGGCCACGACGCCGCGACTCCCTACCCCACCCACCACCACGGGCCGGCCGCGCAGGTCGGGATTGTCCCGTTGTTCGACCGATGCGTAGAACGCGTCCATGTCGAGGTGCAGGATCGTGGGCGCGTCGGGAACGGGTGGAGACTTCACCCCGTCGCGACCGAGACGACCTCGAAACTCGAGAGGCTCCGACCACGAACCTCGTAGCGAAACGTCCGCCGTTCCGCCGCGGTCCAGCGTTCGGCAAGCCAGGCAGCCAAGGGGTCGCGCACCCAACGGAAGCATTCCGCCAGATGATCGTCCACATCGACGGGGGCCACGAACGAAGCGTCCACCACGATGCCATCGGGGTCTTCGATCTTCAGTTCGCCGTCGAACTCGATGGCTCGATGGACCTCGCACCGCATCGTCCACCCCATGTCGAGGGCCACCGCCGTGACCTCGTACAGCGGACCCTCCCACGACGAAACCACCAAGCCGGTCTCTTCTTCGACCTCCCGAGCCAGACCGGCCAACACCGACGCGTCGGTGGGATCGACGACCCCGCCGGGGGTACTCCAATCGTGGGCGCCATTGCGACGGCGGTTACACACCAGCAGCAGGTGACCATCACGTTCGACCACCGCACCGGCGACGGTCATTTGGGTCGACACCATCCGGCCAGTGTGCCACGCCCTCGTTACCATCCGCGGGTGCCCGAGACCTTCGACACCGGACCTGGACCGAGCCGCCGCGCCTTCTTCCTCGCCTATTCGCTCGTGGTGCTCGCCGGGCTCATCGGGGCCGTCATCGGCGCCGGGCTCGGTGACGTTGGCTGTCAGGGCGATTGTTCCTCCACCATTGCGCTCGGTGCCGCGATCGGTGGAGTCGTGACCGCACTCGGCACCGGTGTGGTCGCGGTCCTCGTCCTGCGCGCCATGGCCGAGTGGCGCCGACCCGGATAACCAGACCGCGAACGACCCGCCGCGGCTCCCCACGCCCACAAACTCCCCAGCCACCCCGAACCGAAGCGAAGCGGAGGTGAGCCGCGAGGCAGGGAGCCCACAAACTCCCCAAGCCCCTCAGGCGGCGACCGAACGAGCAATTAGGACGTGGGGCGCATGAGGCCTTCTTGCATGACCGTCACGACGAGTTGTCCATCGGCGGTGAAGATTGTTCCCTCCGCGATACCGCGGGCGCCGGACGCGGATTGGCTGCGTTGGTGATAGAGCAGCCAACCGTCGGCCCGAAAGGGACGATGAAACCACATCGCATGATCCAGGCTCGCGACTTGGAACTCGCCGTCGGAGAACGAACCGCCATGCGGCAACATCGCGGTATCAAGGATCGTCAGGTCCGACGCGTAGACAACCACACACACGTGAAGCAGCGGATCGTCGGGGAGCGTTCCGTTCGCGCGGATCCAAACGTCCTGGGCCGGTGGACGCGGGCGATGGTCGAGCCACGCCGGGACTTCGATCGGACGCGAATCGATCGGCCGTTCGCGTTGCGACCACTCCGCAAACTCGGGTCCCATCTTCTCGGCATACGGCACGAACCGTTCTTGCATCGTCGGCAACGTCTCCGGATCCGCGACCGCCGGCATGGCGTCCTGATGCTCGGGTCCCGGCTCGACAATCTGAAATGACGCCGCGAGATTGAAGATCGCGCGGCCGTGTTGGATCCCCACCACCCGACGGGTGGTAAACGACCGTCCATCGCGGATCCGGTCGACCTCGTAGATGATCGGCACCGTTGGATCGCCGGGTCGCAGAAAATACGAGTGTAACGAGTGAACCCCGCGGTCGGGATCCACCGTCCGGCCGGCGGCGATCAGCGCCTGACCCGCCACCTGGCCGCCAAAAACCCGTTGACGGTGCTCCTCGGGACTGCGCCCCCGAAACAGGTTGACCTCCAACGACTCCAGGTCCAGTAGTTCGACGAGGTCGTTCAGCGCCGGCTGATCAGTGGGCTCACTCATGGGCGCAGGGTAGCGGCGGGCTATCCGAAGAAGACGGTGGCCAGGTCATATAGGGACGGGTCCACGGTCTTGAGCGTGCCGACGGCTTCGGCGATCGGGACCCTCACGATCTGACCGCATTGGAGCGCGACCATGACGTCGGAGGCGCCATCGTGAACGGCATCGACGGCCGCGATGCCGAACCGGGTCGCGAGTATCCGGTCGAACGCGGTGGGAGTCCCGCCGCGCAACACATGGCCGAGGATCGTCACGCGGGTGTCGAAGCCGGTCCGCGCCTTGATCTCATCGGTCACCAGGTTCGCGACACCCCCGAGTTGGACATGACCGAACTCGTCGACCGCGCCGGATTGGAGCGTCATCGTTCCTTCCGCAGGGACGGCGCCCTCGGCAACGACCACGATCGAGGAGTTCTCCCCGCGGCGAGAGCGGTGCCGGAGCCGGTCGCATACCTCCGAGATGTCGAACGGCAGCTCCGGGATCAAGATCACGTCGGCGCCCCCGGCCAACCCACTGTGCAAGGCGATCCACCCCGCATGACGACCCATCACCTCCACGACCATCACCCGGTCATGCGACTCCGCGGTCGTGTGCAAACGGTCGATCGCGTCGGTCGCGGTCTGCACCGCGGTGTCGAAACCGAACGTCACTTCGGTCGCCGAAAGGTCGTTGTCGATGGTCTTGGGTACCCCAATCATGCGCACCCCTTCCGCGCCCAGTCGGTGCGCGACTCCGAGCGTGTCTTCGCCGCCGATTGCGATGATGGCGTCGAGCCGCTCCGCCCCAATCGTTGCGAGCACGCGGGCTACGCCGTCCGCCGCGTTGAACGGGTTCGTGCGCGACGAACCCAGGATCGTTCCACCGCGCGGTAACAGCCCGCGGACGGAATCGAGGTCGAGATCAACCACATCGCCTTCGACCAGGCCGCGCCAACCATGGCGGAAGCCGATGATCGTATGCCCATACACCGTGACGCCCTTGCGGACCACCGCCCGTATCACCGCATTCAATCCCGGGCAGTCGCCGCCGCCAGTGAGCATCCCGATTCGCATGTGTCCCTCTCGAACGCTGCCACCACCGTCGCCTCCATCCTGACCCCGTCGCCACACAATCGCAGGCATCTCGCGTCGGGCACACCTCGACGCCGATATTCTCCGCGTCGTGAACGTCACCGAGGAACACTCCGTCGTCTTGGGGATCGATGCCGGAACCACGGGCGTGCGTACATTCGCCATCGACGCCGCGAGCCAGGTGGTGCGCAGCGCGTACCGCGAGTTCCCCCAGCACTTCCCCCAACCGGGCTGGGTCGAGCACGACCCCGACGAGATTTGGTCCGCAACCCTCGCCACGCTCACCACAGTGGCGAATGAATGCGCAGCCGCCGGCGAGACCATCGCGGCGATCGGCATCACCAATCAGCGCGAGACCACGGTCGTGTGGGATCGAGCGACCGGGCAGCCGCTCCACCGCGCCATCGTGTGGCAGGACCGCCGGACCGCGGGCCGCTGTGATCTGCTCCGCGCGGACGGACACGAGCCGTATGTACGCGAGCACACCGGACTGGTCTTGGATCCGTACTTCTCTGCCACCAAGCTCAACTGGCTTCTTACGGTGGGCGGCGTCGAGCGCTCGCCCAACCTCGCGTTCGGCACCGTCGATTCTTGGTTGGTCTGGAAGCTCACCAACGCGGCGGTGCACGCCACCGAACCGTCGAACGCGAGCCGGACCCTCCTGTTCGACCTCGGCACGGGTGACTGGTCCGATGAGCTCTGCGAGATGTTCGACGTCCCGCGATCTGCACTCCCCGAGATCCGGCCCACGAGCGGTCGCTTCGGCATCACCGACCCGGCCACCGCGGCGGGATTGCGGGTTCCGATCAGCGGTATCGCAGGCGATCAACAGGCCGCGCTCTTCGGACAGGCGTGTTTCGAGACCGGGATGGCCAAGAATACCTACGGCACCGGTTCGTTTGTGCTCGTGAACCTCGGGACCGATCTGCCCGCTCCGGTCGACGGACTGCTCACCACCGTCGCCTGGCGCCTCGGCGATATCACGACCTACGCGATGGAAGGCGCGATCTTCGTGACCGGTGCCGCGATCCAATGGCTGCGCGACGAACTGCAGATCATCACCCGCGCCGAGGAAATCGGCCCGCTTGCGGCCAGCGTTTCCGACAGTGGCGGCGTGACGTTTGTGCCGGCGTTCACCGGCCTCGGCTCGCCCTATTGGGACCCGTACGCGCGTGGCACGATCATCGGCCTCACCCGTGGGAGCGGACGCGCGCACCTCGCTCGTGCCGCGGTGGAGGCAATGGCATACCAAACCGCCGATGTGATGACCGCGGTGCAAGCCGCCTCGGGCACTCCCCTCACCGAACTCCGAGTCGACGGTGGCGCCAGCGTCATGAATGAGCTCTGCCAGTTCCAAGCCGACATCCTTGGCGTGATCGTGCGCCGACCCGCCGTCCAGGAGACCACTGCCCTCGGTGCCGCCTACCTTGCCGGCATCGCCGAAGGCGTCTGGGCCACACCCGCGGAGGCCGCCAGCGCGTGGCGCGAAGAAGCCGCATTCACTCCGGCGATGGACCCCGCCGAAGTGAAGACCCGCCTCACCACTTGGCATCGCGCCGTGGAGCGCTCACGCGCCTGGGTCTGAGCGGGGGGTTGCCGGCGACGGGTCGACGTTTCTTTCTTTGCTCAGTGTTGTGGCGGCTGGGGTCGGATAAGTGCCGGCGTTACGAGGCGACTTGTTCGATGCGCGACACGACGGTCGCGGGGTCGGGGAAGTCATGACCCCCAGGGGCGTCGGACTTACTCGCGTAGGTGTCGCGGTACTCGTA
This sequence comes from Acidimicrobiia bacterium, assembly GCA_046598395.1. GTDB lineage: Bacteria > Actinomycetota > Acidimicrobiia > IMCC26256 > JAENVU01 > JAENVU01. Next base: position 55,466 of record JBKJIQ010000026.1, read on the forward strand.
GCCGGTGAGCTCGCCGATCTCGAACATCAACTCGTCGGTGATTTGGCGCAGCACCAAGCGGTCGTTCTCGCGGGTCGCGTAGTGCTCCATCGAGAGCGGCGCACCGAATCGAATGGTCACGGTGCGAAAGAGGCGCGGAAGCTTTTTGTCGGTCGGTTGACACTCATCGGTCCCCACGAGTCCGACCGGCACGATCGGCGCGCTGGTTCCGAGCGCCAGCCGAGCGACACCGGTCTTGCCTCGGTGCAACAACCCATCGCGCGTGCGCGTCCCTTCGGGATAGATGCCGAACACGCCGCCGCTTTCCAGTACATCGGTGGCGGCCGCAAGTGCACCTTCCGAGGCGGTCCCGCCCTCTCGCCGGATCGGGATCTGTCCCACCGCCCGGAAGAACCATGCCGTCTTCGGATCGTCGAAGTACTCGGCTTTCGCCACGAAGGTGACGCGCCGCCGCACCACGAGCGGGATGAAGATCGAATCGAGAAACGATCGGTGGTTCGACGCGAGGATCACCGGGCCGTGTTTGGGAAGGTGCTCCCGCCCTTCCACTCGGATTCGGTAGACGACCCGCAAAATCGGGGTCAGCACAATCTTCACGAACCAGTAAGCCATGGCGTCCCCCTCGAACTCAGCCCACCCTACGGGACCCAACCGACTCGAGGGAACAATGCAATCCCGATGCGATCGGATCCCGACCAATCGGATGCATCTTGACCTCGCCACCCGTGACTCTTTACCTTGACCGCTCCCGATCGAACGGAACTTCGTGGCACGACGCCTTACCCAACGTGGCCGACAGCGGCGGGCCGAACTGATGACAACCGCAGTCCGCCTCTTTTCCGAGCGCGGGTTTCACTCCACGTCGGTCTCCGACATCGTCGACGAGCTCGGTGCGGGCAAGGGCGTCTTCTACTGGTACTTCCCGAGTAAAGACGAGCTCTTCATCGAGATCCTGCGCAGCGCGCACCAGAATCTTCGCCGCCGCCAGCGTGCGGCCATCGGCGAGGAACCCGACCCGGTGCGCCGTATCGAGCTCGGCATTCGCGCCACCATGCAGTGGTTCCACGAGCAACGCAACTCGTTCACGCTCATCCAGTTCGCGGCGACCGACGATCGCTTCGCCGAGATCTTGCGCCAGAACCAGGACGTCGCGATTGCCGACGCCGTCCGCCACATCAAAGACGGCATCGTCGCCGGCTCCATTACCGATCAGGTCCCCGAGGTGCTCGCCGAGGCAGTGGTCGGCGTGACGGAGCGATTGACCCGCGTCTACCTCCTGGAGCGCGACGAACCCGTGGCCGAAGTATCAGACGCTGCCGTCGCGTTCTGCCTCAACGGCTTGACTGAAGGCGAGGGCAAGCGGGGAACCCTCCCCCTCTAGCCGAGCTTGGTCAACACCTTGCGAATCCCGCGCAGGGCCTGACTGATGCGCTGCTCGTTCTCCACCAGCGCGAATCGCACGAACCCTTCGCCGCCGGGGCCAAAGCCGACGCCGGGTGATACCGCGACCTTCGCCTCCTGGACCAGCATCTTGGCGAACTCCAAGCTGCCCATCTCCGCGTACGGCTCGGGGAGCGGCGCCCAGACGAACATCGTGCCCTGGGGCTTGGGGACATCCCAGCCCATGCGCGCGAGGCCGTCGATCAGAACATCGCGCCGGCCGAGATAGATCTTGTTCACCTCACGCGGATACTCAGGCGCTTCATTCATCGCAACGATCGCCGCAATCTGAATCGGTTGGAACGTTCCGTAGTCGAGGTAGCTCTTGAGCCGAGCGAGCGCACCGACCACGTCGGCGTTGCCGAGCATGAACCCCACCCGCCAGCCCGCCATCGAGAAACTCTTGGTGAGGCTGTAGATCTCTACGGCAACATCTGTCGCGCCCGGGACCTGAAGAAGCGACGGCGGGTCGTAGCCATCGAAGCCGAGATCCGCATACGCGAAGTCGTGCACCAACAGCACATCGTGGTCGCGCGCGAACCCCACCATGCGGGTCATGAACTCGAGGTCCACACACGTTCCCGTTGGATTGTGCGGAAACGACATCACCACCACCCGGGGCCGCGGCCACGCCTGCTCCCACGCCGCGTGGAGGTTGGCGAAAAAGTCCTGACCCGGCCCCATGCGCACGTAGTGAACGCCCGCGCCCGCGAGGATCGGACCCCAAATATGGATCGGGTACGACGGGCTCGGCACGAGCGCGGTGTCGCCCGGACCGAGCAGTACCCACATGAGATGCGAGAAACCCTCCTTGGCCCCGATCGTCACGCACGCCTGGGTTTCGGGGTCGAGCGTCACATCGAATTTCCGCTGATACAGATCCGTGATCGCCTGGCGCAGACGCGGGACGCCACGCGTCATCGAGTACCGATGGTTACGCGGGTTCTGGGCCGCCTCGGCCAACTTCTCGACTGCGATCGCAGGTGACGGGATGTCCGGGTTCCCGAACCCGAGGTCGATCACATCCACGTCGGCGCGCCGGGCGGACATCTTCAGCGCGTCGATTTCCGCGAACGCGTACGGCGGCAAGGCGTGAATCCGGCGAAATTCCATCTCGTCAAGGTAGTGCCCACCGCCCCCGGGAACGGGCTCGTTACCATCGCCACCCATGGACCTCCCCCAGCCCTTGGATGCCGTCCTGCTCGATGTGGGCGGCGTCTTCCATCTCCCCGACCACGAACGGATCGTGGCCGCGATGGTCCGGTCCGGCGTCGACGTCGACCCGGCCGACCTCGACCGTGCCCACTACGCGGGGGTCGTCGCGCTCACCGACTTCACCGAAGGCGACCGCAATATTTGGCTCGCGTACAACCGCGGCTACGCCCGCGCCCTCGGCGCGGATGAGCAGGTGGAGGAAGTGGCGGAGGCACTGCTCAATGAGTTCACCACCGGTGGCGTTTGGACTCGCATCATTCCCGGATCACGCGACGCGCTCGTCACGATCGCGGCTACCGGGGTGAAGCTGGCCATTGTCTCGAATGCCGACGGCTCAGTGGAAGCTCAACTCGCGGCCGACGGCATCTGCCAGATCGGCACCGGCTCCGGTGTTGCGATGGATGCGATCCTGGACTCCTCGGTTGTGGGTGTCGCCAAGCCCGACCCGCGCATCTTCGAGATCGCACTCGAACGCCTCGGCGTCACGGCTGATCGGGCGATCCACGTGGGCGACACCCCCGCGGCGGACGTGGTGGGCGCCCGCGCCGCAGGCATCACCCCTGTGCTCATCGACCCCTACGACGACCACCCGTCTGCGGCAGTCATGCGGGTGCCCAGCCTCGCCGCGCTCGCCGTAATCCTGGCAACACGGCGATGAACCGCGCGGTGGGCTGGATTACCCCGGCTTCTTGTTTCCTACCACCCACATAGAGAAGAACTGCGAGCCGCCGCCATAGGCGTGACCGAGCGCGAGGCCGGTCTTCAGGGGCACCTGGTAGTCCCCGGCCCGCTCGCGTACCTGCTGGGCCGCCTCGCCGAACCGGATCATGCCGCTCGCGCCGATCGGGTTCGATGAAAGCACCCCGCCGGACGGATTCCAGGGGATGTCGCCGTCGAACGCGGTCGCACCGGCCTCGGTGAGTTTCCACCCGTCGCCTTCGGGACAGAACCCGAGGTTCTCCAACCACATGGGTTCGTACCACGAGAACGGTACGTAGATCTCGGCACAGTCGAAGTCTTCACGGGGGTTCGTGATCCCGGCCTGCGCATAGACATCAGCCGCGCAATCGCGTCCGGCTTGCGGGTTGATCTGGTCGCGTCCCGCGAACATCGTGGGTTCGCTCCGCATCGCGGTGCCGTGGATCCAGGCGGGGGGTCCGGGCGCGGCATCGGCCACGTCTTCGGCTCCGATCACCAGCGCCATCGCGCCATCCGAGCTCGGGCACACGTCGAGGTACCGCAGCGGATCCCAGAGCAGGAACGACTCCTCCACCGTCTTGAGGTCGATGTCCGGCAGATGCAGGTGTGCCTTCGGATTGCGTAACGCCGAGAGCCGGTCCTTCACCGCCACCAGATGTCCGATGTGGCGCGGCGCGCCGGAGCGCGCGATGTACGCCCGGATGAGTGGCGCGAAGTACCCGCCGGCCCCCGCTACCAGCGGAGCGCTGAACGGCATCGCCACCGACAGCCCCCACATCGCGTTGCTCTCCGATTGCTTCTCGAACGAGACCGTGAGTACGCGCTTGTGCACGCCCGCCATGACGAGCTTCGCGGCGACGATCGCGGTCGAACCACCGACCGAACCCGCGGTGTGCACGCGCAGCAACGGCTTGCCCACCGCACCCAACGCATCGGCGAGGTAGAGCTCGGGCATCACCACACCTTCGAAGGTGTCCGGCGCCTTGCCCACCACGACGGCATCGATGTCGCCGAAGTCCATGCCCGCGTCCGCCAGCGCTTCGAACGCGGCTTCGCGCACCAGCCCCGCGATCGATACGTCGTGACGGGCCGCAACATGACGGGTCTGACCGACCCCGATAACGGCAGTACGCACGGCTCCCACGGTTATTCCCCCTCCAACACGCACACGAGATTTTGTTGCAGGCACGGACCTTGGGTTGCATGCGCCAGACCGCGTCCGATCTCGCCGGCGAAGATCCGATTCGCCACTTCACCGATCCGGATGAGCCCGGCCGCCATGATCGGGTTCGCGCCCAGCGCGCCGCCCGACGGATTGATGCGCACATCGGCGCCCAGACCCAGCGCACCCCGCAGCACGATCTCGTCGTGGCTGAACTGGGCGTGCAGCTCGGCGACCTCGAACCCACCTTGGAGCGCCCCCGCTTCTTCGCCCGCGGTCCGAGTCGACGCACTGGTGGTGAGATCGCGCACGCCGATGTGCGGCGCGTCGATCCGGTGGTCGATGCCGCGAATCCACGCCGGCCGTGCACACACCTCGCGCGCCACTTCGGCCGCCGCGATCACGATCGCAGCCGACCCGTCGGTGATCGGGGCAATGTCGGCGTCACGCAGCGGCGCATGGGTGACCGGGCGCCGGAGCAGCGCATCCGCGTCCACATCCTCGGAGGCGATCGCATACGGGTTGGTGCGCGCGTCACGCAGACTGCGCGCCGAGATCTCCGCAAGATCACGTTCGGTCACATCGCCCTCGGCGAACAACGCGCTCGCCTGCAACGCGGCCAGGTCGACCATGGAAGGCCAGAGCGGCGCCACGCTGTACGGGTCGGTTTGCAGTGTGAGCATCGAGTGCGTATCTCCGAGCGACGACTTGCCGAACCCGTAGATCAGCGCGCTGTCGACATCACCGGTCTGAATCGCGATCCAGGCTTCGTACAGTGCCCACGCTGCGTCCATCTCAACATGGCTTTCCTTGATCGGTGGCCAAGCACCTGCCGCATCGAGTCCCGCGACGAACGTGAACGGTCCACCGCTCAAATAGTCACAGGACCCCGAGATCGTGAACCCGATATCGGCGCGAGCGAGTCCCGATGCCCGCACCGCACCCTGCACCGACGGGATGATGAACTCGACCTCGTTGCGCTCGCGATCGTTGCGAGCGGTTTCTTGCGCGAACGAAATGACAGCAACGTCTCGCATGATCTTCGCTCTCTTCTACGCGTACGCGCGGTAGGAGTCGTAGGGGGCGTCGGGCTCGACGGTGGGCTCGAACCACTTGATGCTGCGGGCATCGGGCCGGGGCACATCGATCCAGATGGCCTTCACCCGCATACCCATCCGCACGTCGTCGACCGGGATTCCCTGGACCAACCCGAACCAGGGCGTGTGCGAACCGTCGAGCAGGATCTGCGCGCACACGAACGGAACCTCCGGCGCATCCTCGGCCAAACCCGCAACGTTGACCACACAGAACGTGGTCACCGTCCCCACCTGCGCAACTTCGACTTCGATCTCGGTCGGCGCGCCGGTTTTAGGATCGGTGCCGCGTGCCGGAACGTAGACATCATCGGAGTCGATGGCCCGCTGGCCCATGATCTTGCCCTCGGCCAGGCCGCGCAGGTACTTGCTCGGCGCAATCCCCGCGTTGATGTCGTACTCGAGTCGGATCGGTACCACGATCCCCGTGACCGGTTCCGCGCTCGCGCCGCCACCACCTTCACCGAGCGCGGCGTTCGGCGGCGGGGCCGTCGGAGCCTCGCCGTCGGCCATCGGCACCCACGCGTCGAGGTCGGTCACGTAGCCCACGCGCGTCGAGGCCCAGCGCGGCATCACCCGCATACCGATCCTCATCTCATCCGCGCTTGCCACATCGACCACGTGGACCATCGGCACATCCGCGCCGTCCGGACGCACCAGCGCGAACGCGAACGGCTTGGTCAGGTGATGCTTGCCCGCACGCGGTTCTGCGACCCACGTCCATGCCACCACCACTCCGGCCGGCCCGACCTCCACGTATTCATCGAGCGCGGCGCCCGTCTCGGGGTCGTACTCCGCGGGCGGGACCATCACCCGACCGTCGCCGATGCGAATCCCCACGATCACGCCGTCGCGCAAGCCCGTGAGGTAGCGCGAGATGGCCGGCCCGACCGATCGCGTATACCCACCGGGATACTCGAGCACGTGATGTTCGATGAGTGGCGTGGTGATCACTTGATCTCCCTCAGTCAGATTGCCGCGGTGCGGTCGGCCCAGTACGGGTCGCGCAACGTCCGCTTCAACAGTTTCCCCGTGGGCTCGCGCGGCAACTCGTCCATGAAGTCGATCGTGCGCGGCCACTTGAACTTCGCGAGACGCCCCGCCAGATGTTCCGTGATCGATGTGCGCAACGCGTCATCCGCGACCACGCCTGCTCGCACTTCGATGACCGCCTTGATCTGCTCGCCCATGTCGTCGTCGGGAATCCCAAAGACCGCGGCGTCCGCAATATCGGGATGCGCGAGAAGTTCGCCCTCGATCTCGGCCGGGTAAATGTTGACGCCACCGGCGATGATCATGTCCGACTTGCGATCGCAGAGGAACAGGTAGCCCTCTGCGTTCAGATACCCAACGTCGCCGACGGTGAAGAACCCGTCCGCGTCGTGCGAGTCGTCCGTCTTGGAACGATCACCCTTGTATTCGAAGTCGGCGGACGCCATCTTCATCCACACGATGCCGGGGGTCCCGGTGGGGCACTCCACACCGTCGTCGTCCACGATCTTGAGTGACGAGTTCGGCCACACGGTGCCGACGGTTCCGGGATACTGCATCCACTGGGCTGCCGTCGCGAGGGTGCCGCCGCCTTCGGTTGCGCCGTAGTACTCGATGATCGATTCACCCCACCAGGCGATCATCTTGTGCTTCACATCGATCGGACACGGTGCCGCGGCGTGGATCGCCCACTTCATCGAAGAGACGTCGTACTTGGCGCGTACATCATCGGGAAGTTGCAACATCCGGTGGAACTGGGTGGGCACCATGTGGGTGTGGGTACACCGGTACTTCTCGATGAGCGCCAACGTGGTTTCGGGATCCCACTTGTCCATGTACACCACGGTGTGGCCAGCGTGGAGTGCGTTGCCCGCGAACGTGGTGACCGCGGTGTGGTAGTTCGGCGAGGTCGAGAGATGCACGTTGCCATCTTGGGCACCGATGCCGAACAGCAACAGGAACATCGCGAACAACTCGGACGACACATCGGGGTCGAGCCCACTCAGCGGGCGCTTGACGCCTTTCGGTCGACCGGTGGTGCCGCTCGTGTAGTGCATGGCCGCACCCGCAAGCCGATCTTCGGGCATCGTCTCGGGCTGATCGGCGAGGAACGCGTCGAAATCGCGGAAACCCGGCACCGCACCGATCGCGATCCGTCCATCACCGGGGATGCCGGCCGCATCCGCCGCCGCCACCGCGAGATCGGCGAACCGTTCGTGGGACACAAACGCCTTGGCGTCGGAGTCCGAGAGGATGTAGGCAATCTCGGGCGGTGACAGCCGATAATTAATCGGCACGTAATACAGTCCGATCTGCAACGCGCCGAGATAGACCGTGGCCGGATTCACTCCATTGGGCAGCACTGCGGCCACGGTGTCGCCCGGCACCAGCCCCAGGCTGCGCAGGGCGTGCGCCATCCGGTTGCACCGGGCCAGCAGGTCGCCGGCGCTGATCTCGGTGCCGTCGGCGTCGACGACCGCCAGCGCGGCCGAATCCTGCTGCGCGTAGTACCAGAAACCGCCAGGCATTGCGTCGCTTCCCTTCGATCGGCGCTCTGAGCGGTTGCAGTAGAACACGTTCTCGCGCGGTCCGGCAAAGTCGGCCAACTCACTCTTCTGCACATAAGGAATATCTCGGGACACCAGCCCGAGGGATCCGCGAGTTACCCGAACTGGCCTGTGAGACTCATCAGCAACATGAGCCGCATCCGCAACCGCATCCGATTCCAAAGCCCCGAAGAGCGCCTCCTCAACGGGTTACTCATTGTGGTCGTCATCACCCTGATTGCCACCGGCGTGTGGAAACTGCGAGATCATCGAACGGTGGCCACCACCGAGGTCCGCGGCATTCAGGTCACACGTACCGATCCCGAGTTGGATTCGCGCGCTCGCCGGACCACGACCACATCAATCACCACCACCAGCACCACGACCGCGCCGTCATTGATCTGGTTCGGCTACGTCCCTCCGGGCACCGCGCCCGCCCCCGGGACCACCACCACCACCACCACCACCGGCGCGCCAGTGTTCTTCAGCTTCCCTCCGGTGCCGACCACGACGACGACGGGTCCGCCGCTCCCGACCACCACGACCCGGCCACGGCCGACCACCACCACCACGACGACTCGGCCCCGACCGACCACGACCACCAGCACGACGACGACCTCGCCGCCGATCGTTCTGGGTTAGGAACCGCGCGTCAACAGGGTTGGCGTGCGCTCACGGGCGCGCCCGTTTAGCTGAGTCGTACCGGCAGGTGCTTGATCCCGTTGATGAGCGTCGAGGCCAAGTGCTCGGGCTTCCCCGCCAGATGCATCTTCGGCACGCGGGTCAGCATCTCGGAGAACATCACCTTGATCTCCATCTTCGCCAACGCCACACCGAGGCAGTAGTGCGGCCCGCGTCCGCCAAAGGCGATGTGCTCATTCGGTGACCGCGTCACATCGAACGCCTGTCCATTCGAGAACACATCTTCGTCCCGATTCGCGGCGCCGTACCAGAGCGTGATCTTGTCGTTCTCCGCGAGCGGCACGCCGCGCAACTCGGTATCGGCCATCACCGTGCGCCGGAAGTACATCACCGGGCTGACGTACCTCAACATTTCGTCGACGAGCGTGTCGAGCGTCCCGGGAACGTCGGCGAGGACGATCTCCTGCTGTTCGGGGTGTTCCATCAGCGCGAGCATCCCGCCGCTGATCAGGTTCCGGGTGGTCTCGTTGCCGGCGACCGCGAGCAAGAGCACGAACACGTTGAACTCAACATCCGAAAGACGTTCGCCGTCCAACTCTGAGTTGATCAGTGTGGTGACGATGTCATCCATCGGCCGCTCGCGACGCGCGTCGGCAAGCGACTGAGCGTACATGTAGAGCTCCATCGCCGCTTCCATCGATTGCTCGGGCGCGCCCGCGTTGTACTCGGGGTCCGAGTTGCCGATCAGTCGGTTCGACCACTCAAAAATCTTGTGGCGGTCCTCATACGGGATGCCGAGAAGCTCGGCAATCACCACGAGTGGCAGCTCGGCGGCGAAGTTCGGAACGAAATCGATCACCTCGTCGTTGCCGATCTGGCGATCGACAATGGTCGTCGCCGCTTCCCGAATATGGGGCTCCATGGCCTTGATCACCTTGGGCGTGAACCCCCGCGCCACGAGATTGCGCAACCGGGTGTGTTGCGGCGGATCTTGGTTGAGCATCATCAGCTCGGTGCCTTCGCCTTGGTCCTCGAGCAGCGCGCCACCACGCGCGGAGGAGAACGTTTTGACGTCTCGCTCGATCGAAATGACGTCGGCGTATTTCGTGCACACCCAGAAGCCGGGCGCGAACTGCTCGGACGCATGCCAGTAGACCGGCTCGTCGCGACGCAGGCGATCAAAGAAATCATGCGGCGGGCCAGTGATGAAAGTGTTGGGGTCGTCCAGGCGGACCGCGGTCGTCACGATGCTTTGGCCTCCAGTGTCGATGCATTGCCCGCGGGGCGGCCCGCGAACTAGAACACGTTCTACAAAGCAGGCTAGCCGATGACCCCGTAAAGGAGACCCCCGTGTCCGAGACGCTCCCGATGAGCACGCAGCACTGCACGGTCGAGCGTGACGGGCACGTGGTGACCCTGACGATGAACCGCCCCGAAGCGCGCAACGCGCTGAGTCCCGACATGCTCGTCGGGCTCGCCGACGGATTCACCTACATCGACGACACGCCGGAAATTCGCGTGGCGATTCTCACCGGTGCCGGCGGTCATTTCTCCTCCGGTGCGGATCTCAAGGCGATGAGCAAGCCATCGGAGAGTGAGCACGTTCGGAACCGCATGGCCGAGGAACCCAATCTCCACTGGAAGGCCCTGCTGCGCGACTACCGCTTGACGAAGCCCTTGATCGCCGCGGTCGAGGGCTACGCGGTGGCCGGTGGTACCGAGATGTTGCAAGGGACCGACATTCGCGTGGCCGGTGAAGGCGCCACCTTCGGCGTCTGGGAAGGCAAGCGCGGACTCTTTCCCCTGGGCGGGTCTGCGGTCCGACTCCCGCGCCAGATCCCGTACACGATCGCGATGGACATCCTGTTGTCGTCGAAGCCGGTCTCTGCCCACGAAGCACTCCGCATCGGACTGATCGGGCGCGTGGTTCCCGACGGCACCGCGCTCGACGCGGCCCGCGCCGTCGCGCAACAGGTTGGGGCCTGTGGCCCGCTGTCGACCCAAGCCATTCTGCGCGCCTGGCGGGAAACGGAATACCTCACCGAGGCCGAGGCGATGCCGATTCAAGATCGCATCGGGTGGGAGGTCTTCGCGTCCGAAGACGCGCAAGAGGGGCCGCGGGCGTTTTCCGAGAAACGCCCGCCGAACTTCTTGGGCCGGTAAGCCCATGAGCGATCAGACCGTCGCCCAGTTCTCGACGCCCCAACGTCAACGCCTCGCGGAGGCGATCCGCCACCTGATCGACGCCGCGTTGACCATGGAAGACGCCACGGAAGAACAACTCGGCACCGCCGCGGATATGACCGAAGCCGTGGCGCGCCATCTGGGCCGTGAGCCGCGTGACGATGATCGGGGAACCCGCACTCGGGTGGAATCCGGCGGTACCGATTATCTGCCGCGTTCCCCTCTCGTCGGCGATGTGAGCCCGCTCGCCCCGCCGATGCAATGGTCGGTGGTCGACGGCGAAGTGCACATGCACGGCCAATACCACGCGGCCTACGAGGGGCCCCCCGGTTACGTCCACGGTGGGTGGGTTGCGTTGACCTTCGACGAACTGCTCGGAATGGCGAACATTGCGAGCGGCCATCCCGGCATGACGGGTCGCCTCACGGTGCGGTATTTGAAACCAACTCCGCTGCATCGCCCGGTGACCTTGCGCGGCTGGACCGAACGCGTCGAGGGGCGCCGCATCGTGGCTCGCGCAGAGCTGTACGTCGACGGCGTCCGGACCGCCGAGGCCGACGGCCTCTTCATCACCATCGATTCTCGCCTCGCCGCGCAGTACTTCGGTCGCGACGCGCCAGAATGACGGGATGGCTGGCATTGGACTCGTACTCGGCGCCGGCGGACTCACCGGTCAGGCGTTCCACGCCGGCGTGTTGGCCGGGATCACCGATGCCGGCGGCTGGGATACTCGCGACGCATCGCTGATCGTCGGCACCTCCGCGGGGTCCGCCGTCGGGGCATATCTGCGGCTCGGTCTCGCCGCCACCGACTTCGCCGCCTTTCTCAGTGGCCAGCCGATTTCGACCGCCGCCGCCGAACTCTTGGCCGGGCTCGGACCTACCGGTGATTGGACCACGCCCACCGTGGCGCGCGAGTGGAATGCGCCCCATCGCGATCTCGTCGGGCGCCTGGTGCGCGCGCCGTGGAAAATCCGACCCGAGGCACTGCTGGGCGTGGCGATCCCCACCGGCCGAATCGACACTGAGACCTGGACCGCGGCGCTGCGGCCGCTCGCCGGATCCGCATGGCCACGCGATCCACTCTGGATGTGCTCGGTGCGCATGGACGACACCCGTCGGGTGGTCTTTGGACGCCAAGATGCACCCCGGGTGGACCTCGCCACGGCGATCGGCGCGAGTTCTGCGATCCCCGGCTACTTCGCGCCGGTCACGATTCATGGCCGCCGCTACGTAGACGGCGCGGTGCACTCGCCCACGAATGCCGACGTCGTGCGGCGCGAAGCCCTCGATCTGGTAATCGTTTCCTCGCCAATGTCCACCTCGCGCAATGCGCCGTTCCGGAGCCCGGCCCACGCCGCCCGTCGGCACTTCCGCGCCCGCCTCGGTCAAGAGGTCCGCCGCCTCGAGCGTGCAGGTATGACCGTGGTGGTGTTCCAACCGAGCGTCGCCGATCTCGAGGTCATGGGCGGACGAACCATGGATACGTCTCGGAACGCCGATGTGGTCGCCCAGGTACGCGCCACCACCATGCGTCGAATCGCCGAGCGGGCACTCCCCACCCCCATCCCTCCCTGAGATCCCCCTAAATCGGCACCTTCCGCCCATCAAGGTGGGCCGGCAAACCGGCCGAAATCTTGGCCGTACGAGGCGGGTAACGGCGTTCGCCGGTGGAACGAGATCCAGAGTCCGTAGCCGTTCCGGTGGCGGGCCCGATCGGGAACGGAATGGGCCATACGGCCCCTCATGTCGCCCCTTCGAATAACCGATAGCACTGCAATACCCATGCATTGTCCGAGGCTCCGACTGAGCCCAGGAGAGGTCATGACACCGTGCTGAAGGCGAGCGAACGCCGAGACCAGGTGAGCCGACCGCTTCGACGCGTTCGCGCGCTCATGGGTGCTGACCAGCTCGGTATGGGTCTGGTGGATCTCATGGTCGCGATCTCAATCCTCGCGCTCGTCATGACCGGTCTGGCCTTGTCGATCGGCGTCAACTACAAGGCGGTCGCGCTCGCCCGGTCGCGCCAGGTGGCCGAAGCCGCGGCCAACAAGCGACTCGAGGAACTGCGCGACGTCGACTACGCCTCCATGGCACTCGCCAGCCAGCCCACGCACAGCACCGATCCGGACAGCCCCGACTACTACGTCTCCACCGATGGCGTGAACTACGACGTCACCGGCGCCGGTCGGAACGAGGCGTTGATCGTCGCGGCCGGCACCGGACCCGTGGTCCATATCGAAAGTCCGGTCACGGTGGGTACCACGGTCGTCGACATTTATCAGTACGTCACCTGGGTCGACGACCCTGCGATCGCGGGGACGCAGAACCTCAAACGCCTCAGCGTGGTCGTGCAGTACCACACGACCCCGACGGTGGGCGGGGTGAAGTTCCTCCGCGAATCGGTGGTGTTGACCAACGGCACCGTGAGCGTCGGCGCATCGGCTACCACCACCAGCACAACCACCACCACGACCACCGCGCCGCCATCCACCACGACGACCGCGCCGGCATCGACGTGCGGCAGCTTCGGCGTGGCCGGCAGCAGTGGGGCCACCACGGGATACACGGCGAGCACGACCGTGACGATCACCATGGCCCTCGGTGGGTGCGGCAGCGCGATCGCAAACTTCTCGAACGACGGCGGCGCCACGTGGGGGGCCGACGTCACCTACAGCTCGTCGGCCACCACGGTCGCCTGGACCCTCCCGCCCGGCAACGGCATCAAGACCATCTCGGGTCGCGCTCGCAACGGCTCGGGCGCCCCCTGGTCCTTGGCATCGAACGCCATCATCCTCGACACCACCGCGCCCACCACGCCCGCCACCCTCACGCGCACCGCCTCGTGCTCGGGCTCCACCCGTACCGTCGTATTGACCTGGGGCGCGTCCACCGACACCTACCTCGTCGGGTACCACGTGTACCGCAGCACCGACGGCGTGAGCTGGGTGTTGGTCTCCAGCACCAGCGGGCGCACCACCTCAGACGCTCACAACAAGTCACTCACCTCCGTCCGCTTTTACGTGAAGGCCTACGACTCAGCAGGGAACGAATCCGGTGCATCTCCAACGATCTCACTTTCAAAAAACCAGTGCTCCTGATCGTCGCGCCGGAGACGCCGGCGTGACGATCATCGAGGTCATGATCACCTCGGCGATCCTGCTCGTGGTGCTCCTCGCCACGCTCAGCTCCTTCGAGACCGTGTCCAACGCTCAGGCGTACCAGGCCGACCGCACCAAGACCCTCGACGACATGCGGGGGGTGCTGAACCGCTTGACGAAGGATCTCCGACAGGCCACCACCGTCGCCGAAGCCTCCTCCACGGCCAGCACCATCACGTTCACGACGGCCATCAATGGCGCCAGCACCCAGGTGGTCTATGTCGCGTCCGGCACGAGGTTGACGCGCCAGATCGGCACTGCGCCCGCGTTCACGGTGCTCACGGGCCTCGCCACCACCAGCATCTTCACCTACGTGAGCGCGGGCTCCCTGACCGGAGTCCAGTGGGTCGAGATGAATCTGCAAGTCACTCCGGCTCGATTGCCCACAACCACGCTGGTCCTGGACTCCGAAGTCAACCTCCGCAACCGCACCTCCGCCCTCACCGCAAGCTCATGATCGGAAACACAATGAACCGAATCCTTCGCTCCATCCTCTCTCGCCGGGACGAGCGCGGCATGGCGCTGGTCACCGTCATCATGGTCAGCTTCATCGGCGCAATGTTCACCCTGTCGATGATGTTCGTCGCGTTCCACGATCAGACGTCGTCCGCTCGCAACCGCTCCTGGGGCCAAGCACTCCACGTGGCGGAGTCGGGCGTGCACCAGGCGATCGCCTACCTCCAGAACACCAGCGGAGTGGTCCCGAGCGGCACCGTCAGCGCCACGACCGCCGAAGGCACCTACCAGTACCGCATCACCGCGCTCACCAGAAATCGCTATCAGATCGACGCGGTCGGGAGCGTGGGCACTGCGACCAGCACCCAAGCATCTCGCCGTCTTCGGGTCACGATGGCGCCACCGGTCTCGTTCCGGTACGCGCTGTTCTCCTCATCGGATGTGACCACCAAGAACAACAACCAGGTGTGCGGCGACATCTACGCAAACACCTACGTGGAGGTCTACAGCGGCGACTCGGTGCTGGCATCGACCAACTCGAGTTGCCCGAGCGGAGGCACGGGTGGCAGCGGAAGCGTCACCGCCGCCACCGGGTACATCTCGATGAGCAACAACTCCACGATCGAGGGCGACGCGTGGTCCGGGGGCTACGACTCGAGTAACTACGGGATTGGTATGAGCAACGGCGCGAGCGTCGGCGGAAACGCGAAGGCGTCGTCGTCCACACCCTTGTGTGCCGACGATCCCGGTCATGCCCGATACAAGATCGGAGGAAGTGGGACCGTTACGGGGTCCGCCACGGCATGGGGATCGATCACGTCAACAGTCACCGGCACCACGTCGCAGAACACCTGCACCAACGCCGCGGCCACCAAGACGATTCCGCCGTACACCTTCAATAGTGCCAACTATCCCGCCGGCACGGTCCACAACTACACATTCCCCACCGACTACGCAGCATTCAACACCTACATGGCGGCGAACAAGACGAACCTCTCCGGGACGTTCTACATCACGGGAGGTGGTTCGTCGTACCCCGTCAGTCTCGACGGCGCCACGGTGACCGGCGACCTCACGGTCATCGCCACCGATTCGCCCATCGATGCCACCACCGGCGGTATCGGAGCCAGCGGCACGACCGACAAGCTCGTGGTCCTCGCGTCGTGGTACGCGGCACCTGCGGCGGGCTGCACGACCACCGGCGGGAACCCCGCCGATTGTGCAATCGGGTTCAAGAACAACTTCAGCATGCCCTCCTCCGGTCTGTCCGGGGGCAACAACACTGCTGTACTGCTATACGCGCCGAACGGTCCGGTCGCGTTCAAGAACAGCGCCGATTTCCACGGGGCGGTCTATGCCAACAACATCCAGGTCAAGAACAACATGAACGTTGCCTACGACGCGCGCCTCGACCAAATCGTCGGCTTCGGTAACTCGACGCTCGACATCGACGATTGGGAAGAGTGCGATCCCAACCTGGTCACCACTACCAGCTGCGCCTGAGCAGGCGCCGACCTCGGTCCGATACACCCGATTTAGCCGATTTAGCCGATTCTGACTGGTCGGCAAGGTCACGGGATCTGAATTTGCTCCTTCATTGAGCGTGCCACGGTGCCGAGAACTCTTTCAGCGAGGGTCGCCCTGTCCCTCCGCGAGTCGTCATCTCGGCCCGTCACCGCTCCGAAGGAGACAGTTATGCCTGACCTCACCCGAACGCCGGAATGTGCATCGCCCCGGAAAGCTCGTCGACACCGGAACCGAAAGCTCGCGATTGTCGCGCTGAGCGCGACCGCCGTCCTCGGCGCGAGCGCGGCGTTTGCGGCCTGGACCGTCGGAGGCGGCGGCACCGGTACCGCGACCGCGACCTCGTCGCTGAACCTGACGACCAGTGTCGCTACCACCACTGCCGCGCTGTACCCCGGCATCACCGGCGCGAACCTGTACCTCACGGTCAACAACCCGAACTCGTTCGCCGTCGCGATCACGTCGGTGAACGCCAACGGCGCGGCGACTGCTGACGCCGGACACCCTGGATGTGTGACAACCGGCGTGAGCTACACCACCACGGCGGTCACTCGTACGGTTCCGGCCAACGGATCGCTCTCGTTCACCGTCCCGAGCGTCGCGATGTCGAACGCCTCGGACACCGGCTGCCAGGGTGCAACCTTCACGATCCCGGTGACCTTCACCGCGGCATCGGCCTAGCCACCCGGTACTCAGGAGCATCATGGAGCGGCAGCGGTCTGGAGGCGCGGTACCAACGCGCCTCCAGGCCGTCCGCTCGGCGATACGACTCGTCGCGGCCACGTGCTGTCTCACGGTCGCCCTCGTGGCCGGCACCGCGCTGTCGGCCGAAGCGGTGAACACCACGGCGCCCGACAACACTTTTACCCTCTCAGCTGACGCCGAGGGCCTCTTCCCCGGGGCCAACCTCACGGTCGCGCTCACCGCGCACAACCCGCAAGAGTACGCGCTGGTCGTCAAGGCGGCAGCGGTCACCGTCGGCGACGCGACACCGCAATGTTCCGCCACCAACGTGAGCGCGCAGTCGTTCGCCGGTGACGTCACCGTTCCGGCCCACGGTTCGGCAATCATCCCGGTTCGGATGCAGATGACCAAGGCCGCACCGGATTCTTGTCAAGGCGTCACCTTTCCACTCCTCCTCGAAGCGACGGCGGAGCCGTTCGGAGCCCAACCATCCGCCGGCGGCTTCGCGTTCACCGGCGCAAACAGCGCGGTACTTCTCGAGGTGGGAGCGCTCGCATTCATGAGCGGACTCATCGTCGTGTGCGTCCGCCGGCGATCCGTGAGCGCGGCATCGTGATGAAGAAGACCGCGAGTCTCGTCCTCATACTCACGGTGCTCCTGTTGAGTGCAAACGGTGCGCTCGCGTCGTGGTCGCCTGGTTCGGCGGGGTCCGGCACCGCGGCGAGCCGCTCGATCGGTCTCCCAACTGCGATCGGGGCCACCGCGACGGGCGCGTCGTCCATCCATCTCGCGTGGAGCGCGCCAACGGGCACCAGCATCACCCCTACCCAGTACATCGTTCGCCGCACCGCGCCGACGACCGCCACCGTCTGTACCGTCGGCGGTTCGACCTTCGTCTGTGACGACAGTGGCTTGAGCGGAGGGACCACGTACACCTACACGGTTGAGGCTCGTGCGGGCACGAACTGGACCTCCGGCCCGACCCCCGGAACCTCGGCGACCACAGCCGCCGCGGGCACGTTCCTCGTCTCGGTCTCCGGCACCAAGACCGCGGGGACCGCGTTCACCGCGACGTTGACTGCCACCACGAATGGCGTCACCACCGACACCGCGTATGCGGGAGTCAAGACCATCACCTTCTCCGGTCCCGCAGCGAGCCCGTTGGGAACCAGTCCCGTTTATCCCGCCACGGTGACGTTCGTCGCCGGAGTCGGCACTGCGTCGATGACACTCTTCAATGCAGCGTCCGCCACGGTCTCCGCAACCGACCTGACCATCAGTGGTTCTACACCGGTGACCGTGGTCTCCGGCGCGGCCAGCCAGTTGGGCTACACCACGTCGATACCCACGTGTCACGGCGGTTCGGTCATCGTCGGCAACGGTGGCTCCTTCACCGCGCAGGTTACCGTCTACGACGCTTTCTTGAACCCCGTGATCCAGGCCTCGAACCGCACGGTGACCCTGAGCAGCAGCCCGGTCACGGGCACGCTCAGTCCGACGACCCTGACCATCCCGACGGGGGCATCGGAGACATCGGCGGCGTTGACGTTCACGCTCCCCACCGGGAACCCCCCGGACACAACCGTGACCGCCGCGTCAGCTGGCGTGACGAGCAGCGCCTGCATCGTCAAGAAGAACTGACCCGTTCCGATGGTTGGTTGCCGGCGGGGTCGCGACATGACCATCCGCGTTGGCTGACCCCTGCGAGGCGTCGGATCAAATGTTCCCTGGGTCATATCCGCAGACCGCAGCCCGCAGCCCGCAGCCAGAACGCGTTCTACCCCACTAGGGTGCGCCGCCATGGCGGAGCAGGCGGGACCCAACGTTGCGCCCAGCACCCTCGGAAACTCCCGCCCGGCACGGGACCTCGAGACGGTCGCCCGCCGGAAACGGATGATCGATTCGGCGGTGGAGTTGGCGGTCATCGGAGGCTACGAGGCGGTCCAGATGCGCGATGTAGCAGCGCGCGCCGAGGTGGCGATCGGCACCCTTTACCGCCACTATCCGTCAAAGGACCATCTCCTCCTCGCGGCTCTTGCCGAGCAAGCCACGGCGCTGCGGGAACGCCTCGCCCAGCGGCCGCCCGAGGGCACCGATGCCGCGGCTCGAACCACCGATGTCTTGCGCCGAGCCAGCCGGGCATTGACCCGTCGCCCGGAGCTGACCGCCGCTCTCGTCACCGCGCTCTCGTCGCCGGAGTCCGATACGGCGGGGTTCAAGCAGGACGTGGAGGAAGTCCTGCGAGCGATCATTACAACTGCGATCGACGGTGCGGAAATCCCCGACCCTGACGGCGTGGTCCGCACGTTGGGCTACGTCTGGCTCGCCGTGCTCTCGGCGTGGGTCAGCGGGACCCTCGATGCGCAGCAGATGACCGCCGACCTCGAAACCGCGGCAGGTTTGTTGCTCGATCGCCAGCGAGTTGACGCGATCTCAATGAAGCCGAGCGCATAACTCCTCGCCGAGAAACTCGGCGTTCTTCGGGTCCGTGGAATCGACGGGTCCGAGGATCGCCCAATCCGCGCCTGCGTCGCGCAGTCGACCGAGCTCCGTCGCGATCGTGCGCGGACCGCCCACCAACGTGCCCGCCCCCGCGCCGAGCCGAGCCGCCTTCTCTCGGGCCGCGTCGTCGTTGGCCGCGAGCACCACGAGCCCGCCCCAACTCAACGTGAAGTCATCGGGTTGCGGATTGAGCCGCCGGACCAGCGCCTTCACTTCCCTGGCCTCAATCGCGAACCGCTCGGCATCGACACCCCACCGATTCCAACCCTTCGCGTTCTGGGCGGCGATGAGCCCGACATGACGGGCTCGACCACCAACCCACGTGGGGTACGGCCGCCCGTCGAGCGCCCGGATGGCTGCGCGCAGCCGCTGGACTCGATCGGCCTCGGTCCCCATGGTCAACCCGAAGGTCTCCATCTCCCGCCGGCTCTCTTCATCGCCCGCGCCGATCCCCACCACCAGGCGCGGCCCGGCGATTCGCACCACGGTGTCGAGCGCGGCGGCGAGGGTGGCGGGCGGCCGCAGCGTGGCGCGCACCACCAACGTGCCGAGCGTGATGCGATCGGTCTCCACCGCCAGCGCGCCCAGAAGACCGAGACACTCGAGCGCGGGTCGCATCTCACCATCGCGGCCGGTCCGAAACAAATGGTCGTACACGAAGACGCCGTCGACTCCCGCCGATTCCGCGGTCGCCGCAACCCGGATCGGGATCTCGGGGTCGTCCACGAACGACGGCAGGGTGAGCCCGATCTTCATACGTGGCGCGTCACGGAGCGTTGGTGGTTGCCGACGGGGCGAGTGAGTTCAGCGTGTCGAGCGCCAGGATGGCGGCACCGATCACGCCGGCCCGCTCACCGAGCGTGGCCGGAACGATCTCCGGCAGCGGGCGGTACGTGGCGCCCTCGATGTGGCCGAGGAAGTGACGACGGATCGGGCCGAGAAACAGGTCGCCGTCGTTCACCAGTCCACCCGCGATCGCGATGACCCCCGGGTCGAAGATGTTGGCGAGGCCCACGAGACCGACCGCCACGTTCATCGCGTACGCATCGACCAAGGCCAGCGCGTCCGCGGCGCCGGCTCGCGCCGCGGCCGAGACGTGCGGACCACGAATATCGGCGATCACGCCCCCGGCTTTTGCGAGCACGCTCGGGAGTGAGCCGTTCGTTGCCGCGTCGCGCGCCATCTCTCCGAGCGCGGTACCCGATGCAGTTGGTTCCCAATGGCCGCGTTCGCCACACGCACACATCGGCCCGTTGGGGTCCACTTGGAAGTGTCCGACCTCGGCGGCAAATCCATGGGCACCGCGCAGCACCTTTCCGTTCACGACCACGCCACCGCCCACACCGGTTCCGAGCGTGACGACCATCGCGTCGGTCATGCCCCGAGCCGCGCCGAACCGCACCTCGGCGTACGCCGCGACATTGGCGTCGTTGTCGACGGCGGTGGGCAAGCCGATCGCGGCTTCCACCTCGGCACGCACCGGGGTGGACCGGAACGCCGGAACGTTCGGTGAGTAGAGAACCTCGCCATCGAGGTTGACCATGCCCGCCGCGCCGATTCCCACCACGTCGACCCCGGCGTGACGGGCCCGCAACTCCCCGACCGCGGCAACGATGGAATCGAGCAACGCCGGCCACGAACCCGTGGCCGATGGCGCCCGATGCTCGTCGAGAATCGTCCCGGTCTCATCGACCACGGCACCCAACACCTTGGTGCCGCCGATGTCGAGACCAATACCGGTGCGGACCGTCATTCGTCTTGCGTCATTCGGTTCGCGGCCATCGTCTCGCGCTGGTGCGCGAGGACCGCCTCGGTCGCGTCCACCAAGACCTTCACGGTGAGCACCACCTCATGGGCCGCGGCCACGAGATGTTCTGCGGCCTCCGGCTGGGCGTCACCGAGTGCCTCCACCAGCGCGAACAACGTCGCGAAACCACCGAGCGCATCGGGGGTTCCGAGCGGCGCATCGGCCGCATCCGATTCGGCGTCGCGCCAGCCCATACCCAGGTCGGAGGCATCGGCCTCGGAACCGTGTTCGAAGAATGGATTGCGACGGGGGGTTCCCGGGTCACGCATGTCGGCCCACTGCTCCCATCGCGGTCGGGCGGAGCGGTGAGGCTACTGCTGCGCGGCCTCCACGGCCTTCTTCAACTCGCGCAACGCCGTACCCATGATCATCCCCGCGGCCCGCCGCTTGATCAGCCCCGGGAGCGGGATCGACAGATCAACCACCAGGTCGTAGTGCACTCGAGTCGCGTCGCCTTCGGGTTCGAATCGATACGTGCCGTCGAGTTGGCGCAACTTCTCACCCGAGTCGAGGACCCACGAAAAGGAATCGGGCATCGCGGAATAGTCGTACTTCAGGACGTACTTGAAGCTCTGGCCCATCGCGGCGGCGCGAAACTCCACCAGCTCGCCGCGCCCCTCGGCGTCGGTCTGGACCACCGTCACCGCCTTCAGGTCCCGCGCCCAGCTCGGGTAGCGCTCGAAGTCGAGCACCACGGCAAGACATTTCTCCATCGGTGCGTCGATACGAATCCGTTCATGGGCGTGCTCGGCCATCGGGCCTCCTCTCGATTCCTCCACGTTGTCGCGTGGAGCGGACCGGCCGCAATGGCCGGTCCTCGATTTCCACGTCTCGCCGGCGTGGGAACTCGGCATGGCGAGCGCCCCAGAGACCGACGAAACCCAACGACAGCATCGGGACCAACACCGCGAACGGGTTCGAAACTGCGGCGACGGCGGTGATCACCAAACTGGCGACGAAGGACCAGTACAGGGACTTCTTCGCCGCACCGGGCACCGTACCTTCAACGAGAAACAGACTGCCCACCGCGATCGCGTCGCCCTGGCTACTGCGGGCCGCCGCGATCGCGAATGCCCAGACCCACACCACAAGCGACGCCGCGAACAACACGAGCGAGACGACCGCACCCACCTCGCTGCCGCTGCTCAGCCCGAGGATCGCCGGCATCGACGCCAGCGCGAATACGGCGTTCGAGATCCATGACGCATTGAGAATGCGCCCTCCATCGGCCTGGCTCACGCCGAGAGGCTACCGCCCGGTCCGCGGCCCCCGAGCGCCCGGGGTCCCCGATGTACCCGACCGGCACTCGAATCCCGCTCCGAACACCGGCGGGTCGAGCATGCAAGGCTCTCCGACCCCGACCGTCCTGGAGTCAACCGATGCAGTCCGCAGCTGAAGTGCGACGCGCCACCATCGACGGTGGCCAGGTGTACGAGACCACCCGCGCCACCTTCATCACTCTGGTTCGGAGCCTGAGCGACGCGCAGCTCCAACGGCTCGTCCCCGCAAGTCCGAAGTGGCGGGTCCGAGATGTGTTCGCGCACGTGGTGGGCATCACCGCCGATCTCAACGCCGGCGATCTTCGCGACATCGATCCCGATACATGGACGGCCGCTCAGGTTGCGCTGCGCTACGACCGGCCAATCGAAGCCGTGATCGCCGAATGGGATCTCGAAGCGCCGATCTTCGCCGACGGCCTGCGCCTCTTCGGCTATTCCGTCGGTTCGCATTTCGTTGGCGACCTCTTGGTTCATCTCCAAGACGTGCGCCAAGCCTTGGGGCTCGCGCCGAATGGTGACGAACTCACGGTGCGCGTCGCGCTCGACTTCTACCTCGAGGCGTGGTCCGAGTGCTTGACCGAGGATTCCACCGGCTCGATCACGATCACCGCCGACGGAGAGAGATCTTCGGTGGGCTCCGGAGACGCGTTCGCCACCCTCACCGCGGCGCCGTTCGAGATCCTGCGCGCGTGTTCCGGTCGCCGCAGCGCCGAACAGATCGCGGCCTTCACCTGGACCGGCGATGCGCGGCGCGCCATGGCCACCATCAGCCGCTACTCACTGCCCGCTCACGACCTCATCGACTGAGACTCCACGTCACTTCATTGAGCTCGGCGGTTCCGACATCTGCTCCACGCCGACGGGCCGCCGGGCGGGTCGTGTCAGTTGTTGGTCCAGGGGAGCGAGTTCGGTGCCGTCGGGTCGGTAGACGCGGAAGTTGGTCTGATCCCAGTCGATCTGCCAGTCGGGGTGTTGGTGGAGGAAGCGATGGTGGCGACTACAGAGCAGGACACCGTTCGCGAGGTCGCTTGCACCGCCGTTCTCCCAATATTGGACGTGATGGGCTTCACACCATCCGGGAGGTTTCTCACATCCCGGCCATCGACAGTGTTGATCGCGGATGATGATCGCTCGTCGAGTGCCCGTCGAGAACGCCCGTTGGGAACGCCCGACGTTGATCGTCTCGGAGTTCGGTCCGGTGACCACTCGGCTGATCGCACAGTCACACAGCAACGTTTCGATGTCGGTGGGGTCGATCGGTCCGATGAACCCACCATCCATCCGCCCCATCGACCACCCGGCCGAGGCGGCCGACGCGGCTGGTTCACCGGCAGCGGATTGACCGGTCTCAGCGGAGTGCTTGTGTGCGAGGTGGGCGAGGTGGGCGAGGAGGGTTGTCCAGTCAACGACGACCGCAGCGTTGAGTGACCCCATGTTCGCGTCGACACCAGCGTCGAGGGCGATACGACAGATCCGATACAACGCATCAGCTCGGCGTTGCCCGAGATTCCGGTCATCGTCAGCTGATGGTGGGTCGGTGAACGCGTTGAGGACCCGTTGGATTGTCTCTCCCGCGAGACCACCGATCTCACCATCGAGGACCAACCGGTCGCCGACGATCGCGGCCCGTAACCCGGAACGGTCAGCGGGGAGGTCACCATCACGCTTGGCGCACGCACGGAACAGTGCAGTCATGCGTTGCAACGACCACATATCTTTGCGGAGTGCCGCATCCAACAACTCGGGTTCAACCGCGGCGAGTTCGGTATCGAACCCATCAACGCGTGCGCCATCAATGGCGCGCATCGCACCGGTCGTGATCTGCCCGTTCCGCCAGGCCAAGGTCGTTTCGGGGAGTACTTCGGCGAGGGCACCGGCATCGATCGCCGCACGGACATCCGCGGGTGCGCATCCCGGCCTGCCACCGCAACCACGGCGCGGTTGATTGGTAACCATCGCCAGCCCCCACACCACGGGCATGCGCAGCGGCGACGAGACCGGCGAAGACGGCATCGAGACGGTCATCTCGCGCCGTAACCGCAACACTTCCCCCGCTAACTGGACGTCGGACAGGTCCGCGGGATCGACCGTGCCGATCGCGTCGACCCCGGCGCGTAGGACCACGATCGGACGTTCCGTCACCATCTGATCGCCCATATCGCACCCCCGTCTTCATGCCCGCCAACTGGTCGAGAACCCACCGTTCCCGTCCAAATCAGACTACCGAACAGACGTACGGAAGTCAACCCAAAACTGACAGAAAACCTAGATAATCCGGGACTTTTCTGGTGGTCAGCCGACCAGCAAGAGCGACGGAGACCGGCCCGTTTCCGAGGCCAAATCTGCGGGCCGCAGCCGGCCCCGAGGACGCCATTCAGAACGCCCAACCGCAGCCGAACCGAAACGGTTCCAGCATCATCCTGCGCGCACCCAGACCCGCTCAGGTCGGCTGGGTAAGTTCGATGATGTTGTCATCGAAGTCGCGATAGCGCGCCGACGTTCCCCACGGTTGCAGCTTCGGCTCGTGCACCACGATGGCGCCCGCGGCCACGGCACATCGGCGCGCGGCGTCGAGATCGTCGACCCGGAACGCGACCTGCGCTCCGCTGGTGTTCGCGGCATCCTTCGATGCGTACAACGCGAAGTGGATGAACGCACCGTCGGTCCACGAAGTCGCGGCGTGGCGGCCACTTGTCCACGGATCGTCGCCTTGGTGATCGTCGACGTGGAGGTTGAGCCCGAAGCCCTCCGCGTAGAGCCGAATCGCCCGATCGAGATCCGACACCGTGAACACGACGGCGACCAATCGAGAGATGTCTCCGGTCATGCCTGCAGTCTGTCCCGCCCCAGGCGCGAGCGCTACTGACTCAGGACGCTCAGGTCGCCCGCGGCCAAGCGCGCGAGTGGCTCACCTCGACGGTCGTAGGACCAGACCGATTCGGCCAGGGCGCGTGCACGCGCACCCATCTGCGACCGGAGGTCCGGATCGTCGAGGAGTTGCAACAGCCGGGTCGCCACCAGGTTGTCGTCGCGCGGCTCCACCACGTAACCCGTCTCGCCGTCGAGCACCGCCTCGTGCGACCCGCCGCTGCGGCCCGCCACACACGCCAGCCCCGACGCGCCAGCCTCGAGGAACACGATGCCGAAACCCTCGGCCTCGAGTCCACCCCAACGATCGCGACACACCATCGCGAACACATCCGCGGCGCGGTGCGCCAGCGGTAACTCCTCCTCGGAAACTCGACCCAGGAACCGCACCCGGTTTCTAAGACCGCGTGACGCGACCAACTTCTCCAACCGTTTCCGATCGCGCCCACTCCCCACGAGCGCGAGCTGCACATCATCGGGGAGCAGCGCCAAGGCAGAAATCAAGACGTCGAAGCCCTTTCGCGGTACCAGCCGACTCGCGCCGAGCACCCAGCGCGCGTCCACATCGAGCCCCAACGCCACCCGAGCCGCACGCTGCTCCGCGACATCGGCCACGGGCCGAAACCGTGCGGCATCAATGCCCGGCGCGACCACGAGCGACGGCAGCGAGCGCCCCGCCGCGTGCTCCCCCTCGGCCAGCGGATACCCACCGGCGGCAACAACGCCGGCGGCCAATCGGAGCACATGCCCGAGTAACGGCTTCGTGGGCAAACGACCCGGCACGGTGATCTCCGCTCCGTGCAACACCACCACGACCGGGGCGGCGCGCAGTCGAGGAACGATCAGACCGAGCGGCAACGCCGGATCAACGAAGATCACGTCGGCACCAACTTCTCGGGCCAATGCGTCCACATCACGCGCCAAACCGGGCGTGGGCAGCAACACCTTTTCCCGGCGCCGGACCACGCGAAACGACTGTTCGCGGTCCCATTCGGCGGCGCCCGCGTAGGACGTGGTCATCACTGTGGTCTCGCTCGCCGGCAATCGCCGCCACAGCTCCCACAGGTAGGACTGGATCCCCCCGATCTTCGGCGGGAAATCGTTGGTCACCAGCAGCGAAGTCATGTTCCGGGCTCGGGCTCGGGGATCTCCTCATTCGCGCGCGCCGCAACGTGCGCCTGGCGGACCCGAGGATCGATACCGCTCCACAACAGTCCAAGGCCCACCAACCCAAACAGGGCGCCGGCCACGAACCCGCCGCGATAGCTCGAGGCCGAAACCACCACTCCCACGATGAGCGAACCGAGCCCTTGCGAGAGGTCGAAGAACGTCGAGAACGTGCCGACCACCGACGCCCGCTGCGATTCATCCACACCCATGAGCGCGAGCGTCATCAGGTTCGTGTACATCATCGACATCCCGAATGCGAAGACGACCGTGCCCACGATCAAGCCCGGGATGCTCGGGAACGCCGCGATGATCACCATGGCGCTGGCGGCGCCACCCAACGCCAGTGTTCCGCCGCGCAATGGGCCGAGCGTGTCGGGCAGGCGCGCCCCGAAGACACGAATCAGGAGCACCACAGATCCGTACAGCAGAAAGAAGCCGCCCACATCGTGGACGCCGATCGTGCGCCCGTAGAGCTTCAGAAACTCGGTGTATCCCGCCAGCGCGATCAAACCGAGAAACAGCATGACTCCGGGCAGGATCGCAGACCGGTGGAGTAACGGCAACCCCTTGGGCGGCGTCACGTCAGGGCGCGTTTCGCGTGTCATGACTCCGAGCACCGTCGCTGCCGCGGCGAACGAAGCCGACACGATCCACACCGCGTCCGACCCCCAAGCCGAATCAATCGCTTCACCAATCGCGGGCCCGAATGCGAGTCCGCTGTACACCGCGACCGACCAGTAGGAGATTGCCTCACCGCGTCGATCGCTCGGTGCGAGGTCGGTGATCATCGTTGCGGCCCCCACAAAGAATGCGGCCTCGCCGATCCCACCCAACAATCGGAACAGCACGAGCAACGGCAGCGTCGTCGCCCACACGTAGGCGAACGTGGTGACCGACACGATCGCGGCGCCGCCGATCACCAACGGCCGCCGACCCAGTCGGTCACCGAGTCGACCCGCGAACGGTCGTAAGAGCACCGCGCCGAAGGCGAAGGCACCCACCGCGATCCCAACCCCGACGTCGTCGGTGCCGTAGGTGTGCTTCGCGAACACCGGCAACACCGCGATGCCCGTCCCCAGCGCGACGAAATACAAACCTCCGCTCACCGTGACCAGGATGAACTGCGGCGTGAGGAATCCCTCGCGTGATCGGGCCACGAGTTACGGGTTCTCGGCGGCGAACGCGAGCGCGTCGGCGAAGGGCGCCCGCTCCGCGATCAACCGCCGGTATTGCATAACGCGCCGAGGCGCCGAGAACCCGAGCACGCCCGAGATTCGATCCGCACGCTCGAAGATGGCCACGAAGCGATCCTCGGCGGTGGTTCCCGACACGATCTCCATACGGTCGTCACCACCGAAACGGCCCGCGCTCTGAATCTTCACGTCGTACTGGTCCGACCACACGAACGGGACAGGGCTGAACGGTTCAGCGCCTTGGTCGGCCAAGAGTGAACCCGCCGCGTGGGCGCCCTGCTCGGCCGCGTTGGTCCAGTGTTCGATGCGCATGAGCTCGCCGTCAAACATCGGGTTCGGCCACCGGCAGACATCACCGGCTGCCACGATTCCGGGAGCTGCATGCAGCGTCGCGTCGCACACCACGCCGTTGTCGAGCGTGAGCCCGGAACCCTCCAGCCACCCCGTGGTCGGTACTGCGCCGATCGCAACCAGGACGTCGTCACACTCAACCGTCGAGCCATCGACGAGATGCACGCGCTCGACGCGCCCCTCCCCCGCGATGCGATCCACGCCAACACCGAGGCGCAGGTCCACGCCGTGCGAGCGGTGCAAGCGGGCCAACACCGCGCCGACCACGGGACCAACCCCGCGCACCATCGGTTGCGGCAGCGCCTCGAGCACCGTCACCTCGCGGCCAAGGCCGCGCGCCGTTGCCGCGACCTCCGCGCCGATGAAGCCCGCGCCGATCACGCACAGCCGCCCACCCGCGTCGAGCCGTGCTCGTAGTCGTTGCGCATCGTCGATCGTGCGCAACGTGTGCACACCGTCGAGCTCGGGCTGCTCGGGTAACCGCCGCGGGTGCGCGCCCGTTGCGATCACGAGTCCGTCGAACGCAAGCGTCGCGTCGCCCACGCCAACCGTGCGCGCATTCACATCGAGCGAATGGGCAACCTCACCGAGCCGCAACGTGACCTCGAGCTCGTCGAACCCGTCCTTGCGCAGCACGATCGCGCCACCATCGACGCGGCCGGCGAGAAAGTCCTTCGAGAGCGGTGGCCGGTCGTACGGTTCGTGGGACTCGGCGCCAACCAGAGTCAGTCGACCCGAGAAGCCCTCCCGGCGCAGCGCCTCCACACAACGCAGCCCCGCCAGCGATGCGCCGACGACGACGACCTGTTCCAAGGGGTCAACCAAGCGAGATCGCGCCCGTCGGACACGTCCGAATCGCGTCTTCGACCGCGGCGCGCTGGTCCTCGCCGGGCTCTTCCTGTAACACGTAGAGGAAGTTGTCGTCCCGTACCTCGAAGACCTCGGGGGCCGCGGCCATACACACGGCGTTGCTCTTGCACTTGTCGAAATCGACGACGATTTTCATCGTGACCCTCCTCGGAGACGGATGCGAGATAACTCGGCCCTGCACCCTACCGGACGTGCGCGAAACGTGACCCGGGCGTCATACTGACGACCCGTCAGATACACACCCGATCGGAGCATCCGTGCCCGCGCGCCCCATGGCCGACCGCCTCGCCCCTGGCTCGACCACGCTCGACGTCTCCGGGCGCCCGCTCGCGCTGCGCGACGTCGACCTCGACGCGTTCCTCCACCCCAAGTCGATCGCGCTCATCGGCGCGTCGGAACAGTCGGCCAAGCCCAACACGGCAATGACCCGGAAGTTCGACGCGTGGGCGAAAGCGCACGACGCGGCGTTCTATCCCGTCCATCCCCGCTACGAGACGATCCTCGGTCACAAAGTGTACGCATCGCTGGCCGAGGTGCCGGGTGAGATCGACCTCGCGATCATCCTCACCGGCAAGGCCGTCGACACGTTCGAAGAAGTCCTGGCCAGCCCCGCCAAGTTCGCGGTGATCTTCGCGGCCGGCTTCAGCGAGACCGGCAAGGACGGAACCAAGCTCGAACGTCGTCTGGAGCAGCTGGTCCAAGGCGGCGATGTCCGCCTGCTGGGACCCAACACCAACCTCAACGCGTTCGAGAACTTTCGTGAGGACCTCGAAGGACCGTCGATCGCGCTGGTCACCCAGTCCGGCCACCAGGGGCGCCCCGTGTTCCAAGGTCAGGAACTGGGAATCCGCCTGACCCATTGGGCCCCCACGGGCAACGAAGTCGACCTCGAGTTCGCCGACTTCGCCGCCTACTTCGCCGACCAAGCCGAGGTTGGAGTCATCGCGTGTTACATCGAAGGCTTCAAGGATGGCCGCACGCTCATGCTCGCCGCCGATCACGCGGCCAAGCTCCAGAAGCCCATCGTGATGGTGAAGGTGGGCCGCACGGATGCGGGCGCGTCGATGGCGCAAAGCCACACCGGCCATCTCACCGGATCCGATGCGATCACGTCCGCAGTGTTCCGCCAGTTCGGGATCACGCGTGTCGATGGCCTCGACGAACTCCTCGAAGTGTCCGCCGCCCTCGCGCGCAGCCGACCGGCCCGGATCCCTTCGTGGGCCAAACGAAATCGTGAGCCGGGTGTCTGTGTCTACGCAATCTCCGGGGGCACCGGTGCCCACATCGCCGACATGATCTCCGCGGCCGGGCTCTCACTTCCCCCGCTGACGAAGGCCACTCAGAAGACCCTGCACGACGGCTTGATCCCTGCGTACCTTCGGGTGAGTAACCCGGTTGATTGTGGCGGCCCGCCCGTGGCCGATGCGCGCGGCGCCAAGATCCTCGAAGCGATCGTCGCGGATCCGAAGGTCGACATCATCGTGGTGCCGATCACGGGCGCGGTCACGGCGTTCTCCAAGCCGTTCACCCGCGATCTCGTGGAGGTGGCCAAGACCACCGACAAGCCGATCTTCGTGGTGTGGGGATCCCCCCCAGGGACGGACGACACCTACTACTTCCGACTCCTCGATGGTGGCCTGCCGGTCTTCCGAACGTTCGGGAACTGCACCGCGGCGCTGCGCGCCTACAGCGACTATTGGCGGTTTGCGGCGCATCACGAATCGCCGTTCAGCACCGCGCCCATGAAGCCGCTCGCCGCCGCGAAGAAGGCGCGGGCGATCATCGAGCAGGCTGCGCCCGGTTCCGCCTTGAGCGAATGGCAGAGCAAGCAGGTACTCGCGGCCTACGGCATCAGGTCGTCACGCGATCAGCTCTGCACCACAGCCGCGTCGGCGGTCAACGCCGCGAACGCGATCGGCATGCCCGTGGTCATGAAAATTTCCTCTCCGGAACTGCTGCACAAGAGCGACCTCGGTCTGGTCAAGGTCGGGGTGGCCACGGCCAAGGATGTGCGCGCCGGGTACGACGAGCTGCTCGCCAAGGCTCGGAAGGCCGGCGGCCCCAAGGTGCGCATCGACGGTGTCCTCGTGAGCGAACTCGTGAGTGGCGGCGTGGAAACCGTGGTCGGCATCTCCCAGGATGCACTCTTCGGCCCGGTCGTGATGGTCGGGCTCGGTGGCATCTTCGTGGAGGTGTTGGGCGATGTGACCTTCCGGGTCCCGCCGTTCGATGACGGCCAAGCCGCCGCCATGCTGGAGGAACTCACCGGCGCGAAAATGTTCGAAGGTGTCCGCGGCGCGAAGCCCGCCGACCGAGCCGCGTTGGTCGACGTGATCATGAAAGTGCAACGGATGGCCATGGACCTGGCCGACATCATCGGTGAACTCGACGTGAACCCTCTCGTCGTACGCCCCCATGGCGCCGTCGCCCTCGACGCCCTGATCGTGAGAGCAAGGGTGCAGCGAGCCAAAGCAGGAGGCGGTCCCATGACAGCGAGCGCAACCCGAATCGGAGACGTCTAATGGATGCGCAGACCCAGGCCAAAGCCGACGACGAACTCACCTCGGATCTCATCGATGGGGTCCTGTGGCTCACAATCAACCGACCGGAATCGTCGAACTCGATTCCGTTCTACGTGCGCGATCGACTCATCGAACAGTTCACATCCGCGCACCGCGACCTCGCGGTGCGCTGCATCGTGTTGACCGCGGCCGGGGAGCGCCACTTCTGTACCGGCTCGGACCTGCGCGTCCGCCCGCCCGCCGCACCGAAGCCCGAGGGTGCGCCTGACTTCGTGGCCGGGAGCGCGGTCCACATGATGCGGACCGGGTTCCAGCAGCTCATGGAACGGATGCAGGATTGCCAGAAGCCCATCATCGTTGCCCTCAACGGCACCGCGGCTGGCGGTGGTGCGATGCTCACCCTTGCCGCCGACCTGGTCATCGCAGCCGACACCGCCAAGATCGTCGACGTCTTCAGCAAGCAGGCGTTGATTCCTGATGGTGGGTTCATGTATCTGCTTGCGCGCATCGTCGGAACGCACAAGGCAGCCGAGATCGTGTTCCTCGGCGATTCGATCTCGGCAACCGAAGCCGCGGCGCTCGGCATTGTGAACCGAGTGGTGCCGGCCGCGGAACTGCACGCCGCGGCCAACGAGTGGGCCACGCGCATCGCGGCGAAGCCCACCAAGGTGCTCGGCTGGGCCAAGAAGCTGCTGCACGACGCCACCGAGATTCCGCGGATCGCCACGTTGGAGAACGAGGCCATGTTCATCGAACTCAACCTCGGCACCGAGGACGGCAAGGAGCGGATGGCGGCGATGATGGAAAAGCGCGACCCGGTCTGGCAGGGCTGGTGAACCGAAGCCTGATGAACCGATTTCGCGATAGCACTGCGGTGGTGGGCATCGGCCAGACGGCCTACGGCAAGGGACTCCCCGACTCGGAGTTGTCGCTCGCGTGTCAGGCGATCAGCGCCGCCATCGATGATGCGGGCCTCCAACCGGCCGACGTGGACGGCATCGCGATGTTCTCCATGGAGGACGGCCGCGAGGTTGATGTCGCGCGCAACGTTGGGCTCGGCGACATCACGTTCTTCTCGCAGGTCGGCTTCGGCGGTGGCGCCGGCTGTGGCGTGGTGGGCCAAGCCGCCATGGCCGTGGCCACGGGTCAGTGCGAGACGGCGGTCGCGTGGCGGGCGCGCAAGCGCAGCGCGGCAGCCAGCCGCCCGTGGACTCAAGTGTCTGACCGAGTGAGCGGCCACCAACAGTGGAGCCGACCGTTCGGCGTGCTGCGGCCGGTGGATGAGATCGCGATGCTCACCCGCCGCGCGATGCACGAGTACGGCTACACCCGCGACCACCTCGCGAACGTGGCGCTCGCGTTTCGCAAGCATGCGAACCGCAACCCCATCGCCACCATGCACGCCAAGGAACTCACCCGCGAGCAGTACATGGATGCGCGGTGGATCTCCGAGCCGCTGTGCCTCTTCGACAATTGTCTCGAGACCGACGGTGCGCTCGCGGTGGTGATTACCAGCGCGGAACGCGCGAGGGATCTGCCGCACCCGCCTGCCTACGTCCATTCCTTCGCTCAGGGAATCCCGGCTCAGCACCAGGTGATGACGAACTACTTCTGCGAAGACCCGCTGCTCGGACCGTCGTGGACCTGCGCGGGCATGCTCTGGGAACGGAGCGACTTTCAACCCGCCGACGTTCCCGTCGCGCAGCTGTACGACGCCTTCAGCCCACTGGTTCCGCTCTCCCTCGAGGGCTACGGATTTTGCGAGCGTGGCGAGGGCGGCGAGTTCACCAACAACGGTGCGCTGGAATGGCCCCACGGTCGGCTGCCGACGAATACTTCCGGGGGCGGTATGTCCGAGGCGTACGTCCACGGTTTCAACCTCGTGCTCGAGGGCGTACGTCAGATCCGCGGGACGTCGGTCAATCAGGTTGCCGGCGCGCAATGTTCACTCGTCACGAGCGGCGAAGGCGTCCCTACTTCTGCGATCCTGTTCCGCGCATGAGCACCAGCGAGGACCTGACGTTGCTGCTTCCCGATCTCGACGACGACAACTCGGCTCCGTTCTGGAACGGAACCGAGCGTGGTGAACTCCTCGTCCAAGCGTGCGGCGCGTGCGGCGTCTGGCGGATGCCGCCCCGACCGATGTGCCCACGGTGTCAGTCGATCAGCGTGCGCTGGGTGCCCACCAACGGCCGCGCCACCATCTGGTCCTTCATCGTGGCGCACCCACCGCTTCTCCCGGCCTACGCCGAACTTGCGCCGTACAACGCGATCGTCGTGGCCCTCGATGAGGATCCGTTCATCCGATTCGTGGGCAACCTCGTGACCAGCGAGCACGGCGCGATCAACGAGATCGACCCCGCGAGCATCACCATCGGCGAACCCGTGCGCGTGGTCTTCGAGTCGGTCGACGACGTGACCCTCCCCCGTTGGGTCCGCTCCTGACCAACAACGGTTCTCGCTCACCCCGCCGACCCCGAACTCGCCGATGATCTCGCCCTGGCGATTGGAGACGAATCGACCGACGACATGGTCGACCCCTGGACCCGCACCACGTGATCGGCGCGCCGGCCGTCTTCGACACTTCGGTGTTCGTCGGACGGGAAATACGAACCGTTGGCACACTCGACCACTGTGCACCCGTCGTTTCGGCGATCACGATCGCCGAGCTCAAGCGAACAATTTCGGCGAATGATTCGTGGATCGCCGCGACCGCGCTTGCGCTCGGCGTTCCGCTCATTACTCAAGACGATGACTTCGATGCCGCGGCGTCGATGATTCAGATCAAGAAGATCTGACCCAGTCCTGAATCTAGGTGCGGGCGCGTGATTCGCGTGCTCGTTCCAGCACCGCGTCGAGCGTGCGGAGGTCGTCTGCGCTGAGGTGATCGATGATGCTGTCGCGCACCGCGGCCACGTGCGTCGGTGCGGCGATCTTGAGTTTTGCCATTCCGTCGTCGGTGAGTACGGCCAACATCACCCGGCGATCCTCCGCCGATGGTTCTCGGGTGACATAGCCCTGTTTCGCGAGTCCGTCGATGCGCCGGGTCAGTCCGCTCGGCGAGAGTCGGAGCCCTTGGGCAAGGTCACACATGCGGAGGCGATGATCGTCGGCCTCGGACAGCGACACGAGCACGCCGTACTCCCCCTCCGTGATGCCGTGCGCACCGACGAGCGCTTCTTCTTGCTCGGCCTGGATCTCGAGAATCAACCCCACGAGTTCACGCCAGGTGTGCTGTTCCTCGGAACTCAGCCAGCGGGTTTCATCAGTTGGTTTCGCCATTGCCCCACCGTAGATCGTCAGGTGATCTCTGTCACAACTATTGCAATGCGAAGTTCTTTGTGCAATACTTCGCACTGCAAGCAAACCCCCAAGGAGGACCCCATGAGCACCCAGACCCTTTCCCCCGGCACCCTCGCCGATCTCACCCCCGGCACCTGGACCGTCGATCCCACCCACTCCACCATTGGCTTCACCGCCCGTCACCTCATGATCACCAAGGTGCATGGTCATTTCGCCGATTTCGATGGCACCGTGGTGGTCGCGGAGGACCCACTGGCATCGAACCTCTCGGCCAGCGTGCGGCTCACCTCGGTCGATTCCGGGAACGCCGATCGTGACGCCCACCTGCGCAATGCCGACTTCTTCGACGTTGAGCACCACCCCGAGATGACACTGCGATCGACCGCAATCCGCGCCGCCGGCGACGACTACATCCTCGTGGGCGATCTCACGATCTCGGGTCACACCCGCTCGGTGGAGTTTGCATTGGAGTTTGACGGTGTCACCGTTGACCCGTTTGCGAACACCAAGGCCGGTTTCACCGCCGGCGCCGACATCAACCGCAGCGACTGGGGCCTCACGTTCAACATGGCCTTGGAGACCGGCGGCGTGGTGGTGTCAGAAAAGATCCGGATCGACCTCGACATCGAGTTGGTCAAGAACTGACCCGAGCCCGCCTCGATGGCTCGTCCGGTCGCCGATCAGAGGGCCCGGAGAGTTCCTGGTCTCCCTACCTCGCGGCTCACCTCCGCAGGCTCCGGTTCGGGAGGTGGTCGAACGCCGATCGGACCCTCTGGAGAGCCAAGACGATGAAGGCCGGCCCTTGCGGGGCCGGCCTTCATTTTCTTCGTACTCGACAGTCGACCGGGGGGAGGTCGACCGGAGCGCGATCTGGGGTTACGCAGCCTGGCGAGTGGGGTGATCCTCGCGACCCCGCAAGGCGCCAAGCGTGCGCTCCCACCGAAGTTGACGCTCGATCCAA
Organism: Acidimicrobiia bacterium; assembly: GCA_046598395.1. Classification (GTDB taxonomy): domain Bacteria; phylum Actinomycetota; class Acidimicrobiia; order IMCC26256; family JAENVU01; genus JAENVU01. The sequence goes on from JBKJIQ010000026.1 coordinate 91,090, forward strand.
CGACGCGCGTCGCGTTGCGTGGTGCGAGTGGGGAGACCGGTGTTGAGTTCTGCCATCGCTGCGTTCATCGTGTCCACCTAGACTCGGTGCTGGGACACTGAGAGTAAACACTCTCGGTATATCTACTGTCAAGCTATATGACGACAGTCACAGCCGGACAAAGGGGACGGGGATGAGCTGGCGTATTGACGACCTCGCCCGCGAGGCTGACACCACCGTCGACACCATCCGCTTCTACCAGCGGGAGGGCCTCCTCCCCGCGGGCGAACGGGTGGGCCGCACCAAGCACTACGGCGCCGAGCACCTCGACCGCATTCACCAGATCCGAGATCTCCAGGCCCGCCGGTTCTCGCTCGCGGCCATCAAGGCGCTGCTCACCTCCGATCGCCAGGACCTCGTCGACGGGATCTTCGCAGGCGAGGGCGGTCTGTCGTATTCCTTGGAGGATCTCGAGGAGCGATCGGCGCTGACGACCGAGGTCATCGACCGTCTGCGTAACGTCGGGCTCTTGCCCGACCCCGACGACTTCGGTCGGGCCGCGTATGACTCCACCGATCTCGACATGCTGCGGGCGGCGGCCGAGCTTCGCCGACTCGGCCTGCCCGACGATGTCCTCGTAGAGCTCGCATCCATCTACGTGGCCGGCGTCGAGGCGATGCAGCGCCAAGTGCTCGAACTGTTCTCCGGCGTGCGAGGTCGCGTCTGGGAGCCCGAGGAACTGGTGGCGTTCCAACGGCAAGCCGCGTCGTCCGCCGGTCAACTGCTCCCGCTTGTCACGCGCATCGTGGACTACGTACATCAACGCACCTTGCAACGCCTCACCCTCGGCGCCATCGAGCGCGGCGAGTCGACCGAACGCGGCGGCGGACCTCCGGATTAGAGATTCCAGATCCGGCGGGCGTTACCGCCGGTGATCTTCGCCTTCTCATCCGCCGGGATGTCGTTCATCGTCGCTTCGATCACCTTGCGGGAGTAGGGCCAGTCGTTGCCGTGATGCGGGTAGTCGCTCGACCACATCATGTTCTCCACCCCCACTTGATGCCGCAGCGCGATTCCGGACCGATCGGTGATGAACGTGGCCGCGTTGTTCTGGTACCAGTAGTGCGACGGCGGGTGATTGATCGGCAGATCTCCCCAGCCGCGGTTGCGCCAGTAGCGATCGTCGAGACATTCGATGAAATGCGGGAGCCAACCGACGCCGGTCTCGATCCAACACACTTGAAGCTCGGGAAAGCGGTCGAAGACGCCGGTGAAGAGCATCGATGTGATGTTGCCGGCGGCCATCGAGAACACGTGGCTCATGCCGCCGATGGCCTTCGCGCGCGTTGCTTCACTGCTCATGTCGTAGAGCGCGTTGCCGGCCTTGGCTGCGGCCTTGCGGCCCGCGGCGCGCTGCTTGCGACTGATGATGTTGATGTGGATCGAGACCGGGAGACCTTCATCCACGGCCGCGGCCCAGAACGGATCGTCGTCGCGCGACAGCATGCCGCTCCCCGACGGCCAGTTCGAGATGAGCACACCCTTGGCACCTCGCGCTTTGGCCTTGCGCAGCCCGTCGACGGCGACATCGATCCCCAGTGACGGAATCTGGGCGAGCCCGATCAACCGGGTCGGGTCGGGCGCGCAGAACTCGTCGAAGAGGAAGTTGTTGTACGCCTCCACTCCCGCGAGTACGAAGTCGTCGTCGTCGTCACCCAAGAAGTGGCTCATCGTGCGTTGGGGCGGGAAGAGCACCTCGGCGCTCACGCCGTCGATGTCCATGTCCTCGAGCCGAGCCGCGCCGTTGTAGCAACCGGTACGCGCTTCTTCGTAGGTGACGCCGAACCAACGGAACTCGTCGAAGGGCATCCCCGGTGTTGCGGTGAGTCCGATGGGATCCGGATCGCCGCCCACGCCGGTGAGCCACGCGTCGCCGCCTTGAGCGTCTTTCACCAACTTCGGCGCCTTGTCCTGGTACGGCTCCGGCAACCAGTTCTTCCAGATGTCCGGTGGTTCGAGAATGTGGCAATCGGCGTCGACGATGCGATCTTCGGCCATGGGTGATCGGTCCTCTCGGGCGGGCGAGACCCCAAGAGTACGCTGACACGAGTGTCAGGCAAAGTTCCAGAGAGCCCGTCAACATTGCTCAGTGGCGTGGTGGTCACTGATCTCACCGCCGAGCCCGGTGCCATGGCCGCCCGGATGCTCGCGGATCTCGGGGCCGAGGTGGTCCGGGTCACGCCGGCCGCGGGTGATCCCCTGGCCGAGCTTCCGTATCGGTATGCGGCGTGGACATTGCGCTCAACCCCGTTGCCGGTCTCCGGTCCCCACGATCCCACGCTCGATTCCCTGCTCGCCCGGACCCACGTGGTGATCGATACGCCGCAGTTCCCTGCCGCTTGGGCGATCGACCCCGGCCGCGCCGCCCACGCCGTGTGGGTGAGTCTTACGCCGTTTGGACTCGACGGCCCGCGGGCGAACTGGCGAGCATCGGACCTCGGCGTGATGGCGGCGAGCGGAAACATGTATTGCACCGGCGAACCGGACCGCGCGCCGGTGCGACCATCGGAGCCGGCGGCCTACGCGCATGCGGCAGCCGAAACCGCGTTCGCGGCCCTCACCGGTCTTGCGAGTGGTCGCCCGCAACACATCGACGTCTCGATGCAGGAAGTGGTGTCGGTTGCGAACATGACGACACCGTCGCGATTCCCGTTCACGGGATTCCGCGGTACGCGGCGTGGCGCGAACATCGGCAAGACCCGAGAGATCTGGCCCACCCTCGACGGCTTCGTATCGTTCGGCCTGCGCGGCGGCAAGGCTCGCGTTCCCAGCTTGGAGACCCTCACCCGCCTGGTGGATACCGAAGCATTGCGCGCGGTGGATTGGTCGACGTTCTCACCCAACACGGCGAGCGACGACGGCCTGCGCGTGATCGAGGCCGACGTGGCCGCGTACTTCGCACAGCACACGATGTCGGAGCTCTACGACATCGCCTGCGAGACCAACCTCATGCTCGCGCCCATCAACTCCCCCGCCGAGATTCTGCAGAGCGCCCAGTTGGCGGCGCGCCACTTCTTCACCACCAACGATGGACTCGAACTTCCCGGCGCGTTCCTCACGGTCCGGTGCGGGCCGAGTGTGGCCCGTCCCGCACCACAGCCGAAGCCCGATAGCACCGGCACGGGCGCGTGGTCCGGCGTCAACATCCTTGAACTCGGGAGCGGCGCCGCCGGCCCCATTTCCACGCGCTACTTCGCCGAGCACGGCGCGACGGTGCTGCGCATCGAATCGAAAAGCCGCCCGGACTTCTTGCGGGTCTACGCACTCGGCCCGAACAATCCCCATGGCCTCGAGGGAGCGTCGATGTTCGATGGCCTGAACCCGGCCAAGCGCGACGTCCTGTTCAACCTCAAGCACCCGAAGGCCGTGGAACTCGTCCGCCGCCTTGTGGTCGAATGGGCCGACGCCGTGGCCGAGAACTTCGCGCCACGCGCCATGAAGGGTTTCGGCCTCGACTACGACTCACTCGCGACCCACAAGCCCGATCTGGTGATGGTGAGTGCGTGTCTCAACGGTCAGACCGGGCCGCACAAGGACTACCCCGGGTTCGGCGGTCAAGGCTCTGCGCTCGCGGGTTACAACTTCCTCACCGGCTGGCCCGACCGCGAGCCGGTCGGACCCCACGGCACGATCACTGACTCACTCGCGCCGCGTTTCGTGGCGACCGCGCTCGCGGCGGCACTGCTCCATCGTCGCCGCACCGGTGAGGGCGCCCACCTCGACGTCAGCCAAGTGGAGGCCGCGATCTACACGCTTTCGCCCTGGCTGCTCGAGTATCAGGCAACGGGCATCGCACGCGGCCGCGCCGGGAACGAAGACCCGAGCGCGCTCGTCCACGGCGTGTATCCCTGTGCCGATGCCCCGGACCGAGACGGGGGCATCGTGAACGACCGCTGGGTGGCAATCGCCGCGTGGACTCCCGACGAGCGCGACCTGCTCATGACCATCACCGGAGACGACATCGCGGTGTACACGCGAACCCGGCAGGCCCTCCAGGTGGCGGAATCGCTCCAGGCGGTCGGGGTCGAGGCCGTCCCCGTGCAGGACTTCGGCGACCAACACACCGACCCCCAGGTTGCGCACCGCGGCCACTACGTCGCGTTGACCCATCCGTTCATGGGACCTGGCCTGTACGAGCGCAACGGATTCCGGCTCTCCGACGGCCTCGGCGGCTACGACCGCCCGGGTCCGACCCTCGGCCAAGACCAGGACTGGGTCCTCGGCGACCTCCTCGGCCTCGCGCCCGACGAGCAAGCCGCCCTGGCCGCCGACCACGTCTTCGACTGACCGCGCGACCTTGCGCCATTTTCCGACCTCCCAGGTCGGAAAATGGCGCAAGGTCGGTGGGGGGTAGCCTCGCGGGCGTGTATTCGGACCTGCCCAACGCGGTCGATCTCCCCACGATCGACCTCAGCGCCGCGGCCGATACCGGCTCCGTCCGTTTCGATCGTCGCTCCTACGAGGAGTGCTACGCGGAACTCGGCTTTGGTCTCGGCATCGTGGCGCGCCGACAGCAGCGTGACGACGCCTGGTGGGAAACCACCGTCGGCATGCTCGCCGTCATCGTGGCCCTGCTCGCGCTCCTTTGGATCTCGACCTAACCGAAGCCAGGCGCTCACTACGCCGGCATGCAGGCGCCACCGTCGACGCACAGCGTCTGACCCGTCACGAGCTTCGCGTCATCGGACGCGAAGAACACCGCCGCTCCGGCGAGGTCTTCGGGCTCCAACGTCTGCTTCATCGCCGACATCATCGGGATCATGCCGATGTATTCCTCGGGCACGATCTTCTTGGTGGCTTCGGTCATCGTCACTCCCGGCGCGATGCAGTTGACCGTCACGTTGTACTGACCGAGTTGGCTCGCGAGAAACTTGGTCAGGCCGACGATGCCCCACTTGGTCTGGCTGTACGTAAACGCGCCGACCTCGTGGAAGTCGCCCATCGGCGTCATGTTGTACATGTACGCCGCGCCCGAAGACTGGTTGATGATCCGACCCCACCGCTTCTCGACCATCGTGGGTGCACACGCCCGCGCCATCAGCCAGGCGCCGTGGAGGTTCACCTGAAAGACCTTCTGGAGATACTCGTAGTCGTTGCGCTCGTTCTGGATGTCGTAATAGAGCGCCGCGTTGTTCACGAGGATGTCGAGCGTTCCGAAGTGCTCGATGCTCGCGGCCGCGCACGCCTGCGCCGAAGCTTCGTTCGAGATGTCGGTGGCCACGCTGAACACGTCACCCAAACCTTCGAGTTGACTCATCGCCGAGGCGGCTCGTTCGTCGTTGATCTCCGCCACCACCACCTTGGCGCCCTCGGCCAAGAACCGTTGTGCATACGCCAGTCCGATCCCTTGGCCGGCACCGGTGATAATCGCGACCTTGTCCTGCAAACGACCCATGACGTTGCTCCTTGGCGCGTCCGTGCGCAATTGTTGGTTGAAGTGGTTACTTACGCTTTCGGGCAATCAAGTTGAACTGTTCGGTCACGACCGGCGCGCCCGACGCGGCGTCGGTCCACTCGGTCTTGATCACGATGAAGGCCATCGTCGCCGCGTCGGACTCCTTCTCATAGAGATCCACCACGTGACCGCGCCCATTGAGCACGTCGCCGACCTGAACTGTCCGGTGGTACTCGAACTCCTGCTCACCATGCAGCACCAATGCGCCGTCGGCGTGCAGTGATCCCATCACCGCGTGCATCGGGTTCACCCCGCCGGTGGGATCTTCGGGTTGCGCCTCGATGAACGCGCCCCAGAAACTTGCGGCGAAGGTGAACGTGGGCGGTGCCGGTAGGTTCGTGAAGCCTGCATCGCGCGCCACCCGGATGTCTCGATAGATGGGGTTGAGATCCTGGACCGCGCTCGCAAACGCGCTCACCGGGCCGCGCTCGACCGTGACGGTCCACGCCCCGGTGGGCCGACCAATGATGCTCGTATCCATGACTCCCACTCTCGCGCTCGGAGAAAATTGTGCGCGCTACTCTGACGCCGACGTCAGTTTTCTCGCCGGGGGAAGGAACACGCAAATGGGCATGCTCGATGGCAAGGTCGCGATCGTGACGGGGGCCGGGAACGGTGTGGGACGAGGTGAGGCAGTCCTGCTCGCGGCCCACGGCGCCAAGGTTGTGGTCAATGACCTCGGCGGCTCGGTCACCGGCGACGGCGCGGACTCGAAAGTGGCCGACGAGGTGGTCGATCTCATCACGAGCCGCGGCGGTGAGGCCGTGGCCAACTACGACAGCGTCAGCGACCACGCCGGAGCCGGCAACATCATCAAGACCGCGATCGACGCGTTCGGACGCCTCGACGTACTCGTGAACAACGCGGGGATCCTGCGGGACAAAATGATGTTCTCCATGACGCCCGAGGATTTCGATGCCGTCGTCAAGGTCCACATGTACGGCAGCTTCAACACGATGCAACACGCCTCGGCGTACTGGCGCAACGAGTCGAAGGAAGGCCGGCAGCCGAGCGCCTCGATCATCAACACCGTGTCCTCCGCGGGATTGCAGGGCCAAGCGAGCCAAATCAACTACGGCGCCGCCAAAGCCGGCAATGCCGCAATGACGATCATCGCCAGCCTCGAACTCGCCCGCTACGGCGTGCGCGCCAACTGCGTGGGCCCCGGCGGCGCGACCCGCATGGTCGGAGCGGCGATGCCGGGTATCGAGATCAAGCCCGCCGACGAATACACCGAGTTCACCGCAATGAACCCCGGCAATTCGGCCCCGGCGGTGGTGTTCCTCGCCTCGGACGAGTCCAAGCCGATCACCGGCCAAGTGCTGCGGATGGTGGGGAACTCGCTCTGCGTGTACCAGCCGTGGGAAATGGGCGAGGAGTTCTTCGCCACTGACAAAGAGGGCAACCCGACCCAGTGGGACCCGGTGGATATCGGTCGGATCCTCGGCCGCTACCACTTCAAGACGATGAACCCCGGGATCGACGCGCAGCGGCGCAAGTAACCTGCGCCGCGCGTGACCTTCTCACCTGACTTCAGCACCCTCGGTTACGTCGAGCGCAACGGCGTCGCGTACGTCACGCTCAACCGCCCCGAACGACACAACGCGTTCAACTCGTTGATGCAGCGCGAGCTGAAATCGCTCTGGCGGGGACTGCGGCGCCACGACGACGTGCGCTGCATCGTGCTCACCGGCGCGGGCGACAAAGCGTTCTGTACCGGCATCGACCGCATGGAGCAGATGGGCGGCGACACCGATCAATCCACCGACGACGACATCGTGGGCTCGGGCTCGACCCCGTTCATGTTCAACGACCCGGGCGACAACATCGGCCCGAAGTCGTGTGACCTCTGGAAGCCCGTGATCGCCGCCGTCAACGGGATGGCGTGCGGCGGCGCGTTCTACATGCTGGGCGAGGTGGAGTTCATCATCGCCGCCGACCACGCAACATTCTTCGACCCGCACGTGACCTATGGCATGACCGCGGCCTACGAGCCGATCCACATGTCGGGAATCATGCCGTTCCCGGAAATCATGCGACTCTCCTTGCTCGGGAACCACGAGCGGATGTCGGCCGCACGCGCCCACGAGATCGGCATGGTTTCGGAAATCGCACCCGCCGGAGAACTGATGGAACGCGCCACGTGGGCGGCCGAGGCCATCGCTTCTGCACCAGCGCTCGCCATCGAGGGGACCGTGCGCGCCATCTGGGGGGCACGGGAACACGGTCAACGTGACGCGGTGCGGCTCGGATACGCCTACGTCGCCATGGGCACGAGTCAGGAATCGATCGCGGAGGGCCAGAAGGTGTTCGAGTCGGGCACGCGGATCGAATGGCGACTGCGGTGAGGCGGGTCGCCATCGTTGGTGCGGCACTGTCGGACTGCGGACGGGTCGACACGCTGTCGCCGTTCGAACTCCACTTCCAGGCCACGAAGCGAGCGATCGCAGACGCGGGCCTCACCAAGGACGACATCGATGGGTTCGGTTCCACCGGCATGGGCCTCATGGCGCCGATCGAGGTCGCCGAGTACATCGGTCTGCGACCCACCTGGATCGACGGCACCGGTGTGGGCGGCAGCGCATGGGTCGTGCTCGCCGAGCATGCCGTGGCCGCGATCCAAGCCGGCCACGCCGAGGTCATCGTTCTCGCCTACGGCTCCACCAGCCGCGCGGACCTCAAGACCAGTCACCGCCGGGCCAACCTCTCGTTCGGCGCTCGCGGCCCGGTGCAGTTCGATGCGCCCTACGGCCACGCCCTGATCGCCAAGTACGCGATGGCGGCGCGGCGCCACATGTACGAGTTCGGCACCACTATCGAGCAGCTGGCCGAGATCTCGGTGTCGGCCCGGTACAACGCGGGGCTGAACCCCGACGCGTTCTACCGCGAGCCGATCACGATCGATGATGTCCAGAACTCGCCGATGATCGCGGATCCCCTCACGAAGCTGCACTGCTGTATCCGCTCCGATGGGGGTGGCGCCATCGTGCTCACCTCCGAGGAGCGGGCCCGAGATCTCGATCGCACGCCGATCTGGGTCCTGGGTTCGGGCGAGACGTCGAGCCACACCACGATGAGCGAATGGGAGGACTTCACGGTGTCGCCTGCGGTGCGGTCGGGGAAGCTCGCATTCGAACGGGCCGGCCTCACTCCGGCCGACGTCGACGTGTGCCAGATCTACGACGCGTTCACGCCCATGGTGCTGCTCTCGCTGGAAGCCCTCGGGTTCTGCGGGAAGGGCGAAGGTGGACCCTTCGTGGAGGACGGGAAGCTCCGGGTGGGCGGCGCGCTTCCCACCAACACCGACGGCGGGGGGCTCTCCGCGTGTCACCCCGGTATGCGCGGCATGTTCCTCATGGTGGAGGCGGTCAAGCAACTCCGCGGTGAAGGTGGCGATCGTCAGGTACCCGACGCCAAGATCGCGTGTGTCAACGGCACCGGCGGCTGGTTCTCCTCCGCGGCCACGCTGTTGTTGGGCATCGAATAGCCGAGCGCGGCGCGCCGCCGGGGCTTAGCGCGCCGGCGTCGCGAAGAAGCCGCGGTGGATGACCTTGGTCAGCGTGGCCAGCGCGACCGCGCGGTCGATGCCGAGATCACGTGACGTCATCGCGTAGCTGGTGCGTTCGAGCATGGCCATGAGCGCGGCGATGGTGGCAGGGTCATGCGGCGCTCCCGCCGCGTGGAGTTGCTCACCGAGCGCGTGCGCGATGTGGGTGAACGCGTCAACGCCGAGGCGATCGATCTTGCGGTCACTGACCTGGTTCTCCATCCACGCCCGGATCACCACGCCGTAGTGGGCATAGGTCGTGAGGAACTCGGAGAGGAACTCGGCCAGGGACTGCTCTCCTGCCGGGGTCGCGTCGATCGCGGGGACGCTCGCCGCGAGGTCCTCCAACGCACCGGCACACTCGAGGGCGAGCTCGCGCAACAGGTCTTCCTTGTTGGCGAAGTACAGGTAGAACGTGCCATGCGACGTACGGGCGGCGCGCACGATGTCGTCGACCCGGGTCTCGTGATAGCCGCGCTGGGCGAAGACCCGCAGACCGGCATCCGCGATCTTGCGCAACGTCTTGCGACCCTGCGCCCGCAGCTCCCGTTCGCGGGCCGGCACTCCGCCCGCGGCCGCGCCGCGCGTCTGAACTGTCGAGTTGTGCGATCCTCTCGCCATGCTCCCCCGAATCACACGCGAGGCGTCCCGTCGGTTCGGCGATGCTACCGCCTACGTCGCGCCGGCCGGTTGGGCGATCAGCTACGCCGAGGTGGATCGGCTGTCGGACCGCGTGGCGGCCGGCCTCACCGCTCGGGGCCTCGGCCTCGGTGATGTTGTCGCGCTGGTGTTGCCACCGGGCCCTGAGTATCTCGTTGCGTATCTCGCCGCGGCCAAGATCGGTGCCATCACCACCGGCATCAATGATCGCCTCGCACCAGCTGAGCGCGATGCGATTCTCGGGACCGCTCGCGCGCAGTTCGTGATTGCCGCGCCCGGATTCGAACCAACCGATCCCACAATGAACGTGGAGTCCATCGCCGCCGCCGAAACCGTCGACGGCATCCTGGCTGCGTTGCAAAGCGATGACACCGTCCCGGGTCTCGCGGAAGCCATCGACCGAGCGGTGGCGATCATCTTCACCTCAGGCACCACCGGGCTTCCGAAGGGCGCGCTCTACACCAACCGCCAACTCGAGTTCATCACCGCGACCGACGTGGGTGATCGCTGGGGTGGAGGCACGCGATCGTTCACCGGAACATCGTTCGCACATCTCGGCTTCATGACCAAACTCGCGGGCAATCTGAAGCGGGGCGGCACGAGTTTCATCATGGGCCGCTGGCAGGCGCGCCCCGCGCTTGAACTGTTGGCCCGGGAACGTATGACCACCGTCGCCGGGGTCCCCACCCAACTCGCGCTGATGCTCGCCGATCCGATGTTCGACGACTTCGACCTCGAGCGCGTCCGGTACATCGTCGTGGGCGGCGGGCCGATCACCCCCGCGATCGCAGCCGACGCGCGGGCGCGGTTCGGCGCCGCGCTCGCCACCCGCTACTCGTGCACGGAAGCCGGCATCGGACTCGGCACCGCGTTCGACGATCCGGAAGAGGACGCGATCCTGAGCGTCGGCCGCCCCCACACGGCCGTGGACCTCGCGTTGCTCGACGACGATGATCAGCCGGTGGCGACGGGCGAGGTTGGGCGCGTGGTGCTGCGCTCGGCGGCGGTGATGTCCCGCTATTGGCATGACGCTGAGGCAACGCGCGCCGCGTTCACGGCGTCGGGTCACGTCCGCACCGGCGACCTCGGGTGGATCGACGACCAGGGACGGCTGCGGCTCGTGGGGCGCAGCAAGGAAATGTACGTGCGCGGCGGGTACAACGTGTATCCCGTGGAGGTGGAGGCGGTGCTCTCGACCCATCCCGACATCGCGGCGGTGGCGGTCGTGGCATGCCCCGACGATGTGATGGGCGAGGTCGGCATCGCGGTCATCGTCGCCCGCGCCGGCACGACCATCGCCCTGGACGCACTCCGGGACTTCGCGTCCGATCGGCTCGGCCGCTACAAGCTTCCCGACGCGGTCCGGCTCGTCGACGCGCTCCCCCTGACCGCAGGGGAAAAGGTTGACCGCACCGCGCTGGCGCGTCTGGTCTCGATCGCGCCGAACCCACCGTCGTCCCGGTAGGGTCCCGCCGTTATGGAGCTCGAGTTCACCACCGACCAGATTGATCTGCGCGACTCCGTGCGGAAGTTCCTCGCGGCGGAGTGCCCGATCGGTGCAGTCCGCACGATCGTGGAGTCGCGATTTGCCGGGACTCCGCCGGCGGCCACCACCCTCGGCGAGCAGATGGCGGCGCTCGGCTGGCCTGCCCTCACGGTGCCGGAAGCGGCAGGTGGACTCGGGCTCGGGCCGATCGAACTCGCGCTCCTGGCCGAAGAACTGGGCCGTGCGTTAGCGCCCGGACCGCTGTTCGCAACCATCACCCAGTACGTTCCGGCAGTACTCGAACTCGGCACTCCGGCGCAGATCGTTGCTCTCCTCGCGCCCGTTGCCGAAGGGTTGGTCTGCGGAACGTTGGCGATTGCCGAACCCTCCGGCGCAATTGATCCGGCCGCGACCACCGTGGTCGCTACCCCGACCGCCGACGGCTTCGTTCTCGATGGCACCAAGGCCACCGTCATGGAACCATCGGCGGGCGGATCGGTGATCGTGGTGGCGCGCGTTGCAGGAACAACGACCGACGACGGCGTGGGCGCGTTTGTGGTTCCGATCGACGCGACCACGGTGGAGCCGATCGACGTGCTCGATCCCAGCCGGGCGTTGGCCACGATGACCCTCTCCCACATCTCGGTGGGCACGGATGAGGTCCTGGGCACGCCGGGCCCGAACACCACGGCCGGCCTGCGCCGCGCCACCCAGACCGCGGCCGTGGCGACGGCCCTCGATGCAGTGGGCGCGGCCCAGCAACTCTTCGATATCTCGCTCGAGTACGTGAAACGACGAGAACAGTTCGGAGTGCCCGTCGGCACCTTCCAGGCCATCAAGCACCGGTTCGCCGACATGTTGATTCTGCTCGAACGCGCCCGTGCGCTCGGCTACTTCGCGGCGCTCACGATCGCCGAGGACGACGATCGGCGCAGCCTCGCAACCGCGATGGCCAAGGCCGCAGCCGGCGATGCCGCGGTGCGGATCGCCAAGGAAGGGATTCAGCTCCACGGTGGGATTGGCTACACGTGGGAGGCCGACGTCCACCTCTACGTGCGGCGCCTCGAATCAGACGCAGTGTTGTTCGGTACCGCCGAGCACCATCGCCAGACGGTGGCCGACCTCATCGGCGTCTGAGCGTTACCTCGCGATAGCGAACGAGAACACCAGCAGGACCCACACCGCGTAGCACGCCCCCGCGATGATCGCGTTCTTGTGGGTGTCAAACACGATGTTCGTGCCACCCGGCGCAGTGCCGCCGATCTTGCCGAGTGCATTCAACTCGAACACAATCCACACCACGACCGTGATCGCCCAGTACAGGCCGCGCTTGCCACCGGTGAGGTCCATTTGCAGTGGGTTGTACGGGAAGTGACTGGCACCCACCATGAAGACGAGCATCGGCAGCGAGAAGATCGTGTTCATCCGTGATGCCAACAGCGCCTTACGCCCGGCCGCGGCCGCCGCCGGATCGGCTTCGCCGCCGGCCTGCACGTTGCGCGCGTTGGCGATCACGATCTTCTGATTGCGCCAGATGATCCCCCACACGTTCACGAACATGGTGAGCGCGAAGAGAATGCCGGTGGCGATGGCGATCCCCGGCGCAGTCTTGAAGTACTTCATGTCACTGAACCGGTCCTGGAAGCCCAGGATCAGAAGACCGGTCGCCACCGTGGCCACCGATGCCCAGCGAAACCACCACAACGCACGGCTCGCGAGTTTGTCGATGGCGTTGTTGCGGGCCGCGGCTTCCATTTCGCCGAACGCGGGGACCTGCACGAAGTTGAAGTAGTACAGCAACCCGATCCAGGTAATACCCACGACCACGTGGGACCAGCGGGAAAGAAATTCGAACCCGTATTTCGAGAAAATGTCGAGTGCGGCGCCGAGCATGCCTGCAGCCCCCAGAAGAGTCGATGGTGTGAGCGGCGGGACCGTACCACCACCGCTCGGAAAGGTCACGGACCGATAGTTCCGAATACTTCCGCCGGGTGGTTCACAGTCGAGCGGATCCACTTCCTTGGGCGCCGAGTTCGATGAGTGTCAGTTCACCAACGTCGAGGTCGACAACGGTCCGAGAGCAGTGGGCGGGCGCGAAACACACCACCCGATCGTCATTGGTGGCGGCACCCACCACTGCGTTGATCGCAAGAAAGTGGGTGACGACGATGGTGTCGGTGGGTATTGCCCGAATCGCGCTCAGGACCCGCTCCCGAAACGGGTCCATCACCGCGGCCGCTTCGCTGCCGGTACCACTCATGAGTGCCCGCAGCCACGCCGCGTGATCCGGGGCCGGGTCCTCCGGCGCCACCAGCTCGCCCACTCCGGGTTCAACCGTCGGCTCGATCCCCCACCGTTCGATGAGTGGGGCCGCGGTCTCTTGCGTGCGGCGTAGCGGTGAGACCACCACCGGTAGCGGACCGAGCGGCCCCAGAACGTCTGCCACCGCACGCGCCTGCTCGTGGCCGAGCCCATCCAATCCCGGATCAGGATCACGACCCCACGTTCCGTCGGGTCGGCCGTGGCGAACGAGGACGAGGCGGGTCAACGGGGCGCGTTGGGATCTGCTGATCCGTAGCCCGGTTGGCCCGCTTCGGCCCACTCCCCCATGAACGCGAAGAACTTCTCGCCGAAGGGGTCGTCCCCTCGCAGTGGAAGCGAGCCCCGGCGGATGGTCCAGTCCATCGGCGCGAGTTGGACCGCGCGTTCGAAGTGCCGCTCGGCTGCTTCGGCGCGACCGTCGCGCGCAAGGAACGCACCGACTCGCCGTTCCAGCCGGGCAAGCTGCTCATCGTCGGTGGGGAGCATGATCTCTTCCCGGCCGGTCGGGGCCGGGAGTGCGCCGGTCTTTACCCAGTCACGCAGTTGGGCGTGGTGCACCGACGAATCGATATTCGTGAAATCGCGAAACATGTCGTCACCGGGCGCAATGACGGGCGGACGCGCGATGCGATCGTCTTCGTCGATCCACACCACGCTCGGCACGTTGTAGATGCCGTAGAGCTCGGCGAGGAGGAGCTCGCGATCGAGCAGCATCGGGAACGTCGGACGCGGGTCGCTGGCGTCGAACCACTCCATTGCGGTCGCGACCGAGTCGTCGAACGACACGCCGACAATCGCGAGGTTCTCGGAACCGATTTCAACACTGAGACGCTGCCAGACCGGCAGGTCGTAGCGACAACCTCACCAAGACGACCAGGCGAGCAGCAACTTCTTGCGCCGCCCGAGCGACGAGAACGTGAAGGTCCCTCCGTCGAGTTGGGGCAGCGTGAAGTCGGGCGCGACACCCGACTCGATCGGGCCCCGGCGTTGCGCGGAACGCTCACCGAGCGCGATCACACCGGAGCTCGCGTCGACCACCGCGGGACGGTTCAGCGCCGCCGCGAACCGAGCCACATCGATCGCGCCATCCACGGCCAGCTCCGGGTCGCGCACCGGCACGCAGACATCGTCCCGGCAGAGTCCTTCGGGCTTCAGCGTCCACCCGGTGAGCTCAGTCACCGACGCGGTATCGAGCAACACCCGAACGCCGTCGATGTTTGCCGACGTTGGTCGAGGGCCGTGTTCCGCGTCGAGATAGATCAGATCGGTCATGTCCGCACTCTAGGAGGCCCCGCACCCACGGCCCCGCAGGACTACCGTGCGCGCCATGCGTCGTGCGGGGGTGCTGATCGTGAGCGTCGTACTGCTCGCCGCTGCCTGCAGCAGCGGCTCCTCGAGCTCGAGCAACGGTTCGAAGTCGCACGCGCCGGTGCGCTCGATCCGGGTCGTGAACCAGAACCTGCTGCACGGCAACGCCTGTCCTCCCGACACCAATCGATGCGAGCTGTCGGGCCGCGTCTCACTGTTCGCCGCCCAACTCGCCGAGCACGGTTGTCCGGAGTTGGTGGCGATCGAAGAGGCGAACCCGCAAACGGTGAGTTTGCTCCGCCAACGGTTGATCGGCGCCCCGCCGTGCGACTACTACGTCACGTACGACGACGATCCCGGTCAGGACCGCGAGGTCGTGCTGTCGACGAACAAGGTCCTCGGGAGCGAGCGTCGCCGGCTCGCGGGGCCGCTGCGCACCGCGCTCTGGGTGCGGGTTGCGAGCCCAGCCGGTCCGGTCGACCTCGTCGCCACTCACCTCGCGAGCAGTAGTGACGACCGACCGTGCGATTCCACGACGTGCCCCGCGCCGTGTTCGCCGTCCGACACGCTCAACACCTGTCAGGGCCGCGAAGCAGTCGCGTTCCTCGAGGAGAAACGCGGTCCCCATTCCATTGCGGTGCTCGCGGGCGACCTCAACGCACAGCCTGACGAGCCGACCATCCGGGCCATCACCGTTGCCGGCCTCGTGGACACCCACCGCGCCGCGCATCATGCCGAGTGTGATCCGACGACAGGGACGAACTGCACCAGCGGTCGGATCGACGATGCAATAACCGACATGATGAATGCCAAGAGCAAACAGTCGGAACGCATCGACTATGTGTTCCTCGATCCGACCCCCCGCTGCCGCGTCGCGAAACCCACGGGCGTCTTTGCAGCCAAGGGAGGTCCCGTCGCCGAGGATGGGATCGTGTTTCCCGCCGACCACAGTGGTGTCATCGCGACGATCACGTGTCGCACGACCGCGGCTGACCTCGCAGCCGCACAACCGATCCGGACAACCACCACGACCCGGGCGGCCGCCGGGTCGATCTCACCTGCGGTCGAAGCGGCCGTGACCACGGCGTTCACGACGCTGTTCGCCCCGAACCCTGACCCGGACGCGCAGCTCGCGACGTTGGAGAACGCCGCGGCGCTGCGCGACTCGTTCATCGCGCGCAAGGAGGCGGTCGGCGCGCTTGCCGAGAAGACGTCGGTGCGCATCGACTCCTTCGACTCTCAGGCGGCCGACGCGGTCACCGTGACGTTCTCGATCCTGCTCGACGGCAACGTCGTGCTCGACGCACTCCCCGGCCAAGCGAAGCGCATCAACGGGAAATGGTTTGTCACCACCAAGACCTATTGCCAAGTCGCGACCCTTGGCATCGACACCATCCCGGAGGCCTGCAAGCGATGAGCACGACTAGTCCGAGCGTCGAAACTCATTTCCGGACGTGTCCGCTGTGCGAAGCCATGTGTGGACTCGTTGTGCAGGTGACCGACGGGACGGTGACGCTCATCCGCGGCGACCGCGACGACGTGTGGTCGAAGGGCTACCTCTGTCCCAAGGGCACCGCGCTCGGACATCTCCACCACGACCCGGACCGCATCCGCGTCCCCATGATCCGCACCGGCGACCGATGGGAAGATGTGAGCTGGGAGACCGCGTTCGCCCGCTGCGACGAGCTCATCGCGGGCGTCACCGAACGCCACGGCAAAGACGCGATCAGTTGCTACATCGGCAACCCCACGGCCCACAACTTCTCACTCGGTCGGTACGTCGGACTCTTCATCGGGCTCGCGGGCCTGCCGGTGGTGTATTCGGCGGGCACCGTCGATCAGTGGCCCAAGAACCTCACGAGCATGCTCATGTACGGCGGCATGTGGTCGATCCCCACGCCGGACGTTCCGCGCACCGACTACTGGATCGTGATGGGCGGAAATCCCCAGGCATCACAGGGGAGCTTGCTCGCGTGCGTCGACATTCTCGGCGAACTCGACGGCATCCGCGCCCGCGGCGGCACGGTGGTGGTCATCGACCCGCGGCGCACCGGCACCGCCGATCGGGCGGATGAGTGGATCCCGATCCTTCCCGGCACCGATGCCGCGTTCCTGCTCGCGATGGTGAACGTGCTCTTCGTCGACGGTCTCGTGGACCTTGGCGACGTTGCGGACCTCATCGACGGCGTCGACGCCGTGCGCGCGGCCGCGGCGGAGTTCACCCCCGAGACGGTCGCGGCCGCGTGTCGTATCCCGGCCAAAACGATCCGACGCATCACTCATGAGTACGCGGCCGCGCCGAGTGCCGCGCTCTACGGCCGTATTGGAACATGCAACCAAGAGTTCGGCACCTTGGCGTCCTGGCTCGTGGACGTCGTCAACATCCTCACCGGCAACTTCGACCGTCCTGGCGGGATCATGTTCGGCAAGCCGATCGCGTGGGGCGTGAACTCGCTGCCCCTCCCCGACTTCGCCGACGGTGTGGAGCTCGGCCGCTGGAAGTCGCGCGTCCGCGGTATCCCTGAGGTGCTCGGCCAAGTTCCGGTCTCGTGCATGGCCGAAGAGATCGACACCCCCGGGCCGGGTCAGATCCGCGCGCTCATCACGATCGCCGGCAACCCGGTGATCAGCGCGCCCGGCGCGGCCCGGCTCGACACTGCGCTCGAGGATCTCGAATGCATGATCAGTATCGACAACTCCCTGAATGAGACCAGCCGTCACGCACACGTGTTGCTGCCCGGGCTCTCCGCACTCGAACAACCACACTTCGACGACCTCATCCCGATGTGGCAGGTCCGCAGCACCGGCCGATTCACCGACGCGATCTTCGACGCCGGTGATCGCCCCGCAGAGTGGGAGATCCTCACCCGTCTCGGCGCGATGTGTGCGGGCATGCGCCACGCCGAGATCGACGTCGACATACTCGACGACGGGTATTTCGGTGCACTGGCCGAAGCCAAGGGAATGAACCCGGGCGTGGCAACGGCGGGGTCACCGGGACGCGGTCCGCTACGCCTCCTCGACCTCCAGATCCGCACCGGACCGTGGGGCGATCGCTACGGCGAGGATCCTGCCGGCCTCACCCTCCAATCGTTTCGCGATGCGCCACACGGCATCGATCAAGGACCGATGGTGCCGCGCATCCGGGAGATCATCGCGACCCCGAACGGTCGAATCGACCTGGCGCCCGAGATCATCCTCGCCGATCTCCCGCGACTCTCCGCGCGGATAGCGCGCGCCACCGACGGGCTGCTCCTCACGTCGCGTCGGCATCTGCGGTCGAACAACTCTTGGATGCACAACGTGACCGTGCTCATGAAGGGCAAGGACCGCTGCACGCTCTTGATGCACCCCGATGACGCGACCGCGGCCGGCGTGGCGAACGGATCTCTCGCACGCGTGAGTTCCGAGGCGGGCGAGGTGGAAATCGCGGTCGAAGTGAGCGACGAGATGATGCCGGGAGTGGTGTCGCTCCCCCACGGCTGGGGTCACGACAAGGCCGGGACCCGCATGGCCGTGGCGCGCGAACACGCCGGAGTGAACAACAACCTGTTGGCACCGGTCGACAACTTCGACCC
>JBKJIQ010000037.1:0-20652 GCA_046598395.1 Acidimicrobiia bacterium
TCCTTGTTGTGATCGACGGGAAAGATGAAGTTCGACGCGTGGCCGGTGCTGCCACCCGGGTTGGGGAGCGGGCCTTTGTCGATCAGGACCATGTCGGTCCACCCGAGCCGGGACAGATGTCCAACCAGGCAGTTGCCGACGATGCCGGCTCCGATGACGACGACCTTGGCTTTGGTAGGAAGTTTGCTCACGGTCGTTTGCCTATCACGACGCGTCGGACGCCGCGAAGCCCGGCCCGGCCAATATCTGCGGATGGGTCGAGGTCGTTGCTGGTTCTCGGGGATACGTCTCTGCTCAACTATTCTCCTGGAGCGCCGTCGCCGGGCCGGAACTTGACGAACCAAACGCTCGGCCCCGTGGAGTTGCTCACCGCGATGTGGCAGTGAGGGCAAGGACCAGGAACAGCCCGCCACCATTGTCCTCAATGAGCGGCGATGTGCTGCTCGCTCGCAACGGAGCAGGCCCCTGGTTGTTCCGGGTGGGTAGTGTCGCCACGTCATCCTGTGTACCACAGGGACTGTGGTGCCATGGGTGGATAATGAAGCGGAACGTCACTCTCCAGCTCGATGACGCCTTGATCCGGAAGGCGAAGGTGATCGCGGCCGAGCGTGACACGTCGGTGAGCCGGCTGGTCGCGGAGCAGATCACGGAACTCGTGGCCCGGGACTCGAGCTACGACCGAGGGCATCGCCGCTACCTCGAACTGACGGGATCGGTGCACGGGTCAAGCGACGGCCGGCGCTTCACCCGAGACGAGCTCCATGATCGAGATGCACTGCGGGACAAACGCGCGTGAGGTCGTTCGTCGACTCGAATGTCTTGATCTACGCGCACGATGATGCCGAGCCCGCCAAGCAAGCCCGTGCCCGAGCCGTGTTGGCGGAACTCTGGGAGCAACGCTCGGGTGTTCTGAGTGTCCAGGTACTCCAGGAGTTCTACGTCACGGTCACTCGAAAATGGAAGGACCGGGCCGAGGTGATCGACGCGCGAGGCATCGTCGAGTCGCTCGTGGAATGGTCGCCGTACTCACCGTCGGCCTCCGACGTCGTCGAGGCGATTGATGTGTCGCGGCGGGCTGACCTTTCGTTCTGGGAAGCGCTGATCATCGTCGCGGCCAAGCGAACCGGATCCGACGTCGTCCTGACTGAGGATCTCAATCATGGCCAAATCGCTGAAGGTGTCAGGATCGAGAATCCGTTCCTGCTCTAGTTGGGCGGCTACTCGAACGCATCGGGGAGAACCGCTTTGCGCTTGGTGATGTAGGCCCGCAGTTCTTCGTCGATGGCATCGTCGATCGGTGGCGGCTCGTAGCTCGCAAGCCGGCTTTTCCAGATCACGTTGGCGCGCTGCGCAGCATCGAGCGAGCCCTCTTCGCTCCACTGCTCGAAGCTGCCGTTGTCGGCCACCTCGGAGCGGTAGAACGCGGTCTCGAAGTTGGCGAGGGTGTGCGCGGTGCCGAGGAAGTGCACACCAGGTTCCTGCTCACGAAACGCGTCCATTGCCTGACCGTTATCGGAGAGATCAAGACCGCGGGCGAAGGTCGCCATCATCCCGAGTTGGTCCTCATCGATGACGAACTTCTCGTACCCGATGGCGAGGCCGCCCTCGAGCCACCCGGCCGCGTGGAGCACGAAGTTCACCCCGGCCATGAGCGTGGGGATCAGGGTGGATGCCGACTCGTACGCCGCTTGGGCATCGGGGACCTTCGACGCCGTGAGCGCGCCCCCAGAACGGAACGGCACGCCGAGTCGACGCGCCAGCGCCGCGCAGGTGTAGAGGACGATCGCGGGTTCGGGAGTTCCGAATGTGGGTGCGCCGGTTTGCATGGACATCGAACTCGCGAACGAACCGAAGATCACGGGTGCTCCGGGCCGTACCAGCTGCACGAATGCCATACCCGCAAGTGCTTCGGCGAGCGTTTGCGCGGCGACGGCGGCAGACGTTGTCGGGGCCATGGCTCCCGCGAGGATGAAGGGCGTGATGATGGTGCCCTGGTTGTGCTCGGCGTACACGCGGGCGGCTTCGAGCATCGACGCGTCCCACACCAGCGGTGAGGACGCGTTGATGAGGCTCGTCATGACCGTGCGGCCCTGGAGGTCGCCGCCGAACCCGATCCGTGCGAGCTCGAAGCTGTCTTCGGCTCGGGTGCCTGCGGTGACGGAACCCATGAACGCCTTGTCGCTGTAGCGCAAGTGCGCGTAGACCATGTCGAGGTGGCGCTTGCTCACGGGGACGTCGACGGGTTCGCACACGGTCCCGCCCGAGTGGTGCAAGTTCGGAGAGAGGTACGCGAGCTTCACGAAGTTTTCGAAGTCGTCAAGGGTCGCGTACCGTCGGCCGTGGTCCAGATCTTGGACGAACGGCGACCCATAGTTCGGCGCGAAGACCGTGGCATCGCCGCCGATCTGCACGTTGTTCGCCGGGTTGCGAGCATGTTGGATGTAGGTGCGGGGTGCCGTTGCCTGGACAAGCTGGCGACACAGGCCGCGCGGGAAGCGGACGCGGGTGCCCGAGACGTCCGCGCCCGCACCGGTGAACAGTTCGATGGCGAGGGGATAGTCGCGGATTTCGATGCCGACCTCTTCGAGGATGGTGTCGGCGTTGTGTTCGAGGGTCTCGAGGCCCTCGGTGGATACCAGCTCGTACGGCATGAGTGCGCGGGTGAGGAACGGCTCGCGTTCCACCACGTTCGCGGCCCGCACTGCTTGACGTCCGGCTCGTCCGCCGCTGCGCCGTCCTCTGGATTCCGACATCAGATCCCTCTCATGGTTGCGGCCGGCGGCCGCGGCGCCGACCCGCGGCTGTGGGCACTCGGCGCTCCGGCAGCGCGATGATCGCAGACAGGTGTGGGGTTGGCGCGGTGGAGTGGGGGAATCCCATCGCGGCGATGAACAATTCCTGGAACCGAGGTTCGATCGCCGTCTCCAACTTGACGACGTGCTTCACCGCCTCCTCCATCTCCCGCCGCTGCTCGCCCGAGACCAGCGCCCGCACTGCGCCCGCGCCGGCGGCGTTGCCGACGCCGCGCACCGCATCCAACGGAGCGTCGGGTACGAGGCCCAACACCATCGCGTACAGCGGGTCGATGTGTGCGCCGAACGCACCCGCGAGGCGGACATCGTTGATCTCCGTCAGACCCGCGTGCTCCATCAACAGGTCGATCCCGGCGCGCAGCGCGGCTTTCGCGAGTTGGATGGCGCGGACGTCGTTCTGAGTAATGAGGAGGCGCGTGGTCTCAGATTCGAATAGGACGTAGGCGAAGGTGCGGCCATCCGCGATCACGCGATCGGTGAAACCCGCCGATTCACCCCGGATGGTTCCGTCGGCATCGATCACGCCCGCAAGGAAGAGTTCGGCGATCGCCTCCACGATCCCCGACCCGCAGACGCCAGTGACTGCGGGTGCGGCCGCGGTGAAGTCGGGATCGTCGCTCCACCGGTCCGAGCCGATGACCTTCGCCCGCGGCGAGAGCGTGGCCCGATCGACGCGCACTCGCTCGATCGCGCCCACGCTTGCACGCTGGCCACAACTGATTTGTGCGCCTTCGAACGCCGGTCCGGTGGGACTCGATGCCGCGAAGACCGTATCGAGCGAGCCGAGAACGATCTCCGCGTTGGTGCCGATGTCCACGAGGAGTTGTGGATCTTCCGATCGATAGGGGCCCTCGGAGAGCATCGCGGCCGCAGTGTCGGCGCCGACATGACCCGCGATGCATGGCCCCACGTACACGGCCGCATTTGGAAGGTCGAGATCGAGTGCACGAGCCGACGTCTGGACCGCTTCGTCGGTCGCGAGTTCGAAGGGTGCGGTGCCGAGTGGCGTGGGGTCGAGACCCAAGACCAAATGATGCATGATCGGATTGCCGACGATCACGACGTCGAGAATATGAGCGCGTTCGATACCGGCATCGGCGCAGAGTTCGTCCGCCAGTTCGTCGAGCGCCACGCGTACCGCCTCAGTGAGCGCCACCTCGCCACCCGGGTTCATCATCACGTAGGACACGCGACTCATGAGGTCTTCGCCGAACCGAATCTGGGGGTTCATGCGGCCGTGGGAACCCAGCACCTCACCGGAACCGAGATGGCAAAGGTGACCGGCGATCGTGGTGGAGCCGACGTCGATCGCGATGCCGTACACGGCGTCGGTGAATCCAGGGAATGCTGCGACCAACCGAGGGGGACCGAGGGGATCGACGCGACGGAGCGCCACGGTTCCCGCGCGCGGCTCCCCAGCGAACGCGGGGTGCAGTTGGTGAAGGGCCGACGGATCGACGGCACCGAAGAGCAACTCATGTTGGCCATGCAACGCACGCCGGAGCGCACTCACGAGGCTGGTGCCGTCCATCTCCGGTGGCGGCAGTTCAAGGTAGGCCAGCGTCACGAGCGGATCGACGGTCAGGTTGTGGACGTCCACCGACTTGCGGACCACCTGGCGATGTACCTGGCTCGCGGCGGGGACGTCGATGACCGCGTCGCGCTGGATCGTTGCGGAGCAACCAAGCCGCGCGGCCGCGGCGATCGGTCTCGCCGTGCGCGGATTTTCTTCGAGGTCACCGGGTTGGCTGAGGGCATCGTTCGTTGCGGTGATCGACCATTTTGCGAAGGACCCGACTGACGGAACCACCTGGCAATGGCCGCAAATCCCACGGCCGCCACAGACCGAATCGAGATCGACGCCGAACGCGCGCGCCGCGCCCAACACGGTGGTGCCGGCCTCGACCTCACCGGTCAAGCCAGACGGAGTGAACACCACCCGGCACGCAGCGGGACCGGGAGAGTTCATGCGGATGCTTCTGGGTCGTACCCTCGGTTCGCCGCGATCGCGGTGAGTCGTTCACGCGAGTACGAAGCCTCGAACCTCGCCGCGGCGGTGTCGGCCGCGGCTTGGAGTTCCGCGGGGGAAGCCGAGCTGGAGAGCGGCAGGGACTTGCGTCGCCATTCCGCCACGTAGCCCGATGCTTGGGTGAGTTCGGCGGCCATTGCGGCTTCGTCGACGGCGCGCTGGAACCGCCGGGGGAGGATGGCCTGGTAGCGGGTACGGCCCGATTGTGCGTTCACTTGCGTGGGGATGTCACGCCACCAGATCGTGACGAGTTGGGTGGCCACGTCAGGCCGCCGCATTGGTAGGCGCAGTGGTGGTGAGAGCAGTAGCGGTGGGCGCCGTAGCGGTGAGCGCAGTGGACACGGCCGTGGCGAACGGGCCCAGCCCAACGTGGCGATGAACGAAGGCGAGGCCCAGCTGCTCCGCAGCGCGGTGGCCGAGGTCGAGGAGTCGCGGATCGTCGGACTGCGACAACAAGACCATGCGGGTGTAGTGGGCGAAGTACTGGTCACGAAGCTCCGGATGGCGATCGAGGCCGAGCCCTTGCACCACGAGCGCCTCGAAGTGACGCGCCAAGAAATCGGTGAGATAGAAGGTGCCGAGTTCGGCTGCACTGATCGCGGCGAACGAATCGGCGCCGGCGAAGAACTCGTAGCAGTGCGCGCCCGGGAGCCGCGTGGCGCCGAGGTGGTCGACGACGGGATCAAGCAGCCCGCCGGTTCCACAGTCGGCGTAGGCGACGAACACCCGGTCATGCGGTTCGGCTGTCGCCACTGCATCCTCGACGGCGGTGGGAATCTCCGATGGACGGTTGTGCAGGTTGGCCGGGAGATACACGACATCGAAATGCGTTGCGTCGCCGTTGATCTGTGCAAGCACGGAGCGCAGTTCCCGAGCGAGTGCGCCGCACGCGACCACGAGCGTGCGGGCGGCGTTGGCGTCAGACACGAGCACGGCGCGCTGCAACCAGGGTTTTCGCAGTCTCGGCCGCAATCGAAGCGTCACGGCAGTACGCATCGGCCCCCACGGCCACGCCGAACTCTTCGTTGAGCGGCGCACCGCCCACCAACACGATGTAGTCGTCACGTCGCCCCTTGGCCTTCAGCGTGTCGATGACGATCTTCATGTACGGCATGGTGGTGGTGAGGAGCGCCGAGAGGCCGAGGATGTCGGGCTGGTGCTCGTCGAGCGCGGCGAGATACTCGTCGACCGAGGTGTTCACGCCCAGGTCGATGACCTCGAATCCCGCGCCCTCCATCATCATCGCCACGAGGTTCTTGCCAATGTCGTGGATGTCGCCCTTGACCGTGCCGATCACCATGGTCCCGATGGGCTTGGCGCCGGTCTCCGCGAGCAACGGCCGCAGGAGCTTCATCCCCGCCTTCATGGCGTTGGCCGAGAGCAGCACTTCCGGCACGAACAGGATCCCGTCGCGGAAGTCGATCCCGACGATGCGCATTCCCTCCACGAGACTGTCGTCGAGCACCCGCTGCGCGCTCCATCCTCGCGCCAGGAGGATCTCGGTTCCCTCGTAGATCTCGTCCGCGAGGCCGTCGTAGAGGTCATCGTGCATCTGCTTGACGAGGTCGTCGTCGGCCAGCGACGCGAGGTCGATGTCGTCGTCAGGGGCATTGCTCGTGTCGTCGGTCATGGACTCTGGATCCCGTCTTTCCACGATGCGGTTAGCATCCGCAGCGTGGAAAGGGTACCGCAACCCAGACCCGCAGCCGGTGGTGTCTGATGGCCGACGGCGTGCAGTCGATCGACCGCGCGTTCTCCGTGTTGCGCGTACTGGCCACTGCATCGGGTGGCGTCAGCGACGTGGCCCGGCGGACCGGCTTGCCGGTAAGTACCTGTGCCCGTTTGCTCGGCTCGTTGGAATCGCTCGGTGCGGTCGAGCGACTCGATCCCGGACCCACATTTCGGATCGGGCCGACGGTCGCGCAACTCGCCGGGGCGGTTGACCCTGGCGTCGAGTTGGTGCGCCACGCGCATGTCCATCTGGAATCGTTGGTTGCCGCCGTAGGGGAAACCGCGGGGATCTCGGTGCCGGACGGTTCGCGAGCGGTTCGGTATCTCGACCAGGTCGACTCGGGCCAAGAGGTCACGCTCCAGGACTGGACCGGCGAGCGGGTCCCGCTGCATGTCGTATCGAGCGGGTTGGTGTTCCTGGCGAGCTGTTCGACGTCGGAGGTCACCGACTATTGCGCCGCCGGGTTGGAGCGGTTCACGGAACACACTACGACGCGCGCCGGCGAACTCCGCCGGCGCCTGACCCAGATTCGGGCCGATGGCTATGCCTGGACCGTCGAGGAGTTCGCCGACGGCATCAGTTCGGTTGCGGCCCCCATCCGCGACGCCACGGGTGGCGTGGCGGCCGCGCTACATGTGCACGGGCCGACCTACCGCCTCCGCCCGTCGAACCGCGTGGTCACCCGCGCCGTCCTTGCCACCGCTGCCCAACTTTCCCGCGCCTGACCGAGCAGAACTCGTAGGGTGCGAGCCGTGGGAGATGCGGCGACACCGATGATCTCGTGCCGGGGCGTGTGGAAGGTGTTCGGGCCGAAACCCGAGCGCGTGGTCGGTTCACCCGACGCCGACCTCCCCCGCTCGGAGTTGGAAGCGCGTACTGGGTGCGTTGCGGCAGTGCGCGACGTGAGCTTCGACGTTCCCGAGGGTGGTGTCTTCGTGGTGATGGGGCTTTCGGGTTCCGGGAAATCGACCCTGATCCGTTGCTTCAGTCGCCTCATCGAACCAACGGCGGGTGAGGTGACGATCGACGGGCAGAACGTGTTGGGGCTCAACCCGTCCGAGCTCCGTGAGCTGCGGCGGACCCGCCTCTCGATGGTGTTCCAGAACTTCGGACTCCTGCCGCACCGTCAGGCCCTCGACAACATTGCGTTCGGACTCGAAGTGCAAGGAATGGGGAAGGCCGAGCGGTTGGAACGCGCAAGCGAGATGCTTGATCTCGTCGGTCTCGGGTCGGTCGGAGAGTCCTATCCCGACGAACTGTCGGGCGGGATGCAGCAACGGGTCGGGCTCGCCCGGGCGCTCGCCAACGACCCCGGGATCCTGCTGTTCGACGAACCGTTCTCCGCGCTGGACCCACTGATCCGCCGGGACATGCAGGACGAGGTGGTGCGGCTCCAGGCGGAGCTCAAGAAGACAGTCGTGTTCATCACCCACGACTTGACCGAGGCGCTCAAAGTTGGCGACCGGATTGCGATCATGCGCGACGGTCGATTCGTGCAGGTGGGTACGCCGCAAGAGGTGGTGGCTGCACCGGCCGACGACTACGTGCGCGATTTCGTGAGCGACGTTTCCCGCGGTGACGTGCTCACGGCCCGCTCGATCATGAACCCCGCGGTCGCGGACGCAATCGCGCGGGTTGACGCGGAGACCAAGGTGAACGATCTCGTTCCCGTCGTCGCGGCCACCGATGGGCCGGTCGCGGTGATCGATGCCGACGGTTCGGTCTGTGGCTCCGTCGATCGCCTCTGCGTGCTCGACGCGCTGGCCGACGTTCCCGCCATGGGATGAGCACGGTCAGATGAGTGCCATTGTCGCGGGTCCAATCGCGCCGGTCCGCTCGGTGGTCCATCGCGACGCCAGACCGCCGCGAAAACGCGGGCGGCTCAACGCGGGGCGCGCGGCGATCGCGGTGGGCTGTCTCACGGCGTTCGTTGCGCTGCTGGCGATCGTCTGGGGTGACCCGCCTGCCGGCTGGTGGGACTTCGGCATTTCCCAATGGGTCGATCACGTCAAGGAGTGGTTGATCCTCAACCGCAGCGAGAACTGGGCGTTCGTCTACGGCTTCACGCCAATCTCCCACTTCCTGACCACACTCGTGCAGCGGACGCTCGACGGGCTGAATTTCCTCACGTGGGTCGGGGTCTTCTCGATCGCCACGCTGGTCGCGCTGCGCGTGAGCGGTCGGGCTGCGGCTGGGACTGCGGCGGGTGGCGTGTTGCTCGTCGGCGTGCTCGGTCTCTGGGATTCCGCGATGCAGACGGTGGCCTTGATCCTGGTGGCGGTCGCGATCTCCTTCTTCGTCGGGATCCCACTCGGAATCCTGACGGCCCGCCGGTCCGGATTCGAGCGCCACTCCAAGGTCTTCCTCGACGCGATGCAGGTGTTGCCGGCCTACTGCTACCTGCTGCCGATGGTGTTCGTCTTCGATATCGGGTACCCGCCCGCGATCATCGCGACGGTGGTGTTCGCGCTACCGGCCACGATCCGCCTCACTGCGCACGGCATTCACGGAGTGCCGGCGGGCGCGGTCGAGGTAGGTACCGCGTTCGGCGCCGACAAACGTCAGACCTTGCGCAAGATCGAGTTACCGCTCGCGCGTCCCGCGTTGCTGCTCGCCGTGAATCAGACGGTGAACCTTGCGCTCGGCATTGTGGTGATTGCCGCGCTCGTGGGTGCCGAGGGCCTCGGCCAGGATGTGTTGGACGCGCTGCAGCAGGTGGACGTCGGCCTCGGATTTCAAGCGGGTCTGGCGATCGTGGCCATCGCGATCGTGTTCGATCGCACGACCCGCGGCCGCAGTCAGGCCGCGGGTCGAGCGTTTCGTCGATCTCGTACGCCCGATCGCGCCCGGGCCGAACTCATCGGCGGAGTGGTGGCGGTGGTCGCGATCGTGGCGGTGGCTCACGCGGCTTCCGTCGGATCGTTCCCGACGTCGGTCCACTGGTCGATCGTCGGTCCGGTGAACGACGCGGTCGATTGGATTCGGGAGAACCTCGGATGGCTTGAATCGGTGAGTGACTTCATGGTGCGCGACCTGCTCACCCCGATGCGCGATTTCCTGACCGACCAACCTTGGTGGGGCACGGCGGGCGCCTTCGCCGCGATCGGGTGGGCGAGCGGTGGTCGCCGGGTCGCGATCGCGTGCGCGGTGGCCTTCCTGGTGATCGCGGGTCTCCAAACCACCCAGTCGGACAGCGCCAGCATTTGGTTCGACGCGATGGACACGCTCACGCAGGTGGTGTTCGCCGTAATCCTCTCGGTGGCGATCGCCATTCCGATCGGTATCGTCGCTGGACTCAATGAGCGGTTCCTCGCGTTGATTCGACCACTCCTCGACTCCATGCAAGTCCTGCCCGCGTTCGTCTACCTGATTCCGGTGATCGCGCTGTTTAATCCGGGCCGGTTCCCCGGGATCATCGCGTCGCTCATTTACGCGCTCCCGCTCGGGATCCGTCTGACCGCGCTTGGCATTCGCGACGTCCCGCCCAGCACCATCGAGGCGGCCCACGCCATGGGCGCGACGCAGATGCAGATCCTCTGGAAGGTGCAAATGCCCCAGGCCTGGCCATCGATTTTGCTCGGAGTCAATCAGACCATTCTGATGGTCTTCTCGGTCGTTGTGATCGCGGGTCTTATCGGGGGCGGCGCGCTCGGCCTTGATGTGGTCTACGGTCTGAGGAAGAGCCAGCTGGGGCTCGGTATCGAAGCCGGAATCGCGATTGTTGCGTTGGCCATCGTGTTCGATCGCATCACCCAAGCGTGGGGCGGATCGAATGGGCGCCGTGCGTCACGAGCGAGCTGAAGGCCGATATTCGTCATGCGTCCGAGAGGACGTCCGACAAGGGGAGACAACCAATGATGCGCAGCAAGCGCGGACTGATCGCGGCCGTTGCGATCGCGACGGTGGTTTTGGCCGCCTGTGGCAGCAGCAGCGGTAGCAAATCGAGTGGTCCTACGAAGACGGGGTCCGGCAAGTACGAAGGCGCGGTCACCATCGCGGTCAACCCGTGGGACGGCTCGGCCGCCAACGCGAACGTCGCGAAGGTCGTCCTCGAGAAGCAGGGCGTCACGGTTGCGCTCAAGGACATCGACGAAAACGCGGTGTGGGCCGGGCTCGACTCGGGTTCGATCGACGCCAACCTCGAGGTCTGGCCGTCGGGTCACGGGTCCGATATCTCCACCTACATCACGAAGAAGAAGTCGGTGGTCGATGGCGGCTTGATCGGCCCCGACGGTCACATCGGCTGGTACATCCCGGATTTCGTCGCGCAGGCGCACCCTGAGTACAAGACCTGGGAAGGACTGAAGAGCCAGGCCGCGGCCGACTATTTCAAGACCGCGGAGACTGGCGACAAGGGTCAGTTCCTCCTCGGCGACCCGAGCTACGTCTCGTACGACAAAGACATCATCAAGAACCTGAACCTGCCGTTCCAGGTGGTGGTCGGCGGTAGCGAAGCCACGTTGATCACCACGCTCGACAAGGCGTTCAAGGACAAGAGTCCGCTGCTCTTCTACTTCTACGAGCCGCAGTGGGCGCAGTCAAAGTACAAGCTGGTCTCGGTCAAGCTCCCGGCGATGACCGCGGAGTGCAAGGCATCTGCGGCCGACACCGGTAAGGACGGGAAGTACGCGTGCGACTATCCGACCGACAACCTGATGAAGACGCTCAGCGCCAAGCTCAAGGCGAAGAACGCTGTGGTGTTCGCGTTCCTGCAGCGGATGAAATGGACGGCAGAGGACCAGAACACAGTCACCACCTACAAGAACCAAGATGGCCTCTCCATGGAGGCGGCCGCGAAGAAGTGGGTCGACGCCAACGCGGCAACCGTCGCCACCTGGGTCAAGTAGCCCCAGGTTCCGCACCAACCCCGAACTTGCGCCATTTTCCGACGCCACACGTCGGAAAGTGACGCAAGTTCGGGGTCTGCGCACCCCCTACGCTCGGCGGATGCCGGGCCAGCAGTACGACTTCATCATCGTGGGCGGGGGTTCCGCCGGTTGTGTGCTTGCCAATCGGTTGAGCGCCGATCCGGCGAACCGGGTGCTCGTGCTGGAAGCCGGACGACCGGACTACAAGTTCGACGTCTTCATTCACATGCCCGCAGCGCTGTCGTTTCCGATCGGCTCGAAGTTCTACGACTGGAAGTACGAGTCCGAACCCGAGCCGCACATGAATGGCCGGCGGATTTACCACGCGCGCGGCAAGGTCCTCGGCGGGTCCAGCAGCATCAACGGGATGATCTTCCAACGCGGTAACGCGCTCGACTTCGAGCGGTGGGCCGCGGATCCCGGAATGGAACGGTGGGGCTACGCGCATTGCTTGCCATACTTCAAACGCATGGAGAACTGCCTCGCCGGCGGTGATGCATATCGCGGTGACAATGGTCCGCTCGTGCTGGAGCGGGGGCCGGCGCAGAACCCGTTGTTCGAGGCGTTCTTCGCCGCGGCGCAGGAGGCCGGGTACCCACTCACCGAGGACGTCAACGGCTTCCAGCAGGAAGGTTTCGCACGTTTCGACCGCAATATTCATCGCGGTCGTCGGCTCAGTGCCGCGGGCGCGTATCTCCACCCGGTCATGCATCGCTCCAACCTCGAAGTTCGAACTCGTGCACTCACGAGCAGGATCGTGTTCGACGGCACGCGCGCGGTTGGCGTGGAGATTGCCAAACGTGGCGGGGGTACCGAACGCGTTCTGGGTGGTGAAGTGATCTTGTGCGGAGGCTCGATCAACTCACCACAGTTGCTGCAACTCTCCGGTGTGGGCAACGCGGCGGAACTCAGTCTGCTCGGCGTCGCGATGGTGGACGATCTCCCGGCGGTCGGCGAGAACCTCCAGGACCACCTCGAGGTCTATATCCAACACGCATGTACCCAGCCGGTCTCGATGGCACCAATGCTGAAGTTGTGGCGACGGCCGTTGATCGGGCTCGAGTGGCTGGCGCGCCGCGGTCCGGGCGCGACGAACCACTTCGAAGCGGGCGGCTTCATCCGGGGCAACGACGCCGTCGCCTACCCGAACGTCATGTTCCATTTCTTGCCGATCGCGATTCGCTACGACGGAACCGTTCCCGAGGGGGGCGAGGGTCATGGCTACCAGGTACACGTCGGTCCGATGTACTCCGATGCGCGCGGTTCGGTGAAGATCAGGTCGCAGGACCCGCGGGTGAAACCGGCGTTGCGGTTCAACTACCTCTCCACCGAGACCGACCGAACCGAGTGGGTCGAGACCATCCGGGCGGCGCGGTCCATCCTGGCGCAACCGGCGTTCGCTCCGTTTGATGGCGGCGAGCTGTCTCCGGGTCCGGCAGTAGAAACCGATGAGCAGATTCTGGAGTGGGTCGCGCGTGACGCCGAGACCGCACTGCATCCGTCGTGCACCACGCGCCTCGGTACTGATGCGACCTCGGTGATCCATCCCGACACGTTCCGCGTCCATGGCGTCGATGGCCTCCGCGTGGTGGATGCCGGTTCGATGCGCTATGTCACGAACGGCAACATCTACGCGCCCGTCATGATGGTGGCGGAGAAGGCGGCCGATGCGATCCTGGGTAACGAGATGCTGGCGCCCGAGACCGTCGACTTCTACCACTACGAACAAGGAGATGCTGGGTGAAGAACGTCGGCCTGTTTGTTGGTGGCATCGAGGTGCGCGCGCAATCGGGAGAGTCGTTCGAGACGGTGAACCCGGCCACCGGTGAGGTGCTCGCAACCGTCGATCATGCCAACGCGTCCGACGTCGATCGTGCGGTCGAGTCTGCTCAACAGGGATTCGCGATGTGGTCGGCGATGACCGGCGCCGAACGGGGTCGCATCATGCTGCGCGCCGCCGCAATGTTGAGGGCGCGCAATGACGAGCTGGCCCATCTGGAGGTGCTCGACACTGGCAAGCCGATCGCCGAAGCGTCGACGGTCGATGTGATCTCCGGCGCAGAATGCATCGAGTATTTCGCGGGCGCCGCGGCTACGATCCACGGTGAGTACTACGACCTCGGCGGGCCGTTCGCGTACACCCGCCGAGAGCCGTTGGGCGTATGCGTGGGGATTGGTGCCTGGAACTATCCACTTCAGATCGCCAGTTGGAAATCGGCGCCGGCGTTGGCGTGCGGCAACGCGGTGGTCTTCAAACCCTCCGAACTCACGCCGCTCACCACAATGAAGCTCGCGGAAATCTACGCGGAGGCAGGCGTCCCGCCCGGCGTGTTCAACGTGGTGCAGGGTGACCGGCGCACCGGCGATGCGTTGGTGCGCCATCCTGTGGTTGCCAAGGTGTCGCTCACCGGATCAGTGCCGACGGGCAAGGCGATCATGGCCGCGGCGGCCGACACCTTGAAGGCCGTGACCCTCGAACTCGGCGGGAAGTCGCCGCTGGTGATCTTCGAGGACGCCGATCTCGACAACGCGGTCTCCGCCGCGCTGCTGGCGAACTTCTACACCCAGGGTGAGATCTGCTCGAACGGCACGCGCGTCTTCGTGCATACATCGATCCACGACGCGTTCGTCGACGCGCTGCGAATACGGACCGAGAAGTTGGTGATCGGCGATCCGCTCGACCCGCGAACCGATGTGGGCGCGCTCATCTCCGTCGACCATCTCGCGAAGGTGCTGGGTTTTATCGACGCGGGAATCGCGGCCGGCGCGCACGTGGTGTGTGGCGGCCGGCGTGCCGGAGGAACCGATCTGCTCGATCGCGGCAACTTCGTCGAGCCGACGATCTTCACTGCATGCACCGACGCCATGAGCATCGTCACCGACGAGATCTTCGGCCCCGTGATGAGCGTGCTTGCGTTCGACGACGAAGCCGAAGTCGGGGCGAGAGCGAACGCTACCGAGTTCGGGCTCGCAGCTGGCGTGTTCACGAATGATCTGGCACGCGGTCATCGGGTTGCCGCGGCGCTCCAGGCCGGGATCGTGTGGATCAACACGTACAACATCACGCCGATCGAAGTGCCGTTCGGTGGCGTGAAGCAATCCGGCATCGGCCGGGAGAACAGCCTTGCCGCAGTCGAGCACTACACCCAACGCAAGACGGTCTATGTCGAGACCGGATCGGTGGAGTCCCCGTACTAAGTTATCTCCGAGATAAAATGTTTGACGCGGAGATAAGATACTGATACCCTGACCTCACTGCACCGAGATAGTCCCGGTGTTGATGCCAAGGGGGATTTCCATGTCTGCAACCTTGATCGTCCGTCACCCCGTCGCCGACTTCGACGCCTGGCGGGTTGTGTACAACGAAGTCGCAGCGTTACGTGACCAGCACGGGTGCACTGGTGAGCGGGTGCTGTGTCTCCCCACTGATGCGAACGACGTTGTCGCGATTCACGATTTCCCGACCGTTGAGCAGGCGGAGGCATTCGCGTCCGATCCGGCGCTCAAGGCTGCGATGGAGCGGTCCGGCGTAGCGGGCGCACCGCGGATCGAGATCTTTGCCAGCGCATAGAGACGCTCGCGGTCGAACTCGGCGGGACGGAACCATCCGTCCCGCCGTTGCCGCGCGCGCGGCGGTCAGAGTCGATCCCGACTTCGACGACGAGTATCCCGATGGTGACGCGCGGAGCACGGAGGCCTACGCGAGCCTCGTCCGCGCGGGCCAAGCGGCGCTCGCTGAGCTCTACCGCTGCGCCGCCGAGTCACTCGACATCAAACACCCGATCCTGACTGCGCTCGCAGTGCTCGATGGCGCGGGTGAGGCGTTGACACCGTCGGAGATCGCGGACCGCGTGCTCGTGGCTTCGGCAACCATGACCGCAACCCTCGACGCGCTCGAACGACGCGGATGGGTGCGCCGAATCCCGAACCCGGCGGATCGTCGCAGCGTCTTGGTCGAGATCACCGACGACGGACGGTCGGTTGCCGACCAGGCGCTCCCGGGAATCCGTGCGATCGAGAAGTCGATGATGTCGACGCTGTCCGGAGCCGAACGCGACCAGCTCGTCGAGCTGCTCGACAAAGTCCTGCGTCGCTCGGCCGAGATCGAGGCCGAGCCGGCGATCCCACTCGAGGGTCGCAGGGTCCGTCCGGATCGGTTGGACTGACTATCGCACCACCACGGTGCGAGTGCCGTTGAGCAATACCCGACGTTCCGCGTGCCACTTGACTGCGCGGGCGAGAACCTGCGCCTCGACGTCATGGCCGGCGGCCGCGAGAGCAGCCGGGTCTAGCGCATGATCGACCCGGGTGACGTCCTGCTCGATGATCGGGCCTTCGTCGAGCTCGGGCGTGACGTAGTGCGCGGTTGCTCCGATCAACTTCACCCCGCGGACGTAGGCCTGCTCGTACGGTCCGGCACCCACGAACGCGGGCAGGAATGAATGGTGGATGTTGATCGCCCGGCCGGTGAGCCGGGCACAGGCGTCGTCCGAGAGCACCTGCATGTACCGAGCCAGCACCACGAGATCGACGCGGAGCGCTTCCATGAGTTCGAACATGACCCGTTCAGCGTCGGGCTTGGTGGGCGGTGTCACGGGCACGTAGTGGAAGGGGATCCCGGCAGCTTCCACGAGCGGCCGGAGGTCCTCGTGGTTCGACACGACCGCGGGGATCGCGATGTTCAGCGCGCCGGTCTGAGCCCGGAACAGCAGGTCATTGAGGCAGTGGCCGAGCTTCGAGGCCATGACCAGCGTGCGGGTCGGCGTGGTGGCGTCGACGAGATCCCAGATCATGTCGTTGGGCCGGGCGATCTCGCCGAACCCGGCGCGGACCGCGGCGAGGTCGAACGCGTCGTTGAGGAGGTCGAAGCGGGTGCGCATGAAGAAACGCCGCTCGAGGGTGTCCTCGAACTGATGACTTTCAACGATGTTCGCGTTCACCTCCACGAGGTACCCGCTCACCGCGTGGACGAGTCCGGGTCGATCAGGACACGACAAGGTGAGGATCCCGGCGGTGCTCATGAGCCCGCGTTCGGCCGGGACCGACGGCGGGCGCGCGGCTCGCCGTCCGGCCGTGGGGCTGAGTTTGCGAGCGGTCCGATCGTCTCGATGATCGTCTCGATGGTCGGGCGCGGTGCGGCGCCGTCGAGCGCCCGGTCCTCGAGCGCGCCATCGAGCGCCTCGCGCATCGAAGCGAGGTGATCGGGCGATGTGCCGCAACACCCACCCACGATGCGCGCGCCTGCGGCGACCGCAAGCTGCACGTACCGGGCCATCAAGTCGGGGGTCCCGGAGTAGTGAATCTCCGCGCCTCGGAATTCCGGGATCCCGCAGTTGCCCTTCGAGACGAACGCAGTGTCGTGGTCGTGCTCGGTCATCGCGAGCGTCGACACCAAGATGTCGGATGCACCCACACCGCAGTTCGCCCCGATGGCGATCGGCGCGGGATCGAGGCCATGGAACGCTGCGCTGAGGTCGCCGGGCATCAGGCCCATCATCGTGCGGCCCGCGGTGTCGAAGGAGCAGGTCACTACGTAGGGCACCCCGACGTGGATCGCCGCGGTCGCCGCCGCGCGCACCTCTTCGCTGGCCGACATCGTTTCGATCCACGCCACGTCGGCCCCGCCGGCAACCAACCCTTCGATCGCTTCGGTGAACGTCTCGATCGCGTCGGTTCCGGTGAGTTCACCAAGTGGCTCGAACAGGGAACCAGTCGGCCCGACTGACCCCGCCACGATCACGGGATGGTCCGCGGCGTCGGCCACCTCACGGGCGAGCTCGGCGGCGCGCTGCGCGAGCTCACGTACGCGGTGTTCCTGGTTGTGCAACGCCAGCCGATGACGGTTGCAACCGAAGGTGTTGGTGAGGATGATGTCGGCGCCCGCGTCCACGAATCGGCGATGCAGATCCTGGACTTTTTCGGGGTGGTCGACATTCCACAACTCCGGCGCATCGCCCGAGGTCAGTCCCATTTGGAAGTAGTTCGTGCCCGTGGCGCCGTCGGCGAGGAGGACGCCGCGAGCGGCGAGGAGGTCGGCCAGGGCAAAGGACATTGGGCAGGACCGTACCAACCTCGCGGGTGCGCGACGACGGATTCGGTCACTAGGTTCCGCGTTGTGGACGTGGACCCTGAACTCGAACCCAGGCACCCGGCGTTGTTCGATCCCGCGTCGCTCGCGACGTTGGCAGATCCGTTCCGCCGATACGCCGAACTACGAACGACAGGGCCGGTGGTCCCGATCGCGTCGGGCCGGTCCGGCATCTTCGGATACGAGGCCGCGAGTTTCGTCTTGCGCGATCCGCAGTTCCGGACCGGCGTGCTCGCTGGGCTCTACGCATCGGTGCTACCGCACGGCGCGTTGCACGAGGAGATGGCTCACCGGATCAACTTTCTGGATCCGCCGGACCACCCGCGAGTTCGGAGGTTGGTGGCCAAGGCGTTTACGCCGCGACGCGTGGGCCGACTGCAACCGTGGGTGGAGGCGACAGCAGCGGAACTGGTCGACTCGTTGGCGGTCGATCGCGACGGCACCGTAGAGGTGATGCGTGGTCTCGCGCATCAACTGCCCTCCCTGGTGATCTCCGAGTTGCTCGGTGTACGGGTGGAGTTGCGTGACGAACTCACCGAGCTGAGTGACGCGATCACGCCGGTCTTCGGGACTTCGGTGAGTGCGGCCGAGTGGGCGACCGCGGTCGCGGCGGCTGAAGTGATGCATGCGGTCCTCGGTGCCGAGCTGGATGTCCGGCGCCGTTGCCCGAAGGACGATCTGCTCTCCGCGCTCGTGGAAATCGAAGCGGGCGATGACAACGGCGAGCGGCTCAGCCGATCCGAGCTGTTGTCGCTCGTAGCCACCCTGTATTCCGCGGGTCACCGCACGACTCGTGACTTGTTCGGCAACGGTCTGGACCTACTCCTGCGCGCCGGTGTGGCCATGGCAGACGCGACCGACCACAAGGTGCTGGAGGAACTGACCCGGCTCGCAACCCCCACGCACTACGTGGCCCGGTTCCCTGCCGTCGCTCTGAAGATCGACGGTCTGGCGGTGAGGACGAACCAGCCCCTGATGGTTTTTCTCGCGGCCGCGAACCGCGATCCTGCGGTGTACGACGAACCCGACGAGTTTCGACCGGGCCGGGAAGGTCCACCGGCGTTGAGCTTCGCGCTCGGCGCGCACTTTTGCCTCGGAGCTGCGCTGGCGCGGATGGAGGTTGCGGTGATGCTCGGAGCATTCGCCGCCCGATTCCCCGACGCGCGTGCGTCGGGTCGAGCGCGTCGATGGCACCAGCGCGGGCCGTTTCGTGGCCTGGACGAACTCGCGGTGCAGGTACGGCACTCGGGCTGAGCTCAGGCCTACTACGTTGCCGACCTTCACCGAGGAGGACCCCGTGACCGACGACGTACTCAATGAGCTGTTCTCAATCCGCGGCAAGACCGCGCTGATCACCGGCGGGACGCGGGGCATCGGCCTGATGATTGCCGAGGCCTACGTGCGTGCGGGGGTGAAGGTCTACGTGTCATCGCGCAAGGCGGATGTGTGCGCCGAGGTCGCGACCGCGCTGTCGGAACATGGTGAGTGCATCGGGATCCCGGCCGATCTCTCCACGGAAGCGGAGTGCCGTCGCCTCGCAGACGAGATTCAGGGTCGTGAGTCCCAGCTGCACGTGTTGATCAACAACGCGGGAGCCACGTGGGGCGCCCCACTCGCGGAGCATGACGATGCGGCGTGGGATCGCGTGCTCAACATCAATGTGAAGGGCCCGTTTCACCTCACGCGGTTTCTGCGGCCGTTGCTCGATGCTGCGGCGACCGACGACGACCCTGCGCGGGTCATCAACATCGGATCGATCGACGGCATCCAGGTCCCGATGATGGAGACGTACTCCTATTCCACCGCCAAAGCCGGGGTGCACCAGTTGACGCGGCACCTGGCCAGCCAGCTGGCGCCCAAGATCACGGTCAACGCGATCGCGCCCGGACCGTTCGAATCCAAGATGATGGCGGCGACCCTGGCGGCCTTCGGCGACTCGATCGCGAAGAGCGCGCCGATGAAGCGCATCGGCAAGCCCGCCGACATGGCCGGGATCGCGATCTACCTCGCTGGTCCGGCGTCCACGTATGTGACCGGAGCGATCATCCCCGTCGACGGCGGCATCGCGACCACCAAGTGAGCTAGAGCTCGCCGCGGTGGATGAGTGCGTTGGTGGCGAACCAGCCGGGGATGGCAGGTAGGTAGGAGACCACGAGGGTGTTGGTGACGACGGCCGCGGCTGCAACCGGGCCGTCCACCCCGACGGCGACGAGCGCGCCCGAGAGGCTCAGGGTCGAGACCGCCGTGTCGAGGCCGGGGACCGGCACGAGCCCCGACACCACCGAGATCCCGACCCATAGGGCGAGCAGTGTCCAGTACGAGGTGCCGCTCCCGAACGCATAGAGGCACGCCTGGAGCGAGATGGTGTACAGCGCCTGGGCGCCGACGTTGCCGACCACCAGCAGTCCCAGACGGCGCGGTGACCGGATCGCTTCCCAGGTCGCCCGCCGGGCGACGTGGAAGTGCGGAGCGACGCGACGGCGGAGTCGTTCGACGCCGAGGGTGACGCCGATCGCGGCGACGACGGCGACCGCCAGCACCGCGAACGAGATGACGATGCTCGACACCGGCACGTCGCCGATGTCGATAGTGCGGGGCGCGAGGAAGGCGGCGACGCCAAAGATCGCGGCCTGCAACACGAACTCCGACACGGTGCTGTAGACGCCGGCGACCGCGAACGCGGATGCCAGGTCCACGCCGTGCTTCTGGAGGAACCGCACTTGGACGACACTCTCGGCCCCGGCGGGCAAGGTCACGTTGGAGAATCCCATCGCCACTTGGAGCCAGACCACGGACCAGAAGGCGACTTTGGTGTGGATGGTGCCGATGAACGCGAGGGCGAACGGGAGACTCGTGAGGAGTGACGCGCCGAGCGCGACAGTGACCCAGGCCCAGTTGGCACCCCGGATCGTCTCCCAGAGTTCGTCGGGGTCGCCGATGCGCCAGAAGATGATCCCGATCGCGCCGAACCCCGCGAGGACCATGACCGTGGTCCGGAGCCACACGCGCGACGGCGTCGCGTCGTCGATCGGTTCACTCTCGGCGGGCGTGGCCTCCATGGCGGGAAGCCTCGCAGTTCGACCGGTTCGATGCGCGCCCTTCGTCCGGCTCAGTCGTCTGCG
>JBKJIQ010000012.1:0-104008 GCA_046598395.1 Acidimicrobiia bacterium
GCGCTCTTGGAGCTCTTGGCCGAGAGCGCGGACACCGACCCGCCGTCGACGAGATGACGATCGTCGCGTGCGCCGAACTGATTCCGTTGGTGGGCACGACCCGGTCGTGTCGGTTGAGGGGCCGTTCCAAAGCCACCCATTACCGGGCGTTGACCGGACCCCGCCATGGGCCGCCCGCCCCGCGGCCCAGCCGTCGGACTATTCGTAGCCCGTGTGGTCAAGTCCAAACGACAAAACGTATAGCTGATCGCGCCTTCCAACAATGAGACGTCGAGGGAAGCGACCACGTCACATGGTGCGGCTCGCGAATATGGCCTTCACCCGATGCTGCCAACGCATCCACGCTCGGTCTCCGACGTTGGGCACGTGACCCCACTGTATGCGTCCCGGCAAACTGCACTGCTCGGCGCCCCTGACCGGGCCCCATGTTCAGCCGGCTGACGCCGCGCCTTCGGGCGCGGGGAGGACCTTTTTGAGTTCCACCATGTAGAGACCCTTGGTGGGACCGGTGCGTGAGGTGAAGCTCCGGAACCGGGCGAGGTTGGCGGTCTTGACCGGACGGTCGTTGCAGGTGAAGGTTCCCTTCGAGCCGCGCCACCGCAGAGTGCACGGCGGCGGGCCGGGTTGATCCACCAACAACGCCACGCGTTCGCCGTGTTCGAGCGCGACCCAGAAGCCGTCGTCGCCGGAGAGTCCGGCCATGTTGATCGGTCCGCCTTCCTTCACTTTCTTCCCGATGTCGGCCGCGCTCCCGAAGGGTTGGGGCTTGCGGATATCGGGGAGCGCCCCTCCGGAGGTGACCGCGAGGATCGCCGCGGCCACCACGATGCCGCCGATGATCACGGCGACGGCCGCGCCGATGAGGAGTCGGAGATCGGATTGACGGTCGGTCCGGCGCTTGCGTGCTTGGTTGGCCACAGCGTCAGGTGTACTCAGGCGTCGGCGCAGAGTCCAGCCGGGCGCTGCCGGGTCGCAGCCCGGCGTGAG
The DNA here is from genome assembly GCA_046598395.1 of Acidimicrobiia bacterium. Taxonomy (GTDB): domain Bacteria; phylum Actinomycetota; class Acidimicrobiia; order IMCC26256; family JAENVU01; genus JAENVU01. Next base: position 988 of record JBKJIQ010000012.1, read on the forward strand.
GTACGCGGCCGCGTTTGGCCGGGTTCCGGGGCTGATCGCTAGGGTTCCGCCCGCATGCAACGCCGTTACCGAGTGGTTATCGCCAAGCCGGGCCTCGATGGTCATGATCGTGGCGCGAAAGTGATCGCCCGAGCCCTGCGCGATGGCGGGTTCGAGGTGATTTACACCGGTTTGCACCAGACCCCGGAACAGATCGCCGAGACGGCACTGCAAGAAGACGCCGATGCCGTGGGCCTGTCGTTGCTCTCCGGTGCGCACATGACCCTTTTCCCCCGGGTGCTCACGCTCTTGGCCGAGCGGGGTCTCGACGATGTGGTTGTGTTCGGCGGCGGGATCATCCCCGATGCCGACATCCCCAAGCTCAAAGCGCTCGGCGTCGCCGAGCTGTTCACTCCCGGTACCACCCTCGTCTCGATCCACGAATGGCTCGAGACCGCGCTCGACGCGCGGGAGGCCCTACCGGCCGAGTGATCCGTCCCGCCCACCGGAAGCGGTGGGAAGTCCCTGAGGAGTCCAGTGGACCTGTACGAATATCAAGGCAAACAGTTCTTCGCGCGGTACGGCATCCCCGTCTCCGCGGGAGAGGCCGTGACCACCGTGGACGACGCGGTGCGCGCGGCAGACACCGTCGGCTATCCGGTGGTGGTCAAGGCGCAGGTGCAGGTGGGTGGGCGCGGCAAGGCGGGCGGTATCAAGCTCGCCGCCAATGCCGATGAAGTGCGCGAGCACGCGGGCAACATCATCGGCATGGACATCAAGGGCCATGTGGTGAAGGTGGTGTGGATCGAAGTCGCCAGCGACATCGCCGAGGAGTACTACGCGTCGTTCACGCTCGACCGTTCCGCGAAGCAGTACCTCGGGATGCTCTCCGCTCAGGGTGGTGTGGAGATCGAGGAGGTGGCCGTCACCAGCCCTGACGCGATCGCCAAGATCCATATCAACCCCGCGGAAGGACTCACCGAAGCCGCGTGCCGGGCCTGGGTGGAAGCCGCCGCGCTGAATCCCGCGGCCGTAGACGGCACCGTCGACATTCTGATGAAGCTCTACACCGCCTACACCGAAGGCGACGCGGATCTGGTGGAGATCAACCCGCTGATTCTCACGCCCGACGGTCGGGTGCACGCGCTCGACGCGAAGGTGAGCCTGGATGACAACTCGGTGTTCCGCCACGCCGATTACGCGGAGTACGACGCCACGCAGGTGCGTGACGCCCGCGAGCAGTCGGCCCACGACAAGGGCCTGCAGTACATCGGCCTCGATGGCGTGGTCGGGATCATCGCCAACGGCGCGGGGCTCGCGATGAGCACGGTCGACATCGTCACGCAGGTGGGCGGCACCCCTGCGAACTTCCTCGACATCGGCGGCGGCGCGAATGCCGACGTGATGGCCGGTGCGCTCGATGTGATCAACAACGATCCCAACGTCCGGTCGATCTTCATCAACATCTTCGGTGGCATCACCAAGGGTGAAGAGGTTGCGAACGGGATCGTGCAGGCGCTCGCCCGCGTGAAGATCGATGCGCCGATCGTGATCCGCCTCGATGGAACCAACGCCGATGAAGGGCGGGCGATTCTCGAACCCCACCTCTCCGATCGGTTGCAGATCGAGCCCACCATGTTGGACGCCGCCCGCCGGGTGGTCGCACTCGCCGGAGGGAAGTGACATGAGCATCTTCGTGGACGAGACGACGAAGGTCGTGTACCAAGGGCTCACCGGTTCGCAGGGTCGGTTCTACGGACTGCTGAACCGCGAGTACGGCACGCAGGTGGTGGCAGGCACCAACCCGAAGAAGGCCGGCACCGACGTTGATGGCATCCCGATCTTCGCCAACGTGGGCGAGGCCGTGGCGGCAACCGGTGCAACCGCGTCGTGTGTTTTTATTCCCGCGCCGGGTGTGCGCGATGCGGTGATGGATGCCGCGGCTGGTGGTGTGGAGTTCATCGTGGTCATCACCGAGGGGGTACCCGCGCACGACGAAGCGTGGTTCTTCAATGCGTTGAAGCGCGACTACCCGAATGTTCAGTTGTTGGGTCCGAACTGTCCCGGGATCATCAGCCCCGGGAAGGCGAACATTGGGATCACTGCGGGCCACATCGCGAAGGCGGGCGGACCGGTGGGCATTGTGAGCCGGTCGGGCACGCTCACCTATCAGGCATTGCACGAGCTCAAGCAGCAGGACATTGGCGTGACCACGTGTGTGGGGATCGGCGGCGACCCCGTGCCGGGCACGAGCTTCATCGACTGCCTGCGCGCCTTCGAGGCGGACCCGGAGACCTTGGCCGTGATGATGATCGGCGAGATCGGTGGGTCGGCTGAGGAAGAAGCTGCGGCCTTCATCAAGAGTTCGATGACCAAGCCGGTGGTGGCCTACGTGGCCGGGGTGACCGCCCCGCCAGGCAAGAAGATGGGCCACGCGGGTGCGATCGTCTCGGGCGGTAAAGGCACCGCGGCGGCGAAGATGGAAGCACTGCGTGACGCGGGCGTTCACGTGGGCCTCAACCCCACCGAAGCGGGCGACCTCATGACCCAAGTAGTCGCCTCCCTCTAGCGAACTTGCGTCACTTTCCGACCGCTGAGGTGGGTTTGTGGCGCAAGTTCGGTGAGCCCGGCCGACCTGGGGATCAGACGACTCCCGCGGGTAGGTTGGCGGGCAATGCGCATTGGAGTGTTGGCATCGGGCAGCGGGACCATTCTCCAGGCCCTGCTGGACGCGAACTTGCCCATCGTGGTGGTGGTCGTCGACCGTGAGTGTGCCGCCACCGACCGGGCCGAAACTGCGGGGGTTCCGGCTGAGGCCGTGCTGCGATCGAGCTACGGAGCGGCCTTCGACCGGGTGGCCTATACCCACGAGGTCGCGGAGGTCCTGGCCCGCTACGAGGTGGACCTCATCGCCATGGCCGGCTTCGGGACCATCCTCGAGCAGCCGATCCACGATGCATACCCCGACCGGATCGTCAATACCCACCCCGCGCTGTTGCCCGCGTTCAAGGGTTGGCACGCAGTGGAGGCGGCATTCGAGGCCGGGGTGGAGGTCACCGGTTGTACGGTCCACTACGCCCGGCTCGATGTGGACGACGGCCCGATCCTCGCCCAGGAGTCTGTGCCGGTATTGGCCGACGACACCGTCGAGACTCTGCACGAACGAATCAAGGATGTGGAACGCCGCATCTATCCGGCGGTCCTGCGCGAGCTCATCGCGCAGGAAGAGATTGAGAAGGAGCACTGATGCGCGCGCTGTTGTCGGTCTACGACAAGACGGGGATCGTGGAGTTCGCCCAGGCGCTCCAGGAACTCGGTTGCGAGCTCGTGTCGAGCGGCGGGACCGCGACCGCGATTGCGGCTGCGGGTATCCCCGTCACCGATGTGGCGGAGCTCACGGGTGTGCCCGCGATCCTGGATCACCGGGTTGTCACGCTGCACCCCAAAGTCCACGGTGGTCTCCTCGCGGATCCGACGAGCCCGAGTCACCAAGCCGACATGGCCGAGTACGGCATCGAGCCGTTCGACCTCGTGGTCTCCAATCTGTATCCGTTCCACACCAACCCGTCGATCGAGCTCATCGATATCGGTGGACCGGCGATGACCCGCGCCGCGGCCAAGAACCACGCGCATGTGGGCATCGTGACCAGCCCGGACCAGTACGAGTTGGTCCTCACCGAGTTGGGGGAGCACGGGGAACTGACCGATTCCACTCGCCGCGCGCTGGCGTTGGAAGCATTCGCCCACACTGCCGCGTATGACGCCGCGATCGTGGAGTGGCTCCAGGACGGTGAGGTACTCCCCAAACACCTGGTGCTTCCATTGACGCGCACCGACGAAACCCTGCGCTACGGCGAGAACCCACACCAGCAGGGCGCGCGCTACCGCCGCGTTGGTGCAACCAGTTGGTGGGACGGCCTGGTCCAGCACGGTGGCCTCGCGCTCAGCTACCTCAACCTGTATGACACCGAAGCCGCGTGGAAACTCGCGCACGACCTCGGTGATCGCGCGGTCTGCGCCATCATCAAACACGCGAATCCGTGTGGGGTTGCGGTGGCCGATGATCTCGCCACGGCCTACCAACGTGCGCTGGAGTGTGACGAGCGATCTGCCTTCGGCGGGATCGTGGCGTTCAACCGGCCGATTGACGACGCCACCGCGGCGCTCATGGCGGGTGGTCCGCAGGCGGATGTGGTGATCGCGCCGAGCTACTCGCCCGGCGCGCTCGACGCGTTGCGCGCGAAACGCAAGAATACGCGTCTGCTCGAGGCGCCGGTGCCCACGGGCGAACCCCGAGAGTTCCGGCAGATTACCGGTGGATTCCTGGTCCAAGACGCGGCTCACTTTGCGGCAGCTCGTGACGACTGGCGGGTGGTCACCAAGGTCGCGCCGACTGCCGAGCAATGGGCCGACGCCGAACTCGCGTGGCGGATCTGTGGTCACGTGAAGTCCAACGCGATCGTGTTGGTGAAGGATGGCCAGGCCGTGGGGATCGGGGCGGGCCAACAGAACCGCGTGGAGTCGGGTGAGATCGCAGCGAAGAAGGCCAACGGCCGTGCCGTGGGTGGCGCCGGAGCGTCGGACGCGTTCTATCCATTCCCGGACGGCGTGGAAGCGGCCGCGGCCGCGGGCGTGGCGGTGGTGTTGCAACCGGGCGGCGCGATGCGTGACGAGGAAGTGACGGCGCGCGCCGATGAACTCGGCCTCGCGATGGTCCTCACCGGCGAACGCCACTTCCTCCATTGAGCGCGATCTTCATGCCCGGTGGGCCGGTGGCCGATGCAGTGTTCGCGGAGCTCAAGCCGCGGATCGAATCGCTCGTCGCGGCCGGACACGTGCCCGGTTTGGCCACGCTGCTCGTGGGCGAAGACGACGCGAGCGCGCGGTACGTGGGCATGAAACACGCGAAGGCGGCCGAACTCGGTTGCCACTCCGCCGATGTTCACTTGGCTGCCGATGCCACCCAAGCCGAAGTGCTCGAGGCAGTGGCCGCACTCAATGCTGATTCGGCCATCGACGCGGTGTTGTTCCAGTACCCGCCGCCCCCGCACATCGATTTCGAGGCCGCGCTGTTCACGTTGGATCCCAACAAGGATGTGGACGGCATGCACCCGGTCAACCTCGGCCGGATCGCGCTTTCGATGTCCGGCCCGGTTCCGTGCACGCCCGCAGGGATCGAGACGCTGCTCGCGCACTACGACATCCCGGTCGCGGGCAAGGGAGTGTGCATTCTGGGCCGCGGCCTCACCATCGGTCGACCACTCGCGCTCCTGCTTTCGCAAAAGCGCCCGACCGCGAACGCGGCGGTGACCGTGGTTCACACCGGCGTGCCCGACTGGGCGAAGTACGCGCGCTCGGCCGACATCGTGATCGCGGCCGCGGGCGTGCCCGGAATCATCCAGCCCGAACACCTCACGCCGGGGTGCGTGGTGGTTGGTGCCGGCGTCCGCTACGAAGGCCGCACGCTGTTGCCCGACGTTGACGTGGCGTGTGAGGAAGTGGCGGGATGGATCACGCCGCGCGTCGGCGGCGTGGGGCCCACCACCATCGCGATGTTGTTCCGCAACCTGGTCGAGATCGCCGAGCGCAACGCCGGAGCTGTCACGTGACCTCGGCACCGTGTGCATTGTGCGGACTCCCGCACGACCCCGAAACCCGGTGCGAATCGTGTGGCCTCACCCCGGAGTTCGGCCCGGATCGCCCCAACCCCTTCGCCGGCGCGACGCTATGGCTCATGATGGGTGCGCTCGTCGTGGTGTTCGCACTCACCCTTCTTGTCGTCGGCCTCACGGCCTGAGCGAGCAGTCGCTCCCCCAATCGTCCCCGAACTCAAAGGAAAACGATGCCCGAGAAGATTACGCAGAACGCCGACGGCTCGCTCAACGTGCCCACCGAACCGATCATCCCGTTCATCGAGGGTGATGGCACCGGCGTGGACATTTGGCCCGCGGCCAAGCTCGTACTCGACGCCGCCGCGGCGAAGCACGGCAACACCATTGGGTGGATGGAAGTCCTGGCAGGGCAGAAGGCGTTTGACCAGACCGGGAACTGGTTGCCCGACGAAACCGTCGACGCGTTCCGGGAGTATCTCATCGGGATCAAGGGACCGCTCACCACGCCGATCGGTGGCGGGATCCGCTCGCTCAACGTGGCGCTGCGTCAGATTCTCGACCTCTACGTGTGCCTGCGTCCGGTGCGGTGGTTTACGGGAGTGCCGTCGCCGGTGAAGCACCCCGAGAAGGTCGACATGGTGATCTTCCGCGAGAACACCGAAGACATTTACGCGGGGCTCGAGGTGGAAGAGGGCACGCCCGAGGCCAAGCGCCTCATCGAGATGCTTCACGACGAGATGGGGTGGAACATTCGGCCCGACTCCGGTGTGGGGATCAAGCCGATCTCCGAGACCGGTTCGAAGCGACTCGTGCGCGCCGCGATCGAGTACGCGGTTTCCCACCAGCGGAAGTCGGTGACGATCGTCCATAAGGGCAATATCCAGAAGTTCACCGAAGGCGCGTTCATGAACTGGGGTTACGAACTCACCCGCGATGAGTTCTCCGATGTGGCCGTAGGGTGGGACGACTGTGGTGGCGACCCGGGCGACAAAGTGCTCGTGAAGGATTCCATCGCCGACATCACCTTGCAGCAGGTGTTGACGCGGCCGGATGAGTTCGACGTGATTGCCACCACCAACTTGAACGGCGACTACCTCTCCGACGCGCTGGCCGCGCAGGTGGGCGGTATCGGCATCGCGCCGGGTGGCAACATCAACTACGTGACGGGTCACGGCATCTTCGAGGCCACGCACGGGACCGCGCCGAAGTACGCGGGTCAGGACAAGGTCAACCCTGGATCCGTGCTGCTCTCCGGTGTGATGATGTTCGAACACCTGGGATGGCAAGCCGCCGCCGATGACATCGTGCGCGCGCTCGAAGCCACCATCGGCGACAAGGTTGTGACCTATGACTTCGCCCGTCAGATGGAAGGTGCGACCGAGGTGAAGTGCTCCGCGTTCGCGCAGGCCATCGTCGACCGCCTGTGACCTTGCGCACGTCCATCATCTGTTAGCGCGCATCGTGCCGAACCCTGAGCTGAGGTGAGCCGACGGTGATTCTCGCCGAGTTGTTGATCCGACACACGCGTCGGCACATGCCGACCCGTCGGGTCGCGCTCGGCGATCAGTACCTCCCGATGACCGGTGCCGCGCACGGCGCCGGTCTGCTCGCGGCGGTGGTGGCCGAACACGTTGGGTCGTTCGATAGCGAACAGCTCGACGACATTCCGCGGTTGCTGCACGAGGTGGCGCGCCACGGCATCACGGTGCCGAGCATCGCGCTGCGCCACCGGCTCCAGACCGACGTGCACGGCCTCGACCGCTCACGTCACCGTCTGTTGGAAGAAGACGGTCGGTTCATCGTGGAGCTCGATGTGCACGGCGCGCCGGGTCCGCAGGTGTTGGGCGCAATCATGGCGGCGGGTTCGCTCGGCTCCAGTGTGCGGCGCCGCGCGGTGCGCGCGATCGAGGCCGCAGTTGCTCAGCCGGGTGTGATCCCGGAGCCGTTCATCGTGCGGCGATTGATGGAAGGTATCCCGATTCTGGCGCCGCCCGTCGCGGGAATGGGACCGGTGGCCGATGCGTACAGCCCGTTCGAAGGATCGCCCTGGGTCGGTGTGCCCGCAGAACGCCGATGGGCCATGGAGGTCCTCGGCCTGGGGGCCGGCGGGGTGCTCGACCGGACCGATATCCAACGGCGGTTTCGCCGGTTGCTCCGCTTGGCTCACCCCGACCACGGAGGCCAGGCCGACGCCGCCGCCGAACGCATCGCAGAGCTCCGCGAGGCCCGGACGTTGCTCCTCTCCGAGGAGCCTGAGGCGACCGGACGTCTGTAGGTTCACGCGCACCGCCCGGACCTAATACTCCTGGCCGAGAGCGAGAGCGGATCGCCTCAGCCAGAGGATCGGGTCGAGACCTCACTATGTTTTTGCCTATGTTCAAGACTCCAGTCCATGTCACTGTCACGGGTGCTGCCGGTCAGATCGGGTACGCCATCCTCTTCCGGATCGCCTCGGGCCAGCTCCTCGGTCCGGACCAGCCGGTGGTCCTGCGCCTCCTCGAGATCGAGCCCGCGATGCAGGCCCTCGGTGGCGTGGCCATGGAACTCGACGATTGCGCGTTCCCACTTCTCGCCGGGATCGAGACCACCTCCGATCTCACGACCGCGTTCAACGGAACGAGTTGGGCGCTGCTCGTCGGTTCGATCCCGCGTAAGGCCGGGATGGAGCGCGGCGATCTCCTCAAGGTGAATGGCGGGATCTTCAAGCCGCAGGGTGAGGCGATCAATGCCCACGCCGCGTCGGACGTGCGCGTGCTGGTGGTGGGTAACCCGTGCAACACAAACTGCCTTATCGCACGGAGTAACGCGCCCGACATTGCGGCCGAGCGGTGGTTCGCGATGACCCGCCTCGATCAGAACCGCGCCCAGACCCAACTCGCGCAGAAGGCCGGCGTCCCGGTGAGTGATGTCACCAACGTGACCATCTGGGGAAACCATTCCGCGACGCAGTACCCCGACTTTGCGAACGCGCAGATCGGCGGCAAGCCGGCCGCGGCGGTCATCAACGATGACCAGTGGTTGCGCGGGCCGTTCATCGAGACCGTGCAGAAGCGCGGCGCGGCGATCATCGAAGCACGTGGCTTGTCCTCCGCAGCGTCGGCCGCCAACGCCGCGATCGATTCTGTGAACAGTGTGCACACGGCCCCGCCGGCGGGTGGCTGGGCGAGCCTTGCGGTGGCCAGCCGCGGTGAGTACGGAACCCCCGAGGGTCTCCAATACGGATTCCCAGTTGCGGCGGATGGCAACGGCGGCTGGAGCGTGGTGGAGGGGCTGAGTCATAACGACTTCGCGCAGGAGAAACTTGCGATGACCACCGCGGAACTCGTCTCGGAGCGCGATGAGATCACCGCGCTCGGTCTGATCTGAGCAGTTCGTGGTGATCCCGTCATGACCGCGATCCGGTCGTGACCGTCGCGCGCTGGTGGCGCCAGACCACCCCGTTTGGCGACATCGTCGTGGTCGTCGGTCCCGTCGGAGTGGAGCGCATCACGCTGCCGCGACCCGCCACCCGCCGCCGTTCATTGTCCGTCTCCCACGGGTGGAGCGGGAATCCGGACAATGAACGGACAACTGCAGCGACGGGCATTGAAACGACGGGAGACATCGACGAGTTGGTGAACCCGCCGCGTCGAGACCGCGGCGTGGCGGGCCAGATCGATGACTTCTTCGGTGGCCGTCGTCAGGTGTTCGAGCTGCCGGTTGACCTGGGCGTCTCGGCGCTGTCGGACTTCCAACGCCACGTCTTGGACACGCTGCGGTTGGAGGTGCCCTACGGCGAGACCGTGACCTACGGGGAACTCGCGGTGATGGCGGGGCGGCCCGGCGCGGCCCGCGCGGTGGGAACCACGATGGCCCGTAACCCGGTGCCGTTTGTGATCCCGTGTCACCGCGTGGTTGCGGCGAACGGTATTGGTGGGTATGGAGGCGGGTACGGCGGGACCCGGCGCGACGGCATCGCGCTCAAGCGAGCGTTGCTGGATCTCGAAGCGTCTGCTCCGTCCACCCACTGACCACGTCCACGAAGCGTGCGGGCCACTCGAGCTGCGGCGCGTGACCGCAATCATGGAGTTCGTGGTACGTCCAGTCACTGCGCCGCTGCGCGACGGCGCGCGCGAACGACACGGGAACCAATCGGTCCCGCGTGCCGTGCATGACAAGGGTGGGTACGGCAACGGTGTCGAGGTCTGAACGCATGCGAAACGCGAGATACCGAAACAAGGTTCCGCCGCTCTGCGCATAGGCGACCGCCGCCTCGGGGTACGACTGGCGCAGCGAGGCAAGCTCGATGAGCCGGTCGCGAAGATCCCCGTCGAGCCGTTGAGGATCGGCGAGAACGAACAACATCGTCGCGTCCACGAGCCCAACTGGTCCGAGTCTCCGAGCGCGCGCGCTGACCAAAGGGGTCGCAGCCTTGGGGAACGTGAGCGCGGCGAACTTCGCGGTACGCGTGAGCTGGTCGAAGTTGCCCGATGGTCGCGGGTAGGCCGCGTTCACGAGCACCATCGCGCGCACGAGGTCCGGGTGGCGCTGAGCGAGAGAGACCGTGATTGCTCCGCCCATCGAGTTGCCGGCCACGATCGCGGGGCCGCGTTCGGTGAGCAGGGTCTTGACCACATGGCGGTGGGCCTCGAACCCCGTGGGTTGCTCGGGACAGCGGGTCTGGCCGAATCCCGGAAGGTCGAGCGCGGTGACCCGAGCCCGGAGCCGATTGCTGAGGTCCTGGCCCACGAGTTCCCAACTGATCGTGCTGCCGCCGAGTCCATGAATCAACAGCACGGGAGCCGCGCTGGGGTCAACGGTCTCGGGCTCCCAGTCCACGGTGTGGACGAAGCGGCCGTCACAGTCGAACCAACGTTGCTGCATGCTCAGGTGGTCTCGGCGCTTTCCGCCGATCGCTCAAGGCCCAATGCAACGAGCAGATGCTCGTGAAGTTCCATCCAGACCGTGTGATACGAATCGATCCGGGGTGACGTGAACCAGTCGCGATCACCATCTCCCACCTTGGTGCGGGCGACCCGCAGGCGAGGGCGGTACCCGTCGAAGTCGGCGACGGACGTGCCGAGGCGCCGGATGACCGGCCCGATCCGATCATCGATCGTGGTGAGGCGGTCGATCAGGCCCCAGTCGTACGCGGCGTCGCGATGGTCGTTCGGCACGCCGCCCGGGCGTACCTGCCAGTCGTTGCAGACGCGGATGAGTTCCACGTTGCGCGGGAGAAACTGTTCGTAAGCGGCGCGCGTGGTCTCATGGTGGCCGGCGGGGTCATCAGGGTCGAACCGGAACTCGGTTTCGGCGGTGGCGCGACCCGCGGGCGACAGGATGAGGTGCTCGCCGCGACTACTTGCTTGCCCCGTTCCCACTAACGCTGCACTGGCTGGAGAGACCGGGTCGAGGATCTTTCCGCGCAGGCGGAGTTGGAGCAACACCGGCCGTTCGTCGGGCTGATCCTTGGGAGGCTGCTCGTTCACGAGGAGTCAATCTAGGAGGCGCGGTAGGTTCACGGTCATGACTGTTGAACTCGGAACCGGGACCACGGTGTTCACCGCTGCGCCGGTGCGCGGCACCTGGCGGATGTTGCACACGCCCGACGATGTGCTCGGGTTGATGGACACCGGCGCCGAAGGGGTCATTGCCGGTGTGCAAGATGCGGGCGCCACCTTTCTCGCTCCGATATTCGACGAACTCACCGCAGTGGTGTGTATGTCGGGGACCCCGTCGAGCCATATCGGGATCGTGAGCCGCGAGTATCAGGTGCCATGCGTCATGGCGACCACGTTCAGCGGATCGGTCCCCGGCGACGGCGACACGGTGGAACTCGATTGCAGTGGCGCGGTAGGCATCGTGCGGGCCGGGAGCTGACCGTGGAGCAGAAAGCCGTCAACGACTGGTTGCGTTTCCACGGCCGAATCTCCGGCGCGATGACCGCGCAACGCACGGCATTGGAGTCGGCGCTGATCCCGGTGACGGCCTACATCCTGGTGGCGTGTATCGAGGCGTACCGGCGGTACCCGGACATGATGAAGGTGATCGCGGCGGCACGTCCGCCCGCGGAGTTGGGCGCTCTGGGCCGACGTCCGGGGAATCAGATCGATGCGGTACACCTGTGGTCGATTGCGAATCTCCCGTTGGTGATCCGCCAGGCGCTGGAGCCGTTCGGGATGATCGACCGCGACGACGACCTCGCACGGCTCGGCACGATCTTCGACTTCTGGGCACCGGCCGCGCTCGCGTTCCGCGACGATGGTGAATACCAGGCCTACGACGCGGGGCTCGTCGTGGCACGCTACGGAGCTGACGTGATCGAAGAGTTGGTGGCGGGTGCAGCACCGGTGACCGACGCCGACACGCGTCGCCAGATCGCCAAGACCAATGCGTTGCTCACGTCGTTCCTGTTCTTGTTGTACTTCGATACCCGTGCCGGATATCAGGACAGCGGTCCGTATTCGCTGGCCGACGGGCGCACGGTATTGGTGCGCGACTTCAACGAGTTCGGGGTCGGCTATTTCCCGTGGAGTGCCGAGGTCTGTGCCGAAGTGCCGCACTCGAATCTCACGTGCGCGTTCGTGCTCGACGATGTGGCAGTGACCGCGAATGATTGGGGTACCTCCACGACGGACCCGGTCGACTACTTCTCGCGGCTTTCGGCGTTCGGGATCTACGACAGCACTGGGGGAGGGTTGTCGCCGATTCCTCTCTCACAGTTGGGCGACATTGCCGCTACCACCAAGCAGGCTCAGTCGGCGCTGTACCGGCTCATCGCGGGCATGGCGCGCCAGGAAAAGATCGATGCCGGCGCGTTCGTGTACTTCACGTTCCTGCGTCCGTTCGCACTGGCCGCGGGAGTCGCGGACGATTTGGATTGGACAGTCCCGCGCGACAGCCTCGATCTGTACGAAGCATTCTCAATGGTGGACGGCGTACCCGACGCGGTTCCGTGGGATCCGGCGGTGCCGTACTACGCACTGATTCAGTGATCGTCTCGTGATCTACCGGCTCGCGTTTGTGGCCGACGATGGTGGGGAAGGAGTGCGCGGCGCAATCGAGCTCGAGGTGCCCGACGTTGGCCTCGTGCGATTCGATGGACAGTTCTCGGGCTCGGCTCTGGGCGACGGCCTGATCGTGGTGCGCGACGCCGAAGTGCCTCGGGCGCGCGGCTCAGTGCTCGAGTTCCGCGCCGACGGCCTGTGGGTCGAGTTTGTGTGCGAGATGCCCGGCGAGCATTGGAGCTTCGGCATGGAAGCCTTCGGCCTCCGCGTGGATGATCCCGCCGAGGAGGTGGGCGAGCGCATTCCCGTCGGCTTCGACCTCGAGTGGGAAACCCCCGACCATGTCCACGGCGAGGTGCTGGTGGGTCGGACCCGCATCCAAATTGTTGGGACGGGAACACTCGAACTTGCGCCATTTTCCGACCCCTGACGTCGGAAAATGACGCAAGTTCGTTAGAAGTCGACGGCGGAGAGGTCTTCGAGCCAGCGCGATGCCCGGCGAACCGCCTCGCGCCAACGATCGCGGTCGGTGGGCGGGCCGGGCTCGTAGCGGGCGATCGGTGACCAGGTGTGCGCGAGTGCATCGAGATTGGGCCACGCGCCCACCGCCAGCCCGGCCATGAACCCGGCCCCGAGCGTGGTGGCTTCACACACCGGAGAGATCTCCACGGGCTTCTGCGTGGCATCAGCGAGTGCTTGCACGAACGTGGGGTTACGCGACATCCCACCGTCGACCCGCAGCACCTCGATCGTGGTGTGCGCGTCGGTCTCGGCAGACTCCACGAGGTCGGCACCGGAGTGCGCAACTCCTTCCAGCACGGCGCGCACAATCTGCGGGCGCCCGCTCCCGCGGGTGAGACCGAGCAACGTGCCGCGTGCGCCGTAATCCCACTGCGGGGTTCCGAGGCCCATCAACGCGGGTACGTACATCACGCCCCCCGTGTCGCCACAGTGCTGAGCAACCTCGTGACTCTGCTCCGACGAGGTCAGTATTCCCAGGTCGTCGCGCAACCACTCCACGTTGGTACCGGCCGAGAGCATGATCGCCTCGAGGCCCCAGGTGTCCACCCCAGCACGGCGCATCGTGATGATCGGGAACGTTCCGCCATCGCCTCGAGTTTCGAAGCCCGGTCGGTTCGGACCCACCACAAGATCAAGCATGCCGCCCGTACCGAACGTGATCTTCGCGGGCCCTGGCGCGACACAGGCCTGACCCACCAACGACGCTTGCTGGTCGCCGATGAGTGCCGCGATTGGTGGCGCACCGGGGAGTGCGGTCGCGGTGCCGATGATGCCCGAGGTATCCACGATGGTGGGCAGCATCCGCTCCGGGATCCGCAAGGCCTCGAGCGCGGGTTCGTACCAACCCGTGCCGTCGGCGCGCAGGAGTGCGGTGACCGCAGCGTTGCTCGCATCGATCACATGGAGAGCACCCTCGGAGAGGGTCCACGCGATCCACGAGTCGACGGTCCCGAAGCAAAGGTCTCGGGACCGGTCGGGGTCGAAGGTGTTCAGGAGATCTTCGAGCTTGGTTGCCGACGCGTTGGGCGCGAAGCGAAAACCTGCGCCGCGGTGCGTGAGGCAGGCGAAAATCGTACGGAGGTCTTGCCAACCCTGCGCGGGGCCGATCGGTTCGCCCGTGGCGCGATCCCACACCACCGCGGAGCCCCTCTGGTTGGTGATGCCCACGCCGGCCACGGGATTGCCGTGAGTGGCGAGCGCGGTGCGTGCGATCTCCAGGACCACGGCCGCCATTGCCGCGGCGTCGAACTCCACCATTCCGGGTTGGGGAGAGTCGGGCAAAAAGTCGCGGTGCTGCTCGTGCTGCACGGTGGCGTCGTCGTGCACGATCGCCGAACGGATCGACGATGTTCCGATGTCGATGACCAGGAGATCCATCAGACCGGCCATGCCGCGGCTGGCGCCCACGGATCGGGAAGGCCGAGCTTGCCGGGATTGAGAATGCCGTTCGGGTCGAGCGCTTGCTTGGTGGCGACGAGGACATCGAAGGCAGGCCCGAGGGCGTCGTGTACGAAGCGGGACCGGTTCAGGCCCACGCCATGGTGGTGGCTCAATGCGCCGCCATGGGCGAGCACCGCGCGAGTCCCGGCCTCCCACGCGGCTCGGTAGTAGTTCTCTCGTTCCTCACGACTCGGTTGACCCGCGAACGTGAAGTAGATGCACGCGCCGTCGGGATACGAATGGCTCTGGTGGGCGCTCGCGGTGAGGGTTCCGGCGACGCCCAGAATCGCAGTCGTCGCGGTGTGGTAGATCTCGTCGCACCGAGCCCACGGTGCGGAGATCTCCATCGTGTCCACCACATAGCCGCGGCTGATCAGTGCTTGGAGCGCACTCGTGTCGTTGCGATGTCCGAGCCACTGCTCCACGAACGCCACGTCGGCGAGCTTCGCGGTCTTGCACTCCTCGGCCACGACCGTCATGGTGGCATCCACGATGAGGTGGTCACCTTCGTCGAGGACGAGGAGGAGGTGGTCATCGGGCCCGGTCTTGTAGGTGCGGTCCGACTCGATGTTGTCGTAGACGCGGAGTACCGCGGGACGCGCACCGCGATGGACGATCCGACGGCAAGCGTCGTTCGCCGCCGTGAAACTCTCGAACGCGTATGCGGCCCGCTTCTGGGTTGGCGGCGTGCGATGCACCTTGAGGCGAGCGCCGGTAATGACGCCGAGTGTGCCTTCGGAGCCGACGAAGAGCTGGTTGAGGTCGGGCCCGACCGCGGCGCGAGGTACGCCGCCGGTGGAGATCCGGCGCCCGTCGGCGAGGACAACATCGAGACCCACCACCATGTCCTCGATCTTTCCGTAGCGCGTGCTCATCTGCCCGGCGCCGCGACACGCCAGCCAACCGCCCACGGTCGACAGGTCGATCGACTGCGGCCAGTGCCCGACCGTCACGCCGTGTTCCGCTTGGAGGGTCTCCTCCAGCCAGGTGCCGAAGGTCCCCGGCAAGACATCGAGCACCATCGACTCGCGGTCGATACCGACGATCCCGCTCATGGCGGTGAGGTCGAGCACCACGCCGCCGTGGATGGGAATGCTCGCTCCGCACACGCCGCTTCGTCCCGCCGCGGGGGTGACCGGAACCCTCGCCGCGTTGCACGCCGCGAGTACCGCGCTCACCTGATCGGCGTTGGCGGGTCGCACGACGGCGGCAGCTCGGGCCGGCACTTCGCCGTCGACCGCCCAGATCATGGCGAGGGGCCACCAATCGCGGCTCGCTTCCGCGGTCACGTCGGGCGCCACGAGCACCTCGGCTCCCGTCGCTTCGAGGCGTTGGAGCAACACCGAATCGACGGTGACGCGGGTGCCACCAAGATGTTCGTGCGCCTCAGCCGCCGGGACGCTGAGCGGAATAGGGGTGGTGGGCGTGCCAGAAAGAGTCACAGACGCACACGCTACGCGACGCGTTCTCCTCGTGCGTTTGCCCGGCGGGCCGGCGCGTTTGTCGGATTGGGTGCGGTGGCCGCCATCTCGTCGACAAACGCTCGGGTGGGGCCGGTGCGTTAGAGCGGGAGCACGGAGTCGGGGAGACCGGCGCTGATGCGTTCGTGTTCGAGGGCGGCGCGGTAGGAGTCGACCTCGGAGGTGATCCTCGCCTCGTCCCAGCCGAGTTCGGGGGCGATGAGGCGCGCAACGGACTCGGCGGCCCCGGCGGTGGCGTCGCGCCCGAGCAGTCGGGCGCGGGTGCGGCGGGACAACACATCATCGAGGGTGGTGGCCATTTCCTCGCGCACCGCGTAGATGGCCTCGGCCCGAAGGTAGGGTAGGCCCACGACCAACGGAGCGTCGAGATCAGCGTCGGTCGCGGCGAGGGTGAGAATGTCGGTGGCCATACTGCCGAATCGCCGAGCCAGGTGCTCGTCGTCGGGTGCGGGGCCGTTCGCGCCCAAGAGCGGCAACTTCTTGGTCCGACACGATGCCTTGTTGCCGAGCGACTTCACGACCGCGTCGGCAGTGTCCTCGGCCATCTTCCGGTACGTGGTGAGCTTGCCACCCGTGACCGTGACCACGCCCGCGCTCGAGACCGCGACCTGGTGGCGACGCGAGAGGTCGGCGGTCTTCTGGCCGACTGTCCCTCCGGTGACGAGTGGTCGTAGCCCCGCCCACGTTCCCACCACGTCATCCACGGTGAGGGGTTCGGCCATCGCCATGTTCATCGCGTCCAGGAGGTACTTCACGTCCTCGGGAGTGCACTGAGGGTCGTCGATCGGACCGTCGTAGTCGGTATCGGTCGTGCCGATGTACGTGAAGTCGCCCCAGGGGACCACGAAGATGGAACGGCGATCCTTGGGCACCGGCACGATGGCGGCGATGTCGTTACGGACCTTCTCCCACGGGACGGTGATGTGAATGCCCTTGGCGGGACGGATGGAGTGTGGATGGGTTCCTTCGTCCATCTCCCGTACGGCATCGGAGAACACGCCCGCCGCGTTCACGACCGTGCGCGCGCTGACATCGAATGTGCGGCCATCCGCGCTGACGGTGGCTCCGTTCACGCGGCCGTTCGCGTCTTTCCGCAAGCTGGTGACGCCCGCGTGGTTCGCGAGCACTGCGCCATGGCTTGCCGCAGTGCGGGCGAGGGTCAGGGTGTAACGCGCATCGTCGGTTTGCGCGTCGTAGTAGAGGTACGCGGCGGCCACGTTCGGCGCGCGCAATGTAGGCATGTGTGCGAGTGCTTCTTCCTTGTTGATGCGTTGGTGCAACTTGCCGATGCGCGCGCCACCGGTGAGGTCGTAGAGCCACATTGCGTAGCCGAGCGCGCGTGCGATCTTCGGGTTGATGAGGCCGTCCTTGCTTAGGACCGGGATGAGGAATGGAAGGATCCGAACCAGGTGGGGTGCGTTCTTCAGTGCCCGTTGCCGTTCGTGGAGTGCGTCGTAGACCAATCGGATTTCGCGCTGTTGAAGGTAGCGCAAACCTCCGTGGACGAGCTTCGAAGATTTGGACGACGTGCCGCTCGCGAAGTCGTCGCGTTCGACGAGTGCCGTACGCAGGCCGCGACTCGCTGCGTCGAGCGCCACTCCGCACCCGGTGATGCCACCACCGATGATGAGGACATCGAAATCTTCAGAGTTGAGGCGGGCGAGCGCATCGGCGCGGTTGAAGCTCGACATCATCCCACGTTACCGGCCGGTCCAAGCCGCCGGCCTATGGCATGTCCTCATGCAGCCGCACGAACCAAGGCGGCGCGAGATTCCACGACGGGATAGGAGCGGACCGCGGTGCGAACTACCGGGTCGATGTCCTGCCAGCTCCCGCCGTTCAGGCGCCACTGCACGGACAGGATGATCAACGCCCGCACCGCGAATGCCGGCCGGGCCCGAGTCTCGAACGTATGCACCACGTTTGACGGTGCCGGCGGTGCCAGGCCCAGCCCCAGCCCCTTTGCGGTGGTCCCGTCGCCGAAGTCCCAACTCACCGACGTCGGGGTCGCCTCCACGTCCACCGTCAGGCCGAACTGGGTGACGGTGTCCTGGACCGGTGCCGCGGTGTAGCCGTCGACCCAGAACCAGGTCTCGAGACCGGTGAGACCGCGCGCCTGCGGGACGGCGCCCACGGTCGCCGCCGGATAGGGAAGGTCGCGGACGAGTTCTTCCGCGATCGCACGGGGGTCCACGCCGAACTGCTGAGGTCGTATCCAGACGGTGCCGATGTACTGGTCGTCGCACCACACTGAATAGGGCGAGTATTCCGTGCTCGGCTGCGGCTCGGTCAGGGGAACTTGTCGGTAGTCGCCCGCCAGGGTCTTGCGGAGTTCGTACTCCCCTGACGGTATCCAGTGCCGGACGCACCCGGTGGTGGGACCGGTGCCGTGGAGGGGGCGGACTTCGTCCCAGCTCCCGGCGCGGCCGAGCTTCACGTGCGCGCCGGTGGGGTCGGTGCTCACCGCGGCGGTGTCCTGAGCGGCGGGCACCGCACTCGCAGCGGTGCTGGCGACCACGGTCGCGGCGACCATCGTCAGGACCCATACGAGCGCAGGGCGGGAGATTTGCATGCGGATCGCCACCATCCTTGGTCGTGTTCCCATCCTTGGGATACAGATCAGCCCGAGTCTCCTCGCGCTCATCGCCCGCCCCGGGCTCAGAGATCAGAGTACGGACGCGCGCCCGTTTTGTCCGCGCGGGTGGAGTGATTTACTCAGTCTTGGGGAGGAGGGAGTCGGGGACACGCGACGACAACACGCCGTCGGTTTCCCATCGCTTCAGTGTGGCGTCGTCGGTCCCGAGCAACTCGCGCAGCACCTCTCGATTGTGTTCGCCGCGATACGCAGGGACGCCGCGAGATCCCGTGGTGGCGGCGGAGAACCGCCACGGTGATTGCGGGATCGACACCGTGCCGCCAACGCGGTCGTCGACCTCCACCACCGCGCCGCGTTCGCGAGCCCACTCACTGGTTGCGGCTGCGGCCGTGGTGCGCACGATGCCCATCGGGAAACCGTTCTCGCTCAGGACATGTTCGAGGACGTCGAGATCGGTGAACGTGAGCGTCCAGGCTTCGATGATCTCGATCAGCGCGGCACGGTTCGCGCGGCGCACGGAGAGCGCAAAGCGCGGATCGTCGAGCAGGTCGGCGCGGCCCATCGCCGCGCAGTACATCTCCAGCAATCCGGGTCCGGCGGGGTCGCCCGCGATCACGATGCGCGGCCCCGCGCCGGTGCGCAGGATGGGCGTGTACGGCGGCGACATCGCGGGGCGGTAGTCGCCAACGTCCACCGATGACAGGTCCCAGTGCGTGAAGTCGTTCGCGTGGAGGAGCGCTTCGGCCATGTCGACCTCCACCCATTGGCCGCGCCCGGTGCGTTCCCGCTGGAAGAGTGCCGCGTTCACCGCCGCAGTGAGGTGCAGTCCGGCGTACACATCGGCGTGGCTCATCGGGTCCTGGAGTGGGACGCCGCCGGTCGAGTCACCCGCGGCGTCGGCCCGGAACCGTCCGCCCGCCTCGATCATCCCCATCTCGGCGTGGATCACCACGGCGTAGGCGCGCCGTCCCGCCCACTCGCCGGTCTGCCCGTACCCACTGATCGACGCCAGGATCAGACGCGGATTGCGAGCGGAGAGTTCTGGCCATCCGATGCCGAGACGATCGATGACGCCCGGCCGGAAGTTCTCGATGACCACATCGACGTGCGCGGCGAGATCCAACACGATCGCGGTTGCGGCGGGATGATGAAGGTCGAGCGAGATATTGCGTTTCCCGGTGTTTTGCTGCGCGTAGTACAGCGAGATCGAACCGACCTTGGGCTGCGCGAAGCGGACGAGGTCGCCTTCCGGCGGCTCGAGCTTGATCACATCCGCGCCAAGGTCAGAAAGGTTGCGGCCCGCGATCGGCCCCGAGAGGACGCGCGAAAGATCGAGGACACGGATGCCAGTGAGTGGTCCGTCCCGATGTGGGCGTTCCATGCCCGGCGTCAGATGACCGCGCCGTGAGAGCCGTCGTCGCGCACAACCTCGAGACCGAACGCGGCCCACGCCTGCATCCCACCTTCGAGGTTGATGGCGTCGAGGCCTTGTTCTCGCAGAAATGCGGTGGCCTGTGCAGAACGGGCACCCGAGCGGCAGATGCACAAGATCGTGCGGTCCGAGGGCAAGCCGGTCCAGGCCGCGTGGATAGTTGCCAGCGGGTGAAAGGCCACCCCCGGCGCATGCCCCGCTTCGTACTCATCGAGCTCGCGCACATCGAACAGGACCGGATCGGCGAGTTCGTCGACGTCGCCGACGGTGATGGACGGGATGTCGTCGCTCATGAAGCGCGACCTCTCTTCGCTGGACTCTTCGCCGCAGTCTTCCTCGCCGCTGGCTTGGTCGCGGTCTTCTTGGTGACGGTCTTTTTGGGGACGGTCTTCTTGGGGACGGTCTTCTTGGGGACGGTCTTCTTGGGGACGGTCTTTTTGGGGACGGTCTTTTTGGGGACGGTCTTTTTGGCGACGGTCTTTTTGGCGACGGTCTTTTTGGCGACGGTCTTTTTGGCCGCAGTCTTCTTCGCCGCTGGCTTGGTCGCGGTCTTTTTGGTGACGGTCTTCTTGGGGACGGTCTTTTTGGCGACGGTCTTCTTGGCGACGGTCTTCTTGCTCGGCGCGGCCTTGAGGCTGGGTTCGACCTTCTCCGACGCTTTCGAGTCCTTCTTGCCTGAGTCCTTCTTGCCCGCGCTCTTCTTATCAGGCTCCTGCCGCGCGGCACTTTTCTTGGACGTCCGCTTCTTCGGCACGTAGTCGGCCGTCGATTTCTTCGGGCGGCTGCGCTTGACCTCGGCCTGCACCGTCTCCTCGCTCGGCGCGCCCGCCACCTTTGCGAAGCCGGGAAGGGCTAGCTCGATACCACGGCGCGGTGCGTCGACCGCTTGTACCACGAACGTGCGGGTCTCGCCGCGGGTGAGCACATCGCGAGCACGAGTCGGCCGGGGCTCGCCCATCGCCGCGATCGGTACGTAGCAACGTACGCCGTCGACCACCACGAATGCACCGTGCGAGGAGAAGGCGTCGACTTCACCCTCAACGTCGGTGCCGAGCCGGTGATCGATTACGAACTGGAGGAACGGCGCGGGTTCGTTCACGGCTTCGGGCTCGACCGTTTCGACCGCGGGCGCGTTGCTGCGCCCGCCTCGTCTGCGCCGCCGACCGCCACTGCTGCTCGTGGTCATGACATCGGCGGTGGCCTCCGCGATCGCTTCGCGCACTTTCTCCTCGGGGCCCTTGTCCTTCTTCGCCTTCTGGGTGGTCTTGCGGCTCACGATGCCGCGCACGGGCCGCCGTAACGAGAAGATCCATCCGACCGCGGGTACGGGCTTTCCGCCGATCAATCGACCGGGTTCGAACAGCCAGTCGTACTCGGCGTGAAACTCTTGAAAGGAGTCGTTCGACACCACGGTCGCGCTCGTGCGGTTCGCGATTTGCAGGAGGAAACCATCACCGCGCCCCACTGCGCCGGCCGGCGGTGAAACGACCTCGTTGGCGATTTCGAGTTTCGAGAACGCCACCCGTTCCTTGGGGTCGATCCGATGTTCAAAACTCGCGTCGACGACCACGGTCACCATCGCTCCCGGGTGTTCACCGCGGAAAGCAGCAACCGATTCTCGGAGTTGGGCCAGGCTGGGCTCGGTGCGGCCCTCGGTCGCGAGGTTGGAACCATCGATCACAAAATGATCTGCCATGTTCAAGCGTCCTCGTCTGAACTGATTCGGTGGGTATTCATGAGAGCGTTACTCCTAGTTCGGTGGCAGCCAGGCCACGCAACAGCTTGTAGTCGGCCTTGCCATTCGGCGCGCGGTGCATGTCCGGAAGCAGCACGATTCGCTTGGGGATCTTGTAGCCCGACAGCCCGCGGGCCTTGCAGTGGGCGCGCAGTGCATCTTCGTCGACCGGCGCCCCGGTGACCACCATGGCCACCACGATCTCACCGAATCGAACGTCGGGGATACCCACAACCACGCAGTCATTCACCGCCGAGTGTTCGCGCAGCGTGTGCTCGACCTCTTCGGGGTAGACCTTCTCGCCGCCGGTGTTGACTGTGGCCGAGCCCCTACCGAGAAGTCGAATAGTGCCGTCGGCGTCGACGGTTGCGTAATCGCCCGGGATCGAATATCGCGTGCCGTTCACGACTCGAAATGTCTTGGCGGTCTTCTCGGGGTCGTTGAAGTAGCCGAGTGGGATTCGACCGCCCACGCCGACCATCCCCACTTCCTCGCTCCCGGGCACTACTTCACGTCCGTCGTCGGTGAGGACCAGGACGCGCTCGTTCACGGCGAAGCGTGCCGGCGCGATCTCTCGGTCCTCTGCGCGCGCTGCGGAACGCGACATCAATCCTTCGGACGCGCCAAGGGAGTCGAGCAGGGTGATGGTAGGGAGATGGATGAGCAGGGCGCGCTTCACGTCGGGACTCCACGTGACGCCGCTCGACGTAATGGCGCGCAACGACTCGAGGGACCAGCGACTGCGGTCGGCATCGAGCGCAAGCAAGAGGGGACGAGCGAAGACATCGCCGACGATGGTCAACACTGCGACCTGGTGGCGGTCGATCTCGTCCCAGATTCGGTGCGCGTCCAAACCCATTTCGTCGATCAGGACGACGGTGCCGCCTCCCGCGAGGGTCGAGAGGGTGATGAACAAGCCCGTGCCGTGCATCAGGGGACACGCGGGGAGTGTGGTGCCGGCGCGTTTGCCGGCGTGGATTGCCGCCAATGGGTCCGGCGGTTCCGTTCCGGGCCGACCCATCTGCCAGAGGGCGGCGTAGAGGTCGTCGTTGCGCCACATCACGCCCTTGGGCATGCCGGTCGTGCCGCCGGTGTAGAGGAAGATCAGGTCGTCACCATCGGGAGTACGGCCGCGTTCCAGCCGTTCGCCTCTTATCGCGACGTCGTACCCGGCGCCGATCTCGATCACGGCGGGTGATGGTGCCGGCAGTTGGCCCACCGCTTCCGTGACCGTGGTGAGGAACTGGGCTTCTGTGATCACCACTCGTGCTTGCGAGTCGGCAAGCAAGTATCGAGTCTCTTCAACGCCGTACCGAAAGTTCACGTTGACCGGGACCGCGCCGAGCTTCAAGGCCGCGTAGAACGTCTCAAGGTATTCGGGTCGGTTCACGAGGTCAATCGCGACCTTGTCACCGGCGCCGACCCCGAGAGCGGCCAAACTGGCGGCGAGTCGGGCCGCTCGATCTTCGAACTCGCCGAAGGTGCGTTCGGCACTGCCACAGACGATGGCGACCCGGCCGGGTGCCGCGTCCGCGATCGAGTCCCAAACGTGGGCAAAGTTCCATCCGGCCATTCCGGCCACGCTACTGGCGCACCGCGGTTTCCCTAGGTGTCACCGGGCGTCGCGGTCCGGGCGTCGCGGTCCGGGGCTGAAGTATTGTCGGGGGCGATGTCTGCCGACTATGCCACCCGCGCTCAAGCCTGGGACCACCTCGTGGTGGCGGATTCGGATCGACCCGCGAGTACGGGTCGGGGCGTGCATCATGCGGCGTTCATCTGCTCCGATGTGCTGGCCACGATCGCGTTCTATCAAGACCTGCTCGGATTTCCTGTGGTGGAAATCTTCGAGAACCGTGATTACCCGTCGAGCGCGCATCTCTTCTTCGACATCGGCAACGGCAATCTCCTCGCGTTCTTCGATTTTCCGGGATTTGAGCACCCCGAGTTCCATGAGACGCTCGGTGGTGTTCAACACGTGGCGATCTCGATGGCGCCGGAGGAGTTCGTCGCGCTCAAAGCGCGGCTCGCGCGGGCCGGGGTTGAGTACCGAGGGCCCGACCTCGGGGTGGAGAACTCGGTCTATCTCCGAGACCCGGATGGGCTCCAGATCGAGCTGTGTACCGCTCCCCTCCTCAACACAAACTTCGACTGACCGGGTGGTTGCCGCCCGCGCTACCTGACCAACCCTTCAAAACTTTGTGAGGATTGAGCTCACAATGCGAGTTGGAAGTATGACGACGGGATTCCGTGGAACCGAGCCATGGTCCCGAGAGGTTGATGTCCATCGAGCGCGTCCGGCCATGCGTCACCCTCGATGCGGCGGCTGAAGCCCCTCGAACCGTGATGGTGTGACGCAAGCCGAGCACCATCGGATTTGAGTTGAGGCTGTCGGAGGCGATGCACGCCCGGCGTAGCGTGAGTGGATGGAACTGATTTCAGCACTCACCACCACGGGCGCGATTCGTGACTTCGCCGACGCGCCGGTTGCCGATGTCACGCTTGGCGCCGTGTTGGATACCGCGCGGTTCGCTCCGAGCGGTGGCAACCGCCAAGGTTGGCAGGTCGTCGTGGTCAAGGATCCTGGTATCCGTGCGGGCCTGCGCGACCTCTACCTCGACGGTTGGTACGAGTATCTCGCTCAGCGCGCGGCTGGGCTCACGCCGTGGTCACCGCTCGCGGATCGCGGCGCGGAGTCAGCTGCCATCGAAGGTGCAGGAAGAGTGAAACAGAGCGCGTCTCCCGACGGGTTCGCCGAACAACTCGACCAGGTCCCCGTGTTGCTCGCGATTCTGGTGGACCTCGGGGCACTGGCCGCGGTCGACCGAGACCTGGACCGGTACACCTTCGCCGGAGCCGCATCGGTGTACCCATTCGCCTGGAGCATTCTCCTCGCGGCGCGCGACCACGATCTCGGTGGCGTCATCACCACCATGGCGATCCGTCGTGAAGCCGAAGCGCTGGAGCTCCTCGGCGCGCCGGCGGGCTACGCCTTGGCCGCGCTGGTGGCGCTCGGCCACCCCACCCAGACATTCACGAAGTTGACCCGGGCACCGGTGGAATCCTTTACCACCATCGACCGCATCGATGGGCCGGCGTTCGGCCTCCGTGGTGGGGCGACTGGGCTCACTGCGTGTGAGACTTCTCCAGAATGCGTTTGAACCCGTCAGCGGTAGCGATCACTGAGTCCAATGCGGCGATTCTTGCGGCAATCGCCGACATCGAGACGCCGCCGCTGCTTGCGGCGGTGGCCTGCCTGACCGGGGATGTGTCGATCTTGCGGGCCGATCTGGCGCCGAGCGCGTCCGAGTCGTTCGATCCCACCGCGGGCATTACCCCCGAGATGGCCGCAACCGCCCGGCAACTCGCGGCCGAGGCACTTGGTCGTTATCGCGACGGTGGGTGCGTGCCGGCCCCGACGCCGGAGCCCGCAGCGCTTCGGCGGATGCTCGAGTTCTTCGCCGGCCGGGAGATCGAAGACGACTACGTGGTGCTGTTGACCGAAGAGCTCGCGCTCGACGGTGCGGACCTGCGTGCACCGGGATGGCGCGCCGCCGAGGTTGCGCCGGGCCGCGAGTTTCGCGTGGCGATCGTCGGTGCCGGGATGTCGGGCATCGCGGCTGCGCACCGCTTGGATCAAGCGGGGGTGCCGTACGTGATCTTTGAGAAGAACGCGGATGTGGGCGGGACGTGGTTGGAGAACCGCTACCCGGGGTGTCGAGTCGACGTACCGAACCATTTCTACAGCTACTCATTCGCGCAAACCAGCGAGTGGCCGCAGCACTTCTCGACCCAAGGTGTTCTGCTCGATTACTTCCGTGCCTGTGCCGACGAGTTCGGGATCCGCGAGCACGTCCGTTTCGATACGGAAGTGGTTGATGCCACATGGAGCGACGAACTCCAAGTGTGGCGCATCGAAGTTCGAGGGGCTGATGGCACCACCGAGACCGTCGATGCTCATGCGCTGGTGAGTGCGGTCGGCCAGCTGAACCGCCCGAAGATGCCGAACATCCCTGGCGTTGACGATTTCGCCGGCGAGTCGTTCCACTCGGCCCGATGGGACGCGTCGGTGGACCTTGGGGGCAAACGAGTGGGGATTATTGGTACGGGCGCGAGCGCGGCGCAGTTCATTCCGGCTGTGGCCGAGACCGCCGCATCGCTCACCGTCTTCCAGCGCACTCCGCCGTGGTTGTTGGAGACTCCGAACTATCACGACGACCTCCCCGAGGGCGCGCGCTGGCTGCTCGATCATGTCCCTTCATTTGCGCACTGGGACCGCGTATGGATCTTCTGGCGCTCCCATGAGGTGCTGGTACCGATGGCCGCAGTCGATGAGAGTTGGGAATCCACCGAGTCGGTCAGCTTCATGAACGACATGGTGCGCGAAGTGTTTACCGCGTACTACCGAACCCAGTTCCTCGACGCGGAACTGTTCGACAAGGTGCTGCCGAAGTACCCGCCGTTCTCGAAGCGGTTCGTGCGCGACAACGGGATTTGGGCGCGCACGTTCACGCGTGACTCGGTCACGCTCGACGTCGGCTCCATTGGCGTGATCACCGCGACCGGAGTGCGGATGGCCGACGGTACCGACTATGCGTTCGACGTCATCATCTATGGCACCGGCTTCCAGGCGTCGAGCTTCCTCACGCCGATGGCGGTGCACGGGGTGGGCGGCGTGGACCTGCACGAGGCGTGGGACGGTGAGGCGCGCGCGTACCTCGGGATGACGATTCCGAACTTCCCGAACCTGTTTCTCATGTACGGACCGAACACGAACATCGTGATCAACGGCAGCATCATCTACTTCTCTGAGTGTGAGGCGCGCTACATCACCGAGAGTGTGCGCATGCTGTTGGCTGGCGGCGTAGGCGCGATGAACGTGCGCGCCGAGGTGCACGATCGTTACAACCGCGCCGTCGACGCGGCGAACTCGCAGATGGCCTGGGGAGCGGCGAGCGTGAACAGTTGGTACAAGAACGCATCGGGACGGGTGACGCAGAACTGGCCGTTCTCACTCCTCGAGTTCTGGCAGCGGACTCGTACCCCCGATCCGGCCGACTACATCATTACCTGATCCGTGGCGTCGCGTATCGTGGCGCCTCCACCGAGACGATCGATGAGGACATGAGATGAGCGAGAGCGGCAGCGAGTTCGTTGGTTACGACGTGCGCGACAACGTCGCCTGGGCACGGCTGAACCATGGAAAGGCGAACGCATTGTCGGCGGAGGTGCTCACCGCCCTCGACTGTTGCCTGACCCTTGCCGAAGCGGACACTGCGGTCGGCGCATTGTGCATTACTGGTAAGCCGGGCTTCCTCACTGGCGGATTTGACCTCTCGGTGATGAAGTCCGGCGACGCCAAGGGCATGGTCGAACTCGTGGCGCAGGGTGGAGCACTGTTCACCCGGATCTACGCGTCCGGTTTGCCGGTGGTGGTGGCATGTTCCGGTCATGCAGTGGCCGCAGGCGCGTTGTTGTGTCTCGCGGCGGACGAACGCATCGGGACCGACGGTGCATTTCGCATCGGGCTCATCGAAACGCAGATCGGGATGGTGCTCCCGCGCTGGGCGATCGAGTTCGCGGAGGAGCGGCTGAGCAAACGTCACTTCCAGACCGCCGTCGTAGGTGCACGGATGTACGGACCCGCTGATGCACGCGATGCGGGGTACTTCGATGCTGTGGTGGCAGCGGAGGAACTCGACGCCGCCGCGCAGGCTGCGGCCACCGTGTGGGCCGCTCTCCCGGGCCTCACCTACGCGGGCCAAGTCACTCAGGTACGGGGCGCTCGGGTTGAGAGGCTCGAAGCCGCGATTGCCGCCGACCGCGCCTTCGCTGGGAGCTGATCTCAGCCGCAGAATGTCGGCGCTAGTGGGTGAGCACCAGCTGCGGCAGATTCACCGACTCTCTGCTGGCGAAGGTCACCATGTCGGTGGTCGGGTTGGTCGCCGCGAACGTGTAGGTCCCGTTGCCGGTGATCTGCGCAGTGACATCGATCTCGACCCACTGACCCTGGGTGACCGCGCCGACCGTTGCGAACGGGGTGCCCGTCAGCAGAGGTGCGTTGTTCCAGTTGAGGGTCGACTCGGTCCAGCTCCCGGTGGGCGCAAACCAGTTGCCTCCGCTCGTCCCGCCGTCGGTGACGAAGAGCCGTAGCTTCGCCGCGGTGGGGGCTCCGCCGAGGCCCGCGACCGAGAACTGGAAGTACGGGTGGTACTCGTAGGTTCCGTTGAACGCCAGCATCTTGAGGTCGGGATAGGCGGCGTAGTTCTTGGTCGGCGACGAGAAACTCACGTACGCGTCCGCCGCCGGGTTGAGGGTGGTCACGACCGGCTGGTCGGACACCGTGATCGTCTTGGTGATGTTGTTGGTGCCGAATCCGTTGTCGACGGTGAGGGTGACGGGGTAGTTGCCGCCGGCGCTGAACGTGTGGGCTGGGTTCTGTGCGGTGCTGTCGGTGATGGTGTCGTTGTCGAAGTCCCAGGCCCAGCTGGTGGGCGCGTTCGTTGAAGTGTCGGTGAAGTTGATCGTCAACGGTGGGCTCGCGGCCGGGGCCGAGGTGAAGTTCGCAACGGGCGGTGCGGGCGCGTTCACGTGCACCGTCTGGGTGACCGGGGTGCTGGTGCCACCGGAGTTGGATGCGGTGTGCTTCACGCTGAAGTCACCGGCCCCGGAGAAGGTGTGAGTCGGGTTCTGCGCGGTGCTGTCGACCGTGCCGTTGTTGTCGAAGTCCCAGGTCCAGCCGTTCGGCGAGTTGGTTGACGCATCCGTGAACTGCATGGTGAACGCCGGGTTCGCGAGCTGGCTCGTGGAGAAGGAAGCCACCGGCGGCAGACCAGAACCGCAGCACACGTCGAAGACGAACACGGCGTAGCGCAGGGGATCACCCGACGACCGACCGTCATACCCGTCGTAGACGTAGAACTGGTCGTTGATGAGCTCGACGGCGCGGCTGTCTTTCATGCCGAAGGATGTGAGCGTGAACGTCCAACCGGTGACGAGGGTCTTCGTGTTCCAGTTGACTCTCGAGAGCTTCACCGACGATCGCGCTACGAACAGATCGTTGCCATCGTCGGAAAAGCTCATGCCGTAGATGCCGGACAGACCGGAGACGCCGAAGGTTGTACCCGACGCGTTCGTCGCAAAGTCGTAGGTGCGGATCGTGCTGCCCACACCGACGTAGACCTTGTGATCGCCGGGGTGCCATGCCGAGGCGGTGTAGTCAGAGCCGCTCGGGAGGGCCTGCCACGCCTCGGGGTGGAACGTGCTTCCCGCGCCGCGCTGGAGCCGGTACGACGTTGGGAGCACCGAGCTCGAGCAGCACTTGCCGCTGAATACGTAGAGCGTGTCGTTGATCTTGTCGTACGCCATCGATTCGATATCGGGGTCGCGGTTGGATCCGGCGGTGCTCCCGCTTCCGGTGCCCGTCCCGCTGCTGTACTGCTTGGTTGCCTGCCACGTGGAGTCTTGGATGCTCGACTTCAGCGCGCCGGTGTACGGGTTGATCTCCCAGACCGCGCGTCCGTTGTCCTCTGCGAGCCAGAGTGAGTCGGTGCCACCGATGTTCGGGTGCGCGGGGTCGTTGGGCACGAACGCAGAACCCTCGCCGTCGCGCGTCGATGAGCTCGTGCCGACAAACGGCGTGGTGCGGATGGTGCGCACCAGCGAGAGGCTCGGCGTCGACGTGTTCGGGAGTGCGACCGCAGGGGTGGCCACCGCGATGACTGGAAGGGTGCCCACGAGGAGCCCGACCGCTAAGCCCAGCCGCGTGCCGATGCCAATACGTACCCGTGTCACGTGAAGCCCTCCGTTGACGCCACTCGCCGCGAGCGGTCACCTTCGCACGTGGGTCAAAGCCGGGCAAGTACCAGATTGAGGATCATTGTTGGTTTCGGGTCGATCGGCCTATGGTCTGGCCTCATGGGACCCAGCGCAGCGAAGGTGCGGATCCGTTTCGCGGTGGTAGTCGTTGTCTCGGCGATGTCCGTGGTTGCGTGCGTGCCGCGGCCGAACTTCGCGGCACCGGTGGGTCCTCGACCCGAACTCGGCCATTCGGGGCGCTGGTTCACTGACCGTTGGGGTCGCGTGATCAACCTCCGCGGCGTCAACTTCGTCCAGAAGTTCCCACCGATCTCGCCCGCCGCAGCGGGGTTTGGCGCCGATGACGCCCGCTTCCTGCACGACGAAGGTTTCAATGTGGTGCGACTCGGTGTGGTCTTCGGCGCGGTCATGCCCGAGCCCGGAGTCATTGATCAGGGATACGTGGATTCGATCGCGGAGACGGTGCGCGTCCTCGCGAAGGAACAGATTTTCACCCAGCTGGATTTCCACCAAGACGGCTTCGGTCCGTTGGTGCACGGCAACGGGTTTCCCGAGTGGGCCACGCTCACCGATGGATTGCCGAACCCGCCCGACCCGTTCCCCACGTATTATTTTACGAATCCCGCACTGAAGCGAGCGTTCGACAATTTCTGGGCGAACACGCCGGGTCCCGATGGCATACCGCTGCAGGCGCACTACGCCTCGGCCCTACGAGCGATCGCGACCGCGGTGGCGTCTGAGCCTTATGTCTTGGGCTACGACCTCATGAACGAGCCGTGGCCGGGGACCGAGTGGTCGTCGTGTGTGACGGGCTGTCCCGACCTCGAGGCCGCGTTGATCGTTCCGTTCGCGCAACGGATGACGACGGCGATCCGCAGCGTTGATCGTGATCACTTCGTGTTTACCGAGCCGTTTGTGCTCTTCAACTTTGGCTCGGCCGACACGTCATTGTCCGGTATCGGAGCGCCGCTGAGCGGACTCTCATTCCATGCGTACGCGATATCGCCGGATGCTGAGGCAGCGCCGATGGACCGAGCGATCGCCGCCGGAGCACGAGGTGACGCGTTACTCGCGACGGAGTTCGGTGCGACGTCCGACACGGCCACCTTGCGGCGGCTGACTGATGCGTTCGATCGGCGTCTGCTGCCCTGGATCTTCTGGGCGTACGACGAGAACCTGGTGCGCGATCTGAACGTTGTGCCGACCGGAGACAACGTCAGGGCGACCGCCGCCGACGCCCTCGTGCGTCCGAACCCGATGGCGGTCAACGGGACTCCGACCAGTGCCTCTTTCGATCCGGAGACCGGCACCTACGACTTCACCTACGTCACCACGCGTCCCGACGCTTCACCTGCGGACCCGAAGTATCGGACGAGCCTCGTGTTGCCACGCCGCGTCTATCCCGACGGCTACACCGCGACGGTGAACGGCGCGAGTGTCCGAACGTGTTCGAGCACGCTGGTGTTGCGAAACCTTCCGACGGTCGCGAGCGTGAGCGTGCACATCACGCGCGGCGGCCCCTGCGCCAAGCCGAGGGTCCGGTAGCCACCCGCGGTCACGACGATTACCGTCGAGCCGACCGAGGGTTCCGGCACATCCGATCTCGAAAACGGTGACGGTCTGGCAGATTTCAGACGTCACCACGTATTAGACATCGACGGTGGGTTGGCTCAAGTGGCAATGGGCGGTGGTCTTAGCCGTCATCGGTCTCGTGGTCGGCGTGGTCTGGCGCCGCTCCGAACGCGCTTGGCAACGGCGGGTCGCGGCATTCGGGCTCGAAGCCGCGCTGGTGCTGTCGCTCTATTCGCTGTGGATCCTGGCCGGTCGGCTCTCGGTGGTTCGGGTCGACGTTGGCCTGGCCAACGGGCGGTGGGTCTATCGCCTCCAGGAGCAGATGGGACTCCCGAGCGAGACGGTGCTCCAGAACTGGATCATCCCCCGTCCGTGGGTCGCGCGTTTCACCAACGCCTATTACGCGATCGTGCATGCCCCCGCGATGATGTGCGCGCTGCTCTGGCTGTTCCTTTCGCACCGCGACAAGTACTCACGGTGGAGGACCGCGCTCGCACTCACCACGTTTGCCTGCCTCGCGATCCAGTTCGTCCCGGTGGCACCGCCGCGGATGTTCCCGCAGTTCGGCTTCGTGGACGTTGCCCGCCTGTTCGACCAGTCGGTCTACGGACCGATCGGCCAGGGGATCTCGGACCAAATCTCGGCGATGCCATCGGTCCATGTGGCCTGGGCGGTGTGGGTCGGCGCGGTGGTGGTACACGCAGGAGTGAGCCGATGGCGGTGGCTGGTTCTCGGACATCCACTCGCGACGATCTTCGCAGTGAGCGCGACCGCAAACCATT
Source organism: Acidimicrobiia bacterium (assembly GCA_046598395.1). GTDB lineage: Bacteria > Actinomycetota > Acidimicrobiia > IMCC26256 > JAENVU01 > JAENVU01. Next base: position 32,940 of record JBKJIQ010000012.1, read on the forward strand.
GGTGGCTCGACGGCGTCGTGGCCTCGATCCTGCTCGTGATGGCGGTCGGCATTGAGCGTGCCGTCGTGCACTCACATTCTCGCGCCCGGTCTCGTCAGGCGATCGGGGTGACTCCTGCGTTGGTTGCGAGTGCGTCGGTGCTCGCGGCGAACGAGGCATTGGATGTTGCTCGTCCCATCAACACATCGAGCGGGTCGCGCAGATCGTCCACGTACCCGAGTGCGTAGGCACCGAGGGAATATCCGAGGAGTCGTTGGAGACGTTCGGGGAGTTCACGAGCGATCTCGGGTGGCACGGTGAGGAACTGGTTCTCTTCCTGACGGAGCCAGCCCACGCTGTAGGTGATGTTCACGCCCACGCGATCCGAGTCCGAGGTGTTGGGACCGCCGCCGTGGTAGAGCGACCCCACGTACAAGAGCGCGGAGCCCCGTTCCATCTCGGCTGGTTCCGTGTCGCCCAGCTCGAAACGCAACTTGTCCTCCGCAAGATGACTGCCGGGCACCACACGCGTCGCGCCGTTCGCTTCGGTGAAATCGGTGGCGGCCCAGATCGTGTTGCACTGGACTTGGTAGCCGGACGGGAACGTGAAGAAGTCGAACGCCCACTGATCGCGGTGGATGACCTGGGGCGGACCACCGGGTTCGATGCGGATGAGCTGGGTGAGGTGAAGTTGATAGTTGTTCACGTGCGCGAGGACCTGGTCCACCGTCCCGAGCACGAGTTCGTCCAACACGAGATCCTGCGACGACGGCGAGCGGGCAATCAATCCGCCGGTGCGACGCGTGAGCGGTCCCGCGAAGTTGTCGGTGCCGTACCCGGTGCGCGCGACGTGATCCGCCATCTCGGCATCGATGCGGTCGAGCAGTTCCGGCGACGCGAGCCGATCGATCACGGCGCAGCCGTCGGCGGCGAGTACCGCCGCAACGTCGTCCGGAGATGCGGTGGCGCAGAGATGTTGGACACTCATGATCGCACGGTACGGTCGAGCAGGCGGCGCGCGGTACCCCCGAGGAACTGAGCCATCGCGTCGGCGTCGAGGGGGAGATCTCGAGCCTCGGTCATTGAGCGTCGCATGGGGAACCACGGTTCGTCGCTGCCCCACAGAACTCGGCCGCGATACGTGGCCGTATTCATGAATGCCACGAGACTTGGATCCATGTACCGCGGTGCGTACGCGGTGCACGACAGATAGAGGTTCGGCCATTTCCTCATGTAGTTCATGAGGAGCTCTTCATACGGGTGGCCCATGTGTGCACCGATCACGACGAGGTCGGGAAAGTCGATCAACACATCTTCGAGTAACTCAGGGTGCTGCACGCGCGATCGAACGCGCGGTCCGGGAACGCCCACGTTGATACCCATCGGAATCCCGAGCTCTTCGCATACGGAGTAGGCGGGGTAGTGGCGCGGGTCGGTGATGGGGACCTGATTGGCGAGCGGCATGACCCGTACCATTGAGAACCGCGGATGTTCGGCGAGCGTTCGGATACGTCGGACACTGCGGGTGGGGTGTTCCGGCGCGGTCAGCCCCGCGGCCACCAGAAACCGTCCGGGGTGCTGATCCGCGACTTCGAGGGCATGCTCTGCGGTGCGGTCCATCCCGGCACAAAGAATCCCGGTCGCGACGCCGAGTTCGTCCATGACGGCCAGCATCGCGTCGACCCCGATGCCATCGGTGGAACTCGAACCTAAGTAGCCGGGGATGTTGGCGAACTGCTCTTGGCCGAGAAACTCGCGTGCGCCGTCGCCCGTGATCAGGTTTACCCAAATATCGACCACATCGGTTTCACTGTGCATATCTCCCCGATCGCGGTGGGTGTCGCCCGGGATCGGGTCGACGGAAGTTGGCACATCGCAGAGCGATGTCAACTGACGGTAGCGTCAGGTTTCTGGGTTCAGCAATGGCGCACGACCCGCAGCCCGTTTGACGACTCCGACGAGGAGAGTTCGCACATGAGTACAGCGACCGATGAGCGGTACACGATCATCTCGGCGGATTGCCATGCCGGCGGTTCGCATGAGCAATACCGGGAATACCTCTCGGCGGAGTGGCAGTCGGAGTTCGACGCATGGCGGGGCAAGTACTCGAACCCGTTTCGCGATCTGCAAGACGACGGCCGGTCGCGCAACTGGGATGACGAGCGCCGGATCGGCGACCTCGCGAAGGACGGTATCGTCGCCGAGGTGGTTTTTCCGAACACAGTGCCACCGTTCTTCCCGACGGGTGTCGTGATTGCGCGTGCCCCCGACGACGCCGAGGACTACCGCCGCCGCTGGGAGGGATTACGTGCCCACAACCGATGGCTCGCCGACTTCTGTTCTCGGTATCCCGAGCGGCGAGCCGGGATCGGCCAGATCTTTCTCGATGATGTGGACGTGGCCATTGCCGAGGTGGAATGGATCGACGATCACGGTCTCCGTGGTGGCGTGCTCATTCCTGGTATTCCTGATGGCGCGGATATGCCGCCGTACTACTCCGAGCACTACGACCGGCTCTGGGCGGTGTGTCAAGAGCGCGGTGTGGTGATTAATCACCACACCACCGGCACTGGCCTCCCCGACTACGGCAAGTTCGCGAGTTCCACTATCCAGTGGATGATCGAGACCGCGTGGTACGCGCACCGGCCGTTCTGGCAACTCGTCATGAGCGGCGTGTTCGAACGTTTCCCGCAACTCAACTTGGTACTCACCGAGCAGGGCTGCGACTGGATTCCTCCGCTGCTCATGCAACTGGACGCGTTCCACATGCAGATGCAGTCCGGGCGGATCGGTGAGATGAACCTCAAGAACGACAGCGTGCTCCCGCTCACGCCGAGTGAGTACTTCGAACGCAATGTCTGGGTCGGTGTGAGCTTCCCCGGGATTCGTGAGGCGAAGGCGCTCCGCCGCCTCGGCCTCCACAAGGTGATGTGGGGCGCGGACTATCCGCACAACGAGGGCACGTCGCCGCACTCGTTGGCGAGCCTGCGCCGCACCTTCCACGATTGGAATGCCGAGGATCTCCGCCAGGTGCTCTCGGGAACTGCGGCCGATGTCTATGGCTTCGATCTCGCCGCGCTCGAACTACTGGCCGCCGATGGGGTGGGACCCACCGCCGCTGAGGTGGCGGTGCCGCTCGACGAGATCCCCAAGGGGGCTTTTAGTCCCGCGTTCTACCGCTGACCATCGCGCGACCCGGGAACGCATCAACTACCCGGAGACGTTGGTCGATGGGAGGGACGTATGGATCGGATCCAGGCACTTTGGGAGCGGGTTGGCGGCGCGGGACGCCGGTGGTGTTCCCGCGCCTGGTCGACCGCCCGTGATCCGTTGCGGGTGATGCCGTTACTCGCGGTCGCGGCGCTGATGCTCATCGCGGTTCCGTTGATCGTGACCGGACTCTCCCGGGTCGCTCGGGTGGGTATGGACTGGCGGTCCGAGGCAACGGTCCGGTGGCAGCGCGCCGAGGCAACCGTGACCGGAGTTCGCGACGCTGACGGAATGCTCGTACAACTTCGGTACCGCGACGCCCGCGGTCGTAGCCAACGCGCGGAGACCTATGTCGCGGATCCCACGAAGCAGTGGCTCCGGACGCGGGTATCAATACGATTCGATCCGCAAACGCCTGATCGGGTGGAACTCATCGGGTTCGGAGACCGCGCGCCGATCCCGGCGCTGCTGTTGGCCGGCGCACCACTCGGCGGCGGTGTGGGCGCGTTGGTTCTTGCAATTTCATTGTGGCGTCGCCGTCGTCTCGTTGCGGTCAGCGCCTCGCCGTTCGCCGTCATGCGGCGACCCGTCATCGTTGGGGTGACCATTCTGCTTGCGGGGCTCGGCGCCTGGGCCACCGGAACCGTCGCCGGGCGCGGCTGGTCCGCCGTTGCATCGTCGACCGGACACCTCATGTCGACGATCTTTGGTGACTTGCTCGGGGTGCTGGTTCCCCTGGTCGCGTTCGCGCTCGGTTGCCTCCTCACGGCGTGGCTGGCTCGCCATCGAAACCACGCCGATCATGATGGCCTACTGTCGAGCGCACATCGGCTGATCGACCGGGCTGCGGGTCTCGTTCCGTCCCCGGAGGAACTCCGTGCCGGAGAGGAAGTCGAGGAGGAAACTCCGGTTCCCGTGACGCACTGATCACACGGTTACACGCCGACCGGGACCGCGGGTTCTTTTCGGACCGGGATTGACTGGCCGACCACGCCGGCGATGGCTACCCGGCGGCGTGCAGGCCGGCGCGGCGCCCGAAGAAGCTGCCGTCGCCGAGCGAGATCCCGCTCACGTATCCGCCCGCCGCGATACCCGCAGTGGAACGGCCTGCCGCAAAGAGGCCGGGTATGGCGCGCTCTGTCGCGTCGAGCACCGCAGCATCGGCGTCGGTACTCAACCCGCCGAGCGTGAAGGGAGCGTAGATCGCTTTCCGATCTACGTTGAGTTCGATCGCTCCGAACGGTGGACGCAACGGGAGGAGGAAATCGGGCTCCTTGTGCCAGGTGGGATCCGCGCCGCGCTCGGCGTGTTCGTTGTAGTCGGCGATGGTTCGTGCCAGCGTTGCTTCCGGTAGGCCCGCATCGCGCGCGAGCTCCTCCACGGTCTCGGCCGCCCACTTGATGCGCATGCCCACGAAGTTGACCTCGAACATCTCTTCGCTCACGATCATCGTGAGGTCTCCGTCGTGTTCGAGGAGCGCACGCATCCCGATGCGGCCGGTGTAGGTGTCTTCGTTGACGAACCGCTCACCCAGTCGGTTCACCAGCACTCCCCGTGCAAGTCGGTGCGGCGGTCCGATCGGCAACGCGCACTCGACCGCGTCCATGTTGCGCAGTGCGCCGCCCGCGCCCTGTCCGAGCCGGATGCCGCGTCCGTCGTCGCCGGGTTGACCGACCCGCCACGCCGGGTCGGGCCGCAGGGCGGGCGGGCAGTACGCCGTGAGCATCGATTCGTTGAACACGAATCCGCCTGCGGCGAGCACCACGCCCCGCCGAGCGCGGATCGCGCGGGTGGTGTTGTCGGCTCGGACCATCGCCCCGGCAACCACACCATCGCGGTCGACGACCAGCTGATCGACACGGGCATCCACCACGACCGAAGTTGGGGTCTGCGCGAGTGCTCCGCCCAGACACTGCATGAGAAACCCGCCCGCGGTATCGGGAAAAGCCGGGTGATGGCCACGAGGAACCGCATCCGCGATTTGGTTGAACGGCCAGGAGTCCTCGCCGCCCGAGAACACCAACCCCGCGTCATCGAAGGGTTCGCGGTTGGGCTCGTCGTTGAAGGTGGGTTGGAACGGAACGCCGTGATCCACGAGCCAGTGGTAGTGCGCGAGTGACCCGTCGCAATAGTTGTGCACCTTGACCGGGTCGGTACGTGGAGCGCACGCCGCGAGGAGAAAGCGTTCCATGTTCTCTGCGGTATCGGAGTATCCACAGGCTGTTTGGATGGGGGTTCCGCCCCCGAGGTAGATCAGACCACCCGACAGCGCGGAGGTCCCGCCGGGCGCGCCGGCGCGCTCGATCGCGAGAACCGAGGCGCCTGTTTCAGCTGCGGTGATTGCCGCGCAGGTGCCGGCGATGCCGAGCCCGACCACGATGACATCGACGGTCTCGTCGAACGTGATCTGCTCGGCCGCGATCGGGTCGATGGGTCCTACATCGTCTTGAGCCTGAGTGGTTGACGTCATCAGAACTTGGTCATCACGGTGTCGGAGAAACGGGCCAAGGAATCGACACGCACGGCGAGGTCGTCAGGGTCACCGCCGAAGAAGTACCACGGAACCGTTTGCAGTTCGGTGACGCCGGCGTCCGCGAGGCGCCGGTAACCGTCGAGCTCATACGCGTCGGTGGGGAGCGCGTTGATCTCGAAGGGGATCTCCGCTCGTCCGTACTCATCGCGATAGATGCGCAACGCTGCCATCGCCCCCACGATCTCGGCTGTGGTGTTCTGAACCGAGATCCACCCGTCGGCCAACCGCGCGGCCCGCCGCAGACCCGGCTCGGAGAGTCCACCTACGTAGATCGGAACGGCTTGGCTCGGTACCGGCGCCATCATCAGCCGGTCGAAGTCGTAGAACGTACCGTGGTACTCGACCCATTCCGGGCCGTTCCCCGCGCAGAGAAGTTGGAGGATCTCGATCATTTCGTCGGCCCGTTTGCCGCGGGTACGCATGTCGGTGTGTGTCCACGTGAACTCCTCGGGAATCCACGAGAGTCCGACCCCGAGCCCAACGCGATTTTCCGACAGCACTGCCATCGAGGACAGCTGCTTGGCCACGAGCAACGGATCGCGGATCGGAAGCTTCACCACATTCGTGAGGAAACGGATGCTCGTGGTAACCGCGGCCATCGCGCTGATCGCGACGAACGGATCGACGAAGGGCGTATCCGGAGCCCAGAACCGCCCGCCGTCCTTTGAATACGGGTACTCGGCCGAGACCGATTCGGGGAAGAACACCGAGTCCGGCACGGTGATGGTGTCGAAGCCGGCCTCCTCGGCGGCGCGCGCCATGGGCAGCAGATGATTGGCAGGGAACATCGGAAATGCAACGGTCCAACGCATCTTCGCCTACAGGTCCGGGAATCCGAGTGCGAGGTTGGCCTCTTCGAGGCCGCCGTCGACCTCGAAGATCTTGCCGGTCACGAAGCTCGCGGCGGGTGACGCGAGATACAGCGCGCACAACGCGATGTCGTCGGGCTCGCCGAGCCGTTTCAGGGGAGTGCCCTCCACCATCTGATTGCGGACGGCGTCGTCGGTCAGCACGGTTTCGAGCGCGCTGGTCGCAACCGATCCCACGGCGATCGCATTCACCCGCACCTTGGGCGCCAGATCCGCGGCCATGAGTCGAGTCAGATGGGTGAGCGCACCCTTCGCGGTGCCGTAAGCGCTGAACCCGCGGTCGCGGAGCCGACCGATGGCCGAAGAAATATTGATGATCGTCCCCTCGCCCTGCTCCAGCATCTGGGGAACCGCGGCCTTGGAGAGCACGAACGCGGTCGTGGTGTTGAAGTGGAACGCACGCTCGAGGTACCCCGCGCTGGTATCAAGGAAGGGGCGTGGCGGTGTGCCGCCGGCATTGTTCACCACGATGTCGATGCGACCAAACTCTTCGATCGTGGCCTGGGCCAGCGCGACCAGGTTGTCCGTGTCCGAGACGTCGGTGGGGATCACGAGGGCCTGCTTGCCAAAGCCGCGCACGTCGACTGCCACTGCTTCGAGCTGCTCGGCCGTCCGCGACGCGAGTACCACGTGCGCCCCGGCTTCGGCCAGACCGCGTGCGGTCGCGGCGCCGATCCCGCGCCCTGCGCCGGTGACGATTGCTACCTTGCCGTCCACTCGGAATCGTTCGAGCACTCCAGCTCCCCTCGTTGCGAGCCGGGACGGTATCGCGCGGGGCCGCGGGAATGTTCTCGTGTCCAGACGGTTCGCCCGGAGGAGGAACATCGTGGTGATGACGGCCCACTCCAATCAATCTTGGTGATCGTGACTGACAAGGAGACCAATGTTCCTGATGAACCCCAGCCTGGTCAGAACCGTCCGCTTGAGCGGCTGCCCCGAGACGGGCGCAACCGTTGCACCCCCGCTGCGCCACCTCACGCGGGCGTCCGAATAGGGGTAGGTTCAAGCTCTCGCCGCATCGGCAGGATGCCGGCCTTGCGACCCTGAACGATGGGGCGAAGGTAGGAGAATCACCATGGCAGCAACGGCCAGTCGAACTTCGAAGTCCGTGAAGAGCCGCGCGGCGGAACCGCGGCCACTCTGCGGCAATCCCCGAAGGACACTTCCGAGCCTGTCGCCCACGGTGACGGCGAATCCGCACCGGACGGCGGCGATCCTCTCGACGCGCGCGAAGTGGATGAACGGCACGGTGCTCCACTACTGCTTCTTCGCCTTGCCATCACCGATCGGGGTTCCACCGGTGCAGGCCGCCGCCGTGCGCGCCGCGTTCGCAGCGTGGAAGTCGGTTGGCATCGGCCTGGAGTTCGAGGAGGTCAAACACCTCAGCGAGGCGGAAATACGAGTTGGTTACTCCGAAGCGATGGGTCGTTCGGAATCCGCCGTGGGTCGCCAGGTTCTGACCGTTCCCCTGAACGAGCCGACGACGCAATACGGGTGGAGTCTGCGGTCGCAATATGGTCGCGGAACCGCGCTCCACGAACTGGGACACGTGCTCGGCATGGAGCACGAGCATCAGAACCCGTATGCCGGGATCACGTGGCACGAAGAAGCCGTGTACACGTCCCTCGGCGGGCCACCCAACCGCTGGAGTCGTGCCGACACGTACCACAACATTCTCGAGAAGCTCACCCCGGAACAAGTGCAGGGCTCGCAATGGGACCCCAACTCGATCATGGAATACCCCTTCGACCCGGGCATGATCGACGTTCCCGACCAGTACGACCGCGACGGTCTCGAGCCTCCGGGCACATTGTCGGCCGCCGACAAGGCGTGGGCCCGCACGTGGTACCCACCGCTCAAGGCGAAGGCCGCAACTCTGACCGCGTTTGAATCGGTGGTCCTCGAACTCAAGGCGGGCGAACAGGTCAATTGTTCGATCAAACCGGCAGAGTCGCGCAAGTTCACCGTCGAGACCAAGGGCGCATTTGACACACTGATGGTGCTCTTCGAGGAAGTCGACGGCGAGCTCCGCTATCTGTCGGGCGACGATGACAGCGGCGCGGACCGAAACGCGAGCATCAGCTACAAGCTGTTCAAGGGGCGCAGCTATGTGGTGCGGCTGCGCGTCTACTACCCCGGCATTTCGGGAACGACGAGCCTCGTTTACTACTGAACTGAGAGGCCGCGCTCGTGAGCGATTTTGGAACGGGTGGTTGACAGGTCCGGCGGTTCCGGCAACGATGCCGCTGCACGCCGTGTGCAAACTCTTGGGGGAGAGCACCATGACTGCGTTACGCACAGCATCAGCCATCTCACGCCGCTCGGTCGCGGTGATCGTGCTCGCATCGTCAGCAGCGATCGGCTTCGGCACGCTCGGGTATGCATCCGTCGCCGGTGCTGCGGGCATCATCGTGAAGCCGAGCTCGAACCTCGCGGTGGGCGGCGGTACGTATATAGCTACGGTGACGGCGCCGAACGGCACCTTTCCCAAGGTGCCCGACCCGGCCGCAACGCCGTCGACCAGAACCGCCACCAGCAAGGCACTGAGTGCCGCGGTCATCGGCGCGCCGGGAACCTTCAGCGCGGCTGACATCGGTGCATTCGCGGAAGACGGCCTCGGTGGTCGACTCCCCGACGGTGTGCCCGTCACCGACATCACTCCGCTCGCGCCGGCGTACCCGCGCCAGGGTCTGGCGTACGTCAAAGCAGTCAACCTCACCGGAACCACCGCGACCCTCAGCCAGAAGGCGATCGCCGCGGGCTCGGGACCGTTCGACCTCATTGCGCCGGCGACGCCGGCGTTGCTCATCACGCAATCAACTGGGTCCGTTCCGTTTCTTGCGCCAATTCCCACGGGGCTGTGTTGGGTGTTCGCGTTCCCCGGCAATGTCTGTGGCTATGACATCGGCAACCTGGCGATGGGGGCCACGAAAGTCACGATGCTGGCGAATGCCGACGGGAGTATGAGCACTCCGTTCACGATCACCGAGGGTGTAATGGACGGCACGCTCGGAACGAACCCCGGTCCGCTGTACGTCCGGAGTTTCGATCCTGACGGGCCCGGCGGCTATGGCGTATTGCCATTCGCAGTTGCTCCGCTCGAAGCGGGATCGACACCCCGCGGTTGCGCACCAGATGATCAGGACCGTTCGATCCCGAACCCGCTGATTGGTGGCGTCGACTACTGCATGGTGACCGTGATTGTGCTCAACGCGGGCGTGCAATCAACCTTGATTCCGTTCCGGTTGGCATCGTTCCCGCTCACCTGGGCGGCCTCGGCCTCGGGTGCAACGTTCGGTCCCGACCTCGTGATCGGCGGGAGCAACTTCGCCAACAACGATGTGATCGTCAAGATCATTGTGGCCAACGGCAAGGCGAAGGTCACCGGCAATCCGTTGGTGAAATGCCCAGCACTGAATCAAAGCATCACGGGCGTGGTTGCGGATGGCGTCGGCGCGGTCGTCACGGTGATCCCGGCCTACGCGACGGGCTGCACGGTGCCGCCCAACTCGTTGACCAAGGTCACGCTGATCGGGACCAAGGACATACAGCAGAGCCAGATTCCGCCGAACGTGATCATGGGGACCAATCTCCCGAAGAAGGCCTCGGCGCTGATCACCATGCCCTAGGAGGCCCCACGCCGCTCGGCGTGCTGGTCCCGGCAGCGGTGAGAGCGAAACTCAGGGGACGGTCGTTGCTACGGTCCGCCCTATGGCGGAGATGGAGAAGACCGGAGCGACCGCGGTGCCGGTCGGACGCGTGATCGGCACCGAGGACAGCACGCCCCTTTTGTTTTGGGTCGCGATCGCGCCGGATCAGTATCTCCAGCTCGATGACGTGGTCGTGACCGAACGGGACCTACCCGGGGCCCAGACGGTTCGACTGGCCGGGGTCGTGACCCAAGTTCGGGCGCGTCAAGAAGGCGCACGATTCGACTCGGATGTGTTCCTCATTGCCGATGGGGTGTTGCCCGCCGAGGTGGTCGAGGCCGCAGAGATCAGCACGACGCGCGTGGAGCCCGAGACGTTCGTACCCCCGAGCCCGGGTGCTGCGGTGCGACGCGCAGTTGGCGCCGAACGCGACCACGCGTTGCTCTTCGATGCGATGGATCGGCGACTTCCGATCGGCCTCGGACGGGACGGCGAACCGCTGTACGCGAACGTCGACTTTCTCGACGGCACACGCGGCGCGCACGTGAGCATCAGCGGAGTATCGGGGGTAGCCACCAAGACTACCTACGCCACGTTCTTGCTCTATTCGCTGTTCCACTCCGGCGTGCTGGGGGCCGAGGCCGCGAACACCAAGGCATTGATCTTCAACGTGAAGGGTGAGGATCTGCTCTTCCTGGACCATCGCAACATCCGGCTCGATGCTGATGCCGAGGCTCGATACGCGAAGCTCGGGCTTCCGGCTGGACCGTTCGACAGTGTGGCAGTCAAGGCTCCGCCGCGTCGGGGCGATCCCAACGCGGGTCCCGATACCGCGACCCGCACTACAGGCGTGTCGTCGTTCTATTGGACGATCGCAGACTTCGTGACTGGTGAGCTCCTCCCGTTCGTCTTCGCCGACGCGGAGGATGAACGCCAGCAGTACACGATGGTGATTCATCAGGTGATGCGACGGCTCTTGGAAGGTGAGCCCGCGGGCGACGACGGGAAGTGGCGGGTGGACGGCGTCACCGTCTCGACCTATCACCAGTTGGTGGAGCTCATCGTCGATCGATTGAACGATGACGCCACCGCAATCGAGTGGGCCGGACGCGCGGTCGGGATGGGAACGATCAATGCGTTCGTGCGTCGGCTGCTGTCGTCGCAACGGGCGCTGGGGTCGTTGATTCGGGCCGACATCGCGCGGCGCGATGATCGCTCGATTGACACCACTGGTGGCGCGCAGGTCACCGTGGTCGATCTCCATAATCTCGCCGAGCGGGCGCAACGGTTCGTTGTCGGAGTCACCGTGAAGCGAGCGTTCGAGGCGAAGGAGGAGACGGGTATGCGCAAGCCCCTGCTCTTCATCGTGCTCGACGAACTCAACAAGTACGCGCCGCGTGAGGGCACAAGCCCGATCAAAGAGATCCTGCTTGATGTCGCGGAGCGCGGTCGCAGCCTTGGGATGATCCTCGTGGGTGCGCAACAAACGGCGAGTGAAGTGGAACGACGCGTGATCGCGAACTCTGCGATCCGGGTGGCAGGTCGGCTCGACCCGGCGGAGGCCGCCCGGCCAGAGTACGGGTTCCTGCCCGCGGCCCATCGTGAACGCGCCCGGATTGCGAAGCCGGGCACGATGTTCGTCTCGCAACCACAGTTGCCGGTTCCACTCGTGGTGGAGTTTCCGTTTCCGGCGTGGGCGACCCGTCCCGAAGAACGTGCCCCCCGCGCGGACAGCCCGGACCCCTTCTCGGGCCTCCCCAGTTCATAAATGAGTGAGCTGAGATGAGGATTTTGCACACCGCGGACTGGCACGTGGGCAAGACGATCCGAGGGGAGTCCCGCCTCGATGAACAGGCCGCGGTGCTGGCGGAGATCGCGGACGTCGCACGGCGTGAACATGCAGAACTGATACTTGTGCCGGGAGATCTCTACGAAACGGCCGCACCGTCGCCCGACGCAGAAGCGCTCGTCAATGCTGCGCTGCTCGAGTTTCGAACGGTCGCGCCGGTGGTGGTGATCGCCGGCAATCACGACAACGCAGATCGGTTTGAGGCGCTCCGCCCCTGGGCCGAGGGGCTCGACATTGTGATGCGCGGTCGGATCGCGCGGCCCGGCGAGGGAGGTGTGGTCGAGATCGTGACGCCCGCCGGCGAACGAGCGCGGATTGCCCTCCTGCCCTTCTGCTCGCCGCGCTATTCCGTGCGCGCCGCGGACCTGATGGAACTGGATGCCGCCCAGGCCGCGGGCGCGTACGCCGAACGCTTGGCCGCGCTGGTTGGCGCGCTGTGTGGAGAGGGTGACCCGGATGCCGTGAACCTCTTGGTCATGCACGCGATGGTGCGCGGCGGTCTCACCGGAGGGGGCGAGCGGGACGCCCAGACCACTTTTGAGCCCTACTGGCTTTCGGCTACCGCGTTTCCATCGTCGTTGGCCTATGTCGCGTTGGGTCACCTCCACCTCACACAACGAGTATCGGCAGGGGGACCGGTGTGGTACTCCGGTTCACCGATTCAGGTCGACTTCGGCGAGGCGGGCGCGGGGAAACACGTCCTCATGGTGGACGTCACCGCCACGACCCCGGCCCAGGTGCGTGAGATTCCGCTGACCTCAGGAACTGAGCTGCGCACGATTACCGCGTCGTTGGCCGAACTAGAAGCGATGGCCGGGACGGACCTCGGCACTGCGTGGTTGCGCGTTCGGGTGGACGACTCCGGACGCGCCGGCATCGTGGACGACGTACGCCGATGGCTCGGAGATCGCGTCGTCGAGGTGCGGGTGCTGGGTGCCGGGCGCAGAACTCCTGCGGTGGTGGAGCGGCGCGGTCGCACGCCGCAGGAACTCTTCGATGAGTTCCTGGGTGCCCAGGAGATCGACGATCCCCGCGTCGCGGCATTGTTCGCGGAACTCCTTGATGCGGAGATCAACGCATGAGGCCGATCGCCGTCTCCATGGTTGGGTTCGGCACCTTCTCCGACGCGGTTACCGTCGACTTCGAAGGCGTTGACGTGTTCGCGCTGGTGGGCCCTACGGGGTCTGGGAAGTCGACCGTGATCGATGCAATTTGTTTCGCGCTCTACGGCACGATCCCGCGCTATGACGATCGCCGGGCGGTGGGTGCGGCCGTGAACGCGTTGGCCACTGAAGCGAGAGTGTCGTTGACCTTCGAGTTGGGGAGCGCTCGCTACGTGGCGGTGCGAGTGGTCAGGCGAGACAGCAAAGGGAAGGCTTCCACGAAAGAGGCCCGGCTGGAACGCGCCGACGGCGAGGTCCTGGCGGGCACCGCGCGGGAGATGGAGACGGTGGTCCCCGAGCTTCTGGGTCTCGGGTTTGAGCAGTTCACCCGGGCGGTCGTGCTGCCACAGGGTGACTTCGCGCGGTTTCTCCACGACAAGCCCGCGGCACGCCAGGACTTGTTGGTACAGCTGCTCGGCCTCGATGTCTACGAGCGGATGATGCAGCGGGCTCGCGGTCGTGCGGCCGAGACCACCGCGAGTCTGGCCCGCGATCGCGACCGCATTCAGGCGCTCGCGGGCGCAACGCCGGAGGCGCGGGCGGGGTTGGCGACGCGAGGAGAGGCCTGCGCGGCCGCTCGTGCGAAGTGGCGATTGCTCAAGCCGGACCTCGACGCCGGCTGGACCGTTGCCGAAGCAGCCGATGGTGTCGCGGCGACCGCGCACGATTGCATTCACCGATTGAGTGCGATCATCGCACCCGAGGACCTCGGCGTGTGGACCGAGCGCCTGCGGGAGACGGCTGCGGCGGTGGTGGCATCTGAGCAGGAGTCGGAACGGCTCGCGGCCGCGGTTCAAGCTGCCGACGCGGCGGTCGGAAACGGAGGCGACCGGGAACCGCTCAACGCGCTCCTGGGTGCCCATGCACTCGTGCGCTCGCTCGGCGCGGAGGTCAAGCCGAAGGCAGACGCGCTCGCGTTGGCGAAGTCGCAGGCAGCAATCGCGGCGGTGGCGGCGAAGGCGGCCGCGGCGCACGCCGACCAACTGCGCACGGCCTCGGCCGCGCACGTGGTGCGCGAGCATCTGGTGGTGGGTGGCCCGTGTCCGGTCTGCGAACAGATCGTCGAACGGGTTCCATCCCCCGAGGCGTCGGCGCCATGGCGTGATGCTCGAGTGGCCGCGGACGCGGCGCAAGCGGAGTCGGAAGTGGCATTGCAGCGCCTTGCCCGCGCTGAAAATGGCGCCGAAGATCTGGATGCGCGACTCGTGAGCGCCCGGGCCGCGGTCGCCGATGCGCCGCGGCCCGACCAGATCGAAGCCGAACTCTTGGTGGTCGACGGGTTGACCGCGGCCGCGGCCACTGTTCGCACCGACGAACAGGCGGCCCGCCGGAGGCTACGAATCGTTCACGAGCAACGCAATGATGCCAGTCGGGTCGCACACCGTGCTCGTGATCAGTACCGAAGCCAACGCGACCAGGTCAGCGCAGTCGGTCTGTTGCCACCGCCAGAGACCGATGACATCGGACACGATTGGTCGACGCTCTTGTCGTGGGCGGAGACTGAGCGGGCCCGGCTCGGCGATGAGGCTGCCGCGACCACGGGTCGCGCCGAGGCCGCTCGAGCCGCTCTCCGAGTCCAACTCCAAGCGGTGGCGGCCGAAGCATTGGAACTTGGGCTGACCCTGGACTCGCCGTCACCCTCGATCGATGACTTCCTCGAAGTGGCGGCCGTTGAGGGACGGGTCAGCCAAGACGCGCTCGTCCGGCTCGACGCGGAGATCGGCGAACGGACGGAACTGACCGAGTCGGTCAAGCAACGTGCCGGTGACGCCGAGGTCGCGGCCGAGTTGGCGCGGCTGCTCGACGCGAATCATTTCGAACGCTGGCTGGTGAGCGTTGCATTGGCGCGCCTCGTGGAAGGAGCAACGGCACGGCTCCGTGCCCTGTCGTCCGGTCGCTATTCCTTCGCATTCGACGAAACCGGTCGCGATCTGTTGGTGGTGGATCACAACCAGGGAGACGAGCGACGGTCGGTGCGCACATTATCGGGCGGCGAGACGTTCCAAGCATCTTTGGCCTTGGCGCTCGCGCTGTCGGACCAGCTTTCCGATCTCGCGGCCGACGGTGCTGCACGGCTTGAGTCGATCTTCCTCGACGAAGGGTTCGGCACGCTCGATGCCGAGACCCTCGACATGGTTGCGGGGACCATCGAGAACCTCGGGGCCGCGGATCGCATGGTCGGGATCGTCACGCACGTGCCTGAGCTTGCGGCCAGGATGCCGGTGCAGTTCCGAGTGACCAAGGGCGCTCGGTCGTCGCAGGTGGAGCGGGTCGTGAGGTGAAGTTCACGGTCGATCCTTGGGACCCCAGTTACGGCAGCGCGCTCGATGCGATCCTCGACCCGAGTGAGGTCGTGGTCGACGCCGACGTGGAAGTTGCAGCCGATGAGTGGCAGCCGGTGCCGGGCCTCGCACGGGACAGGCGCGGTGAAACCGTGTTGTTCGTGGATGGTGTGCGGCGGATCGATGCACGGGTGTGGGTCACCGATGATGCCGGGGGCATCGAGCCGGGGGTGTGTGCGAGTTACGCCGCTGGTGTGGTGCGAACCGGCGAGAAGGCGGAGGTCATCGCGGCATCGGTGGGACGAGGAGTGTTCAGTGCGTCCCGGGCGCTGCGACCGATCCCAACGAAGTTCGCTGCGGTGGTCTACCAGCCGCATTCGGCGAGTGACTCCAGCCCGGAGAGCCTCTGGATCGCGATTCAGGACCAGATGGGCCGTCGTGAAGTGGAGATGGCAGAGCTCGCGCGCCGTGAGGCCCCGGCCGACGCGTTGGTGATGGTCGACGGGCCCGTCACGAATCGTGTCCACGTGCCCCGGGCGATTGGACTCATCAAGACCCACGCGACGGCATACTTGCCTCCCGAGCTGCACCGGCTCGTGGGTACCTTGCCGGATGGCTCGCGCACACCACTGTTCACCATCGGCGGACGAGGGAGTCGTCATTCCTGGTACCTGCGGCTTCCCGGCGGTACCGGCGCGCCATGGTCGGGCGTCGTGCGCTGCGAATGTTCCGCGGCCGTGTCCGTTGCGGAGGCAGTGGTGCTCGCAGGGCGGGTCGGTGCCGCGATCCCGCGCTACGCGAGCGAGCCGCACAAGGACCCGCGTGCGCCCCAGAATTTGTATCCGGTTGGTGGGTTGGAGCGCGAGCTTCGCCGCCGCCTCGGCGACCCTGAATTGTTGTATCGAGCGTTGTTACTCTCGGCTGCTTCTGTGGCGTCAGACACTTTCCGCGCAGGTGACACGGGACACTGATGTCCCGCCATTCGCTCAGACATCCAACTCGCCCAGGGGCTCGTTGGAACTCGCTCGGTGGCGACACACCAGCGACCTCTACCGGACTCCGAGTGAAGGAACTGCACGGCAACTGCCGATAGAGGTTGGATGCGGAAATGTTGGGTCGCCGCTGGCGGCTTGCTCATGGTTGTTGGGGAAACTGCGTTTCCGACGATTGCGGGGGCTTCTGGGTTGGTGGGGGCGCCTGGTTGTTTGATGTTTCCGGCTGATTCGTATTGGCACGCGCGGGTGGATTCTTTGCCGGCGGATCCTCGGTCGGATACCTACGTGGCGAACGCCGGTGCTGGTTCCTCATTGCATCCGGACTTTGGCGCGGGTCTGTACGCCGGTGGTCCGATTGGGATTCCCTTCACCACAGTTGGTGGTGCGCAGGCCAAGGTGCCGGTGAGCTTCGAGTACGCGGACGAGAGTGATTCAGGGCCGTACCCCATCCCCGCGAACGCGCCGATCGAAGGTGGCGCCGGGAGCAACGGTGATCGGCACGTGCTCGTTGTGGATCGCGATGCCTGCCGCGACTACGAGCTGTTCTCCTCGTACTCACAGAACGGTGGCGCGTCGTGGACCGCGAGCTCGGGTGCGGTCTTCGATCTCATGTCCAATGCGATGCGGCCGCGCACATGGACGAGCGCGGATGCTGCCGGGCTTCCGATCCTGCCGGGTCTGGTCCGATTCGACGAAGTGGCGGCGGGTGAGATCGATCATGCGATTCGGATCACGCTGCGGCGCACGGATCAGCGGTAGTTCTGGCCGGCGCGTCACCAGGCCGGGGTGGCCGACGCGACCGCGGCACCGATGGGAGCGTGGCTTCGGCTGAAGGCGTCCGTCGACGTGTCGCGCTTCGGTCCGCAATCTCGCGTCGTGCTGAGCGCGCTCCGACAGCACGGTGGGATTGTGGCCGACAACGGATCGTCGTGGTTCGTGTCCGGAGCACCAGACAGCCGATGGGACAACGACGATCTCCACGGCCTGGGAGCGTTGCACGGATCGGACTTCGAGTTCGTTGATCCAACCTCGTTGATCACCGATCCCGACTCTGGTCGGATCGCGACGATTTCCCCGCCGCGTACCGATATTCCCGGCGGGCTCGAACTCGACGGGTTTGGTGGCTTGCATCCATTTCGCCTTGGCGGAGCGGGGGTCGCACCCCGGGTGCCGAGGGGTGCGCCGTACTGGCCGGGCTGGGATATCGCGCGCGGTGTGGCACTCGCACCGACCGGGTCCGGCGGCTATGTGCTCGACGGATTCGGCGGCGTGCATCCGTTCCGATTCGGGTCCGCACCGCAGCCGCCGCGCGCTACGACTAGCCCCTACTGGGCCGGTAGGGATATCGCACGCGGGATTGCGTTGATGCCCGATAGTCAGACCGGTTACGTGGTCGATTCCTATGGCGGGGTCCATCGGGTGGCCTTTGGCGGCGCCGCGCTTCCACCGCGCGTGCGCGGCGCATTCACCACGCCTGGGGTCGCGATCATCCGTGGCATCGCGCTGCTCCCTGATGGAAGCGGCGGCTACACCGTTGACGAACGCGGTGGCGTGCACCCCTTTGCGGTCGGCGCGTCGAACCCTGCGGCACCACCGGTGGCGGGAGCCGCCGTTTGGCACTGGTCGATCGCCCGCAGCATCGGCATGTGAAAGCGGCGGGTGCGTCGGAGCGATTCGGCTCGTCGTGGGTCTACTGCGGCCCGGACCAGCCCCGGTCGGTGACTCCGGTCTGGTAGCAGCTGAGCAGGTGCTCCAACCACGCGCGTGACTCCCGTAAGCCGCCCGGTCGGTTCCGGGCAAGCCAGAGTCGTTCGTGCTCGGCGATGACCGGGACCAGTTGTTCGCCGAGCGAGTGACGGCCGGCTTCGTCCACGTTGGAGAGTGCGCCGCCCACCGCGAGCCGTTCCCTCGCGTCGCCACAAAGGACCCGAACCAGCGCGATGGAGTTGCGGAGTTCGTCCACGATGAGTTCGGAATCCTCACGGCGGGATTCCACCGCGCCGAGCCGGGCTGCGAAACCGTCGAGCGCGGTCTCGATGTCCTGGTACTGCCCGATGGCCGCGCCGGCGAGCGGCCCGCGCCCGAGGTCGAGCTGCGGGTAATAGAGGTGCATCACCATCGTGGCCATGTTCCACATCTGCGGCTCGAGCAGCAGGTACACGTCGCCCAGCCCGACGATGATTGCGCCGATTTCGCCGCTGGGATCTTCGTAGCAGTGTGCGGACAGCGCCGCGGCGAGGTCGAGAGAACGATTCGTGTGAGCGCACCAACTCATCGCCGCGCCGAATGCGAGTCCGGGATCGCTCACGGCCGGGTACTGCAGGTGCCCGTTGTCGCCCCAGTCGGTGTTGAGCATCCCGCTCGCGCCGTGAGCGATGGCCGCGTCGATCGCCTCGGTGACATCCGCGCGCATGTTGGCGGTCCGCCCGAGAATGGTGAGCCAGCTCGACGTGCCCGGCGCGACCCACGTAGAGACGCCCGCCGCGGCGAGTGCCCCGAGCCGCGCGGCCCAGGGGTGGCCCGCGTCGTAACCCCATTCGCAGACCGTGACACCACCGGGGAGTTCGGCCAGCCGATCGATGTGGCTGGCGAGGATGTCGCCCCAGATCACGATCTCGCGGCCGTTGAGCTCGGGGAGGGACCGCAAGGTGTCCACCCAGGCGAGGTAGTCGTCGAATCGCTCGGCGGGCATCTCCCACGGCTCGTCGAGGCCGAGGTTCACGAACCGCGGGTCGGAGAAGTGGGGCAGGAGCTCGGCCAGCAACGACCGGACGAGGTTGATCGAATCGGGGTTCGTGGGCTCGATCGTGCTCGGCGGCCGCCGCATCCCCATCATCTGGTAGCCGGCCGGATCCATCGCGAGTGCTTGGTACGGCTCGTGGAGCAGCCAGCGATTCATGTGGCCGAGGCAGTTCTGATTCGGCACGAGCGCAATATGGCGATCACGGCAATACGCGTCGAGCTCGTCGACGTCGGCGGCGGTGAATGGGCTCGAGTCCTGCCACACCACCTGGTGATCCGCGTACGCGAAGGTGTGTTCCGCGTAGAGCTCCACGTGGTTGATCTTCCACTCCGCAAGCCGGTCGATGAGCTCGAGGAGTGTGTCCATCGTCGGCACTTTGTCGCGCGAGATGTCGATCATCACGCCGCGCTCGGTGAGGTCGGGCCAATCGCTCACGGTCCCAACGGGTAGCCGGCCCGCGTGGTTTCGCGCGAGCTGGCGGAGGGTCATCGTTGCGTAGAAAACCCCGGCGTCATCCGCAGCGACGAGTTCGACCTCGCGGTCCGAGATGGACAGCCTGTACCCCTGAGCAGGGATCGTGGCTGTGACCGTGACTCGAGGCTCGGTCCACGCGACGGTGTCGGTACCAAGTGACTGTTGCCGTGGGATCGGTAACAACGTCATAGGAGGTCCTTGCGGTAGACGAGGAATGTTCGACCGAGGGTGGCCCCGATGCGCGCATAGGGGACGACGGGACCGACCCACGCGATCTCGGCGCGGATCCGCCCCGATGTCCGCATCCGATGGAGCGCGCCAATGAGTGGGGCAACGCCCGCGCCCTGACCCACGAGGTTGGGGCGGACGGCCACCGGACCAACAAGGCCGGCTCGATTGACGTCGTAGGCGCAGACCGCGGCGATTCCGTGGCGGTCCTCGCCGATGATGAGGCCATCCTGGAGAAGCGCGCGCACGATCTCGGCGCGCCACGAGCGCCAATGGGTCGCAGCCCATGCGTCGATATCGTCGTGGTCGCTCAGTGCAGCCGCGCGCCATCCGCCCGGATCGGTGGGGAGGTGCGTGAGGTCGACATCCATGTTGAAGTGCACCGCGACTCGGGTGTACTTCACGCGTTCGAGCAGGCACACCGCGGCGAGTTCTCGCGCGTCCACTCCCGGCCAGAGGTAGTACGGCGCGTCGGCGCCGACCGTGACCGTGCGCGCGCCGGCGGCGCGCAGATCATTTTCCGCCGCAAGCAGCAACGCTCGACCCAACCCCTGCCCCCGATGTGCAGGATCAACCGCAAGGAACCGGATGAAACCCCGGTCGCCGGTCGACACCGTGGCGACCACACCGCGGTCGGGGTCCCCGCGCACGGTCGCCGGTTGGCCGGGTGCGGTGAGTGATGCTCTGAGTTCGTCGGCCGATGGCGGGTCGAGGAGCGCCCGCTGCGCGAGCGCGGCGGTGGCATCGATTGCTTCGTGACCTAGGACAAGCTGCTCCATCGCCTCAACCTAGAGGTCGTAGCGAGATTTGGGACATTGACGACGTCGGGTTGGTCAAGGCTGCTCGACAAGTTGCCGATACCTGGCGTAACGCCCTGATGTCGCCAAGAGGACGGGACCCCGTGTCGAACGTCGAAGCTGAGTTGCGAGCAGAGATCGGCCGGGATCAGCGACTCGCGAACATTTCGACTCCCGGGATTGCCTCCGACGCCGCGTTGCGCCGCCGCCGCCTCCAGATCAGCGGCGTGGCAGCAACCGCGGCCTGTGGTCTGTTGATCGCCACGGTCGTCGCGGAACGGGTGATTGATCTGCAAACGAGTCGTTGGATTGACTTCAGCGTGACGCGAATCGCGTTGGTGTGTCTCACGGCATGGGTCGCGTTGTATTGCTACGACCAGGAGCGTCACCTCAAGCGGGTCGAGGCCCGACGGTCCCGACTGTTCCAACTCGATGGGGAGATCGCATCGAACTTGCTCACGGCGGGTCTGGTCCTGGACGCGGTCACCGCGCTGCACGCGGCCCTGGAGCTCGACCAGCTCCTGCCGGTGATCGTCGAACAGGGTCGATCGCTGCTGGGTGCCGATCACGGGGTCCTCTTCTTGTACGAGGAACGCGGTCCGATGCAGCCGGTGGTGGACCCCGACAATCTCGTCGCGGTCGCGCGGAGGGTGGTTGAACAGGTTTCGGCCGATAACCAAGTGATTGGTCTCGTGGAAGGCGCCACCGTAGATATCGGAGTCCCCATCGGTGACGCGACCACGGTGCATGCCGTCCTGGTGCTCCCCGGGGTGGCCGGTGGCGAACTCAACGCCGACACGGTGGCAGTGCTCACGCGGTTCGGACACGCCGCGGGTTCGGCACTCGAGAATGCGCGCCGTTACGAAGCTGCGATGTTCCTCCTTGACGTTGCCCACTAGTCAACGAATGTGCGGGTGTTGGTTACACGGCCCAGGGGTATTCATCGCCCGGCCACGTGACGATGCCGTCGTTTTTGAGTTCGTCGACGTCCGTGGCGTCGCGGCCGAGCCACTCCAAGATCTCGCGGGTGTGTTGACCCACGAGGGGTGGCGGCCGTGAGATGACTCCCGGGGTTTCGGAGAACTGAATGAGTTCGCCGAACTGACGCATCATCCCCATCATCGGGTGCTTGTACTCGGCCACCATGCCGAGCGCCACGTTGTCGGCATCGTTCAAGACGAGCTCACCGCCGAGCGAGTCGAGTGGGATTTCATTGGGAACGCCGGCGTCGTCGAGCGCATGGGTCCACGAGACGCTGGTCCGAGCCAGAAACCGCGGTACGAGCAGAGTTTCGAGCTGTTCGCGGTGCTCGGCGCGAAGGGTGGCCACCGCGAACCGGGCGTCGTCGGCGAGTTCGGGGGCCTTGAGCGCGGCACACAACGCAATCCACTGGGCTTCGGTGACCGCGGCGATCTGTATCCAACCGTCCTGGGTCGCGTAGAGGCGATAACAGGCGGCAGTGCCGTGGAGTCCTTGGTCGAGGCGGGGCCGGGGAACCGCTTCACCGTCGACGAGGAGCGCGTCGGATGCGAAGACCGCACCACCGTCCATCAACGATGTCCACAGCGCCTGACCTTCGCCGGTGCGGCGCTGGTGGTAGAGCGCGGCGAGGGAGCCGACGACCGAGAGCATTGCGTTGGCGGCGTCGCACATCCCGAACCGGTAGTAGAGCGGATCGTTTCCTGTATGCGCGGCGCCCGCCTCGTACTCCAACCCTGCGGAAGCCTGGTAGAGCGGATCGAGCCCGCCGAAACGGGCGAGCGGCCCCTCGAGCCCATACGCCCACGTATTGCAGTACACGACGTCAGGATTTACTCGTTTGCAGTCGGCGTATCCGATTCCGAGCTTGTTGGCGACGCCCGCCGTCATGTTGTGATGCACGATGTCGGCGCGCTCGACGAGTTCCAGACCGAGTGCGAGCCCCCGGGGTGTCTTGAGGTCGAGCGCGATGGAGCGCTTGCCGCGTTGGCACCCGAAGAAGGGTTTCCCCGCGAGGCGCATTCCGTCGCCGTGGACCGGCTCGACCTTGATCACCTCGGCACCGAGGTCGCCCATCACCATGGGCCCGAACGGACCGGCGAGGTACTGACCGAAGTCGACGACGAGTACTCCATCGAGCGCGGGCATCAGCGTGACCCTCCGGTGATGGTGGCGAGCTCGGCATCGGAGTAGCCCAGTGCGCCGAGAATCTCGCGGTTGTGCGCGCCGGGCAGCGGCTGGGGCCCCTGAATCGCGCCGGGAGTTGTGTGGAGATTAATGGGTACGCCGATCTGGGTGGTCGTTCCGAGCTCCGGGTCCTCCACAGTGGCGACCATGCCATTGGCCACGAGCTGAGGATGGGGTGCGCCGGTTGACCCGAGTGCTTCCTCCATGGTGATCACCGCTTCGATGGCATGGTTGTGGGCCTGGAAGTTTGCGACCAGCTCCGCGCGGTCATGGGTCTTGTACCCCTCACGGCGACGGTCGGTGAAGGCTTGGCGTTTCTCGGGGGGCAAGGCCATGAACTCGTAGGGGTCAGGGGCGTCGTCGAGTCCGAGGAGATGGTCTTGACTCTCGGTCGGTGTGAGGCCACTCATCACCGACGTATGCACCCATTCTTCGTCCGCACACTCGAAGAGCATCTGTTGGTGCACGCCCGGCGGATAGCTCTTGCCCATCAGGTCGTGAAATGCGGCGGGGGCGTGCTCCACGTGTTGCCAGATCTGGGTGGTGTAGAGGAGCGCACCCTGGAAAAGCGACGTGCGTACGTGTTGGCCTCGACCGTTGGTTTCCCGGGCAATCAGCGCGCTGAGGATGCCGCTCGGAATGAGGAACGCAGCACCCATACTGGGCATCGGCATGTGCAAGAAGATCGGTCCCATCCGCCAACCGGGTTGCTCCCATTGCTGGCCACTACTGGCTTGAATCAGCGCGTCGTAGCCGGGTCGCTGCGCCAGCCGGTGCCCTTCCGGATAGCCCGGGCACGACTGGTATACAAGACGTGGATTGCGTTTATGCATCGTGTCGTAGCCGATGCCGAGCCGGTCGGTGACGCCGGGTCGGAACGTCTCGACGAGTACGTCGGCATCGTCGACGAGTCGACCGAATGCTTCGAGGCCGGCGGCCGACTTGAGATCGATCGTGACCGATCGGCGGGAGCGGTTCCAGACCGCGTAACCGCTGTAGGCGCGGAAGGGGTCGCCGCCCGGCGGCTCCACCTTGATGACGTCTGCACCCTGCTCGGCGAGCAACAGGACCCCGAGCGGCCCGGCAATGCCCCACGACAAGTCAAGGATCTTCACTCCGTCTAACGCGCCCATCGCATACCTCCAGGCGCGCAGCCTCGCGCATCCCTGACGTTGATGTCAGGGAGTGGCGCGATGCCTCGGCCCCTTCCGTGTCGCGATCTCGTCGCCGGGGCGACGGATATGCGACGCGAAACGTTCGCCGATGCGCCTGGTTCTTCAGTGGCGTACGGCCTGGAGGGTGGCGACACCAGGGACATTTCCGGCCGAGTCCATACGACGAATCGCCCGGTGATCGTGTTTGAGATACCGGTCGAGAAACGCCACCACCGTATCGATGATGGGTGTCTTCCACGTGCCGATGAACGGTGTGTGCGGAGCATTGAGCAAGGTCAGGAGGAACTTTGGCGCGCCGGTATGCGCAAACGCGTTGGTGCTCCCGGCAACGGGAACGGTGCGGTCCTCGTCGCCGTGGATGAAAAGGCGGGGCAGCTTCGGGTACGTCCAGGTTCCGGTACCGAAGGGAAGCTCAACACCGGAGACGGGGATTGCGGCGTCGATGCGGTGATCGAGGCAACAGCTGTTTGCGGTCAAGCCGATGGTCGTGATCGCGCCGAGCGAATGGCCACCGACGCCGATCTCATGCTGGTCGATCAGGCGGTGCAGTCGTCCGCGACCATGACTGGCGCGCAGCATCTGAGTGATGACGAAACTGACGTCGGCAGGCTGGTTGGAGTAATCGGTGATCCGGGGTCCACCGGGTGCACCGCCGGAAGAGAGTGGGAAGGTCGGTGCGGCAACGACGTAACCGTGTGATGCAATTTGTGCGAGGAGCGCCTGCTCGTATACCGGACCGTTCGCGGTGAAACCGTGCGAGAACTCGAAGAGGGGATACGGGCCATGGCGGCGGTTCGGTACTGCGTTGTCGGTGACCGCTCCACCCGGCGTGCCGCGGGCGGGGTACAGCACCAGGACGGGGAGTGTTCGATCGGGCGCGCCGGGGTATGAGTTATTCGCGTCGGTCGGGCGCGATTTGTCGACGAACGTCATCGACACGCGGCCCACTGCGTAGCTGGCGTCGGTGGCGGCATGCCGACGCGCCGCCGCACGGGTAGAGGAGGCGGCGGCCACGCTCGGCGCAACGACCGTCGCGCACGCCGCAAGCGTGAGCATGACCAGGATGATGTGACGGCGCATGTCGATCCCTCATTCCGCGGTGGTTTCCGGACTCGAGCAGAGTCCGGTGCAAGCGGCACTGTACGGCGCGGACTCGAAGATTGGGATGGGGCGTCGCCGACGCCTCGCCTGAGCCTCGCGCGGGCGCGTAACGTCCGCCGTCGTGGCGGCCGAGAAAGTGCGATTGCGTATTGGCAATCTGGCCAAGGCGGTGCTGGTCACCGGTCAGGCGTACCAGGATCCGAAGGATGCCCTCAACGAGTTTGTCTCCAACGCCGCCGACGAATACACCGAGACCGGCCAACGGGGTCAGCGGATACGGATCGTGTTGCGCCGCAAAGGGAAGTATCCGATCATCGCGATCGATGATCTCGGACGAGGGATGGACTCGGATCGGCTGCGAGAGATCGCCCGCAACCTCTTTGAATCATCGAAGGTTGGTGACGGCCGGACGCTGGGCGAGAAGGCGATCGGGATTCTTGCGTTCCAACAACTCGGTGGTCGATGCGACATCGTGAGCTGTCCGGAAGGCAGCGTGACCACGTTCGCCTTGCGGCTGGAGCGCGGGAAGGCAGTTGCCGCCCTCGAGATGAACGAGCGGCGGCGTGCTCGCCAGGTGCCGGGCACCACGGTCTATCTCTCGGACCTGGATCCAGATGTCTTGAGGGTCCTGACGCAGCGCAAGGTGATCGATTACCTGCGCCGTCGGCGCGGGGCGGCGCTCGCGCGCGGCGACTATTCCATCGAGGTGGTCGAGGGTCGGCGGAGCGAGATCGTGACACCCGAAGCGCCCGACGGTGTCAAGCTGGCGCTCCCCTCCCGTCCCACGCTGTGGGGCAACATCGAGTTTTCGATTTACGTGGCGCCCGACGTGGACAAACACCGACGAGTCTCGGTCGTCGGTCGTGCGGGAACAACCATTGTCGACGACCTCTGTGATGTGGAGGAGCTCGATCGACCTCCATGGTCGAGCGATCAGCTTTCCGGTCAAGTGGTCTTCGAGTCGCTCCAGCAATCGGCGGGCCGCCGTGCGATCCTGCGCGACCGAGATGCGTTCCCGGTCTTTCTCGACGCATTGGCTGCAATCGAGCCGATCGTGGCCCGAACGATCGAGCGTGTGGCGCGCGAGGTCGACGCCCAGACTGCCGACCGACTCTCGGACACTGTGCGCAAGATCTTCGGCCGCGTGCTCAAAGAGCTGGCTGACCTGGAGAACCCGATGCACACGCCGGTCGGCTCCGTTCCGGGGGTCGGAGGGCTGCTCGACCCAGGAACTCCAGGCGGCGGTGCGGAACCGAACCACGATGACCGGGCCGACCGTGAGCCGCCAACGATGTCGGATCTCGCACCGGATCCAACGCAGTCAGACAATCCGATCGAGCCGAGGTCAGATCCAGAAGCGAGGCCGGATCGAACACGATCGCGCGGATTGCCGAGCATCGAAGTTGATCCAAACCCAGGCCCTGATCGGTCGCGTTTCGATGTGGAGGCCGGACGGGTGCTGTATAGCGACCGGCATCCGGATTACCTGTTCGTCAAGGACGACGAAGCGGGATTGCTCGACTATCTCGCCACGCTCGTCGCGAAGGAATACGTCGTTTACAACAACCCACGCTCGTCGCCGCCGGAGTTGGCGGAGGAGATGGTGAGGATGTTGGTACGGGTCCGGCGCCACCTACCGAAACGCCGCTGACGTCCCGTCTTGTGGGCGGCTTCCTGGTTCGCTCAGGATGAGGATCAGCAGATGGCGGCGCGGCTGGAGAGTCCGATGCCACGGCGTCCTTGGCGCAGGATGTGGGCGTCGAGGCCGTTGGTGAGGTAGGCGAACGAGATGCCCGACTCAGGATCGGCCCATGCGATCTGACCGCCCGCACCATTGTGGCCGAAGGTTCGCGGCGACTGCGTGTGGCCGAAGCCGCGCAGGTTGGCCTTGCCGTCGTCACCCGCGATCACCACGCCGAGGCCGCGGTTCGCGGGCACCTGCGTCCAGCGATCCGGCTTGGTGTTGCGGACGTGTCCCGTGGCGTTCGCGAGGATGTCGGGATTCCAGATGCCCTCCTGGTTGTGCAGGAGGGCCTGGTAGAAGGTGACCACATCGGCCGCAGTCATGATGCCACCGCCACCCGGATGGCCCACCGGGCGGTGATCGTCCTGGCTGAGGGTGATCAGGCCCTCAGGTGTCACCGTCGAAACTGGCAGCTGGCGAACTCCGAGCGCGGCTTCGAGTTCGTCGGGTGTGGCTTCCTCACCCACGGCCACGACCGGTGCAATCGCCGCGGATGTTCCGAGGACGCGGTCCTTGATGCCGACGGGTCGCGTGACCCGTTCCTCCAACAGGTCGCGATAGTCGCCGCCCGTGACCCGGTCGATGATCTCCACCAACACCCAGTGTGCGGACTCGGGGTGGTACTCGTAAGTGGAATCGGGTTCCCAGTTGAGCTTCCACTCGGCCATACGCGCGACCCGGCCTTCGCGGGTGAACACGGCCGGCGCGCCGAGCGGCGCGTGAGGAAAGCCGGACGTATGGAGCATCACCTGTTCCACGGTGATCACGTCCTTGCCGTTCGGTGCGAACTCGGGGATGTAGTCGACGACTCGCTTCGAGACATCGATGAGACCTTCGCCGATCAAGATCCAGAAGAGCGACGCGACGAACGCCTTGGTTGCGGAGTACACGATGTAACGCGTGTCGGTGGTGGCCTCCCCGAATGCCTCGAAGAGCTCGAGCTCGCCGTTGCGGGCGATCGCGAGTTGGCAGCTGGGGAGCAGACCGGCGTCGATCTCTTGGTGAGCGCGGGCGAGAAGGGCGTCGATCTCAGGCGTCATTCCCACAGCCTGACCGTAGGTAGCACGTACCCACAAGATGGGTGAGAGGATGCGGCCATGCCTGGGCCTCGCAATGCCGTGGTGATCCTGCTCGACAGCCTGAACCGTCACATGCTCAGTGCCTACGGCGGTGGCGAGTTCGCCACGCCGAACCTCGACCGGTTCGCGGGTCGCTCGGTACGGTTCGATCGCCATTACACCGGCTCGTTGCCGTGTATGCCGGCGCGCCATGACCTGCTGTGTGGTGCGCTCGATTTCCTGTGGAAGCCGTGGGGCTCGGTAGAACTTTGGGAGGAACCGATCACGGTGCCGTTGCGGCGCGCCGGTGTGGTCACCAAACTCGTCTCGGACCATCCGCATCTGTTCGAAACCGGCGGCGAGAACTACCACGTCGATTTCGGCGCGTGGGATTACCAACGCGGCCACGAATCGGATCCGTGGCGTACCCGTTCGGATCCGTCGTGGCTCGGAGTGCCCAGCTTTGGCCGGGGCGAGATGCCCTATGACCGGTCACGGGGTTGGTTCGCGAATGCGGAGGACTTCCCTGGCCCTCGCACGATGCGGGCGGCGGCTCGATGGTTGACCGACGAAGCGCCGGCCGATACGCCGTTCTTCCTGTTGGTGGACGAGTTCGATCCGCACGAGCCGTTCGACACGCCGGAGCCCTACGCATCGATGTACGACACGGATTGGGACGGACCGCATCTCATCTGGCCGCCCTACACCGACGGTGCGATCGCGAATGGCGTGATCACCGAACGCGAAGGCCGACAGATCCGTGCGCAGTACGGCGCCAACCTCACGATGATCGACGCGTGGTTCGGGTCGGTCCTCGATGCCCTTGATTCCACCGATCGATGGAACGACACCGCGGTGGTGGTCTGTACCGATCACGGCCACTACCTCGGCGAACGCGACATCTGGGGCAAGCCCGCGGTGCCGGCCTATGAACCGCTCGGTCATATCCCGCTCATGATCGCGTGGCCCGGCGTTGCGCCCGGATCCCGCGATGCGCTCACCACCACCGTGGATCTGCACGCGACCCTTGCCGATCTCTTCGGAGTTTTGGTGGAACACCAAACGCATGGCGTTTCTCTGGTTCCCGTGCTCGACGACACCACTGCATCGGTGCGTGACCACGCGCTCGGTGGTGTGTGGGGCCGAGAGGTACAGCTCGTGACCGACGACGGTTGGAAGTACGCCGCCGCGCCAGTGGGCGACAACGCTCCACTGTCGATGTGGTCGAACCGCTGGTCGACCATGCCCGTGGTGTCGTATCCCGATCTCCAGATGCCTAAGCCCGACGGCCGAGCGGTGCTCGATCGCATGCCGGGTTCGAGCGTGCCGGTGATTCGCCAACCCTTCGGAGCCGGCGATCCACTGCCCTTCTGGGCCTACGGGCCGTTCAGCGGCAGCCACGGGTTCGCAGTGGGCGACGACCCATCCGAGTCTCGCGATCTCGCGGGGACCGAGGTGGAGACTGACCTGCGCGCCCGCTTGCGTGATGCGCTTCACGACGTCTCCGCGCCGGTCGACCAGCTCGCCCGCCTCGGGCTCGATTGACTCTGGCTCAGACGGAGTGTCCCACCTCCGTGCAATGCTGGTGATGAACTTCCTCGCCGCTTCCCCGGCCGAATACCCCGAACCGGAGATCTACGATGGCGATTGATGAACGGACGCGACACGAGATGTACTCGGGTCTTGAAGAGAAGTTGGGTTCCCCTGTGGCCGATGCACTGATGGCGCACTTGCCTCCCGTGGGCTGGGCCGACGTTGCTACCAAACAGGACATCGCCGCGCTCGAAGCGGTGACGCGCCTCGAGATCGGTTCGATCGAGCACGATGTTGGGTCTCTGAAACAGGCGGTTGCGTCGGTCAAAGACGAAGTTGCGTCGGTGAAGCAGGACCTTGCGTCGGTGAAGCAGGACGTTGCGTCGGTGAAGCAGGACCTCGTTGTGGTCAATGAGCGCCTCGCAGAGATACACCGGCTCATGCTGTGGTTGTTCTCGACCCAGCTCGCGCTCACAGGCCTGATGATCGGCATCGCCAAGGTCACGTAACCCGATGGCTCGGCAGTGTCTCACCCCCTCGATTGAGGCCGATCGCGGCGCGACCGCCTTCGAGCCACTGGCGGAGCTCCGGGTCGAGCGTTGCCGCGGCGGCGTC
Organism: Acidimicrobiia bacterium; assembly: GCA_046598395.1. GTDB lineage: Bacteria > Actinomycetota > Acidimicrobiia > IMCC26256 > JAENVU01 > JAENVU01. Next base: position 63,104 of record JBKJIQ010000012.1, read on the forward strand.
ATACATCGCGAGGTCGTCGTCGGTGAGCACGTCGCGCCAGCGGCCGTTCTCACCCTTGTAGAAGAACCGCGCTGCGCCGCCCACGAAGCCCATGGCCATCGGATCGTCGGTGCCGCGGGCTTCTTCGCGCATCGCGTCGAGTCCAACCGTGTCCAGGATGGTCGGCATCGCGCCGTCGTCGATCTCGATGTCGAGGTACTCCGCGATGCGCCGGATCTCCGTTTCGGGGTCGGCCAACAAGTCGCCGAAGTGAACGAACAACACGTTGTCGAGTTCGCGCGATTCCCACCACGTGGACAGGTGATGGTGGTGTGACCAGTACGGCCAGCCATCGGGCTCCCAGTCGAACCAACCTTCGCCGATCCAGCGAGGCCAGAGCTCCTCGGGAGTTGGCGGACATCGAGGGAACTCCGGCCCGACCCGCTCGGAGTCGTTCAGCAACTCCATCATCAGGTCCGTTTGCGCGGCGTAGTGGTTGAACAGAGACATGAAGACGTCGCGCGTGTCGCGTCCCACCACGATGTACTTGGTCTGTGGGTAATAGGGCAACCCATCGGCCGCCAGGTGGCTCTTGACGAAGCGGCGGTGAGCCTGAGCTTCGACGTTGGTCAAGGTCATCTCGATCGGCCCCATGAAGCGCGCGTCAATCCACGGTGAGATCTGGTTCAGATCGGCGTACAGCGGCGGCGGCCCCAGGACGAGCGCGGCCACGATTCGCTGCGTCCATGTGGTTCCGGCCTTGTACGCGGTGGTGATGATGATGTCGTCGTCACGCGGGACGAACCCGTTCCACCGAGTGCTGTCGAGATGATGGTTCTGGTAGGTGCGCGTGCGTTCCGGGATCGATCGTGACATCACCGGAGTCTGTCAGGGCGCGGCGTTCTCCGGAGACCAGATGCTGTGGAAAGTTCTTTGTAAATATAGGTTTTCCGGCTGCAAAGGAACGGGTGTTCGTGTGCAGCACTCAGACCCGGTTCGGACTGCATTCGTGGTCGGGACGCATGGCCTTGTTCCTTCTGGAGCCGCACGACGATCGATGTCAACGTGGTTCGAAGGGATGCGCGCATAGAGGCTGGAGGTAACACTGAGATCGCAGCCGATCCGGTTTCGCGTCCTGCGGGCTGCGGTGCGGTCGGTGGCATCGGTCGATCTCACCGAACTTGCCGACGCGGCGATCGCCGCCGACTTGGTGAGCCTCCGCCGTTCGATGGATCGCCTGGATGGTGTGTTTGCAGCGTGGTCGGTCGCGGCGCAGGGCCGAGGGATCGGGTTGGCCGATGGGCATGGGTCGATTGCGGCGTGGCTGGGATGGAAGACCGGCATGCGACGAAGCACGATGAATCACGTATTGCGGGTGGGTGAAGCCGCGGAACTGTTGGCCGAGGCCGAGGCCGGGGCCGCGTGGCGCGCCGCTGAGATCAACACGGGAGCGATGGAAGCAATCGCCGGCGCATGCGTCGACGGCCCCGACGATCAATTCAAGGGGTGCGAGCCCGAGCTGGTGAAGCTAGGTCGGGAAGGGAAACATTGGGCGTTGCGCCAAGCTGCGGCGCAGTTCCGTAACTATGCGCGCGGGGACGGGACCGCGCCGGAGGACGGTGATGGTTTGACGCTGCCGCCGTTGCTGGATGCGCGGTGCGCGGTGCGCGGTGCGCGGCGAGTTGTGGGGGTCAGCGGCGGAAATCGTGAAGACCGCGCTCGACGCGTTCATGGATCCCCCGGCCGACGGTGATGGTCGCACCGGAGCACAACGCCGTGCGGATGCGTTGGTGCGCGTCTGCGAGGTGGCCTTGGCGCGCGGCGTTGCCGCGTTTCGTGCAAAAGCGAATATCACCTTGCGTGGTCGATTGGGCCACGTTGCTCAACGGGGTGGTGGGGCGGATGGATGGGATGTTCACCGGCCCGCTGCGGGCTCGGGAGGTCGAACGGCTGCTGTGCGACGGTGAGGTGTCGCAGGTGGTGATGGAGGATCAGATCGTGCGAGTGTTCCGGCCCGATGGCCGCGAGCTGTCCCGCCATCCTTGGGCCGAAGAATTCGAACCGCACGGTGCTGATATCGAACTCGGCACAACCATGCGCCCGGAACCGATGCTGGTGTAGCGACCTCGCGGGTTCTGCTCCGTGTCTCGAGCCCAGGTGAGTACCGGATTCCCACAAATCGGGGGATCTACGCTCGGAGCCGTGCCGGGTCGGTCCGACTCCGCCTGATCGGGAGAGCGCAATGCCTTCGTACACGCCGACGCCTCGTGACTTGTTCACCTTCGGACTCTGGACGGTGGGGAATCGTGGCCGTGATCCGTTCGGCCATGAGACTCGCCCGGCCCTCGATCCCGTGAGCATCGTGCGCCATCTCGCCGAACTCGGCGCGTACGGCGTGAACCTCCATGACGACGATCTCGTTCCACCCGGCTCAACGGTGGCCGAGCGCGACCAAATCGTCACCGGATTCCAGCGCGCGCTCGAGGAACACGGGCTGCGCGTCCCCATGGCCACCACCAACCTCTTTTCGCAGCCGATCTTCAAGGACGGCGCGTTTACGGCGAACAACCCGAAGGTCCGACGGTTCGCGTTGCGCAAGACCATCGACGCGATTGATCTCGGGGCCGAGCTCGGGGCCGCGGTCTTCGTGATGTGGGGTGGTCGCGAAGGGATGGAATGCGACGCGGCGAAGGACGTCCCCGCGGCGCTGGATTGCTACGCCGAAGCAGTCAACGCGTGTTGCGCGTACATCACCGAGCGCGGCTACGCGATGGAAATCGCGATCGAGCCGAAGCCGAATGAACCGCGCGGCAACCTCTTGCTCCCTACCGTGGGCCACGCGCTCGCGTTCATTCGCGAACTCGAGTACCCGGAGATGGTGGGGGTGAACCCCGAGTTCGCCCACGAGACGATGAGCGGCTTGTCATTCCATCACGCGGTCGCCCAAGCGTTGTGGGCCGACAAGCTCTTCCACATCGATCTCAACGGTCAGGCACCCGGAAAGTACGACCAGGACTTTCGCTTTGGCTCCGAGGGGATCAAGGACGCCTTCTATCTGGTGAAGCTGCTCGAAGAAGCGGAATGGCAAGGGATGCGCCACTTCGATGCGCACGCCTATCGCACCGAGGACGAAGCCGGCGTCTGGGACTTCGCTCGGGGTTGTATGCGCACGTACCTGATCTTGAAGGAGAAGGCGGAACAGTTCGCTGAGGACGCCGAAATCCAGGAGGCGCTGGCCACGGCCCAGGTCGATCAACTCGGGCTGCCCACATTGCCGGAACCAGCGGAGACTCGTTTCGCCACACTGCGCGCCGAGACGTTCGACGTCGAGCAGCTCGCGGCCTATGGCTACGGCCACGAACGGTTGGATCAACTCGTCACCGAGTTGCTCCTCGGCGTCCGGTAGCTCATGACCGAGTTCGACCACAGAGGGTCGTCGCTCACCGACGCGTGGGACGAGCAGGCGGAGGCGTGGATTCGGTGGGCGCGTACGCCCAACCACGACGACTACTACCACCTCTACAACCTGCCGCGGTTTCTCGAGTTGATTCCTGCACCGGGTCGGCTCACGCTTGACGTCGGCGCCGGCGAGGGTCGGTTGGCTCGGGTGCTGCGCGATCTCGGGCATCGGGTCGTGTGCGTTGAGCCGTCGGGCGCTCTCGCCCGAGCGGCGCGTCAGGTGGAGCCAGAGATCGCGATCGTCCAGGCGAACGGTGCGGCCATCCCGATCGCGACCGGAGCTGCCGATCTGGTGGTGTGCTTCATGGTGCTCCAGGACGTCGACGACCTGGTCGGCGTGGTCGCAGAGCTCGCTCGAGTGTTGGTGCCCGACGGTGTCGTGTGCGCGGCGATCGTGCACCCGATGGTGTCGAGCGGGTTCTTCGATCCAGCGGAGCCCTTGCTGTATGTCGGGCGGTATCTCGACGTGATGCGCAACGAGTTCGCCATGGAACGTGACGGTGTGCCGTTTACCTTTCACTCCGCGCACCGTCCCGTCGAGCAGTACTCACGCGCCTTCGAGCATGCCGGATTGATGATCGAGGCAATCCGAGAGCCTCGGCTGTCGGAGGAGCATGTGGCCGCGCGTCCCGGGCTGGCCCGCCACCGACTCCTGCCGAACTTTCTGTACTTCGGACTCCGGAAACGGCGAGGCTGAGGGTGCTCGTCGCGGGAATCGATGCATCGACGCAGTCCACCAAGATTGAGATTCGCGATGCTGACACCGGTGCGATCGTGCGGTCGGGCCGGGCGCAGCATCCGGCGACCGAGCCGCCGCGATCCGAGCAAGACCCGCAAGATTGGTGGAACGCGCTGACGGTCGCGCGTGCAGAGGCCGGTGGCTTCGACGACTGCGACGCGGTGTCGATCGCGGCGCAACAACACGGGATGGTCGTGACCGACGCCGCGGGCGCGCCGTTGCGTCCCGCCAAACTCTGGAACGACACCGAGTCGGCACCCGACGCCGGATGGTTGTGTCAGCAGCTCGATGGTGGCGCCGACGCCTGGGCGGATGCGTGTGGTTCCGTGCCGGTTGCCGCGTTCACTATCACCAAGCTCTCGTGGCTGCATCGCCGTGAGCCGGAAGTCTTCGGCCGGATCGAGCGCGTGATGCTGCCGCACGACTGGTTGGTCTGGCAGCTGACGGGTGAATACCAAACCGATCGTGGCGACGCATCGGGCACGGGGTACTGGTCGCCGGCGACCGGGGAGTATCGGTTCGATCTTCTGGAGATTGTCGACCGCGATGCCGATTGGCGCGCGCTGCTCCCGCCGGTGGCGGACGCGGCGGCGGCCCTCGGTACTGGCGACAACATGGCTGCCGCGCTCGGTCTCGGACTGCGACCGGGCGACGTCGTGATCTCGCTCGGGACTTCCGGGACCGTGTTCGCTCAGCGCGACGCGCCGACGAACGACGGCTCCGGCGCGGTCGCGGGGTTCGCCGACGCGACCGGCCAGTTCCTTCCGCTCGTCTGCACCTTGAACGCGACCAAGGTCACCGACGCGATCGCCCGGCTGCTCGCGGTCGACCACGCCGGGCTCGACGCCTTGGCGCTCGCCGCGCCGGCGGGCGCACGCGGAGCCACGGTATTGCCGTACTTCGACGGTGAGCGCACCCCCAACCGACCGGAAGCGCGGGGCGTGATCGCCGGTCTGACCGCGGCGGCTTCTCGCGAGGAGGTTGCGCGCGCCGCCTTCGAGGGTGTGGTGTGCGGACTACTCGATGGACTTGACGCGCTGCGAGCCGTCGACGTCCCCGTCGGCGGTCGTTGCTATCTGATTGGTGGGGGTGCCCGCAGCGCGGCCTACGTGCAGATTCTCGCCGACCTTGCTCAGCGCGCGGTGACCGTCGTGGGTGATCACGAACTGGTTGCGCTCGGTGCCGGCGTTCAAGCAGCTGCCCGCGCCACCGGGTCACCCATTTCCGAAGTGCAGTCCGCGTGGAACCTCGGGCACGGCACCGAGGTGGCTCCATCAATCTCATCGGACGCGGCGTTGGAAGTCGTCACGGCCTACTCCACACTTCGCGACGGTTTCGCGTAGCCCGCTTCACGAACACTGTCGCTTAGCTGGCGGCTTCGCGGGCTCGGCGTTTGCGGTGCCACTTCAGGCCGCCCTCGAGCGCGGCGAGGATCGTGTTGTTGTCGCGGGAGATGCGGGAGTGCACCCACCGCTCCAGCCCGACCCGGCGCATCCAAGGATTGAAGCACTCGTAGCGCTCGGTGAAATGCACGCGGGTCCGACCTTCGCCCAGGTCCTCGAGGCGCGTGAATCCCTCGGCGCGTGACCACAACGGCTTGCCGACTGCGTCGTAGCGCCACGACTCGTGGAGCTTCACTTGCGTGAGCCACTCCCACGATTTGCCGACACCGCCCGAGCCGAGAATCTTCGGTACCGGGAAGGTGCAGTGACGGACGAGCCCTTCGCCGATCTCGTTCCCCGGATGCAGGATGTGGATCTGGCCGAGTTTGCCCTGGGGACGGTCGGGCGCCCGGTACCAGAACAAGTCCCAGACTTCCGCGACCGGAGCGTTGAGATCGACCGAGAAGTTGTGCTCGTCCATCAGGGCCCCACCGACCCGGGCAGGTGCACGAGGCAGAACTCGTTGCCGGCGGGGTCGAGCAGGATCTGGAACGGCTCGGCGGAATCCTCGACGAGCGGACCGACCCGGGTGGCACCGAACGCCTCGGCCGCAATGGTTGCCGTCGGAATGTCCCCGACCCATAGGTCGATGTGGAGCCGATTCTTGGTCAACTTGGCTTCAGGGACCCGTTGGAAGGCCACGCGCGGACACCCGGGCGCCAACGGTTCCAGTGAGATCCAATCGTGGTCGGCGAAGTGAATGTCAACGCCGAGGAGTTCGGTCCAGAACGCGGCGAGTGGTGCCGGGTCGACACAGTCGACCACGATGGTGCGCAGTTGTCCGACGGCCATGCGCGCACTGTAGGACTGTGCGCGTCTCGGTGTACGGCTCGTAACCGTCGAGGAATGCAGCGCCGACTCGAATCGTTCGCATAGGGACTCCGACGTTGTGAGTCGGCCAACGGTTCCCGAGCGATACGGTCATCGTCATGAGGAACACGGAACAGCCAGAGATCGCCGATTCACTCCTGGATCTGGTGGGCAACACGCCGATGGTCCGGCTCGGCCGAATTGGACGGGATCTCGAGTGTGACCTCGTGGCCAAGGTTGAGATGTTCAACCCCGGCGGGAGCGTGAAGGATCGTCCGGCCGTCGCGATGATCGATGCCGCGGAACGTGACGGACTCCTCAAGCCCGGCGGCACGATTGTGGAACCGACGTCCGGCAACACCGGCGTGGGACTCGCGATCGTGGCCGCGCAGCGCGGGTATCAGTGCATCTTCGTGATGTCCGACAAGATGAGCACCGAGAAGGTCTCGCTCTTGCGCGCCTACGGTGCCGAGGTGGTGGTGTGTCCCACCGCGGTACCGCCCGACGATCCCGGCTCCTATTACTCCGTTGCCGACCGCCTCACCCGAGAGACCCCGAACGCATTCCGGCCGGATCAGTACTCGAACCCGAACAATCCCGCGGAGCACGAGCGCTCGACCGGACCGGAGATCTGGGAGCAAACCGCCGGCCGCATCACCCACTTCGTGGCGGGCGTCGGGACCGGCGGCACCATCACCGGGATCGCCCGTTACCTCAAGCGCATGAACCCGGCGGTCCAGATCATCGGCGCCGACCCGGAGGGTTCGGTCTACTCGGGCGGTACCGGTCGGCCGTATCTCGTCGAAGGTGTGGGCGAAGACTTCTGGCCCACGACCTTCGATCCGTCCCTGGTAGATCGGACGGTGATGGTCAGTGACGCCGACTCGTTCGCGACTGCGCGTCGCGTCACAACTGAGGAAGGCTTGCTGATTGGTGGATCATGCGGTACTGCCGTACACGCCGCGCTCACCGTCGGCGCGGAGCTTGATGCCAATGCGCTGGTCGTCGTGCTCCTCCCGGATTCGGGCCGTGGCTACCTGTCGAAGATCTACAACGACGATTGGATGATGGACTTCGGCTTCATTCGCTGCGCCGGTGATTGCGCGGGTGATGTGCTCGCGGCCAAGACCGGCGGAATGCCCGACCTCGTGTTGGTGACTCCCGACGAACCGGCACGCAACGCGTGGGCCTTGATGCACGACCTCGGCGTGTCACAGGTGGTGGTATCGGTGAGCAAAGAGGCTCCCCTCGCGGCCAAAGAGGTGAGCGGCATGCTCGACGAGCTGTCGCTGATGGACCTCACCTTCCGCGACGCCGCGGCCCTCGACCGGCCGGTGCGCGACATCATGCGCCCCGCGATGCCGATGATCGGGATTGGTGAACCGGTGGGCAAAGTGGTGGAACAACTCGACCGTTCGTCCACGTTGTTGGTACTCGACGGTGGACATCCTGTGGGTCTGCTCAGCCGCAGCGATGTGCTCGGATATCTCGCGGCAAAGGGTGTGGCGTGATGGCGAGCGACGAAGGAAGCGTGGCCGGATTCGAGACCCGCGCGATTCACGCGGGGCAGCCGGCTGATCCCACCACCGGCGCCGTCGTGACCCCGATCAGTCTCGCGACCACGTTCGCTCAGGACGCGGTAGGTCAGCACGCAGGCTTTGAATACGGGCGGACCGGGAACCCCACGCGTTGCGCGTTGGAGGAGTGCCTCGCGTCCCTGGAGGGGGCGTCTCGGGGTCTGGCATTCGCGAGTGGGATGGCCGCCGAAGATGCTGTGTTGCGGGCACTCGTGGGCCCCGGCGATCACGTGGTGCTTCCCCTCGACGCCTATGGGGGCACCTTTCGCCTCGTCTCCCGCGTGTACGCCGACGCGGGGGTCACGTGGTCCGCCGCGGATCTCACCCAACCGGATCTGCTGGCCGCGGCGTTCACCCCGTCCACGCGAGTGGTCTGGATCGAAGCCCCCACGAATCCCGCGCTGGGAATCGTCGACATCGCCGCGGTCTGCGCGGTCGCCCACGCGCATGGGGTGCTGGTCGTCGTCGACAACACCTTCGCCACTCCGTATCTCCAGCTGCCGCTGGCACTCGGCGCCGACGTGGTGGTGCATTCCACGACGAAATACCTTGGTGGTCACTCCGACACGATCGGCGGATTCGCGGCGGTGAGCGATCCCGAGCTCGGTGAACGCCTCGCCTTCTTGCAGAACGCAACCGGTGCGGTGCCGGGCCCGTTCGATTGCTACCTCGTGCTGCGGGGCATCAAGACCCTCGCGGTGCGCATGGATCGCCACTGCGAGAATGCGGCCGCGATCGCGATGATGCTCAACGACCACTCGGCGGTGGCCCAAACCTTGTATCCGGGCCTCGCGTCGCATCACGGCCACGAGGTGGCGCAGCGTCAGATGCGCGGGTTCGGTGGAATGGTGAGCTTCATCGCCGCGGGGGGCGAGGCCGCCGCGCTCGAGATTGCGGCGTCCACGCGGTTGTTCACGCTCGCCGAGTCGCTCGGTGCCGTGGAGTCTCTGATCGAACACCCGGGTCGGATGACGCACGCGTCTGCGGCCGGATCACCGCTCGAGGTCGACCCCGCGTTGCTCCGACTCTCGGTTGGGCTCGAATCCGTTGACGATCTTCTCGCTGACCTCCACCAGGCCCTGGAAGGGGTGCTCGTCTACTCTCGCCCGTGATGACAGCGTTGGTGGTGATCTTGGCGGTGGTGGTCGCGCTCCTTGTGGTGCTGGTGGCCGGACTCCTCCGAAGCCACGCCGAGATCTTGGTGACGCTGCATGACGCGGGTCTCGGTCGCGACGCGGAGACGGATCGCGGGCTGCCCAACCGTTCGGGGTTGGCGCCGAGCCGGCCCACCACCGGTCCTAGCCCTGAAGCGAGCGACCTCGCCGGGGTCACCCTCGCCGGCGATGCGATTGCCGTCGGCATTCTCGGCGCGCCGACGCCCACACTGCTCGCGTTCTTGTCGAGTGGTTGCCTCACGTGTCGTGAGTTCTGGGAAGCGTTCGCGGATCCGAAACTCGACGTCCCGGGTGACGCTCGGCTCGTGGTGGTGACGATGGGCCCGGAGGACGAGAGCGTGAGTGCCCTGCTCCGATTGGCCCCGAGCGACGCACTCGTGGTGATGTCGACCGCCGCGTGGGAGGCCTACGAGGTAGAGGGATCTCCCTACTTCGTCTTCGTGGACGGTATCGGAGGCTCGGTGGTGGGCGAAGGCACGGCCACGAACTGGGACCGCGTCCGCGAGATGGTGACCGAGTCGGTGGATGAAGGAGCGCTCGTAGCGAGCCGTCGCCGGGCCGCGGGGCGCAAGCGCCGTGCCGCGCGCCGGCACCTCGTGGATCGCGAACGCGAAGCTCGCGCCGATGATGCTCTGACTGCGGCGGGGATCGCACCCGGTGATGCTCGGCTCTATCCGGCCACCGGCGGTCCCGACGAGGCCGAATCCGAACGCTCGTGACAAGGGGTTGGTGATCGGTACCGTCCCGACGTTGGTGATCACCGCGGCGTCCCTCGCGATCGCGGTCATCGCCGGGTTGCGGTCCACCTGGTCGCCCTGAGGTGAGTCGATGCTCGCGAGCATCCACCCGCTCGGGGAGCGGGCACGAGGTCAGCGATACGCAGTCACGGTCACTGCCTACGTGGTCGGTTCGGTTCTCGGCGCGGCGAGCCTCGGGTTTCTCGTGGGCAAGTTGGGGAGTCTCGTCTTCGCCGACGGAGCCGGGATCGCCCGTCTCATTGGGTTCGCAGTGCTGTCGCTGGTTGCTGCCGGCATCGAGGCCGCGGGCCGCCGGGTGCCGAGTTGGCACCGACAAGTCAACGAAGACTGGCTTACGGCCTACCGGGGGTGGGTCTACGGCGCCGGGTTCGGTTTCCAACTCGGCCTCGGTGTCGTCACGATCGTGACGACCGTCGCGGTGTATCTCACGTGGTTGGGTGCCGGCCTGTCGGCAGACCCAGCGAGCGGCGCGGCCATCGGCGCCGCCTTCGGGTTGGCTCGCTCGCTCCCGGTGGCGGCGGGATACGCAATTCAGACTCCGTTGGCCTTGCGGCACCGGGTCCTGGCGATTCACGCAGCGGCCGGTAGGTTCCGAGTCGTGACGGCATTGGTGGAGGGCGCCTCGGTGGCCGCGGCGCTGGTGGCTGCGCTCGCAATCGCGGGCGGCAGTTGATGGCTGAACTCCGCGCGCACGGTATTGCAGTGGTGCCACCGGGAGGGTGGGACGCCCGCATTTCGGTTCGGCGCGACGGCGTCCCCGAAACTGCCTTTACCGCGAGCGCCACGAGGCTGCCGCCGTTGCAGTCGCGTCCCGTTGTGCACCTCGCTAACTTCGGGCTGCCGGAAGACCGAGGTGACTTCGGGAGCGGTGCGGTCGAACTCATGGGGGACCGGGATGTGTTCATCGTGCTGTTCGAACATGGTCCCGCCGCGGCGGGGACCGCGCTCTTTCGGTCAGAGGGTTTGCCTCGGGTTCTGAGGGACGGTGACTTCGACGCCTCATCCCTGCGTCGCGCCATCGCCGGCCAGAGCGCACACCAAGCGTTCTTCCATGAATCCGGCCGTGCGTTCTGCCTCTACGTGGTGCTGGGCTCGCACCTGCGGCGGGCGCGCCTGATTCCGATGGTCAATGGGGTCCTCGCGACCGTGCAACTCGACGCAATTCCTTTGAAATAGGGTTCCCGTTGTGGATGCCTGGTTCGGACTGTTCTTCATCGCCTGCCTGCTCCTGGGCGCGGCTGGTTTGGCGAAGGCGGTCGATCCGACGATGACGGTGGGTGCGCTGCGCGGCGTTGGTCTCCGGGTGCCCAACCGCGCGGTCCGCTGGGCGGGCGGTGTCGAGGCTGCGCTCGGATTCGCGGCCGTCTTGACGGGTGATGCCATTCTGGCGATCTTGGTAGCCGCGTCGTATCTCGCCTTCACCGGTTTCGTCGCGATCGCCTTGTTCCGGCATCTGCCGATCGGGTCGTGTGGGTGCTTTGGCAAGGTGGATACGCCGCCGAGTGGGCTCCACCTGCTGGTGAATCTGGGAGCCGTGGTCGCTTCGGTTGGTATCGCCGCAGGACACGGCCGGGGGATCGTGACCGTGCTGGCTCACCAACCGCTCGCCGGGGTCCCGTTCCTGGTGCTGGCCGCGGTGGGCACCTATGCGGCGTTCACCGCACTCACGATCCTGCCGACGATGGCACGCGTCCCGCGCTCGCGAATGGACGTTCGATGAGCGCGCGCCTCGCTGATCGAGCGGCTCGCTGGCTGGTGCGGCATCCGAACCGCCGCAGCTTCTTGCAACGCAGTGCACTGATCGGAACCGCGCTGGCCGTCGCTCCCGCCGATTTCGTGCTGCGGCCGGGCACTGCCTACGCGGCCATTTGTAACTGCAGTGGTAGCTCGTGTGATTGCGGTTCGCTGTGTTGTGACGGCTACACCGAGTTCTGTTGCACGATCACCGGTTCCAATAGCTGTCCTCCGGGAACCATCGCCGCGGGGTGGTGGAAGGCCGACGGGTCTCAGTACTGCAACGGTTCCCGGTACTACATCGACTGCAACGCAACGTGTCGCTGTGGTGGTGGACGGATTTGTTCCGACGATTGTTCCAACGCTCCTTGGGGTTGCGGTTGTGCCAACGGCGACTGCAACAACCGCAAGGCGGGTTGCACCGCGTTCCGCTACGGGCAGTGTCACCAGGAGGTCGCCACGGTGGGACGGATCGCCTGCCGGGTGGTGTCATGCGATCCGGCAGTGCTCGTGGTGAGCGCGTGCGCGCCCACGATCGCGGTCGACAACTCAACCGCGAATCACAACAAGCCGTGTCTGCAACAGGCACCCGAGGTGGAGGACGATGTGGAGCACGGGATGGCAGTGGATGTAGTCCTGAACCCATTTGATCCGTCGAGCGGATACACACTCGATCGGTGGGGTGGTGTGCACGAGTTCGGAATCCACGCGCCTGCTACCAGGATCACCGGCTTCTGGCCGGGCCAAGATGTGGCGCGGCGAATCATGGTCTCGGACTGGGCCACGGGTAAGGGTTACGTGATGGACCTCGACGGCGGGATGCATCCGTTCGGCGGCGCGCCCCGGGTCAAGGGAGCGCCGTACTGGCGCGGCGGCAAGGTCGTGCCGTTCTTCGAGCTCTAGCAATGACCACTCAATGGGGAGCGGCCGCCCCGTTGGTCAGGCGCGCTGGCCGCTGAGGCGCGGGTTCTTGAACTGCGCCTTGACGAAGTCGCGGTTGAGCAACGCGATGAAGTCGATCGAGATCCCCTTCGGACACGCTTGCTCGCACTCGCCGTGGTTGGTGCACGAGCCGAAGAACTTTTCCATTTCCTCGACCATCGCCACCACCCGGGTGTAGCGCTCGGGTTGGCCCTGGGGAAGCAACGAGAGGTGGGAGTACTTCGCGGCAGTGAAGAGTTGCGCCGCGCTGTTCGGACAAGCAGCCACACACGCTCCACAGCCGATGCACGCGGCCGCGTCCATGGCCGCGTCGGATGCTTCTTTGGGAACGAGGATCTCGTTCGCGTCACGCGCCGCGCCGGTGGGGGCCGTGATGTAGCCGCCCGATTCCACGATCCGATCGAACGCGCTGCGGTCGACGGCGAGGTCCTTGATGATCGGGAAGCCTGCGGCGCGCCAGGGTTCGACGGTAATGACCGAACCGTTCACCAGCTTGCGCAGATGAAGTTGGCAGGTGGCGGTGCCCTTCTCGGGCCCATGCGCGCGGCCGTCGATCATCATGGCGCACGAACCGCAGATGCCCTCACGGCAGTCGTGGTCGAAGGCGATTGGTTCTTGGCCTTCCGCGTTGAGTTGCTCGTTCAGGACATCGAAGAGTTCGAGGAACGACATGTCCTCGCTCACGCCGGGCATCGCGTAGGTCTCGAACTTGCCGGGGGCATCGGGTCCAGCTTGGCGCCACACTCGCAGGGTCAGATCCATGGGGTCGGCCTCCCTACTTGTAGCTGCGCTGGGCGAGGTGGACATGTTCGAACTCGAGGGGTTCCTTATGGAGTTCCGGCGTGCTCGCGGACCCGTTCCACTCCCATGCCGCGGTGTAGGCGAAGTTGTCGTCGTCGCGCAACGCTTCGCCTTCCTCGGTCTGATGCTCCACTCGGAAGTGGCCACCGCAACTTTCCTCGCGGTCGCGTGCATCGCGTACGAGGAGCTCGCCGAACTCAAGGAAGTCGGCGACGCGCCCGGCGCGTTCCAAGCTCTGATTGAAGCTCTCGTTCTCGCCGAGCACGCGCACATCGGACCAGAACTCGTCGCGTAACGCCGGTATCGCCGTGAGCGCGTTGTCGAGACTTTCTGCGCTGCGCGCCATCCCGCAGTCGTCCCACATGATCTTGCCGAGTTCGCGATGGAAGTGGTCGACGGAGTGGGTGCCGTTCACCGACAACAATCGGTTGACCTGATCCGCAACGTTCGCCTCGGCGGCCTTGAATACCGGGTCATCGGTACCGACCGCCGCCGATCCGAGGAGCGGCGCGAGGTAGTCGTTGATGGTCGCGGGAAGCACGAAATACCCGTCGGCCAAACCTTGCATGAGTGCGCTCGCTCCGAGGCGGTTGGCGCCGTGGTCGGAGAAGTTCGCCTCACCGAGTACGTAGAGGCCGGCGACGTTGCTCATGAGGTTGTAGTCAACCCAGAGTCCGCCCATGGTGTAATGGACCGCGGGATAGATGCGCATCGGCTTCTGGTACGGATCGTCGCCGCTGATCCGCTCGTACATCTGGAACAGGTTGCCGTAGCGTTCTTCGATGGTGTGGCGGCCGAGACGATCGATTGCGGCACCGAAGTCGAGGTAGACACCGTTCTTGATCGGGCCGACCCCTCGACCAGAGTCCACCTCGCGTTTCGACGCCCGCGATGCGACGTCGCGCGGGACGAGGTTGCCGAACGCGGGGTAGCGGCGCTCGAGGTAGTAGTCCCGGTCTGCTTCGGGGATTTGGTCCGGCGAGCGAGTGTCGTCGGGCTTCGTCGGCACCCAGATGCGACCGTCGTTGCGCAACGACTCGCTCATCAGCGTGAGCTTCGATTGGAAGTCGTCACTGGCCGGGATACACGTGGGGTGAATCTGGGTGAAGCAGGGATTCGCCATCAACGCGCCACGCTTGTGGGCCCGCCACGCTGCGGTGACGTTGCTCGCCATCGCGTTGGTCGAGAGGTAGAAGACGTTGCCGTAGCCGCCGGTGGCGAGCACGACAGCGTGACCCGAGAAGGACTTCACCTGACCGGTGACGAGATGACGAGCCACCACACCGCATGCACGCCCATCCTTTACCACGAGGTCGAGCATCTCGGTCCGGTTGTGTAGTTCAACGTTGCCGAGGTGGATCTGGCGCGCCAGTGCTTGGTACGCGCCGAGGAGGAGCTGCTGGCCGGTCTGGCCTCGCGCGTAGAAGGTGCGGGAAACCTGCGCACCACCGAACGAGCGGTTGTCGAGCAGGCCGCCGTACTCGCGAGCGAACGGAACCCCCTGCGCCACGCACTGGTCGATGATGTTGACCGACACCTGGGCGAGGCGGTACACGTTGGCCTCGCGGGAGCGGTAGTCGCCGCCCTTTACGGTGTCGTAAAAGAGGCGTTGCACGCTGTCGCCGTCGTTGCGGTAGTTCTTGGCGGCGTTGATCCCACCCTGCGCGGCAATGGAATGCGCGCGGCGTGGCGAGTCGTGGAACGTGAGCAGGGTGACCTGATAGCCGAGTTCACCGAGTGATGCCGCGGCACTCGCACCGGCGAGTCCGGAACCCACGACGAGGATGTGGAACTTGCGCTTGTTTGAGGGGTTGACCAACTTCACGTCGAACTTGTGGTTGTCCCACTTCTCGGCGATCGGACCCTCGGGGATATGGGAGTCGAGTTGGATGGCGCTCACTTGACCACTCCCGTGACGATCATGAGGGGGAAGCTGATGTTGACCAGACCGATGATCGTGGCGAAGCCAATCGCGAACGTTCGGCGGGCGCGGTTCCACTTCGGGTTGTTGAGTCCGAGGCTTTGGAACATCGACCACGCGCCGTGGAAGATGTGGAACGCCAACGCGAGGTTGGCCAGGATGTAAACGATCGCCACCGGCACGCGCTGGAAACTGTGGATCACGTTCTCGTAAGTGTCACCCCGGACGTACTTCGGATTTGCGTTGCCCCAGGTGAGATCCATCAGGTGGAAGATCAGGTAGAGGGCCACGATCACGCCGGTCCAGCGCATGGTGCGCGACGCAAAGTTGGCCGCGGCGTAGTCACGGGGCGACTGGTACTTGGTGGGTCGGGCCCGACGGTTCATGCGGGTGAGCTGCGCCGCACTGACGATGTGGAGGAAGAACGCACCGATCAGACCGATGCGCATGATCCAGAGCAGCACGGTGCGAGGAAGCGCCGGCTCACCGAGGGTGCGCAACCAATCCGCGTAGTGGTCGAGCGGGGTGGCACCGAGGTAGATCTTGAGGTTTCCAACCATGTGGGCGAAGACGAAGCCCAGCAACATGATGCCGGTCACCGCCATGACCCATTTCTTGCCTACCGCCGAATGCCAGAACCGCAGCACGGGGTTGGTGGGTCGGCCACTTGGATGAACGGGCGCCGGATGCTGATCCGCTGCCGTTGATTGCGTCGCTGTCATCGCCGCTCGCATCTCCTGATCCGCCACCCTGGTTGCCCGGGCAAGCCGACGGCAAGTTACCGGTTAGGCCTCGTCGTTCACGATCCGGAGCCAGTCCAAGAGGTCGTCGTAGCGGTTCTCGATGGTCCCGAGTTGGGGATGAGTGACCCGCAACCGCACTTCGCCGGTGCGGTGATCGAGATGTACTCGGCCGACGAAGCTGAGCTCTTTTGCCCCGATGTCCCCGGAAAAGGTGCGGGTCCGCCCGTCGATCTCGACCTCGATGATGGCACCCGCGAATGAACTCCGGCCTTCGTTCACGACGTGGACGAGTCCTCGCCGCGGTTCCAGCATGGGAAGGACCGTGCGGCAGGCGTCTCGCAACGCGGCGAACCCGACCTTCGGTACTCGTTCATGATCGAGTACCGACCACGTCACCGACGGGTGGCCGTCTGCGAAACAGAACTGACAGAACCCCCCGGTCGGTGCGAGGCGCAATCGGCGCAAGTCTTCGATCTGGACCTGGATGAGCGCGGCTTGGTACCGCTGGGTCGCGAGCCGCCATGCATCAAAGGAGCCGAACAACGCCGGGGGCACGTGACGGTCGAACGCACGCTTCTGGCACGCATGATGTTCGAAGAGTTGATTCCAATCGAGGTGCGGCCAAAGGTCGGGGCGCATGAACTCCGCGGTTTCGGGAACTGCTTGGGCGCCGAACTCGGAAACGAACCGCGCCAGCCGGGGCATCGCGCGCAGCGCGGGCGCGAGGTCGTCCATCTGTCCGTGATACCAGCCGAAGTAGAAGTGCGTGTCGGTGCCTCCGCTGCCCACCCCCGGAAGTACTCCGGAGTGGAGATCAACCGCACGAGTGGGATCTGCCTTGTGGATGGCGTGAGCGACGGACCGGTCGAGCACGTCCTTGTTCCACGATGGCAAGAACATGCTCGCGCCCACTCGGGCCGCGGCTTTCGGGGTGATCTCCTCGCCGGGCTGGAACTCCACCGCGAGTGGCGCGTTATGGCCGCACCAGATCGCGATGCTCGGATGGTGGCCAAGCAGATCGACCATCTCACGTGCTTGGCGCGTGGCCTGTTTGCGGGCACCCCGTCCGTAGCCCCACTGCAGCGGAAAGTCCTGCCAGATCATCAGGCCCGCAGCATCCGCCGCGTCGTAGAACTCTGGGCGCGTCACGTGCGCGTGCACCCGGAGGAAGTCGAGGTTCGCTTGTTTCGCGAGCTCAATATCACGCTGGAGTTCAGCCGCGGTCGTATCGCCCAACGCCATGCGGGTGGGGCCGTGGTTCGCGCCCATCACGAAGATCGGCTCATCGTTCACGGTCCACTGCCAGTTCTTCACCGCGATGTCCCGAAAGGCGGTGATGAGGCGCCGGTGATCGCTGGCAACACCATCGATCTCGACGCGTACTTCGACCGTGACCTGGGGTTGATCGCCGTAGCGCCAGGGCCACCAGCGCGGTGGCCGCGTGACTTCGATCGGGATCTTCAAGGTGGTGCCGCGCCGGGTGAGATCGACATCGGTGGTGGTCACGGCCAACGTCGCTCCGGCGTCGTCGATGACGGTGGCAACGAGGGTGATCGGCGCCGAGGTCTGGAACTCGCCGGGATCCAGGGTGACGTCGAGACGAAGTTGGCCGTGCGCCTCGGTGGCTTCGGTGCACAGCACCCGGAGCCACGAGATGCGAACCGGGCCGGTGTCGCGCACACGCACCGGCCGCCAGATGCCGCCGGGATTGAAGTCCGGGTCGAGGTTGTCCCAGTGCGAGAACACCCCGGTGATGGTGCGTTTCGCACTGGGGTCGGTCTGGCGGGGATTGGCGACCTCGACCGCAAGTTGATGGCCCGCCGCGGGCGGTTGCGAAGCGAGTTCCGTGATCTCGAAGGTGTGCGGAAAGAAGTACCCCTCGGTAGCGCCGAGATAGCGGCCGTCGAGCCACACGTCGCCGAGGTAGAAGATGCCGTCGAACGAGATGAAGCGACGCCGGCCGGCGATGAGTGGTTGCGCCGCGAACTCGCGGCGGTACAGCACGGGCCCGTCCGACTCGGTGAGTTCAGCGTTGCTCCGCCAGTGGCCCGGCACCTTGATCGTGGGCCAGCTCGACGCGTCGAAGTCCACGTCGGTGAACTGACGGGCCAAGTCGCCATCGGCCACGTGCGCGCGCCATTCACCGGAGAGGTCGATCGGGGCCGGATCCAGTGGCTCGGGTGTCAGCATCGCGGCCGAGGTTACGACCTCCCCAACCCATTGAGGCTTGTCGGATCTTGGGCGCTGGACGCCACCGAAGCGACAAGCGCAGGAGAACGGGGGGCCGCTGGTTGCTGGTGGGCGCGCCCTCTAAGGTGCGCGGCATGAGCCCCGTTGTCTTGAGGAGATGGATCTGATGAGTCGGCCCTCGACCCTTGGTGAACTGCGCGAATCGGGCTGGCAGTCCCGACCGATCAAGGATGAGTTGCGGGCCAACGCGATTACCAAGATTGCCGCGGGCGAGCCGCTCGTTGACGGCATCCTCGGATACGAGGACACGGTCTTCCCGCAACTCGAGAACTCCATTCTCGCCGGTCACGACCTCATCTTCCTCGGAGAGCGCGGCCAAGCGAAGACCAGGATTATCCGGTCGTTGACTGGTTTGCTCGACGAGTGGATGCCCATCGTCGCCGGCAGTGAGATCAATGACGACCCCTACGCGCCGATCTCGCACCACGCGCGTCTGCTGGTGGCGGAGCGCGGCGACGAGACGCCGATCGAATGGATTCACCGCGACCGTCGCTACGGCGAGAAGTTGGCAACACCCGACACGTCGATCGCGGATCTCATCGGCGAGGTCGACCCCATCAAGGTTGCCGAGGGTCGCTATCTGTCGGATGAACTCACGATTCACTACGGCCTGGTGCCGCGTACGAACCGCGGAATCTTCGCGATCAACGAACTTCCGGACCTGGCGGAGCGCATCCAGGTTGGCTTGTTGAACGTGCTCGAAGAGCGTGACGTGCAGATCCGGGGATACAAGATCCAACTTCCGATCGACGTGATGCTCGTCGCGTCGGCGAACCCGGAGGACTACACAAACCGCGGCCGGCTGATCACACCGCTGAAGGACCGATTCGGTTCACAGATCCGAACGCACTACCCGCTCGATGTCGAGGTCGAGATGGACGTGATCGAGCAGGAAGCCCGCCCGTTGGGGGTTGATGGGCTCACGATCACGGTCCCGGAGTTCATGACCGAGATCGTGGCGGAGATCAGCCAACAAGCGCGTCGCTCGCCGCACATCAACCAGCGGTCCGGCGTCTCGGTACGGCTCTCGGTCTCGAATTACGAGACGTTGGTCGCGAACGCAATGCGCCGCGCGTTGCGGACCGGTGAGCACGAGGTGGTGCCGCGGATCAGCGACCTCGACGCGTTGGTGGCGTCGACGGCGGGCAAGATCGAGATCGAGACCGTCGACGATGGCCGCGACAGCCAGGTGATGGATCGCATCGTGAAGGCCGCAGTCCTGGACGTGTTCCGGGCGAGCGTCCCGGCCGAGAAGTTGGGCGGCCTGGTCAGCGCATTCGAAGACGGGCGCGTGGTGCACACGGGCGCGGAGGTGCCGTCGGCGGAGTATTCGGATCTGCTGGCCTCGATGGACGGACTCCCCGAGGCGCTCGCGGACCTTGGTGTTGGTGAGACGCCGGCCGGCGTTGCTTCTGCGGTGGAGTTCGTCCTCGAAGGGCTCCATCTCTCCAAGCGTCTGAACAAGGATTCGATCGGCGGGAAGACCACCTACCGCAGCCGCGGATAGCAGCCCCCGTGCCGGTGCCGTCGCCTGATGAGCAACGTGACGCGGTCGACGAGGTCGCGATCCGAGCATTGATCGCGGAATATGCGGATGTCGTGAACCGACGCGCGTGGCCCGAACTGGACGCGCTGTTCGTTGCCGACGCCCCGGTGGAGATCGATCTCCGCGACCGGCCGGTGATCAATGTGGTGGGGGCTCCCGCGCTGGGCGAGTTCATCGGCGATGCGATCGAACGATTCGAGTTCTTCGAGTTCGTCGCACTCAACGTTCGGATCGCGCTGCGCGTCGACAACGAAGTCGATCGAGCCGCGATGCGCACCTACATGTGTGAACTCCGCCAGGATCACGACGGAACGCCCAGCCGAGCCTTCGGGCTCTATCAAGATCAGTTGATGCGTACGACCAGTGGCTGGCGGTTCGCTCGGCGGTGGTATCAATCGATGGCTCGAGGCCACGAATCCCTCGACGTCATGGCACCCCCCGAGATCGAGAAGATCTGATGTGCTCCGCCAGCATGGTGGCGCTGGGGCGAGGTTCACGGTCGCGGTTGAACAGTCCGAACGGCACTTCGTAGCCGTAGTTCCACTCGTAATTGTCGACGCCGGTCCAGTGGAAGAAGCCGCGCACGTCGACCCCGTCGTTGATCGCCTCGTCCATCACGGCGAGCGACTCACGCAGCACATCGCTGCGCCACTCGTCGTCGTCGGTTCCCACCCCATGCTCGCAAATAAGTAGCGGCCGACCGGGCAGCTCGTCGTGGAGCCGACGCAACACGATTCCCAACCCCTCGCTCCAGGGTGCGTATCCGAGCGGTCCCACCCGTTCGCTCCGCGGATAGGGAGCGAAGCCGAGTTCGCGGGTGACCGCGTGCGCCGAGTAGTAGGAAAAGCCGATGAGGTCGCAACACTCGCGCAGGTCGTCGATCTCCTCGGTGGCTCGCCCCGGGATCGCAAGGACGCCGTCGCGATCGGCGCGCATCCAGACTTCCCACATGAGCTCGTCGATGGCGGCGGTGTTGTGTTCGGCGGGCACCGAATCGTCGATGGGGAAGAGGGGCGAGAGGTTGTGGACGGTGGCCACGGGCGTGTCGGCACCGCGCAGTTCACGCCAAGCGTCGCGTTGGGCCAGCAACACACCGCGGTAGGCCTCGAGCATCTGTGCCGGGTTGGTCCGGCGCGGCGGATACTGGCCGAGGAGGTAGCTCGCGGCGGCGTACGCGAAGGGCTCGTTGATCGGCTTCCATCCGAAGACGAGATCGCCGAAGTTCTCCGCGCAAAATGCTACGTGGCGAGCCCAGTAGTAGGAACGGGCATGATCGTCACGAAACGCGCCGTCGCCGATCTCGGTGAACCAGCCGGGAAGCGTGAAGTGATGCAGACACACCCACGGTGAGACTCCAGCGGCGCGGGCGGCTTGCAGGATTTCGCGGTAGTGCTCGACCGCAGCCATGTCTCGCCGGCCCGCGGTCGGTTCGATACGCGCCCACTCGATCGAGAGGCGGTGATGGGTGAGACCGTGCGCGGCGAACAAGGAAAAGTCCTCCGCGTATTGGCTGGCGAAACCGTTGCCGTCGCCACTACGCGGGTAGGTACCGTTGCGTTCTTCGCGGTACCAATCGGACTCGATCGCTGCGCCTTCAGCCTGCGTTGACGACGCACCGGTGCCCCACCAGAATGGTTCGGAGTCGTTCATCGTCAACGTACAATTGGGGCCGGCGTTGACGACGCGCCGGTGCCCCACCACAACGGAGCGGGCGCAGTCATCGCGTTACAAGCCTTCTTTGCGGCGATACCAGCCGCAGTCTTGTCCGGCTCGCCGGTTCACGTGTTCGACCGCGGCTTGCACCTTGGGATTGTCAACGACTTTCCGGTCGCCGCCGCGGAGCTTCACGAATGATTGCCAGACGAGCTGAGCGTCGCGCCGGGCATCCTTGGGCGCCGTCTGTGCAATCGCACGGGTGAGCGCAACATGGCGGGCCAACGTGAGCTTCTTCAGCGTGACGACCTTGTCGTAATCGGCCGCCGCTTTACAGAACGCACGTGAGGGACGGGGCAGGTTGGACTGCGTGTCGTCCTTTTGGCTGCAGCCGGCTCCGACCGTGACCAACACGACGAGCAGCGGGACAGCAGCGAACCGAGCGATCGACATCGGAGAGATTGTGCAACGCTGCGTCGCTTGCGGCCGAGTCGGGCCGAAATTCCTTCGAGACTCGTTGAAGGCCCGATCGTTGAGGGCGAGTTGATTGGAGAGGCGACCGGTGGAGCTGGGATTGCGTCGGTGGCGACCGATGGTGCCGTATTTCGGCGCGTTTCTGGGTCTCGGGGTCGCGCTCAGTTTCTTCGGGCCCGCACTGCCGGCGTTGCGGGCGCAGACCGATTCCACGGTGGGTGAAATCGGGCTGGTGTTCAGCGCGCAGTCGCTCGGTGGCCTGATCGGATCGGTGGTAGCCGGTCGCCTCTACCGGCGGGTTGGCGGTCGTCACCTCATTGCACTGGCACTGGTGGCCTTCGCCGGCGCCATCGCGTTGGTACCGGTGCCTTCGGAGCTTGTGGTCCTCGTGGCGCTGGGCGGCGTGATCGGGCTGGGCGCCGGCAGCATCGACGTCGGCGGCAACACGATGATGTCGAGTGTCGTCGATCCCGACGCGCTGCTGTCGTCACTGAATGCGCTTCACCTGAGCTTCGCCGTCGGCGCGCTGCTGGGGCCGTTGATCGTGGGGCTCTCCCAAGCGACCACCGATGCGCTCTGGCCCGCATGCGCAGTGTTCGCCGTGGGCACGCTCGCGCTCGGCGGTGTGCTGTGGTCCGGTGATCGAGAGGGCTCGGCGCGCCGGGCTGCTCAGGATCACGCAGAACAGGCGCAACCGCCCGCGAAGTGGAGGCTGGCGACCGTTGCGTTCTTCTTTCTGCTCTATGTGGGTCTCGAGATCGGGTTCGCGGGTTTCCTCGCCACGTATAGCGACGAACTCCACCTCGGCGCAGATTGGCCCACCGTGCTCACCGCGGGATTCTGGGCGGGGTTCTTGATCGGTCGTCTCCTCATGGTGTGGCGCG
The DNA here is from genome assembly GCA_046598395.1 of Acidimicrobiia bacterium. Taxonomy (GTDB): domain Bacteria; phylum Actinomycetota; class Acidimicrobiia; order IMCC26256; family JAENVU01; genus JAENVU01. Next base: position 85,991 of record JBKJIQ010000012.1, read on the forward strand.
GCGATGGGCTCGACACGGGTCGTGTTCTCTGGGTCAGCGTGATCGGGGCGACCCTATTGGCGCCGGCGGTGGCATTCGTGGGCGCGCGGCCGGTTCCGTTGCTCGCAGTGTCCGTCCTCTTCGGCGCGGTGATCGCGCCGCAGTTCCCCACGATGCTGGCTCACCTCCATCGAGCGGTGCCGCTCACCGGGGTGGTCACCGCTTGGTGTATCGCGGGTTCGGCACTCGGGGGATTGATCCTCCCGCCGACGATCGGGTCGCTCGTGGACACCGTGGGCGCGGCCGCGCTGCCGTGGACCGTGGCGGCCGCGTCGGCCGCGAGTGCCGGGGTGCTGTTCGTCATCGACCGTTGGGCGCTGGTGCTTCCTCCGTCGGAGATCGCACCGGTCGCGGCGACAGCCCCAGTTTGAGGGGGTTACCCTCCGAGAATGCGTAGCCGTCGATCGCGTGGCACTGCCCCCGGGTTTCAATATTCCGCGTGGGATGGCACCCAGGTCGGTTTCGACCTCGACGCCGACGCGCTCCTCTCGGAGATGGCCGACGAACTCATGTACCACGGCGACCTCAACGCCGCGCTCCGCCGGATGCTCCAGCAGGGATTCCAGGACCGCAACGGTGAGCAACTGATGGGCATGCGCGAGATGTTGGAGCGGTTGCGCCAACGGCGACAGGTTGAGATCGAGAACCGCGACCTCGGCGGTATGTACGACGAGATTGCCGAGAAGCTCAGCGAAGTGCTCGATCAGGAACGCGCCGGGATCGATCGACGCGTGCAGGAGGCCAAGAGCTCTGACGATTTGCGGCGGCGGGAGATCGTCGAAAACCTGGCGCAAGAGCGCGGTCTCGAACTCGACCTCTTACCCGACGACCTCGCGGGGCGCGTCCAGTCACTCCAGCAATACGACTTCATGGACGACGCGGCCCGCAAGCAGTTCGAAGAGCTGATGGACGAGCTGCGTCAGCAGCTGATGTCGAGCTACTTCAACCAGATGTCCGAAGGGATGCAGGACGTCTCGCCCGAACAGATGGCGCGGATGAAGGACATGCTCGCGGAGCTCAATCAGATGCTCGAGCAACGTGAGCGGGGCGAGGAACCGAACTTCGCGAAGTTCATGGAGCAGTTCGGCGATTTCTTCCCGGGAAACCCCGAGACCCTCGATGAGCTGCTCGAGCAGATGGCGCAGTCGATGGCGGCTATGCAGCAACTCCTCAACTCGATGACGCCCGAGCAGCGCGCGCAGCTGCAGCAGTTGTCGGAGGCGCTGCTCGAAGACATGGACTTCTCGTGGCAGATGGGCGAGTTGTCACGCAACCTCCAGCAAGCGTTTCCGAACATGCCGTGGGGCCGTCAACTGAACATGAACGGCGATCAGCCCATGTCGATGGGGCAGATGTCGAGCGTGCTCCAGACCATCGGCGACCTGGATTCACTCGAGCAGATGCTGTCGAACGTGACCCAACCCGGTCAGATCGCGGAGGTCGACATCGACCAGGCGCGCGACCTGCTCGGTGGCGACGCCGCCAAGTCGTTGGAACGGCTCCAAGACTTGGCCAAGATGTTGAAGGAAGCGGGCCTGATCGATCAGCGCGATGGGCGTTACGAACTCACGCCGAAGGGTGTGCGGGCCCTTGGCCAGAAGGCATTGGGCGACCTCTTCGCCAAGATGGTGCACGACCGTGCCGGACGTCATGAGGTTGAACGCACAGGGATCGGCCACGAGCGTGCCTATGAACACAAGCGATACGAGTTTGGCGATCCGTTCAACCTCAACGTGGAGCAGACCGTTCGCAACGCGATCTGGCGCCAAGGATCCGGAACCCCCGTGCGGCTGTTGCCGGAGGACTTCGAAGTCGAACGCACCGAGGTGGTCACGAAGTCGTCCACGGTGTTGCTGCTCGATGTGTCGATGTCGATGCCGATGCGCGACAACTTCCTTCCGGCCAAGAAGGTCGCGATGGCGTTGCACTCACTCATCACAACTCAGTTCCCGCACGACTACTTCGGGCTGGTGTCGTTCGGCCGCGTGGCGCGCGAGGTGAAACCACAGTTGCTTCCCGAGCTCGGATGGGATTTCGAGTGGGGTACGAACATGCAGCACGCGATGATGCTGGCGCGGATGCAGCTCCAACGGCAGTCCGGCACCAAGCAGATCATCATGGTCACCGATGGCGAGCCGACGGCCCACATCGAAGGGGGCGAGGCGGTCTTTCAATACCCACCGTCCCACGCCACGATCGAGCAGACCCTCCAAGAAGTTCGGCGCTGCACGCGTGCCGGAATTCGCATCAACACCTTCATGCTCGACGAGTCCCCGTACCTCCGAGACTTCGTGAAGCGCATGATGGACATGAACCGCGGTCGCGCGTTCTTCACCTCTCCGGAAAACCTGGGCGATTACGTCCTTGTCGATTTCCTCGAACACCGCACCGCCCACCGCCGCGCTGGGTGAGTGGCTGGAAAAGTGGGGGATTGGTCATTGCGGACAGGGCCGGGATCGTTCACGATGGGTCGATGCGACGAGTTGTGATCTTCACGTTCGACGGTGGGCAAAGCCTCGACGTCGTTGGGCCGATGGAAGTGTTCTGCGCCACGGAGCGCGCCGGCGGTCAGGTCCACTATTGCGTAGAGATCGCGGCGCCCGAGGCGGGACCGGTGCGCACCATGAGCGGGCTCGGGCTCGTCGCGGAACAGGCGTTGGTCGATATCACTGGTCCGATCGACACGTTTGTCGTCGCGGGAGGCGATCGGCGCGGCATCAGCCAGATATCGATGAATCCCGAGTTGCTCGCTCAGGTGGTCAGGGTCGCGGCCCAGTCGCGACGGGTCGCGTCGGTGTGTTCCGGCGCCTTCATCCTGGCCGCCGCCGGGCTGCTCGATGGGCGGCGGGCCACCACCCACTGGTCGGCCTGTGACGATCTCGAGCGCCTCTATCCGACGATCCGCGTCGAACGTGATCCGATCTTCGTTCGGGATGGAAGGGTCTTCACCTCGGCGGGTGTGACCGCCGGGATCGATCTGGCCCTGACATTCGTCGAGGAAGACGCGGGCCACGATGTTGCAATGGCCGTGGCGCGCCAGCTCGTGGTGTTTCTCAAACGACCTGGGGGTCAGGCGCAGTTCAGTGCAGCGCTCGCCGCCCAGTCGGCAGTTCGGGATGATCTCGCCGACGTCCAGGCGTGGATCGCTGATCACCTGGCTGATGATCTCTCGGTGTCGAGCATGGCTCGTCGAGCTGCGATGAGTCCTCGTCATTTTGCGCGAGTGTTTCGCGCCGGTACCGAGGTGACGCCGGCTCGTTACGTTGAGCGGGCGCGCCTCGAGGCCGCCCGTCGCTGCTTGGAAGAGTCCGACCTGGGCGTCGATGCCGTCGCACGTGAATGCGGATTCGGGTCTTCGGAAACGATGCGCCGATCATTTCTGCGGGCGCTGCGGGTCGCCCCTTCCGACTATCGACGCCACTTCCGCACCGTCACCACCGTCTGACCCGGAAAGGGCATCTGATGAGTCTCACCATTGGGATTGTGTTGTTCGACGATTGCGAGGAACTCGACTGGGCGGGGCCGTGGGAGGTCTTCACCATGGCTCGGACCCCGGGCGATGTGGTGGTGACCATTTCCGAACGCGCCGAGCCGGTCCGTTGTGCCAAGGGTTTGCGCGTCCTGACTGACCACACCTTCGCGGATGCTCCGCCGCTCGATGTGCTCCTGGTCCCCGGAGGCCAGGGCAGCCGAAGTGAGCGCAGGAACCCGGCGATGCTCGAGTTCATGGCGCGATCGGCGGCCGGCTGCACATGGGTCACCAGCGTCTGTACCGGTGTCTTTGTGCTCGAAGGCGCGGGCCTGATCGAGGATCATCGGGTCACAACCCATTGGGGCGCAATCGAGGAGCTTCGAGCGATCGCGGCAAAGGCCACGGTGCTCGAAAACGTGCGGTACGTGCGTCACGGCAACCTGGTGACCTCGGCAGGGGTGAGTGCCGGGATCGACATGGCGCTGTGGTTGGTGGGCCAGCTGTATTCGGTGGAGCATGCGCGCACCACCCAGTACGCCATGGAATACAACCCGGCACCCCCGTACGCCGCCCTGGTGTGACTCGCTGACCAGGAGTGGAGCCCTCCGACCTGCGTCACGGTTGACGTGAACCCTGGTTCCGGGTCTCAAGGGTGCCCCGTTCGGGGCCGATGCACGCGGGAGACCCGAGAGGCACCATGGACCAACTCCCCGTAGAGATCAGTCAGCGGATCCGGCACGAAGCACGAATCGCCGGCCTGCATGACCACGCGCCTTCGATCGAGATGGTCGAACGCCGCCGACTCCAGCTGTGGTCGCTCACGGTCGTGATCATGATCGCGGTGGGCCTCGTCGCCATCGCGGTTTCGGGTGCCACCGGGCACGTGGAATGGATTACCGGAGAGCCACTCGTCCTCGCGGGCGGGGTGGGCATCCTCGCCGTCGGGTTCTGCATCTACGCCGTCGAGAAGGAAGTGCACCTGCATCGATTGTCGCGGTTGCTCGTGGACGAACGTCTCCTGAGCAACACCATGGCCAAACGCCTGGAAATGAACACGGCATTGTTCAATGCAGGCAAGGCGCTGAACTCGGTGATGGATCTCGACGACGTGCTCGATGCCATTCTCGCCAACGCCCTGGATCTCCTTGGCGCCGCCGGTGGTTCGATCATGTTGCTCGAAGACCAGTCGGTGCTTCGGGTCGTGGCGGTGCGGGGTGCGGGAATCCTGCGCGACGCGCGGGTGCGGTTGGGCGAGTCCATCGTCGGCCGGGTTGCGCAGACGCGGGAGCCGCTCCTGATGAGCGAGGCCGTGGCCGCGGCTGACGTAGGTGGTGCGATCGATCCGGAGTTCGAACTTGGCGGAGCGATGTGTGTGCCGTTGGTGAACCGCGGCCAGCTCCTCGGTGTGCTCACGGTGCTTGCGGCGGGCGGCTCCAGCTTCGAACCGGAATCGCTCGACGTGCTGAGTCTGTTCGCCGAGCCGGTTGCCGCCGCGATTGCCAAGGCAGGGCTCTATGAGGCGGAACGAGCGAACGTTGCGCTGCTCCTCGAGTCCGACCGCATGAAGTCGCAGTTCGTGGCGTCGGTGAGCCACGAGCTGCGGACCCCGATTACCTCGATCCGCGGTGCGGTAGCGGCGTTTCGTCGGACCGACAACGCGGGCCAGCGCGATGAGCTCATCGATGTGGTTGATCGGCAATCGGGTCGGCTCCAGGCGATGGTGGAGGAGATGCTCGTCGCGGCGCGCATGCAGGAAAGCGCCAACCGACCGACGATGCAGCAGATCGACGTTTGCGCACTGATCCGGTTGACGGCCCTCGACTCACACGTGGCGGGGCGCCCGGTCGAGCTCGAACTGCCGGAGACCTGTTCGGTCCGTTCCGAGCCCGAGGCATTGCGCCGCGTGCTCACGAACCTGATCGAGAACGCGCACAAGTACGGAGCCGGACCCATTCGAGTCGCGGTGCAAGTTGCCGATGATCAAGTGGTGCTCTCCGTGATTGACCATGGACCAGGTGTCCCACACGATCAGCGTGACCGGATCTTCGAACGCTTCTACCGCGTGGACCCGAACGGGACGAAGCCCGGGATGGGTCTCGGCCTCTCGATCGTCCGTGGTCTGGTCGAGTCCTGTGGTGGCACGGTATGGGTCGAGGACGCGCCCGGCGGTGGAGCTGCGTTCCGCGTCTCGTTGCGGACCAACTCTGCGGTGGTCGCCCGACCGGAGGTTGCGCATGTCTGATTGTCCACGGATTCTGATTGTCGACGACGAACCCGACGTGCTGCTCACACTCCGCATGATCCTGGAATCGGAAGGCTTCGATCCGCTGTTGGCTGCCGACGGTGAGACTGCACTTCGACGCATCGACGCCGAGCGGCCGGAACTCGTGGTGCTCGACATCATGATGCCGGTGCTCGACGGCTGGTTCGTTCTCGCCGAACTCGGTGGGCGTCTCACCCGTCCTCGCGTGGTCGTGTGCTCGGCGAAGTCGGGCGACGCGGATCGGACCCGCGCGGCGGAGTTGGGCGCCGACGAATACGTGACCAAACCATTCGAACCCGATGATTTGATCGCGGTCATCCGCGACGTCTTGACGAGATCTCGCGCCCGAGTCTGAGGCCCCCGACCCGGCGCTCTGGCGGAATTTCGGCCAGAAACGCCATCTTCCGCTTGCATATGGCGGTTGGTCCTGGCAAAGTGACACTGTTGTAGTTCCAGCGGCGTCATTTGTGCCATCGGCGTCTGAGCGGAAAAAAGGGGATCGCCGGTGAGGGAAATGATCGTGGCCCATGTGCAGGCCAGTCAGGCAGGCGATAAACGCTGGCAGGAACGGGCGAACTGTCTCGGGGTTGACCCCGACCTGTTCTTCCCCGAGCGGGGAGCATCCACCCGGGAGGCCAAGTCGGTCTGTTCGAGCTGTGAGGTGCGGGTCGATTGTCTCGAATACGCGCTCGTGAACGGCGAGAAGTTCGGCATCTGGGGTGGCTTGAGCGAGCGGGAGCGCCGTCGTCTGCGCCGCCAACGCGCCTTGGCCCGCCGGGCCGCCACCGCCGCCACCGCCTGACCGGGTCGGGTTCCGGTCACCGGTCGCGGATGCGGCCTTCAATGGTGTGGTGTTCGTTGAAGCCGGTCCACGTTCGGAACCGTGGCGAGCACCGAACAAGTTCTGCCGCGGGCATCAGCCCGACGAGTTCCACTCGGAGCGTGTGAACCCCTGCCACCCGCGCTCGGTCACGCACCTCGGTACAGGCTCGTTCGAGGCTGGTGGCAGTAAGGTCGACGAGGTTCATGCTCACTTGAACGGTGCCACGCGTCTCGAGGGGAAACCCCAAGGTGCGCACGCCGAGGAGGCCGCCGTCTCGCTCGCGGGTTTCGCGTGCGATGCGGGTCGCGATCTTGAGATCGGACGTGTCGAGTTCCACGTTGACCGCAATGAGCGGAGGTCGTGCTCCCACTGCCGTTGCTCCGAGTCGAGGATCCGGCTGGTTCGGACCGCGGTCGGGAGCCAACTCGTGGAAGGCATCGCGGCGAACGCAGGGAAGTGTTCGATCATTCGCGGCCGCGTCGGCGTAGAAGAACACGGGCACATGATGGGTCCGGGCGAGCCAGTCACCGAACGCGTGGGCAGCGGCGACGGCAACATCGGGAGGTGTCGGTGCGAGCGCGACGAATGGCACCACGTCCACCACGCCGAGCCGGGGGTGGACTCCGCGGTGTTCGCGCAGATCGAGGTCTTCGAGTGCGACGGTCACCAGGCGGCGAGCCGCGGCTTCGGTGCCACCGGCCTCTGACGTGGCGATCGTGAACACGCTGCGGTGGTGGTCGGGATCGAGGTGCACGTCGAGCAGGGCGGTACCCGCGGCCGCGCCGATCGCCGTGAGCCGGCGCGGATCTTGACCTTCGGACACATTGACCACGGTCTCCAACACGAGCCGCAGCGTAGGTGCGGGCGTGGCCACGGCACCCGGCTGCGTGGTGGGGAACCCGTAGAGTCATGGCGTGCGTTTCGGGCTGGCACTTCCCCATTACGACTTCTCGGTGGTGGGCGAATACCCGTTGTCGTGGGCCACGGTGCGCGACACCGCGAAAGCGGCCGAGGCGATGGGCCTCGATTCCCTCTGGGTGTCGGACCATCTCTTCCTCGATATCGGCAAGTACGGCGGCAGCGAGCATCCCGAAGCGGCGTTTGAGCCGATCGTGACCCTCGCCGCGCTGGCTCGTGAGGTCACCCACGTTCGGCTCGGCGCATTGGTGTTCTGCGAAGCGCTGAGACCGGCTTCGGTACTGGCCAAAGCCATCGCGACCCTGGATCGGATCTCTGGTGGCCGGATCGATGTGGGGTTGGGTGCCGGCTGGTACGAGCCCGAGTACACCGCAGTTGGCATGGACTTCCCGCCGCCGGGTGTGCGTCTCGCCCGACTCCGCGACGCGCTCGACGTCGTGGCGCCGCTCCTCGGTCCCGAGGGGGGTCCCGTGGTGTTCGACGGCGAGTTTCACCGCGCCAACGGTGCTCGGAACCGTCCGACGGCAGTCCAAGACCCTCGCCCTCCCGTGTTCATCGGCGGCAAAGGGGACCGGTTGCTCCGTTTGGTGGCCGAGCGAGCCGACGGTTGGAACACGTGTTGGGTGTGGACCCTGGAGGACTACGCCGATCGGCGGAAGGTGCTCGATCACGAGTGCGAGCGGATCGGCCGCGATCCGGACACGGTGTGGCGCTCGCTGGGCCTCTACGCCCTCTGCGGCGAGAACGAAGCCGATCTGGAGCGGCGCTTCGAGCGGTTGCGCGAGCGAACGCCACCAGGCGTTTTGGACCGGGTGAGCCTGGAGCAGTGGCGACAAGGCCGGCTGGTGGGCACCGTCGAGCAGGTCCAAGAGCAAATAGCCCAGTGGGCCGAACTCGGCGTGGAGACCCTGATTCTGGGGGTCGGCGCGGTGCCCTTCCACTTGGGAAGCCACGATGACCTCGAGCTGCTGGCTCACGCGGCGGGCGTGACCAAACGTGTACCAGCCGCCGGTTAGTCTCAGGCCGTCACGATCGGAAGGACGGCCGCCTCATGTTCGGTCTCGGTGCGCCAGAACTACTCATTGTGTTGGGGATCGCGGTCTTGGTCTTCGGTGGCGCCAAGATCCCGAAGCTCGCGCGGTCGATGGGTCAGGCCCAGAAAGAGTTCAAGGCCGGTCTCGCCGAAGGCTCCAAAGATGAGCCTGCCACCGGCGACGACGAGGCCAAATCCCCCTGAGCTAATCGACCCCTTTTCACCGGTCCGAGACACCATTGGCGAATTTTTGGCCTTGACCGGGAACCCTGCGCCCGTCGGATGTCGTTGCTATGCCGTCTGACGATGTGCCGACGTGGGAAGAAGTCGCCCGCGACCACGGGCGCTTCCTCTACAACGTTGCGTACCGGCTGACTGGCAACAGTGATGACGCGCGGGACCTGGTTCAGGAATCGTTGCTGCGGGTACGCCGTGGCCTCGCTACCTACGAGCCGGGTTCTCTCGAGGGATGGTTGGCCCGGATCGTGACGAACGTGTTCTTGGACGAGATGCGCAAGAAGAAGCGCCGTCCAGTGCACGCGCTCCCCGAGAACCCCGATCTTGTGCTGCCTCCGTCAGCGGCGGCCGATGTCGCGGCCGACGCCGCGGGGCTGTCCACCGAAATCCAAGATGCAATCAACGCGCTCCCCGAGGAGTTTCGAGTGCCACTCGTCTTGTGCGACGTTGCCGATCAATCGTACGAATCGATCGCCACCACTCTTGATGTTCCGATCGGTACCGTGCGATCGCGTTTGCATCGAGGTCGGCGAATGCTGCGCGGCGAACTCGTCGCACGCGGGGTGATCGCATGAGTACCGATACGGGCAATCCAATGGGCGACGCGAACGACGAGCGACTCTCGGCCTGGCTTGATGGCGAGCTCGCGGAGGACGACCGCGCCATCGTCGCCGCCGCGCTTGATGCGGATCCAGACTGGCGCGTCGCGTTGGCCGAGTTGGATGAGACGCGCTTACTCGTTCGAAGTCTTGTGATGCAGGAACCGCCGGCCGGCTTCCTTACCTGGCTGCTCGAGGAGCCCATCGCGCCCGTCGTCGATCTCGACGCGGTCCGCAAGCGACGGCTCGCTCGCCGGGTCACCGCGGCAGCTGCCGGGATTGCGGCTGCGGCCGCGATGGTGATCGCGGTCGTTGTCCCAGGGGTATCGCGGGTGCAACCCGCGCTGGCCACCGATGTTCGGGTCCATCAGGCCGGAGTCGCCGCATCGGGCGATCCCGTTTCCGGGCTGGCGCCCCTGGCTCATCCGCTCCGGTTCGGCCGATGAGTCTCGTCCCGACGCGCCATCGTGGTCGGCGCACCGTGATCACGCTCGGCGCAATGGTGGTGGCCCTGTGCTCATTCGTTGCCGTGCCGTTGGCGGCGGGAAGGACCCAGGCTGCAGTGAGAAACCCGGCCGACGCGCTCCTTGATCGCGCGCGGGCCGCGATCAAGCGCTACGAGTTCCAAGGGACCGTGCGGCTTTGGTGGCGTGATCAGGCGGGACAGCACGTACAGACGGTCGATGTTGTTTCGGTCAACGGTTGGCTCCGGCTGGCCGACGGACGGGTGCTCGAGGACGGTGGCCGGTCCTGGATGTGGGCCAATCAACAATGGACCACGCTGTGGTCGGACGCCGGCGACCCTCATGCGCCCGCGCTGAGGCGAAAGTATTCGGTGTTGACCCATCGAGGTCCGCGCGTTGTTGAACGGCCCACGCGTGAGTTGGTGATTCGACGTCACGGCCGGGTAGTGGAGCGGCTCGTGATCGATGAGTCGCTGGGGCTCGTCGTGCGGACCGACCGGGTCAGTTCGTCAGGATCGTTGATCTCGCGAGTGGAGTTTGTGGCTCTCTCCGATGTCCGCGCTCGCGCCGATGGTCTTGAGTTGCCAAACCCGGATGGGAACGAGGGGTCGGACACGGCGAAGGGATCCACGGGGACGCCCGGCGACCGGAAGACGTTGGGCGACGGATTCGTGCTGGTCGGAAGGCATCAACTGCGGAACGAAACCCAGGGTCGATACTCAGATGGCGTGTTCGACGTCTCCGTGTTTACCCGTACCGGTGAACTCGACTGGAACGCGTTACCCGACGGCGGACGCAACGTTCGGTATGGGTCAGTGCGAGCGCGGCGCTACCAGATTGGGTCGGGGACCGTCATCGTGTGGCAGGACCGTGGGAAGGTCATGACGTGCGTAACGGATGCCGTCGCGGCGGACCAGGCGAGCATCGTCGAGGATCTCGCACGCGACGATGAGAGCACGTGGACCGGGGTGCTGCGTTTCGTGACCTCGCCGTTCCAATGGAACTGACAAGCTCGCTACGCGTTGACCTCGGCGCGTCGGCTCCGCAGAATGCGGCGGCGTTCGCGCTCGGATGCTCCGCCCCAGACGCCGTGCTCGATGCGGTAGCGCAGTGCGTACTCGAGGCAGTCCGTTTTCACCGGGCACGTGGCGCAGACGCGGCGGGCGTGTTCAACGCCCACGCCGTCGGAGGGGAAGAAGAACGACGCGTCGCGCTCACGGCAAAGGCCATCGAGCATCCACGTGTGTTCGGCGTCGTAGTCGGGGATCGTCATGTTGTCCATACGGTTGGTTCAACGGTACGCGGCCGCCATCAGTTCCCGAGAGATATAGGTCGGGCTCTCAGTAAGCACTCAGGTCAGTTTGGAACTCTGATCCCAACCGATGCGTTGCATCGTGCGAGCTTTGTGTGCAAGAACTCCGTTGATCGCCAACGAAAGTCGACCTCGTGAACGACGAAACCCCAATCCCCGAGCCGACGGAGCCGTTCGAGACTGCCGCTGCGGTCTTCGAAGATCCGCTCGTGCAAACTCCCTCGGTCGCAGCGGAGGCGCCAACGGAGCCGCCTTCGCCGTGGGCACCGCCTGCCGGCCCGATGCCACCTCCCCCTCCGGCTCCGCCGGAACCCCCCACCGCAGAGCCTGCACCGCCCCGGCCGAACCCGGCTCCGAGTCCAGCGTCGACCCGCGGCACCGGTGCGTCGGGTTGGCGCCAGTTCGTGGTGGGGGCAGTGGTCGGGGCTCTCGTGGGCGGGGGAACTGCGGCCGGCGTGTCGGTCGCGACGCGTGACAACGCCACCAATACCGACCGCACCGTGGTCGTCGGGACCCAGAACCGTCCGGTCCGCAACTCCTCGGTGATCGGGAACGCCAAGGATGTTCAGTCGGTGTTGTCCAAGGTGGACGGCGCAGTGGTCGCGATCCAAACCGGCGGCGCAGTCGACGACGGGCTGTTCTCGGGCCGCCCCAGCAGGAGCGGCGGCCAGGGCACCGGCTTTGTGATTTCGTCCGACGGCGTGATCGTGACGAACAACCATGTGGTGGCCGATGCCGGCGGCCGTATCGAAGTTGAGTTCAGTGACGGCACGAAGCAGGCAGCCGAGTTGGTCGGACGCGCGCCGGACTATGACCTTGCTGTTCTGAAGGTCGACGGCAAGAACCTTCCGACTGCGAAGCTCGGAAGTTCGGATGCACTTCAGGTCGGTGACGACGTTGTAGCGGTGGGCAACGCGCTGGCGTTGGCCGGTGGCCTGAGCGTGACGCAAGGAATCGTTTCGGGCAAGGGTCGCACCGTTCCCGAGGAGACGGGAACTCGTCTGTACGACATGTTGCAGACCGATGCTGCGATCAACCCTGGTAACTCGGGCGGACCATTGGTGAACACCGCGGGCGAAGTAGTGGGCATCAACACTGCTCTCGCGGGGGGAAGCCAGAACGTGGGCTTTGCCATCAGCATCGACTCCGCAAAGTCGGTCATCCGACTGCTGCGTGATGGCAAGCGTGTGAGTGTCGCCTTCATGGGAGTCGAGACGAGCGAGGTCACTCCCGCGATCGCTCGGTCGCTGAAGTTGTCGGCCAAGCAGGGCGCCGTGGTGCAGAAGGTCACGAACGGCGGCGCCGCCGACAAGGCTGGGATCAAGGTGAACGATGTCATCGTGGCGATTGCCGGCAATGCAGTCTCGAGTCCCGAGGATGTGGGCGCGGGGATCCGCCGGTTTGCACCGGGGGATACCGCTGAGGTCACGATCGAGCGGGACGGCCGCCAACAAAAGGTCACGGTCACGCTCGGGACCCGTCCGGACACCCTCGGCTAATCTCATCGGGCTCAGATGAGACTGCCAATCGGGCAGTCTCATCACGCCGATCACCCGAGGTTGAGGAATCTGATGGCCCAGGAACCCGAAGTGCTCGAGGACATCCCGCCCCAAGGTCACGTGCGGGTGATCTACCTCGGTCCAGTCGCGCCACACTGGGACGTGCATGGGGTATTCGGTGACCGGATTGCGGTCGACGAGTTTCGCCAGCGCGCGATGGCGCGCCTGCAGCTGCTCCCACCCCACGATCCCCAGTTCCGGCGCAATCGCGAGCGGGTGGCGCGCGATGCCGAGCGTGAGCACTTCATCTTGGACTGGGACCTCGGCTACGAAGAGAGCGAGTAGCGCTTCCTATTCGAGGTCATGACCTTGGACGGGATGGGTCCCGGTGACCATGAATCGGACCCGATCCGCGATGGTGACCGCGTGGTCCGCGATCCGTTCGTAGTGCCGCGAGAGCAAAGCGATCTGCATGGCCTTCACGATCGTTCCCTCGTCCGTGCTCGCGCCGAGGGAGAGTGAGTGACGGAAGAGGGTCTTGCTGAGGTCGTCCATCTCGTCGTCCATGTCGGACAAGATCGCGGCCCAACTCGGATCGCGATCGGCGAAGGCGTCGATCGCCAGGCGGGTCTGATTCGCAGCCTGTACGCCCATCCGGTCGACAATGCCGCGCGTTTTGGGATCGAGTTCGTGGGGGTAAATCCGCCGAGTGGTCTTCGCCACGTTGACCATGAGATCCGCGTCGCGCTCGAGTTCGTGATTGATCCGCAACATGGTGATGACGGTCCGCAGGTCCGCCGCCACCGGTGACTGGGTGGCGAGCACCAGCAGGATGTGGTCTTCGATCGCGTGGTACAGGTCATCGATGAGGTCATCCGCGACGATCACGCGCTCAGCCATGGCCAGGTCACCGTCGAGGAAGGCCTGGGTCCCGGCGGTGATGGCCTCGGTGGCGAGTGCTCCGAGCCTGATGATGTCGGTGCGGATCTCATCCAGTTCGTCTTGAAGGGTCTTGCGCGCTTCGGGCTCAGATCCGGTCACAGCTTCTCCGTTCATGGGTTGCCATCTTGGCCGCACCGACGGTGTTTGACGGTTGCGGGAGCGGGCATTCGCGTTCAGTTTGCCCGCTGTTCACCCACGATCCGGATCGTGGGCCGTTGGGATCGCGATCAGACACTGGTCTACCCGATCGCCATGGCGAGTTCACCTCGATGTCACTTCGGCGCAAGGAATGAGCCTTGTGCGGTCCGTACCGTTCTTGTTCATGAACAACTCACGACAGGAGCAAGGAATGATTCGGATGCGCAAGCCCATGCTGGTGGCGCTCGTGCTCACGTTCGGCCTGCTGGCGGCAGCGTGTGGCTCGAGTTCGAGTTCGAAGCCCAATAATCAAGGAAGTGATGCAGGTGGAACATCGACGACGACGGCGGCTCCGCTCTCAGCGGCGACACTCAACGGGTCCGGCGCAACGTTCCCGCAGGCCTACTACGAGACGTTGATCCAAGCGTTCAAGACTGCGCAACCCTCGGTCACGGCCACTTATGGCGGTGGCGGTTCGGGCAAGGGTCAGACCGATCTCCAGGGTGGCCTCGTGCAGTGGGCGGGTTCGGACAGCACGATCAAGCCGGAGGACGTCGCCAAGTTCAAGGGCCCGTTCCTCTACTTCCCGACGGTGGCCGCACCGATCACGGTGTCGTACAACCTCGCGGGCGTGAAGCTGAACCTTTCACCGGACACGCTGGCCGGGATTTTCGGTGGCACGATCACCAAGTGGGATGACCCGACGATCAAGGCCGACAACGCGGGTGTAACACTGCCGTCGACCACGATCACGGTTGCCCACCGGGCCGATGGCTCGGGTACCACGGCGAACTTCACCAAGTACCTGGTAGCCGCTGCGCCTACCGCGTGGAAGCTGGGCACCGACAAGGTCGTCGCCTGGCCCGCAGGTCAACAGGCGGGTGAGGGCAACGCCGGAGTCGCCCAGATCGTGAAGTCCACTGCGGGCTCCATCGGTTACGTGGACTACTCCGACGCGAAGGCCGGTGCTCTGGTCTTCGCCTCGCTCAAGAATGCAACCGGTAAGTTCGTGGCCCCCTCGCTCGAGTCCGCAACTGCGGCGCTCGACGGTGCCACGCTTGCGGCAGATCTCACCTACAACCCCCTGAACGCGACGGGTGCCGGTGCTTACCCCATCACGGCGCCCACCTACATCCTGGTGTACACGGCTCAGGCCGATCCCGCGGTGAAGGCGGCACTCAAGGGATTCCTCGAGTACATCTATGCCGATGGTCAGGACCTCGCCAAGACAGTGGACTTCGCGCCGCTGCCGGCCGCGATTCTCACTGCGGCGAAGGCTCAGATCGCGAAGATCGGAGCCTGATCTGCAAGCGTGGTGCGGGCGGGAACTCCCGCCCGCACCACGCCGATCGATCGGTATGACATCGTGACCGCTCTCTACGCTCCATCACTCGCCGACTCGCAGCGCCCTCCGGGTGTGTTCACCGATCGAGCGACCCGCGTGGTTGTGTTCGGCGCGGGTGCCCTCGTGCTTGTGATCCTCGCGTTGATTGCGGTCACGATGGTCCGCGAAGCGATACCGGCATTTCGATCCGAAGGCCTTTCGTATTTCACGTCCGACTTATGGGACCCGGCGAACGCAAAGTTCGGCACGCTCGCGTTCACGTTCGGCACCGTCGTGGTCTCAGGCCTGGCGGTGGTCTTTGCGGTCCCGGTGAGCATCGGGATCGCGCTCTTCACGACCGAACTCGCCCCTCGGTGGCTCCGCAAGCCAATCACCTACCTGGTCGATCTGCTCGCGGCGGTCCCGTCGGTCGTGTACGGACTGTGGGGTCTGCTCGTACTCGTGCCCGCGTTGCCTGGTTTCTATCAAGGCTGGCACGACTTTTTTTCCGACGTCCCCGTCTTGGGAACCCTGTTCGACGGTGCGCCGATTGCGGGGAAAGCGTTCATGACCGCGGGCATCATTCTCGGCGTCATGATCATTCCGATCATCACTTCGATCGCCCGCGAAACGTTCGCGACCGTCCCGCCGTCGCTCAAAGATGCGGCCCGCGCGTTGGGGGCGACGCGTTGGGAAATGATTCGGGCGGCGGTGTTGCCTCACAGCCGCGGTGGCCTCACCGCCGGGATCCTGATCGGTCTCGGCCGAGCCTTGGGCGAGACGATTGCGGTCGCGTTGGTGATCGGATCCAGTCCGCAGATCACCGCGAAAGTCTTCGGATCCGGCGATGACCTTGCCGCAGTCATAGCGAACCAGTTCGGTGAAGCGACCGGCACCTATCGCGCGGCCCTGATCGGGATGGGCGTCGTGCTGTTCCTGGTGACGCTTGCGATCGGGGTGATTGCTCGAACCGTCGTGGCGCGAGCCGACCGGCGGACGTTGGGAGCGGCATGACCGCAATCGAAATGCGCGGGTCGATCACCGCAAGCACGGCCTCGCCCGGTCGACGAGTGACGAGTGCGGTCGCGACCGCGTGCATCGTGGGTTCGCTGCTCGTGGCGTTGACGCCGCTGGTGCTCATCATTGGCTACGTCGTGAGCCACGGATGGGCATCGGTGATCGCCCCCGGTTGGTTCACGGCCGACATTCCGATCGTCTCGCGGGCGGACGGTCCCGGCATGGGGCCCGCGGTGATCGGGACCCTGATGATCACCGGGGTCGCGACGGCGTTGGCGGTGCCGCTCGGCGTGCTGGGTGGGATCTACCTCAACGAGTACAGCGCCGGCAGCCGGGCCGGACGGGTCGTGCGGTTCTTCTCCGAGGTGATGACCGGGGTCCCGTCGATTGTGATGGGTCTCTTCGTATACACGATCTGGGTGCTGCAGTTCGGGGTCTCGGCATTCGCGGGCGCGCTCGCGCTCGCGGCGCTCATGTTGCCGGTGGTGATCCGCACGAGCGATGAAATGTTGAAGCTCGTGCCGCGTGAGCTGCGGGAGTCGGCCTACGCGCTCGGTGGTCGCAAGGCTGGAACCATCGGGCGGGTAGTCCTACCCGCCGCCGCGCCAGGGATCATCAGTGGTGCGCTCCTTGCCATCGCCCGGGCCGCGGGAGAAACCGCACCGCTGTTGTTCACCATCGGATTCGTGAACGCCTCGAATACCGACGTGTTCCGCGGTGCGAATACCGCACTGTCGACCCAGATCTTCAAGAACGCGATCTCGCTCTTTCCCGGTCAGTTGGATCGGGCGTGGGGTGCCGCGCTCACCTTGGTGGGCATGGTGTTCATCTTCACGATTCTGGCCCGGGTCGTGTCCGCCCTCTTTGCACGAAAGCACCAGACATGACGGATGTGAGAGTGACGAAGACTCCGACGGGCCCCACTAACGTTTCCCCGGTGATCGACCCTCGCGTTGCTTCGGAAGCTGACGCAACCGATGTTGTCTTCGACGTTCGAGATGCGTCAGTCGACTACGGCTCGCACCGAGCGGTCGAGGGTATAACTCTGGAGATCGCGTCCCGTGAGATCACCGCGATCATCGGGCCATCGGGCTGCGGGAAGAGCACGTTCCTCCGGTGTCTGAATCGGATGAACGACTTCATCCCCGGAGCCAAGGTCGGCGGCCAGATCGCCTATCACGGTGAGGACCTCTACGGGCCAAGAGTCGACCCCGCCGAAGTCCGCCGGAGAATCGGCATGGTGTTTCAGCGACCGAATCCGTTCCCGAAGTCGATCTACGACAACGTGGCCTACGGGCCGCGTATCAATCGGTTCAAAGGTGACCTCGGTGAGCTCGTGGAGCAGGCGCTGACCCAGGCCGCGCTCTGGGACGAGGTCAAGGACAAGCTCAAGAAGAGCGCCTTCGCGCTCTCGGGAGGTCAGCAGCAGCGGCTCTGCATCGCTCGTGCACTGGCGGTCTCACCCGACGTGATTCTGATGGACGAGCCGTGTTCCTCGCTCGATCCCATTGCCACTTCACGCATCGAGGATCTCATGGTCGGGCTCAAACGTGAGTTCACGATCGTGATCGTGACCCACAACATGCAGCAGGCCGCCCGGGTCTCGGACCGAACCGCTTTTTTCACCACTGACGTCGATGACCAAGGATCGCGTACCGGGCGCCTGGTGGAGTTCGATCTCACCAATACGATCTTCACGAGTCCGTCCGATCCACGGACCGAGGGCTATATCACCGGCCGGTTCGGATGAACGCAGTGTGGCCCGTCCGGCCCGGTCCGCAGGACCAAGAGGACAAGCGGAACGAAGCGGGGAGAGGGACGCGGTGCTGCCGATTGGCGAGCGGAGTGTGGCCCGTCCGGCCCGGTCCGCAGGACCAAGAGGACAAGCGGAACGAAGCGGGGAGAGGGACGCGGTGCTGCCGATTGGCGAGCGGAGTG
>JBKJIQ010000014.1:0-27148 GCA_046598395.1 Acidimicrobiia bacterium
TCCACGTCTGCGTTGCGACCCGCGTCTGGCGGCGTGGCCATCAGCTCGAGCCGTGGTCGTCGAGTACGGGGGTCGATCCCGAGACCGGAGCGGGCGGCGACCCTACGGATCGGGAGCGCAAGACTCGGCCGACGAGCACGTCCGATGCGAGCAGGATCACCGCGAGCCAACCGACATTGCGCATGCGTTCAAAGTAGATGGGCCAGTCGAAGTTGGCCTGATAACTGTGACGGTACTGGCCGGTCGCCACGTAGACCGCGATGAAGATTCCGAGCAGCGCCGGTAACAGTCGCAACAACCCGCGCGCCCGCGGCCATCGCAACGCGATAGCAACCAGAACGAGTGGTATCAAACCCCACGCAGGCCGAACGAGTACCGCAGTCGCGAAACCGGCGGCGAGCGCAGTCAGCACAAGCGGGATCGGGCCTACCGCAGTCCCATCGCTCCCGAAGGGACGCACGAAGGCCGCCGGGCGGTCGGGCTCATCACTGGGTTCGGCGCCTGTAGGTTCGGCGCTCGTGACTTCAACCCCGGCGGGGCGCGACCGGCGACGTCGCCACCCTCCGATCGCGACGATCGCGATGCAGCCGATCATCGCGATCACCGAGATCGCGAGTGCGACCCAGACCAGCCGCTGCGGCGTCCACGCCATCGTGATCGTCGCGCTCGACTCACCCGGACGCGGCGTCACCAACCACCCGTTCGCAAACCCGTCCACGAGTTGCGGCGCTCCGAGGTCACGGCCATTCACCGTGGCGTGCCAACCCTCGTTACGGCTCTGGCCGAGCACCAACCAATAGGGCCGCTTCGCTCCGCTGACGTGCACCTTGGTGGAAGTCCGTTGCCGGTCCACGACGGTGAAGCGCGGCGCCCCGGTCTCGACATGACGCGTGAAGATCTCCGGCGTGGCTGCTGCGCCGTTCGCGTCGGAACTCAACAACACTCTGCTGAGTCCGAGCCCATCGGAGCGATTCGTCCCACCTCGGATTTCATGCGATCCCGATGTCAACGCGACCGCGGTAGCGGCGACACACGGCTCGAGCCGAAGCGCTCGGCCTTCGAGCGCGTCGGCCGTGGTACCGAGCACGCGGATCGCAATGGGCCGTCCGTCGACCCGCAATCGGTCCGTGGTGCAGGTGGTCGGGAGTTGCGTGGGTAACGCGGCCCGCCGCACCCCCGCGATGCCCGCCTCCGCGAGACCGATCGGCAACGTGATCGGCACCTTGTCGGCGCCAAACGTTGTGTGGCGTTCGAGGTCATCGATCACGATACGAAACCGACGACCGGTGATCGGCGCAAACGACACCGGCGAGCGCGTGATGCCATCGACCGGTTGGCCACGGGGCACGTCGACCGTGCGACTCGTTCCATCGTCGGACGTGATCAGAAACCGCGTGAGCACGGAGTGGCGACCATCTTCAACCAACGCAAGATCCATGTGATCAACGGCGACTGGGTTCTGAACCGAGACATCGATCCACTGACCACGCAAGTTTCGGTCCCGGCTGTTCCATGCCGTTGCGATATCGCCGTCGAATGCTGCCGACGCGCGCGCCTTGATGTTCGAGAACCGCGCGCTCGAGTTGGCGCGAATACCACCGGCCTCGACACCAGGGGTGCCGAGAGCAAGGTCGATCGCATTGTCGCGTGCGAGTGGGTTGACGTTGAACGCACCACTCAACCCAAACTCGCGCGCGTTCGGCAGCACGAACTGGCGCGCGAGGTCGGCCTCCGCGCCGGTCATGAGCAGACCGAGCGCGTGGTCGGCTGATCGCCGACCCAGGGTGCCGAGCAGGTCCACGGGTAGGCGGGTGATCTCGTGCACGCGAATCGTTCTGGCCGATGGCACATCGTCCCGCAACTTTATTTCGGCAAAGCCCACGCCAGACTTGCGGCGACGCGCCTTCTCGGTCGGCACCGGCCCTACGGCGTTGCTCTGCGTGGCTTCGATCTGAACCTCGAAGGTCGAGAACTTCCGCCGCGGGAACGTCACGACCTGATCGTGAATCGATCGCTTGATCGTGCGATGGATCTGGGGGCCGCCATCGAAGCGGAGACCGACCCGCGTGATCCATCGACCCCGTGGACCGCGCTGTGCCTGCTGCAGCGTCACACTCCCCGCCGTGATGGGATGATCCAGCACCACTCGCAGCCGTTCCGGGCCAACCTTCGATACCCCCGAGGCGACCTCCCACGCGGTGCGCGGGTCGTCGTCAAACGCGAGCGCAGGCCGTGCGTCGGGGGCGAATCCGAAACTGGGGTTCCCGTAACTCGTCGCTTGGACCGACTTGACCCCGCGCAGCTCGGTCACGGTACGGGCTCGATCCGCCGGGCCGCTCGCGACCGTCTCGCCCGTGGCATAGGACGAGTCCGGGAACACATCGAGCCGCTGATCCAGCAGGTCCTTCTGCAGCGGCCGCTCACCGGCTTGTTCGGTATAGCCGTAGTTGTTCCGCATGCCCGCCCACCGCATCCCCCGGCGACGGTTGGAGTCGGTGACCAAGAGCACCGCGTCGCGGGCAACCAGCCGGCGGAGTTCACTCGGGTGCTTGGTATACGCCGGCGAATACAGCACCACCCGATTCGCATCCACGAGTCCTGCACTCGCGGCATCGACGAGCCCTTCGCCATCACCGTCGATGACCAGCGGATCAGATGCCGCCTTCGTCCGCACGATCGGACTGGGATGGCGAACCGGCAGCACGGCCACCGGCTTGGGTTCACCCACCGCAGGCGCGGAGGGATCGCTCAAGTTCCCCCCCAACGGCTTGCCCGGAATGTGATCTCCAAAAAGTCTTGGTGCTGCAAGTCCACGGGGCACACCACCGGAGGTCAGGTCCTTCCAGAGGTCCCGAGCAGAGACGATCGAGAACTGATCGGTCTGAAGATCCATTCGCAGGAGCACGTCACCGACGCCCATGAGGCGAGCAATCGGCGCAATCGCGTTCGGATCGAGCAAGCGGCTCTGCACCCGCCGGTCCATCGCGATCAAAAGATTGGTCGAAGCGTCTCCGCCCCACGGAACGAGCTCGCGCGCCACCGACGGTCGATCCATCAGACCGGGTTCAATCGGGTCGATGGTGTCACCCCACCGGTATGCCGCGAAGTCACTGCCCGGCAAGGTGAGGACTCGAGTATCGGCCCCGCGCTGATCGAGCGCGGTGAGGGCCTGGGTCCAATAGCTCGGGACCTTCTCGGCGCGCTCGAGATACCCGCTGTAGTACCGCCCGTTCCAGAGGCCCGGTGCATTCGCGATGCACAGCGCACCCACCACCACTGCGGCGACCGGACCGACCACGCGTCGGCCGCGCTGCGCGAAGGAGTCGGCCAGGGTCGAGACCCCCACCCCGAGCAAGACCGAGAGGCCCAAGCTCAGCAGC
This sequence comes from Acidimicrobiia bacterium, assembly GCA_046598395.1. GTDB lineage: Bacteria > Actinomycetota > Acidimicrobiia > IMCC26256 > JAENVU01 > JAENVU01. Next base: position 3,381 of record JBKJIQ010000014.1, read on the forward strand.
GGGACCGCGCGGGCCGTGCTGCGGAGCGCGAACCCGGCAGTGGAACTCGTCGCGAACGTCCGGAAAAGTGCGCCAATGGCGGTGGGGTCGTGGAAGGGCGACGCGGCGACGGCGACGACCAGGCCCACGATCACGAGGAAGACGAAGAACGCGCGTTGGCGCCAGCGGAGCATCCCCCCTGCCAACAGGCCGAGCGCCGGGATCCCGAAGCTCACCGCGATCAGCCACGGGCGGTTCGTGAAATCGAGGACCGCGTCGTTCCACGAACCGCGCACATCGCCGCCGTAGAAGAACCAGTAACCGAGGCCGCGTAACACTTCCGATGCCGTGGACGTGGCGGACACGGTTTCGATCGACTCGGTAAAGCGGAGGATCCCCATCCCGTAGTGGCCCTCCACGTACAGGCCGATGATCCACCAGAGTGAGCTCAAACCCGTGAGCAGACCGGTTCTCCAGACCGCGGCCCACGCTCGGCCCAGGTCAATTTCGCGCGACACGACGACCGACCACACCAGCCACGCCGCCGGACCGAGCAACGCGTAGAGCAACGCCGTGGCATTGACCCCACCCACGATCTGCACGGTGATCGCGAACAGGGCCGGATATTTCCAACCACCGCGGCGCAGCGCTCGAATCGTGAACGCGAGCAGAAACGGGAGGGCCGCCCACGGCCCGAGCAGCACACTCAGCCGGGCCGAGAACTCGAGCGCGTAGGGGCTCAACGCGTACGCCAGCACCGCAACGGGCACGCCCGCACCTCGGATACCGAGCGTACGGAGGAGGTAGCGCATGCCAAGACCGGCGGCGAAGATCAAGGATCCGAGCCACAAGCGTTGGGCGACCCACGCCGGCAGGCCCAGGGCGACTTCGGTCACCCAATAGAACGGCCCGAGCGGGAACAGGTATCCGATCGACTGGTGGGTCACGGTACCGAGGCCGATGTTGGGATCCCACAATGTGGCAACCCTCCCGAGGAACCGGGCCGGATCCAGGTACAGGTAGCTCTTGGTGTCGGCTACTACCCGCCCGGGTGAGGTCGCCAAGATTGGGACGTACACCAGCGCGGCGAACACCACGTATCCAGCCAGTGCCCGGAGCCGACCGGCGCCGGGAACGTGCGACTCGCCAGCATCGGGTCGGACCGTCGAAATCCTCATTGCCGACGGGCCCCCAGCCGCATCCCACAGGTTGTGGTGTGCCTCGAACGAAGCCAGTAAGCCTACCCCCACGCCAGGTCGGCGAGGACGCGGTCCGATCCTCCGATCAGGCATCCATGAGTTCGCTGAGCATGGCCGCCACCCGACGCGACACCGTCCCGAGCTCGCGTCGGCGCGGGCGGCCGACGAACGCGGCCTCCACATCCACGCGGCTCCCGGTACCCGCACCGGATCGATAAAACCGCCGCCGCACTGCGCCGAGGACGATGAGCTCGTCACCCTCAGCGAGTTCGGCGATCCATGCGGGTGGGTCCCACACGCTGACCGGCACCGACGTTATGCGATCTCCGGCGTGGGCTCGCAGGCTCAGCGTTGCCACCGATGACCCAGATGGGAGCGTCCGTAACTCAGGCCCGGTCGAAAGCGGCCCGCGCACCACCACCATGTTGAAATCCATGTTCGATCCTCACAGTTGTTCGGCCCCAACGATTGAGACCAACCGATACAGAACGCGACCGTGACCATCGCGTCGCGGGGAAGCGAGCGGAAGCACTGAACGTGCGTTCGATTCGTACCTCGCCACCATACCGACGGGGTACGACCATCGCCTTCGCGGGTTGACCGGGCCTGGCCTCGCGCCCTGACCCGCGGTCTCGATCTGCGATCATGTCTGACACATGTCAGAGCGCGGAGTCTCCATTCCCCACATCCGCGCCCTCGACGGGTTGCGAGGGCTCGCCATCGTGGGTGTCCTGCTGTTTCATGGCGGACACCTCCGCGGCGGGTTCCTCGGCGTGGATTTATTCTTCGTCCTCTCCGGATTCTTGATCACGTCCCTGCTCCTTGCGGAACACTCCCGCACGGATCGGATCGCGCTCGGAGCCTTCTGGGCGCGTCGAGCTCGACGCCTCCTCCCCGCGCTGGTACTCGTACTATTCTTCGTCGCGCTCTACGCAGTGGTGTGGGCTGATCCCACGGCGTACACCACGATTCGGGACGATGCACTCGCCACCCTTGGCTACGTTGCGAACTGGCGAGCCATTGCAGTTGGAAACGACTACTTCAGTCTCTTCGCCTCCCAGTCGCCGCTCGAACACACGTGGAGCCTCGCCATCGAGGAACAGTTCTACGTGGTCTGGCCGCTGGCGTTCTTCGGAATCGCCGCCTGGTGGCATCGCCGCACTGCCGCCGCAGTCCTGGTCACCGCGCTCGTCCTCGGCGCCACATCGACCGGCCTCATGGTCCTGTTGTACAAGGCCGCCGATACCTCCCGGGCGTACTACGGCACCGACACCCGCGCGACCGCACTCTTCGCGGGCATCGCCGTCGCCGCGGCGATCGCGCTCTGGGGTCACGTACGCGGTCGCGTGCTTCGCGTTGCACTCGAGGTCACGGCGATCGGCGCGCTCGGCGCGCTCGCGTACGCATGGACATCCGTCGGTGGCGGGTTCCCCCGCCTTTATCACGGCGGATTCCTGGCCACGGGAATCGCGGCCGCGGTCATCATCCTGGCTGCGATCCATCCTCAACGCGGTCCGATCGCCGTCGCATTGTCGTTCCCGCCATTGTGCTGGCTCGGCCTCATCAGCTATGGCCTTTATCTCTGGCATTGGCCGATCGACGTGATCCTGTACCCGGCCCGAGCCGGATTCAACGGCTGGCCGTTGTTCGCCACCCAGTCCGCCGTTGCGATTGCGATCGCCACTGCCTCGTACGTGCTGGTGGAGGCACCGATCCGACACGGAGCGTTGCGACCAAGGCAGTGGCGATGGATCGCGCCAGCCACCGCGGTCCTGCTCGTCGGTGCGATCTTCGCCGCCACGGCTGGAGCCAAGTCGATTCAGCTCCCGGACGACGACACCGGCCGTGCCGCCCCCGGCGGGGTCCTCGTCGTGGGCGATTCCGTCGCGCGCACTGTGGCGCCCGGACTCGACCGTCGAGGCTTCGACGTCACGAATGAAGGCGCCAACGCGTGTCGGCTCATGGTCGGGAAGATCCGCGGTGGACCACCCACCGAACCCTGTCCCTGGCATCAGATCTTCCAACGCAACGTCCGCGTGCTGAAGCCGGGCGTGGTGGTGCTCGTCCAAGGCGCGTTTGAACTGCTCGATATCAAGCCACCCGGCTCGCCCCGATGGTTCATTCCCGGTGACCTGTTCTGGGCGAACTACTACAAGGCCACGCTTGAAACCGCGGTCAAACTCCTCACGGCCACCGGCGCCAACGTCGTGATCCCGTCGATCCCCTGCATGGGCTCGCCCATCTTGGATGCCAAGATCGCCGAAGCGTCGCAGTTCAACGTGGCGCGAGTGCGGGCCGCGAACGCAGTCATCGCGCTCGTCGCCAGAAAGAATCCGAAGGTGACGGCGCCGGATCTGTTCTCGTTCCTCTGCCCGACCGGTAAGTATCAAGACTCGCTCAACGGCGTCTCAGGAGTTCGGGTCGACGGGGTCCACTTCAGCCGTGCCGGTTCGGACCTCGTGGCGAGCTTCCTCGCTCCGGCCATCGCGGCCGTGAAACCCGCGACCATCGCCCGGTAACGCCGCGGATGCGGTCCCAAGAGGGTCTGCAACCTCCGAAATATGGGTCAACTGATCGTGTCGGGGGTCATGGGGCGGGGGCTAGACTTACCCCAACGGGTGGTTGGTATCCGAGCATGGACCGTGGGCTGCGGGGTACGCATGAAGTACAGGCTGCGAATTGCCGTCGCGGTGGCGTCAACCATGACTGCGCAGTTGCTGCTCGCCACCGCAGTCCCGAGCGGTGCGACCGGGTTCCAGAGAACCGCTTCGATCGGTGACGCATCGGTAGTCGAGGGGAACAATCTCACCCGGCAGGTTTACTTCGCGCTGACACTGTCGCGGCCTTCCAACACCGAAGTAGACGTGGTTTATAATATTGCTGCCTTAGGTACGGCAACCGGCGGACTTTGCACCAGTCCTGGCGTTGACTTTGAGGATCGCGGCGGAGCCTTTACTGTGGTCAGATTTCCCGTTCTTGCAAGTGGAACAACGGCGGTTACGAAGCAAATAGCCGTGAAGGTCTGTCCAGATTCAAAGTTAGAACCGGACGAAACCTTTACTGTAGCACTGTGGAATGTGACCGGAGGATACACGTTGCTGCATAACATCGGGGCCGGTCTTATTATCGATGATGACAGCTCTCCAGCTTTAGGAGTGGATACTTCGATCGGCGATGCCAGTCTGGTGGAAGGTGACGCCGGGAACCGAACTCTGAGGTTTCCGGTGACATTATCCCAACCGACTTCAGTCCCCGTCTATATTAGGTATACAGTGAGTTCCGGTTCCGCGAGTTGCGGTGCGCTTAGTCATGGAATACCGACGGATCCTTACACTGATTGTTGGAACCTAAATGGCACGATTAGAACTCTGTCGATTCCAGCCGGTTCGGTCGGCCGCGCTGTCCAAGGGCCTGTAGTATCGGATTCGGCGTACGAAGGCGACGAGACTTTTCAAGTCCGGCTAGTCAGCGCCCAAGGTGCAACGATTCATAAGGGAAGCTCACTCGGCACCATCTTGAACGATGACACGCCGTGTAACAACGGACAGGCCGCACCCGCCCAATATAAGAAGGTAGTCATTTTTGCGTTCGAGAATCGCACTTGGGCGACCGTGGGTGGTGAGGGGTTTGGTCCCGGTTTACCTTACCTACAGGCCTTAGCTAAGTCATGTAGCTACTTTTCAACATGGACGGAAGCAGATATATCCCAGGCGAGTATGACGCAATATACGGCACAGATCACGGGGGCGCCCCAGCCGAGCTTAATAAACAACTGCGCTCCCTCAATTTCTTGCTCGACAACGGCCGACAGTGTATTTCGACAGGCGCGAATGTCTGGCAAGACGGCTATCAATTATGTTGAAGGAGCATCCGTGCCGTGCTCTGCCGGCTCGCTAGGCGGCCCCGACAACGTAGCGTGGGTGCAAACGGTACCGGCAATGTATTTGTGGGATATCGGCGACAGAACTGCTTGTTCGAGCCAAGTACTCCCGTACAACCAGTTCGATCCGACCAACCTCCCCGATTTCTCATTCATCACCCCTACTCCGTGCCACAACGGCCACCAAGTCTTTACATGCGGTAGCAATACAGCGGTCAATGATTGGGCCAGGGTCAACGTTGAGCAAGTCTTGCAATCGCAAGCCTACCGGCGGGGCGAGGTCGCGGTTTTTATCTGGTATGACGAAGATTTCCCCGTCCCGAATATGCAGATTGCTCCGAGCGCGACCCCCGGGCCGTTCAGCACCTCCGGCATCGGCTACGGCTCCACGCTCAAGGCATGGGAGTCCATGCTGGGTCTTCCATGCCTTGCCAACGCTTGTATTTCGCCAGACATGCGTTCCGTGGGGGGATTCTAACGGGTTCTCAGCGGATTTGGGGCGCTTCGGACTTCAACGGGGTCGGCGAGTTCCACCGGCAAGTATCAAGACTCAATCCACGGCGTCTCAAGATTTAGGGTCGACGGAGTCCACTTCAACAGTGCCGTTTCGGACCTCGTGGCGAGCGTCATCGCGCCCGCCAACGCCGCCGTGAAACCGGCTCTTCGGATTTTAGCGGGGTGTGATGGTGGGGAGTAGGTCCCAGTTGGGTCGGCCGGCGTAGAGCAGGGCTCGGATCCGGTAGTTCGCGAAGTTCGTGAACCCGAACGCGACGCGCTTCACGCGTTTGATCAGATTGTTCACGGCTTCGGTCGGTCCGTTGCTCACGTGCGCCCGGTGCCACGCCGCGATCTGCTCCCGCCAGCGGACGATGGTCCGTCCAAGCTTGTTCGTCTCGGGTGGGCACGAGTCGTCTTGGAGATCGTGGCCGAGTTGAGTGACGAACTCGAGGGCGAGGTCGGGATCGTGATGGTCATACAGGCCACGAACCATCTCTTTCGCGTGCCACGCCATCCGGACTTCGCCTTTCGGGTCGCCGGCATTGAGGAGACCGACAAGTTTCGTGGTGTGTTTCTCGGTGAGGCGTTCATGGGCGCGAGTCAACAGCCGCCGCGACCGGTAGAGCGGATCGTTGGCGTGGCCGCGGTGACCGAGCGTCTCGTTCTGCACCCGACGGCGAGTGTCATCGACGCTCTTGTTCGCGAGTTTCACCACATGGAACGGGTCTGCGACCTGGGTCGCTTCGGGCAGCATCGTGTCGAACGTCGACCGGTAAGGGCCCGACAGATCCAACGTGGCGTAGAGGACCTGATCACACCACTGCGCACCGCGTGTCGCGAGCCATTCGCAGGCACTCGTCGCGGTGCGGCCCTCGACCATGTCGAGGAGCCTGCCGCCGCGAACATCCGCGATCGTGGTCGCCCACTGCTGGGTCCGGAAGAGGCCGAGCCGCACGAACAAGGTCTCATCCAGACCGAGCGCGGTGACCGTGCCGATCCGGTCGGGATCGTCGTCGACGAGTGCGGTCCCATACGCGATCACGGTGTCCATGATCGTGTGCCAATCACAATCCAACTCGCGGGCCACCTCGTTCACGGTCCGCCCGTTCCGGCCGACTTGTTCGGTGACCCACCGGCCCGCCCGGTCGGTCATCACCAGGCGCGGTGCGGCGATCGCCGAGACGTCTTCAGTGAACGTGTTGACCAGGCACGCTTCGTTCGGACAGGCCCACCGGAACTTGCGCCACGCCAAGCGCGTCGCCCGACCGAAACACGCCAAGTCGACGAGCTCGACGACCGGCCGGTCCTTCACCCGCAGCGTCCCCGCGCATTCAGGACAGGACGGGCGTGGGGCGCGGGTCTCGACATGGACCCGGAGCGGTTCGTCGCGTACGTCGTCGATGCCGAGCACGGTCACATCGGGCAACCCGACGAGGAGCGCGCACATGCGCGTAGGGTCGAGTTCCACAGGGGCTCTCCGAATCCGGTTGGCGTCAAGAACCGCCAGATTCTCAGAGTCCCTGTACTACGCGACGGATCCCCCGACCCCGCTCATATCCGAAGAGCCGTGAAACCCGCCGCCGTCGTTCGGTAACACGCGATTCCCCATGAAGCGCGCCGACCACCGCATCATTGGTGCCTCAACGAGGAAGTAACTCACGGTCGCCGCGATTGCTGTCATCGCGATCACCAGAGCCGCCTGGATCGCAGCACTCTTCGGAAGCACACCGTCGGCGATCCAGACCACCGTCTGACGAATGGCGATGAGGTGCCACAGGTAGATGCCATATGAGATCGTGCCGACCGCAACTGCCGGGCGAGAACCAAGGACTCGCCGGATCGGTCCTCCGCCGTCCGGTGCCAGCGCGATCGGTGCGACCAGAAACGCGGCCGCAAGCGGGATAAGGGTGGTAAGCGTCATCGCCGCGACCGGAGTAGGAGGTGTCCCGACGACCGTCGGGAATCGCACTTGCTGGATCCCCCAATACAGGAACGCTGCGACCGACCACGAGATCACAGGATGTTCGCCGAGGTATCGCAGCGGACCGCGCGCCGGAGCCCCGGTCCGCCACCAAGACACCACCACCGCCAGGAACATTCCAAACGCGAACCAATCGAGGTGGCCGGGAAGCCACTTCTCCGGCAAAAGAAACGGCTGCCATGCACCGAGCCTGCCAACGCCGGGTTGTCGACCCCAGAATGCCCACACTCGGGTCGCGATGCCGATCAAATACATCACGCCGAGACCGACGAGCTGCCGACGAAGCATCGCCTCCGGCCGGCGGTCTTTGCGCCCTCTCAAGATCCACGCGAGCGCCGGAAGCACGACGTAGAAACTCACCTCGATGACGAGCGTCCACGCGATACCCAGACCGAGGAGCAAACTCCCGGTCCGATAATTCTGTATCAACCCGAAGAACACAAACGCGTCGCCGGCATTTCGAACCTGATCCGGCCCGACGATGAACAGGTATGTCGCCACGGCGACCCAATACGCGGGGAAAATCCGGGCGAAGCGCCTGGCGTAGTAGCGGCCGAGACGCGGAGGCGCCACGCTCTGAAGAGCTGCACCGACAAAAGGCAGGTAGAGCAGATAGCCGGACAACACGAAAAACACTCCAACACCGAACGGCCCCAACCGCGCGATCCAGTAGGTGGCGCCCGACGAGATCAGGCCCGGATGAGTGAGTCCCACCACTCGACTCAGATGGAAGAAGACCACGATCAGTGCAGCCATGGCTCGGAGGCCCTCGACGGCCGGGACCCGATGCGGAGCTCCGCCAGCACCGACCGACGCCGAGACCGGTTCACCCGTCATGGACGGGCTACTCCCCCGGGCCGCGATAGACGGGGATCTCCCGCAGGGTCGGTGCAGACGGATCCCCGCTGATTGCATACAACTTCAGATCGTTCCGGCCGGTGACTGCGAACCGTGGCGCGAGAACGGACGTCAGGATGCCGTTGACGCTGCCTTGGAAGGGCAAACCCTGGCCCAGCCCCGCGATCCTGCCGTTGAGTCCGACGGCGATCCACGTGTCCTCGTCGATGTTGTCGATGATCCCCTCGAGGTAGGCCCACGGGACCGTCGCGGCAGCCGGGTCGATGAAGTCGTACTTCGGGACCGCACCCACATGCACCAGGCTCGGGCGAGTAACTGGATCCACCTGAAAGTCGGCCACTGAACGCCCCACGAGGTCGCCGTAGGGTCCAACGCGATACACCCGTAGGCCCGGGTCGCCGCCGCCTGGCAACACTTGATGCTTGATCACGTCGTTGAAGCCTGCCGGATCAAGCTTGAGATACCGGTCGCCCTGCTTCGGGCCGAGCGCATCCGGCGGCGAGAAACTGTTCCCCTTCGTCTGGTCGAACAAACGGGGGAAGTCGGCCCGTATCGGGCCTCGCAACGAGGTCCCGTCGATCTTCCACGGGATCTTGACGCCGATGACATCGGCAATCGTCGGCAACACATCGATCGATTGTGCGGGCCGATCGTCGACCACCCCCGCCTTTTGGTTTGGGTACTTGAAGAACAACGGGGTCCAGAGGATGTCCTCGTAGTTGTTCTTCGTGACACTCCGGATCCCCTCCCCGGGCCGGAAGGAGACACCGTGGTCCGCAGTGACGACGACGAGCGAATCGTTCCACGCACCGATCGTCTTGAGGCGCGTAACGATTCGACCGAGCACCGTGTCGGCGGCCTGGGCCTGAAGCAGATGTTGACGACGCGCGCTTTCGGCCGGATACTCGTCGACTTGCCAGGTCAACTTGCTCGCACCTTGCTGTGGAGCCAGGTGCTGAGTGTCTTGCAATGTGGGGAGGAGATGCCACGGCTGATGCGGAAGCTCGATATGCACGAAATCCAACTGTGGCTTGGTGCCCGGACGCAACGACGAAACAAACTGGCGCATCTGCGGCAGCCCGTATTGCACCACTGAGTCTTCCGAGAAGTTGACCGTCGACGGCTTCGGCGACGCAAAGGCCCGCCAGAGCGTGACCGCGTCCTCACCGAGCAGCTTGATGCGGCGCACGCCGGTGGCGTCGGTTGCCTTCGCCGCGCAGAACGACTTCGGGCACAACGACGTCACCGCTTCGTGCACGTTGAAGGGTAGGACTCCACCCAATAACGTGAAGAGGTTCTGCGGGTAGTCAGCCGATGACGGTACGACGGTGCCCGTGGGCGGCAGCCGACCGGTGAGAATCGCGGGCACGGCGCGCTCGGTGTACGGCGCAACCGTCGTGTCGTTGCGATACCACGTGGAGTCAGCCGCGAGCTTCGCGAAGTTCGGGAACAACTCCGCATCAACCTTGCCCGATCCATCGAGGAGCGACTGTTCGGGCAACTCGTCGAAGGTGATGAGCACGACGCGCTTCGGATTCTTCGCTTCGACATTCGAAGCCGACTCCACGTTGCCGCCGAACACCACCGACGAAGCGGGCGACGCGAACAGGAACAACGCGGCGAACAAGGCCGGTGCAATCGCGAGCGCGCGGAGCCAGACCCGCATCCAGTCGAGCGCCAAGAACGCCAACGCGCCGAGCAGCCCGCTCAGGACTCCGAGGTGAACGAGGCGCTGGGGTGCCAGGTCCGTGGTCCGCTTCAGGAGTTCCTCGACGAAGATTCCGAACGGGAGGCCACACAGCAACGCATGCGCGTAACGACGAGCTCGAGGCGCGACGAGACCAACCAACACATCGACCGTGTAGAGCGCGAACGGCGGAACGATCAGAATCGCGAGCGACACCACGATGAGATCGATCGCGGTTGACCCACGCGTTGCGAAGATTCCGGTGTTCTTCCCCAGTAGGTCGAACGTGGGCTGGGCAAACGCAATCCCGCACAACGCGAAGAGTTCGAGTGCCGCGCGGACCTCGCGGGTACGCGGCCCGAAGCGCTTCGGCGCGGTGAGATCGGCAACCGTCGCGGTCGGGGTCGTCATGCGCGCACCTGGTCGGGCTCGGCGTCGGGCTCGGCGGCGGGCACGCTCGGGTCAGGGACTCCCGGAGATTTCCCGGCGGGCCGGCTCGGCCACTTGCGATGCGAGAACCGGATCGCGGGTCGCTCCACCCAGAAGTAGCTCAGGCTCGCGGTGACCAACGTCAACGCCAAGACGATCACGAACCACAACCAGATGTTGAAATCGATGGTTCCGTCATGAACCCAAATCTTCAACTGGCGGACCCAGATGTTGTGCCACAGGTAGATGCCATAGGAGACCAACCCGAGGTACACCATCACCCGGGTTTGCAGGAACCGCCGGATACGACCGTGGCTCTGGTCGCCGAAGACGAGAGGAAAGATCAGGAAGAACGCAACCAGCCCAAAGAAGAACGCCGTCCCGAACTCCTGCACGTTCGTGGGTCGCTTGCCGAACGGCGCGGGGATATTCAACTGGAGCGCCACCCAGAACAAGGTGAGCGACAGCAACCACGACGCCACGGGATACCGCGCCAGCGCGCGTCCCAGCATCGGAATCCGCCCGCCGCCGGCCACCCATGCGCTCCCCACCGCGAGCAGCATTCCGAGCGCGAACCAATCGAGGTAGCCCACCAACCACTGGCTGACCTGCTCGATCGGGAACCAGCCACCACCACGCGGGATCCGCTTGGCGATTCCCCACAATGACCACACCCGCACGGCCACGGCCAACAGGTACATCAACGCGAGTCCCGCGAGTTGGACCCCGAGCTTGGCGAGCTTCGACGCGCCCTGCTGGTTCGGCGCTCGCAACAACCACGCGAAGAACGGGAGCGCAAGATAGAAGCTCACCTCGATGACGAGCGTCCACTCCACGCCGAGTCCACTCAGTGTGAGACCACCGCGATAATTCTGGAGCAGGAGGTAGGTCGTGAAGAAGATTTGGAAGTTCGAGATCTTGATGATGGCCATTCCGTAGACGGCCACCGTGATCGCCACCCAGTAGGCGGGGTAGATCCGCAGGAACCTCCGGCCCCAGAATGATCCCAGTTTCGGTACCTCCCGGTTCTCGAAGTGGGCCGCCACGTAGGGGCGGTACAACAAGAAGCCCGAAATCAGAAAAAAGGTGGAGACTCCGAAATTTCCGAGCCGCTGCGTCCACTGAAAGGTGTTGTAGTCGAGCGTCTCGACGTTGTAGGTGGTGGTCACGTGATACACCACGACCGCGAGCGCGGCGATGGCGCGGAGGCCGTCGATTGCTGGGAACCGGTTGTGCGGAACCGGAGCCGCCTCCACGAGTGCGTTGTGACCGCCCAGGTCGGCAGGCTCGACCGTAGGGTCGATCGTCGTCGTCACAGTTGCACCCCCGCGATCGTGAGCGGTCCGGCGGCGAAGCCCGCAAAGCGAGCATCGGTACCCTTCGCGGAAGCCACCACCAGCCCTGCTCGATGACTCCGTTGCAGCTCGGTCGAGCGCATCGTCACGGTTTCGAAACCGTCGATGAAGAACGTCATCTCGTCCTTGCGCAGCCGGATCCCGATGGTAACGTCGTTGGCATAGTTCGTCAGTCCCGTCCCACCGACACGCGTCTCAACGCCGTTGATCGTCTTGAACACGTTGAACGTGGCGTAGCCCGGGACCGCAACCACCCGCCAGTAGTTGCGAGAATCCTGATAGCGGAAAACGGCACCCAAACCATCAGGCACGGTGGTCCCGGTGACCTGGATCCAGCCTTGAGACCGACCGACGTCGACGGTTGCAACACTCGGTGTAGCCGACGGACGCGATCGCAACACTGCTTCCTTGGCGCGGATACCCCACGATCCGCTGTCGATCTTCCACCGTTGTCCGGTCGGAGCGGCACCCAACGCGTCGGCGGGCGCGCGATCGAACGCGTCGGCCAGCGGAGCATCCGGTCCCACCACGTTCACCTGATCGGTCGCGAACGCTGCGAATCGAGCGGTCGTGGCTCCGGGTTCGGGATCCACGACCAACCCCGCGAGCGGCGCATCGTTCCCGGTCTTGTCCATCACGGTGCGAGCGAGCACCTCATTGATGAAGACGTCGAAACCATCGGCTCGGTTGGCGATCCGGATGCGGGTGCCGGCCGCCACGGGGACCGTGCCCACATTTCCTGCCTCCGTCGGTACTGCGGCGACGATCTTGGTGATCTTCCACGTGCCGAGCTCGGGGACCGCGGTCACCGTCCAACAGGCGAGAAGGCCCTGACATCGAAACGCGAGCCCCATGCCCTTCGTCATGGTCTGGGCAGTCACCGCAATGTTTCCGGGTCCCCTGCCCACACGGAGCAGCGCCACTGCGGAGCCGAGCGGTGCCATGGCAACGGGACCTACCGTGCCATCGCTCACGGCCCAGACTCCCCGCGGCGCGTTCCAGCGCTCTCCGGTGGGGGCGCGTCCCATGCCTGCGCCGGGCCGAGCTGCGAAGTCGTCGGTCATCACGCGCGGGAACGGAACCGCGCTCGCCACGAAGACCACGCGGGAGGTTTGGGTGGTGAGGCGGTCGAGACCGAGTCCGAGACCGAGCAGCCCGACCACCACAACGACGAGCGCGACCAACGCACGCGAGCGCTGGTGTGGGGTCAGATCGAACGGGTCCGACGGCATGGCGTCGGGCGCGGTGGTCTGGGTTTGCATCACGGCGAAATCCGCTCGCTTCCTCGGAGACTGCTGACGCGCGGTCGCACCAATGAGAGCGGCACACTGTAAACGGGTTCGCGACGGCAATCACCGCGGCGACCGCCGAGACGACGGGTCGGAGCGAGGGGCTTAGCCTTCGTCGGTACTCGCGTCAGCCCCGGTGGCTGCTGGGGTCGTCTCCGGTGGCGCTTCGAGGTCGCCACCCTTGCGAGAAAACACGCCTCCGACTCGCCGCAGCCCAACCTTGGCGGCAACGAATACGCCGGCCGCGCCCGCAGCCACGGCTCCGACGATCATGCTGCCGGACCCGGCATCGAGATAGCCGAACACTCCCATGTTTCCCCCAGATGCTGAACCACCGGCGACCCCAGTGGAGGCCTCCATATTACCCCGCCCACGCAGCGAGAGACAACGGGGCAAATACACCACCGAACGTGAACTCGGCCGCTCTCTACACCGGTGCCTCGAAAGAAACGGTCAAGCGGTGAGGGTCTCCCGCCGCGTCGCCACGATGAACCGGCGATCGCGATCGAGAAACGTTCCGTATTGGTGGATCTCCGAGCGGTCGATCGTGAAGAACCCCTCGATAATTGCCACGGTCTTCGCGAAATCGCGGCCCTCGAGCGCGGGGGGATGCGACTCGAAGATCAGCCGCCCTGCGGGGCGCAGCACCGCGTGGCAGCGCGCGAAGTACTCCTCGAGCCCTTGATGGGTGTTCCCGTCGTAGGTGTGATGATTGGCAAACGACACGACATCGTCGAACCGCTCGTCACGATCATCGAACTCCTCGAACGATGAGACCAGGAACTCCACGTTGGTCACGCTGAGCGCATCGGCGCCGATCTGGCCCGCGGCGACCAGGTACGGATTGATCTCAAATGCCACCACACGCGCCGCGGCGGGCGCGATCGCCAACGACAGGAATCCGCTGTTCGAACCGATTTCGAGCACCGATCGACTGCGCACCAAATCGCACAGCCCGAAGGCGTCCACGCGCGCGGTGGTGTCGCGTAACCCCGTGATCCCAAGCTCCGTCGATGATTGGTACCAGTACCCCTCGCCGTAGTCGTAGGTGTCCCACTCCCGACTCTGGCGCACGAGCTGCTCATTGAGTGATCGATGGAGCGCGAACCGCTCCGGATGGTCCGACAACGCCGAATAGTCGCGCTGCCGGTTGCGGATCCCGAGTGCCCGCAGCGGTTGCTTCGTGCGAATCGCGTCGGCCGCGAACCGTAACGGCGCAACCGGTGACGCTTTCGCGTAATACGGCTGATACCGCGTGAGCATCGCGGTGGTGGATTCCATGCGCGGCGCATGCGCGCGCGGCGAGACAAAGAGTGCCTGCAGCGCCCGCCCTCGCACCGTGGGATGCATGAAATGGAAGGTGATCCCGACATCGAGGTCTTGCGGGGCCGCGGTCAGCTCGCGAACATCGGCTGCGGGTGCGAGAACATCGCGGACCAAGAGCTCTGCACGCAGCAGCGGGTCAACGAATGAGAACACCGATCGGTACAGCGTCTCGTCGTCGGGCCGCTCCCCCGCCGGCAACTCGATCGTGAGCGGCTCCGTCTCCCATGTAGCCAGCACATCGCCATCGTCGAGGCCCGGCGTCATCACGAACGCCGAGACGCCGGGGCGACCGCGCGTGAGGATCGACCAGAGCAAGACATCGGCGCCCCGAACGAAGGGCAGCAATCCGGTGTGGACGTGCACCAAGGTGAGGCCTTCGATGTCGAACACGGCCTGGGGGACGATCCCGCCACCGGAGAAGATCAGAGTTGTCGGCGCGACGGAGCGCAACACTGCCAGGAGGCGCGGGTCTGCATATGAGTTCGCGCCCACGCGGATGACGTCATCGGCGAAGGCCTCGTATCGGAACCGGTCGAACATGTCGACATAGAGGCGGTTCGGCTCCGCGACCAACGGTTGCAACCCACGCGCGATCGCCGCGACCAGCTCGGAATTTCGACGGCGAATTCGATAAGGGTGGAAGTTGTGGGACCGGTCTTGGGCCCGGGCTCCGAGCCGGAGCGAGAGTTCCGCGCCTGCACCGCCCGGGACCTTCTGCAATGCCCCTCCCAGCGGGTCACGCACCATCAGCACAATGCGTTCGACGCGCAAACCCTCTCGGCGCAGCCGGGTGAGATATGCCCGCGCCTGAGGCCCTTCCCATGCCAGAAGAGTCAACGGCAACACCCGCGAGGTTCGGAGCGGAGTGGCGCCGGTCATCGAACGCTCGCCGTCTGCGCATCGAGGACTTCCACGGCCCACGCTCTGAGTTCCGGCGTGAAGGGGGCATCTTCGAAGAGATCCAGCGCCTTGAGCGCCGAGTTGGCGCACTTGAGACCCCACCCTCCATCGGTCACGCCGTGAGACGCGTGGAGCGCACCGGCGTTCGCAAGGAGTACCCCGACCAACCCGGCTGCTACCGGAGCCGGCACCGCCACTTCAGGGTCGATGCGCTTCCAGTTCGCGCCGTAGTTGGTCGACACCGTGCGCCGCACATCAATCTGTCGACACAACGCGTCAAGATCCGCGCGCTCCGACCCTTCGAACACGTTCGGCCCCGCGGCGAGCCACGTGCCGACCAGCGCGCCCACGTCGATCGAATCGTTGGACCCCACTTCAGTCGTTCTCCCGGTGGCGGTCGGCAGCTTCGGCTGCACGGGAATCAACTCGTGGAAGATCCGCGCGGTATCGACCATCATCGCAACCCCTGCCTCGCCAGGAACGCGTCCGCCTTGGTGGCGATACATTCTGCACCGACCTGCCCACTGCGTCCGACGTTGTAGACAGACTCATCGCGAGCGGTTTCCAGACGCGACCGCCATTCGCTCACCGCGCCCACGATTTCTCGCACCGCAGGGACAAGTCCCGCGAGCGCAGCAGGCGCGATCACCACGCCGATCTTCTCCCGCACCGATGCCTCGAACGGCTCGATGCCGAGCGCTCCGTACTCCGGGTTATTGACCTTGCGTTCCACATCGATGAACACCACCGGCCGCAGGAGGCCGAAGGCGTACTCCAGCGCCGCGCCGGACCAGTCGCTCACCATGACGTCGGACTCGCGCAGCGACGCAGTCGCGACAATGTCTTGATCGAGCACAAAGTCGGCATGGTCTGCAAACGCGGCCGCGAGCGCCTCGATGGCCCCCGGCGTCTTCTTCGCAGTCATCGGATGCGGCCGCGCGATCACCCGACACCCCCCATCGAGCAAGGCCTGCACCAGCTCGACGCCCACGGTCTCGAACAGACACGTTGGCCCCCAAGATGGCGCCACCAACACCACAGGACCGTCGGTGGCGAGACGGTCAGGAACGGGAATCGCACTCCGCTCGACCGCAGCTTCCGCGGCGAGGATCGTGTCGAGTCGTCCGTAGCCATGGTCGACGAGTTCCTTCGCCGGAAGCCCCACGAGCTGCTCGCGCGCCCGGATCTCATCGCGCATGTACGGGCCCACACACAACACGGTGTCGTAGTGGTCGAACCCGTCGGGCTCGTAGATCATGTGCGTACTCGCCATGGAATGGAAGACGTAGAGGTACTGGGTGCCGAGGGCGCCGGCCCGCTTCGAACGCGGGAGCACGGAGATTCCGAGTTGCGGAACCGTGGCCACGACGACCCCGACTTCCATGGTCTGAAACAGGAACGCGCGCTTCACGCCCTCACCGATGAAGAACGGTCGCACGCCGGTAGGCGGATCTGTGAGCACCGGGTCGATCTCACTCGACGTGAGATAGCACACCGAGCACCCCATCTCACCGGTCAGTGTCTCGATGATCGGCGCGAAGTGTGGCCAGGAACCGCCATCCTCGGCGTAGAAGGCAATCGCGCGCTCAGCGAGCGACAACTGCTCGAACGCCCTCCGACCGTTGGCGACTTTCGGCGCCTTGGGCTCGCGGGAGAACAGCTTCATACCCCAACTCCTGGTTCCAGCCGAACGTAACCATCCAACGCTCCCGAGTCATGCAGCGACGCGTACACGTGGAGATCCTCCAACGTATCGACTTCGATCCACCCTCCATCGACCATCGCGGCGTGAACCGGCACACCGTCATCGATCAGCAGTTGGAGGAATGCGGTCATGAACATGTGGTCGCGATCGCGGCCGTCGTACGGTCCCGTCGGATCGAGTTCATCGAAGCGCCGCGGCCACTCGGCGGCCACATCGGCGCGCACTCGAATGAGCCCAACGTACTGGCCTTCGATGTCGGCGTAGCTGGTGGGCTTCCGACCGAGTTCGAGGAGTCGGCCGTTCTCGCCGATCCGGAGCGTCTCGGCATCGCTCAGCGGATCGGCCATGCGCAACTCCCAGAGTCTGCGCCATTCGCGGTCGACGACGACCGCTACCTCGGCATCGCTGGCAACCAATGCCTCCACCAGGCGCGGCTCGTACACGATGTCCCCGTATGCGATCAGCACGTCCTCAGCACCGTCGAAGAGGTTTCGGGCGCACATCAGGCTCACCACCATGTTGGTGACATCGAAACGGGGGTTCTGCACCTGCCGCGACCCGAGGGTGATCTGGTCCGATCGATATCCGGTCACAATCGTGACGTCATCCACGCCGGCGCGCCGCAATGCATCGAGCTGCCATCCGAGCAGCGACCTGCCGGCGAGTTCCACGAGACACTTCGGGCGATCGTCGGTCAGTGGACGAAGACGGGTCCCCTCCCCGGCCGCGAGCACAACGGCGCGCATCACCGCCGCCGTTCGAGGAGCTGACCCAACAGTTGCTGGTCGACGGGGTCCGGATCGAGCCGCTCCGGGTGCCACATGATCCCCACCTGCGGAAGCGAGGGATGCGCCACGGCCTCGACCGTCTGGTCCGGAGCGGTGGCCAGCACCGTGAGCGTGGGACCCACCGATCTCAGCGCAACGCCCCAATCGTGAAACGAGTTGACCGGACCCGGACGCAGCCGCCACTCGTTGCGGTGCCGTTGCACCGCGTGCGGTAACCCCACATGACCGTCGACGCGGCGCAGAGTTCCCCCCCAGTGACTCACCAGCATTTGCATACCACGACACACTGCGAGCACCGGCAGCGCGATCTCGGAAGCGTGCGCCAGCAACGCGGTCTCCGTTGCGTCGCGTTCCGGCGCAGTGTTCTGTGCGCCCGGCAGGCGGGCGAGATCGTTACCACCCGTCAAGACCAGCGCATCGAACTCCAGATCATTCACGAACGCCGCCGGATCCACGAGTCGGTTTGGTATTGCCACGGCCACCCCGCCACATGCCGCGATCCATGGTGCCCACGCCTGATCGAGGCAGTCCCGGCGCTCACCGCGATCGGCCTGGTCGTGGACGCGCTGCGTCACGCCAACTCTCAGAGTCATCTCGCTCTCACTCTTGGCCCTGCCCACCCCGCCGGCCTCATCGCACAACCGTGATGGTGCGCGCACTGCAGTCGATGCGCAGGCGCCCGGCCTGGGCGAGCCGCTCGTACTCCTGCTCGCCCACCCCGATGGCCGCCGGCAGGCTGCACTCCGCGGCGCGCACGGCCATGTGCGAGTTCGCGCCGCCGAACATCGTGATCAAGCCTGCGATGTCTCGGGCGAGGAGCCAGTCGTAGCCCGGGTCCGCGCTCGGGATCAGCACGATGCATCCCGCGACCTCCACGTCCGGCGTCGTGATACCTGCGACGAGGGGCGCCTCGACCGCTAGGCGCGTCACGAAATTCGGTTCGGCGCCAACCTGCTCGAAGCAGGTCAGGTCTGCGGCACACGCGATCTGACCTGGAAGCGCAACGCCTTGGGTCACGTGATGCGCCTCCACACCTTCCGCGACTCGCTGACGGAGTTGTCCGATCGGATCGGCCCGCGCATCACGACCGATCAAGAGGTCGGCAACCCGTACGTTGGCGAGATCGTTGCGATCGAAGCCGATCGAAGCGCCGTAGGCAGCCAAGTCGTCGAGCGCCTGCGAGAGCGGACGGGTGAAGACGAACTTGCCCGCCTCCCGACCCGAGATCGCTCCCCGAACGAAGCCATCGAGGTGGTCGACGTCAGCGGGAAGTCCAACCTCGGCCAATGCACCTTTGATTGCGCGGCGCTCAGCCTCGGTCCAGACAAACTCGCGAACTGGAAGCGGACCCTCGTCATACTCCACGAGCGGCCGCAAATACTCTTCCGGGGCGTCTCGATACGACGGTGACGTGATGTCGTAGGTGCCGGGCCGCAGATGCCCGTACTCCGCCACAAACGAGTCCCACCCGAGCTCGCCATGACGAACGCGCGCGGCATCGGCCTGGAGCCGGCCAAACACGGTCTCGGTCGTCGCCAGATACTCGTCGCGACGCGCTTCGGTCAACGCTCCGACCTCCACCAGCCCGCGCAGCATGCTCGACGCGACGAACGCGGCACGCGCAAGATGCGCGAACAACGGCGTGCCCAGGCGCTGTACGAGATCAAGGCGGTATGCGGCGGCATCGAGCGGCCGCATCCCCTCGCGCCGCGGTGCCCAGAACCGACGCCGAAGAACTTCGAGCGCGGCCAGATCCTCGGGCAGCCGATGGAAGGCGCCGACGGTCACGTCGCGCAGCGCCGTGACCAGCGTTTCCACGTCGTGGGCCGAGAAGCCGGCGGAGCGAAGGTGCTCCGCCCGACGCGCGAACCCCGGAGCGATGCAGGTCAGCAATACTTCGAACTCGACCTTGTCGTGCAGCGCGGGATGCTCTGCGAGGTAGCCGAGCTGATACTCCACGAGGCGAGTCGCGAGATCCTCTGACACCACCGCAGGTATGAATGAGTTGAAGCAGGCGCGCACATCGACGTAGGGATGCCCGGCGATCTCCACCAGCAGTGCGCACGGTCGCACATCGCGGTAGCCGTACTCGGCGCGTTGCCGGGCCCACACCTCATCAGTCACGAGCAATCGGTACAGCGAGATTGCCAAGGCGCGCGGCGTCGTACCCACGATTTCTGCCGGGTTCCAATCTGCCATCACGCTGTAGCGCGTGAACGCGCCAACCAGCGTGGGACCCGGCGCAACCCGATCGGCCACCAACGCCACACCGGCGCGGACCGCCGCCGCGATCGCATCGTCATCAATCGGCGCCGACCGTGCGGTCATCGCAATCGGTCGCACCTGCAGGATGTGCACAATGGCATTTGCGGTCACTGCGAACTCAATGTCGAGCGAGTCGTGACCAACCAGGCCTTCGATCTTGTTCACCGCGGCCAGGACCGGCGCGATCGCGTCCGGGAGGTCCGGTCGTAAGGTCGCGCCGCGCAGGCATACCACGGTGCGGGCGTCACCTCCGCCGGTCACGACGTCGGTGCGACTCGTGGTGTCGTCGAAGTTCACCACTGAGTACGGAGCCCCGAGCGCGTGGGTGCGAGTCATCACCACACCACTCATGACGACGTCCTGCACCATTTCCTGCACCAACACTTGGTCGCCGTCACTCCCGTCTTCATACGATGCGAACACTGTCTCAATGGCGGCGATCAGCGCCGCGGGATCGGGAGCAACATCGGCGATGCTCTCGTGACGACCAGCCCCCGATGATCGCCAGCCGTCCTCGCTGAGCGCGCTGCTGCGCACGATGAGCGGTGTCTGCGTCAGCCCAATATCGATGCGGTCGAGAACCGCCGCACTATCACCGGCCCACTCATCTCGGGTGAACGACACCGAGTCTCCGATGACCGCGCCGTGGTCCATTCGCCGCAGACGCTCCAGCGATTCCGCCTTCGTCCCGAGCACGAACCGCGCCAGGTCCTGACGAGCGTCGAGTTCCGCCCAATCACCTTCGAGGTCGACGGAATGCGCGGGGACCCCTGCGGCCCGGATCTGTTCGATGAGCGCCGGCAATCCTGCCGTGGGAGACAAGGCGTTCCCGGCGATGGCGCGGGTGGCGGCGGCCACGGCCTGAGGCGAGAGGCGGACGAGCCCCGCGAACTCGGCATTGGCCCGGCTCACCACAATCTCAGTCCCGATCTCGAGCAGTCCCGTGGCGTCAGTGATCACCTTCTCGGCCCGGGCGAGATCGGCGGCGGTCCTGCCGTCGTAGCGACGGCGCCAGGTGGAATCGATCGCGACGGCAACGCCTGCGGGAGCCTCGGCGAGCAGCTCGACGGCTCCCCGCCGAAAGACCGTGTCGGAATAGCAGATATACGCGGGGCGAAGCGGGTCCAACGCGACCAGCGCAAGGGATTCAACGGGACCGGTGTCGGCCCACGAACGGTTGAACACAACACGCAACGCGGGGTACCGCTCCACCACATCCTCGGCCTTGAAACCGCCGACGAAGAAAATCTCCGGGTCGCCAAGGACCGCAAACGCGTCGAGGAGCCAGTCCAAGACCCGGCCCTTTTCGTCGATATCGACCATCGCGGCGGGACCGCCACCGCGGACCGAGCGACCGGCGCCGAGAATGACGACCTGAGGGGATCCCGGCTCCATGTTGACGGGAAGGCTACCGGAGCCTCGGCTATCCCAGCGCGGCCAGGCGCTCAGCCACATCTGCGAACGAAGCGTCATTCTGGCGGATCCGGTCGAAGAGCGCGCGGGCGCGCGGCAGGTTGCCCGACCGCTCCTCGAGATCTGCCAGCGCGTACCAGAGGCGTAAATGATGCGTTTGGATCTTCTTCACCGACCCGGACGCACGCCGACCAAGCATTGCCACCGCTTCGGCCAAGCGATCCCGATCGGCGAGTGACCCCGCGAGCACGATCCGGCCCTCGGTCACCAGCTCCGACGACGGCGACACTGCGGCGAGCTCAGCCCACAGTTCGTCCACTCGCTTCGAGTTTCCGAGGGCGCGTGCGCAGTCCATCATGACGTGGTGCTGGTCGACCTCACCGGTGATCTCGGCGTAGACCTCGAGTTCCTCGGCCGCGGCTTCGTACTGGCCCGCCCGGTAGAGCGACAAGCCGAGCAGCTCACGTACCGACGGAGCGCGCGGCAACGCGCGCCGCACGGGACGGAGGATACGAATCGCGTCGCGTTCTCGATCGTCGGCGAAGGCCTCGGACGCGTTCGCCATAGCGTCATACCAGCGGGCACCGCGCGCGCCGCCGTGGCGCAAGATTTCGTCTCGCACGGAACGCGGACCCTTCGACCGTCGCCGTGGTGCGCTGGCCTCGGCACTGGTGCCACCGCGCGCCCGCGATGGCTCAGGTGCCTTGACCGGCTTGCCCTTGCCCCGCACCACCCGCAACGGCGGCGCATAGGCCGGCCGCTCCTTGGATGTACGAGGAGGCGAGTCACGAAACTCAGGGGCCGCCGGCGCGGGATTCCGCCGCCGTGATGTCCCAATCGTTCCCCCGCGTGGACCGTCCGATGGACGTCCCGAGCGGCCATTCCCACCGCCACTTCCGCCGCGCCCTGCCCCACGCGGACCGTCCGATGGACGTCCCGGGCGGCCGCTTGCACTTCCACCACGGCCGGCGTCACGCGCCCCGCTCGCCGGACGCCCGGCCCCACGACTGTCACCGCGGCTGCCGGCGCGGTCCGCAGCACGTTCAGGACCACGATCGGGACGACGCGCCCCGCCACGATCCGAACCGCGCACGTCATCGCGACCGCGATCACCCGCTCGGGGGCGATCGTCGCGTCCCGTACTCCCGCCTCGACCACTTTCTCGGCTGCTGGTGGAATGAGCAGGCCCACTGCGTTCGGCACCCGCGCGACCCGACCAATCGCGCCTCGATGAATCGCGGCCTGATGAATCGCGGCCTGATGAATCCCGGCTCGGTGCCCCGCGAGTCCCCTGCGGTCGGCCCGCGGTGGTGCGCTCGTCGTCGCTACGGTCCGACCCTGGACGCCCGGCTGAGCCTCGGCTGGCAGCACCTCGCCCCGACGCACTAGCACTTCTCGTGTCGCGGCCGGCGTTGGTCCGGCTCGCGTTCGTTCTGCTGGCGTTCGTTCGGTTCGCGCTGGCCCCCGACCCGCGAGCGCCCGAACTCGATCCGCCGGAGCCGCCCTTCGCCGAGCCGCCGGCTGGTTTCCGTTCACCACCCTCGCCTGCACCTGCACCGCGAGCACTCCCGGGCTTGCGGTCCGCGCCACTTCCTGTGGATCGGCCGCTTCCTGTGGATCGGCCACCGGCGGGTTGCCGCCCACCCGATGTTGGACGTCCGCCGCCGGTGCTCCCGCGCCCGGCACGAGAGCCGCTGCCACCCGTTGGTTTCCGGTCCATCAGCTTGCCTCTCTTCGGACCCGTGCGAACAGGCCCAAGCATCATCGCATTACCCAGATGTCGCAACCGGAGCGCAACGGAAATAGAAACAGAGGCTGGGAGACGCATAAACGTCTCCCAGCCCCTAGGAAAAATCCCGGCGGCGACCTACTCTCCCAGGGGGCTCCCCCCCAAGTACCATCGGCGCGGGCGGTCTTCACTTCCGTGTTCGGAATGGGAACGGGTGTTTCCCCGCCGCTGTTGCCACCGGAAATCTATGAAATTTTAGGCGTCCTTTTAAGAACTCCATAGCGAGCACAAGCAACAAAGATCCCAAGCCCTCGGCCGATTAGTACCGGTCGGCTGAACACGTCACCGTGCTTACACCTCCGGCCTATCAACCAGGTAGTCTACCTGGGGCCTTACCCGGTTAACCCGGTGGGAGAAATCATCTCGAGGAAGGTTTCGCGCTTAGATGCTTTCAGCGCTTATCCTGTCCGCAGGTCGCCAACCAGCC
>JBKJIQ010000039.1:0-10134 GCA_046598395.1 Acidimicrobiia bacterium
TGTCAACCTGGCTGTCATCTGGCGGGCCGAAGCCCGTGGCCGGGATGGACAGCCGCCTGACCAGGACTTTCTCAGTGCGCTCGGAGGGAATCGAACCCCCAACCTTCTGATCCGTAATCAGATGCTCTATCCGTTGAGCTACGAGCGCAGACCAAGGAGTCTACGGGATCGGCGGCGGCGTGCTCGGAGCGTTGCGACGCGCCCGGGGACCGGGGCCATGCCACCATGGCGGCGATGACCGCCCCAGACCAGGCACCGAAGCCACCCACTCGTGCCGCGGCGGTCATGGGCGCGGCCACCCTCGCCTCTCGGGGCGTCGGCTTCGTGCGGATTTGGGTAGTGGCCACCGTCCTGGGCGCAACGCTGCTCGGCAACACCTACCAGTCGTCGAGCGCGGTTTCGAACGTCCTCTTCGAGCTCCTCGCCGCCGGCGCGCTCTCGGCGGTCCTGGTACCCACGTTCGTCCGCCACCTCGAACGCGGCGACGACGCCGAGGCAGAGCGGCTCGCGTCCGGCGTGCTGGGGCTCGCGCTGGGGGTCCTCGGTGCCGTCGCCATCGTGGGCTTCATCGCAGCCCCACAAATTGCTCGCCTCATCGCGACCGGTGCTCCCACGAAGGAGTTGCAACAACAACAGCAGGTCCTGGCCACCTACCTCACCCGTTTCTTCGTGTTCCAAATTCTCCTGTACGCGATCGGGACCGTGGCGACCGCGGTCCTGTACGCGAAGCGCCACTTCGTCGCCACAGCCATGGCACCGATCGCGAACACGGTCGCGGTCGTCGGCTCACTCATCGTGTTCCGCATCCTCACCGGCGCGCATCCGACGCTCGCACTCACCGGGACGGAGCGGCTCGTACTCGCGCTCGGCGGGATGCTCGGCGTGATCGGGTTCGTAGGCGTTCCCGTCATCGCACTCGCGCGCACGGGTTTCAAGCTCCGCCCACGCATTGGGAGACCAGACTCCGATCTCCGTCAGCTGTTGAAACTGTCGGCGTGGGCGGTACTGCAACACGGGGGCATCGGGATACTGCTCGGCGCGGCCATCGTGATGGGCAACCAGGTCGA
The DNA here is from genome assembly GCA_046598395.1 of Acidimicrobiia bacterium. Classification (GTDB taxonomy): domain Bacteria; phylum Actinomycetota; class Acidimicrobiia; order IMCC26256; family JAENVU01; genus JAENVU01. Next base: position 1,068 of record JBKJIQ010000039.1, read on the forward strand.
CGGTGGTGTCGTCGCCTACCAGTTCGCCTTCGTTGCGATCATGGCGCCGTACGCGATCCTCGCCCAACCGGTGCAGACCACGATCCTGCCCGAGCTCAGCAATGCCGCAGAGCGAGGAGACCTCAAGAGCTTCGCCGGTCAGCTGCGCTGGGCGCTCGACAACCTCGCGCTCCTCATCGTTCCCGTCTCCGCGGCCATGGTCGCGCTCGCGCTCCCGGCCATGCGCGTGATCGCCGTAGGCCAGAGCAAAGGCAAGGCCGGACTGTTCGCGGCTGCGCTCGCGTCGCTCGCACTCGGGTTGTTTCCGTACAGCGCGTTCCTGCTGTTCGCACGCACGAGTTACGCGCTCGGCGACAGCAAGACCCCTGCGGTGATCGCGCTCAGCACGGCACTCGTGGGCGCTGCCGCGATGATCGGCATCGGCTTGTTCGTCCACGGCGACGCGATTGTTGGGGCCATCGGACTCGGCCATACGCTCGCCTACGCGCTCGGGTCCGTGATTCTTGGTGTGCACCTCCGCCGCAAGCTGGGGGAGCCGATCTTCCCGAAGGCCCTGCCCTGGACTGCTCTCATCGCGGGCCTCTTCGCCCTTGCCGCCTGGCTCATCCACCAGGAAATCGAGCCGCACCACCGCCTCGATGCACTGAGTTTTCTGGCCATCGTCGGCGTGGTAGGCGCTGCGCTTTACTTCGCAGCCGTGCGGGTGACCCGACGACGGATGCGCGAGGTGACCACGAGCCGCGTGGTCGCCGATGAGCCCGATCTCGCGCCCGAGACCTGAGACCTGGGACCCCAAGACTTGGGACTTGGGACTTCGCTCAGGCGTCGATCAACCAGGCGGGGCGTGCGATCCCGGCGCCGTCGAGCAGAGCTCCGAGACGACGGTTCGGCTCGGCAAACCGCGCCGCCAGGTCATCGAGCACGGCGTTGGGAACCGCCGCTTGCAACTTCCCATGACCGTTGAGGCGGAAATACAAGGACCGGAGACCGCGCTTGACCGCAGGCGCTCGACGCAGCAACCGCTCCAACCGATCGTTGGCATCCAACGCCAACGCCTGCAACCGCGCGTTGCGAAACCGAGTGGTGCGATTCTCGGAACGGAGCCCGGCCGCACCTAGCCGCCCCTCATCGAGGCCCAGCCACCCGGCCACCTCCCGCAGGACGGCATCGCCCTCGGCGATCAAGTCCTCGAAGAACACGATCTTCACGGCGTCCGCGCCGAGCACGTCCCACCATTCGGGCAACCAGTCTGCATAATGGCCGCCGCGCGCCGCCATGTACTTCTCATTCGCGGGGTCGTTGAAGTCTTCGTCGGTGAGGCCATCCGCGGCGGTGAGGTATTCCTCGATGGTCAACTCGGCCGGGAACCGCATCCGCACTTTCTGATATTCGAAGAACGAGATCGCTCGACTCACGGGCTCACGCAGGACCAACACCACCCGCGGGTTCACCAGGACCGACGTCATCGCTCGTGCCACCGCCGCGCCGCCATAGAAGTACGAAGGGGTGGCCTCGAGGCGGACCGGCCGGTCCGCGGCGGCGAAGTAATCGTTCCAGACCCTCACCGGCCCAACCGGTTGTCCGTAGCGGGCAGGCGAGAAGTAGCGCGTCTCTTTGATCGCGGATGCGACCACCTCCGGGTGTTCAGCGAGCGACACAAAGAGGGAGGTCGTTCCCGCCTTGTTGACTCCCGCGATCACCGCGTCCACCCGCTCCATCGCCGCAGTGTACGGAGATCAGATTGTGTTGGTGATGACCAAGACCAGCGCGATCGCGGCCACGGCAATTCGATACCATCCGAACACGGCAAGGCTGTGTTGCTGCAGATACGTGACCATCCAGCGCACCGAGACCACCGCGGCCACGAAGGCCACGACCAGCCCAATCATCGGAGTCAGCCCGCCGAAGGTGTCCACCATCAGCGATCCGTCCTTGAGGACCGAATACGCCGTGGCCGCGCCCAGTGTCAAGACGCCGAGCAAGAACGAGAACTCGATCGCCGCGGCCATCGAAAGGCCCAGCAACAGTGCGGCCACGATGGTGACGAGACTGCGGCTCGTACCCGGCCACATCGCCGCCACCTGGGCGACCCCGATGATGAATGCGTCGCGGGTGGTAAGCGTTTCCAACGCTCGACCACCGGGGCGATCGATCACTCCCCGGGCCACCAACACCAGAATGAGCACCCCGCCCACGGCCCACGCGGCGATCACCGGTCCCACGCCGAACAGCGCCGACTTGATCATCTTCTCGCCTACCAGGCCGATCACCGCGGCCGGGACAAAGGCAACGGCCAGCGCGAACAACAGTCGGCGCCCGTCGGCGCTGCGCCCGGCCACCCCTTCGATCATCTTCACAAACCGGTGGCGGTACAGACCGAGCACCGCCACAATCGCGCCGGACTGGATCGCGATTTCGTAGGCCTTCAACGCGTCGCCGGGCTTCCCCGTATGCGGAAGACCCAAGATGCGCGACGTCACCAAGAGATGCCCGGTCGAGGAGATCGGCAGGTACTCGGTAATTCCTTCCACCAAACCGAGCACCACCGCCTGACCCACGCTCAGACCGGTGTGCACCATTGCAATCACGGGTGCCGCGAACGCGGGACCGGCAGTGAGCACCAGGATCAGGCCCACCAGGACCGGCAACACCGAGGCACGCCACCTCGTTGGCGCGACCGCAGGGTTTCTCGTCACGGGGACCATCTTCATTCTGAACTCTCCAACACGGTGACTTCGAAGGTTGTCTGCAACCGGTCGCCCAGATCTGCACAACGGTTGTCTTCGGCGTAGCGCTTTCCCTGCACATTCCAGAGATGCACCGACGTCTGGCCGATCGGGAACGGGCCCCAGTGCCAGGTGCCACGGGCCAACGCGAACCCATCCAAGGGCCGCACCACGAACGCGCGAACGTGGTCCAGGTCGGCGACCGATCCGAACTCGATGGCCGCCGGCGCGACGACGATCACCGACACCGCGTCGAGCGCCAGCAACGTCTGGGTATGGGTGTCATGGCGGTAGAGGCGATCACACACGAGGCGGCCACCGACGCGGTCGACTTCGTCGGGCGAGTGCGCAATCACGTTCACATGCGGATCGCCCAGGGTGAACTCGTAAGTGAGCTCGCGGTCACGAGGGTCGGAATCAGCAACCGGCAGCCAGCCAAACGGGGCCCAGTCTTGCGCGGTGAGCGGGCGGGCGGCAATCACACGCGCCGTCGAACCGCTCACGCGTGGTGCTCCTTTTCTGCTGATCTACGCTGCCCCGAAGCTGGCAAGTGTACGGCCCCGATTCGGCGCACTTTTCACTCGGGAGGGTTCATGGACGAACGTGGCATCCACACCGCTGCCGTCGAGACACATCGGATCAGCCCCAGAACTGCGTCCGTCAGCGACCCGGGCCGCTGAATGGCGCGCGTCCTCGTCACCCGCCAGCTGCCCGAGGGTGGCCTTACCCCGCTCACCGCCGCCGGTCACGAGATCGTGCAGCGCGCCGATGACACACCCTTTACTCCGGCCGAACTCGCGGTGGCCGTCGCCGAGGTTGACGCCGTGGTGTGCCTGCTGACCGACCAGATCAACGCCGCGGTCTTGACCGCCGCGGATGATCGCGTCCGGGTCGTGGCGAACGTCGCCGTGGGCTACGACAACATTGACCTCGCGGCTGCCCGCGCCCAGGGCATCACGGTGTGCAACACCCCGGGAGTGCTCGATGACACCACGGCCGACCTCGCGTTCTTCCTCATGCTGGCGGCGTCACGGCTCACCCACGACGCAGAAGCCGACCTTCGCGATGGCCGCTGGGTTGGGTGGAGCATCAACCAGTACCTCGGCCGGGACGTTCACGGAGCGACCCTCGGGCTGGTCGGGTACGGCCGTATCGGCCGGGCGGTGGCGCGGCGTGCCTCCGGATTCGGAATGAACGTGCTGCATCACACGCGAACTGATTCCGGCCAGACCGGTTGGGTCGCTGATCTTCACCGCATCCTGGCCGAGGCCGACATCGTGTCGCTGCACGTACCCCTCACGGAATCGACCCGTCATCTCATCGGCGCGTCCGAACTCGCGGTCATGAAGCCGACCGCGGTGCTCGTGAATACGGCCCGTGGTCCGGTGGTGGATGAAGCAGCACTCGCGGCCGCGCTCACCACCGGCACGATCTTCGCCGCAGGCCTCGACGTGTTCGAAGAAGAGCCCGCCGTCCATCCCGCGCTGCTGGGGGCGCCGCGCACCGTGTTGCTCCCTCATATCGGTTCCGCGTCGGTGGCAACTCGCACCCGAATGGCCCAGGTCGCGTGTGCCGGTGTGGTCTCCGTGCTCGCAGGTGAGTCGCCGTCGAACGTAGTTTCTGGCCTGTGAGCTTGGCCGAGCGGGTTCGTGCGACAACGTTGTCACCTCGCGAGCGCCGCGTCGCGGATCTGATCCTGTCCGATCCCAGCGCCGTCGCGTTCGGCACGGTGGCGAGTGTGGCGAGTGCGGCAGACGTTGGTAACTCAACGGTGATGCGCTTCGCGACCTCGATTGGCTTCGACGGGTTCAGCAACCTCCAACACGCGGTGCGCACCGAACTCGACGGCCGCCTACGCCAGGCCACCCATCGCGTGCGCCAACCACAACGCGGCGATCCCATCAACCGCGCGCTCGACACCGAGATCGCAAACGTCACCGACACATTCGCCCTCCTCGATCGTGCGAGTCTCGCCGCGGCGGCCGCACACATCGCACGGTGCCCGCGAGTAGGCGTGGTCGCCGGCGACACTGCCCGCGGCGTCGCCCAGGACTTCGCCACCCAGCTCAGCATGGTGCGGCCTCAGGTGGAACTCATCGAGACCGGTTCGATCGCGCTGACCCGGTCGCTCACCTGGTTCGATCGCTCCGACATGGTCATCGTCATCGATACCGCCCGCTACGAGCACACCGTGGCCCTCGCCGCTGAACGCGCCGCCGATCGCGGGGTTCGGGTCCTTGCCATCTCCGATTCCCACCTCTCGCCGATCGCGGCAATCGCCACGTGGTCGTTCCAAGTCCTCGACCGCGGCGGCGGACCGTTCGACAGCTTCGTTGGAGCCCTGGCACTCACCAACCTCATGGTCACGTTCGTTACCAAGGAAGTGGGGCGCTCGGCCGTGCGCCATATCGATCGGCTCGACGCCGAGTGGGACGGCGCACACATCCTGCGCGCCGAGAACTGATTCCACCGCCGCCAGCACGCCTGCCGCCCGAACGCTCGGAGAGGCGGCTGGTATATTTGTACCGCACCGTTACCCTATTGAATACACTTGTACCATGTTGGTTCTCGCCCATCCGCCGATTCCCGTCTCGGCCGACGTGGAATCCGCCGCCGAGATCCTCGGCGCCGGAGCGGAAGCAGGCGCAGTGCTCATCAAGGGGCTCGACGTCGGCACGCCGCCACCGACCCCCACGGTCATGCTCTCACCCCGCGGCGATACGCAGTCCGAGCGGGTCCTCCTCCATGCCGCCGAATCCCTCGGCACCGCGGTGGGATACATCCAAGAGCACGGTGGTCAGGTGGTGCAGAACATCTATCCGCTGCGGGACTCTGTGAGGAAACAGATCTCGACATCGTCCAATGTGCAACTCGCGTTCCACACCGAGACGGCGTTTCACCCGCACAAGCCTCGTTATCTGCTCCTGCTCTGCCGACGCCACGATCGCGGCGCGGCGACAACGCTGTGTAGTTACCGCGCCGTCGAACCTCACCTCACCGCCGAGACACGTTGCACCCTGGCTGAGCCACGATTCCAGATCGGTGTCGACCTTTCGTTCGGGCGAGGCGACGGATGGACCACCGGCCCGGTACCCGTCGTGACCCACGGGCGCGGCAGCCGCCCGACCTTCACCTACGACGGTGAACTGACCGCGGGCCTCGATGCCGGTGCGGTCGCGGCGTTGGCGGAACTCGACACAACGATCGCAGCCGCGCACACGTCGTTGGTCCTGGAAGCCGGCGATCTGTTGATCATCGACAACCATCGCGCGGTGCATGGTCGCTCACCATTCCGAGCCCGGTTCGACGGCACCGACCGCTGGCTCCAGCGCACCTTCGTCGTCGAGTCCGTGGATGCCATCGTGGACCGACGCGACCACATCATCACCACCGAGTTCACGACGGCTGCCTGACGGCAACGGTCGTCGCTTCAGCGCGAGGAACGCTCGCCAGCCGAGCGGCTACTTCTCGTAACTCCCGTAGCGGATCGGAATCCGGAAGCGCGCGACGTCGGGGTGTTGTTGGGAGGCCGCGCCGCGGGCCCGGTTTCCCATGCTCGCAATCATCTCGCCGAGGGAATGTGCGTGGTTCGGGCTCTCGAGGTGGCGTATCTCGCGACCGAACTTCACGATGCTCGGTTCCTCGCGGTTACCGTAATCACCGAAGATCGGATAGATCGCCGCTCCGGCCCGCGACGCCAGGTACAGGTCCTCGCGGGTTCCTGCCGCGAACGGCTCCATCACCACATCGCCGTGCGCGTCCTTCGCATCACGGGAACCGCTGCCCGCCTCGATCACCACATGTCCGTGGTTGGACGTCATCAGGTTCATGAACTCCCCGCGCGTCCGAGCGTTCTGGCGCTTCCGGAACGCCTTGACTCGACGGTTGAGGTCCTCATCCGTGATGTCACCCTCGTTGACCGCCTCGCCACCGCTCACCGGGAACGTCTTCAACACGTTGGCGACCTTCCGGAGAATGTCGTCGATCACGTTCAGCCCCATCACCTCGAGGTACCCGAGGAGACGGCCGATCATCAGCGTGGTTCGAGTATCAAGATGGTCATAGCCCCGCCGTTGCGCGGCACGGGTGAGGTACCCCACGTTGAAGCCCACATCCTGGAACTCGAGATGCGAACCCACGAAGATGAACGACTGTCCCGCCGCGAGTCGTTCGAAGAACTTCTCCCGATCGGTGAACTCCACGAATGCCTCGATGTTCGGCGCGGCGAAGTCCCCGTGGAGGATCTCGAGCAGGCCCAGCGCGGCCTCCGACTCGGCGACCGACATCGGCGACGACCGGAGGAACGCCTGATCGTGGTTGATGGCATCCATCCGGGGCGACGCCGTGATCGCGCGGGCCGTGATGGGGTTGAAGATGCTCTCGAACTCCACCCCGCCCACTCGCTTCGCCGACTCGTGCAGCACGTGATCGAGTTGCCGGTGCACTCCGAACATCTCGTGCAGTTGGCCGGCCGCCGCGTGCAGCAGGCCGCCGTCAGGTCGGGGCGGCCCGTGAACCGCATTCTCGTTCTCGCCGGTCACGGCAGCTCCTCGCGAAGCAGCGTGGCGAAGGCATCAATATCTTCGGTGGTCGTATCAAACGAGGTCATCCACCGGACCTCGGAGACCGACGCGTCCCACGGCCAGAAGAAGGAGCGCTCCTGGAGCGCGGCGATCGCGTCGGCGGGGATCCTGGCGAACACACTGTTGACCGCAGGATCGCGGGTGAGCGCCACTCCGGGGATGTCGCGTACCGCGTGCGCCAGAACCTGGGCCATCGCATTCGCGTGCCGAGCGTTGTGCAGCCACAGGTCGTCGGCGAGCAACGCATCGAACTGCGCGGCCACGTACCGCATCTTCGAGGGCAGCTGCGTGGCCTGCTTGCGAATGAACCGGACGTTGGTGGCCAGGGCCGGGTCGAAGTACACCACCGCCTCGCCGTACATCATCCCGTTCTTGGTTCCACCAAAACTCATCACGTCCACGCCCGCGTCGAGCGTGACGGCACGCACATCGCACCCGAGCGCGGCCACCGCGTTCGCGATCCGGGCGCCGTCGAGGTGCAGACTCATCCCGCAGGCGTGGGCGGCATCGCCCAGTGCCGCCAGCTCAGCAGGTGAGTAGAGCGTGCCGCATTCGGTGGACTGGGTGACCGACACCACCCGTGCCTGCGAGTGGTGCTCGTCACCCCTCCCGGCCTGACTCCGTTCGATGTCCTCGGGCCGTAGCTTGCCGTCGGTGCAGGGGACCGTGAGCAACTTCGCGCCGGTGAACCGTTCCGGCGCGCCGCACTCGTCCACCGCGATATGAGCGACGTCGCTGCACACCACGGCGTCCCACGGCTGGAGCAATGACTGCAACGCCACCACGTTCGCTCCGGTGCCCCCCCACACGAAGAACACTTCGACCGGGGCACCGAAGAGGGCCTGGAATCGTCTCGTAGCGCGCTGCGTCCACGCATCTGATCCGTAGGCGAGCGCATGGTCCTGATTCGCGCCGATCAACGCTTCCATGACCGCAGGGTGAACCCCGGACGCGTTGTCGGACGCAAAGCTCCTCACGGGCACACCCGCGGGGTCACTCCGCTTCGCCGAAGCGCACGGGCGTGGTGTCGAGGCGGAGCAGCTTGATCGTGTTCTTGCCGCCACGAAGCGCCTCGAACATCTCGGCCTCGCGTTTCACGCGTTCGGCACCTTCCTCCACTACCTCGTGGAGCCGGTCGCCCGGGACGACCACCACACCATCGGCATCACCGACGATCCAGTCGCCGCGCACCACCGACGTACCCCCGCAACGGATCGGCACGTTCACCGCCCCTGGCTGATTCTTCGACGCACCTCGCAGCGCGATGGTGGAGGCAAAGACCGGGAACCCGAGGGTCTCGATCGCGAGGATGTCACGCACGCCGCCGTCGATCACGAGGCCGGCGATCCCGCGCGCTTGCGCGCCGGTGGTGAGTACCTCACCCCAATATCCAAAGTCGGAAAGCTCGCCCACGTCCACCACCAACACGCTGCCCGGGGGCGCTTCGGCCACCGCGACGTGGATCGCGAGGTTGTCGCCCGCCGTGCACCGGACCGGAAATGCGAGTGCCGCGATACGGGAGCCCGGCCATGCAGGGGCCAGCCGCGGCGCCATGATTCGGGCGCCGGACTCCCCGAGCGTGGCCGCGCCGAGTTCTCGCAACGTGGTCCGAATGTCCGCATCCGTCCCCATGGTGATCTCGATCCTTCGTTCCGGGGAGCCGCTAGCAGTGCTCAACAAATGGCGGAGGGAGAGGGATTTGAACCCTCGAGGAGGCTTAACACCCCCTACTCGCTTAGCAGGCGAGCACTTTCGGCC
>JBKJIQ010000047.1:0-216960 GCA_046598395.1 Acidimicrobiia bacterium
CGGCCGCGCGGTTGCGAACCGTCTTCGCAGGCCCAGCCACTACCCTGGCCGGATGGCGCCGAAGGTCGTGATCCTCTGCGGCGGGCTCGGTACCCGACTCCGCGAGGAAACCGAATACCGACCGAAGCCGATGGTAGAGATCGGTGGCAGACCAGTCCTGTGGCACCTCATGAAGTTGTTCGCTCACCATGGGATGACGGAGTTCGTGTTGTGCGCGGGTTACCGCGGCCAGATGATCAAGGACTATTTCCTCAACTATGAGGCCCGGAACAGCGATCTCACGGTGACCCTGGGCGACCACGAATCGGTCCGGTTCCACGGCACTCACCTCGAAACCGGGTGGGAAGTCACGGTCGCCGATACCGGTGAAACCACTCAGACCGGCGGCCGGGTCAAACGAGTCGAGCGGTACCTCGACGGCGACACGTTCATCGTGACCTATGGCGACGGTCTCGCGGATGTCGATATCTCGGCGCTGCTGGCACATCACCATGCCCACGGGAAGCTCGCCACCCTGACCACAACCCGACCACTCTCTCGTTTTGGCATCGTGGAAATGGACGACCAACAGGTGGTGCAACGGTTTCGCGAGAAGCCCCAGGCCGACGACTGGGTCTCGTCCGGATTCTTCGTGTTCCAACGTGAAGTACTCGACAGTCTCGATCCCGATTGTGTGCTCGAGCGAGCGCCACTCGAGCGACTCGCGGCTGCGAATGAACTCGTGGCGTATCAGCACGACGGCTTCTGGCAACCAATGGACACGTACCGCGAGTTCCTGATGTTGAACGAGATGTGGGACTCGGGCAAAGCGCCCTGGGCAGTTTGGCGAGCACCGTGACCGGTCACAACATGGGGACTGCACTGGTGACCGGAGCGACGGGCATGGTCGGGAGTGCGCTCGTGCGCCGCCTCCTCGCCGACCACGTCGGCGTAGTCGCGTTGGTCTTGGATGCCGATCCACAATCGGAGCTGTACCGCAGTGGCGCGATCGCGTCGACCACGGTCGTGAACGGGGCGCTCGACGATCTCCCGACCCTCGAACGAGCGATCGCGGTACACGAGCCCGACACCGTGTTCCACCTTGGCGCGCAGACCTTGGTGGGGGCCGCCCGCCACGCACCGGTCCTCACGCTGGAGGCCAATGTTCGCGGCACCTGGAATGTCCTGGAGGCGTGCCGGCGCAATCCCGAGGTCGTGCGCAGCGTGGTAGTGGCATCCAGCGACAAGGCGTACGGCACGGTCGACGCGCTCCCCTACACCGAAGACCTCGCACTCGGTGGCGACGAACCCTACGAAGTGTCGAAGGCCGCCGCCGACCTCATCTCACAGATGTACGCGCACGCGTATGGCGTGCCGATCGCAATCGCGCGCTGCGGGAATATCTACGGCCCCGGTGACCTCAACTGGTCCCGCATCGTGCCGGGCACCATCCGATCGCTCCTCCGCGGTGAACCGCCGATGCTGCGAAGCGACGGAACCTTCGTGCGCGATTATCTCCACGTTGACGACGTCGTCGACGCCTACCTGTCGCTCGGCAACGCCATGCACGCATCGATCATCCGCCCCGGCGAGGCGTACAACTTTTCCGACGAGTCGCCGCTGACCGTGATCGAAATCTACGAGGCCATTTGCCGGGCCGCCGACATGCCCGGAACCACACCCAACGTGCTGAGCCGTGCGCCCGGAGAGATCCACGATCAGTGGCTCTCGGCGGCGAAGAGCCACGAAGCGCTGGGCTGGCACGCGCAGGTCGATCTCGAGACCGGCCTCGCTCGCACGGTCGACTGGTATCGCGCGTTCTTGGACCGGTGAACTGCCTATGAACGCCGAGGCACTGCGCGCCGAGATCCAGATCCTCGTGGCGCGCTACCACGACGCCGCCTTCGCGCCCACGCCGTTCGTTCCCGGAGAGACCTCGGTCCCCGTCTCGGGAAAGGTCTTCGACGGATCCGAACTGTCGATGCTCGTCGACGCGTCACTCGACTTCTGGTTGACGACCGGGCGGTTCGCCGATGCCTTCGAGCCGAGGTTCGCTACCGTGATGGGCGCCGGCGCCGCTCGCCTATGCAACTCCGGATCCTCCGCGAATCTCTTGGCGGTTGCCGCACTGACCTCGAGCATCCTCGGCGACGAGGCACTCCAACCCGGCGACGAAGTCATCACTTGCGCATCGGGCTTCCCCACGACCGTGACACCGCTGTACCAACACGGACTGGTGCCGGTCTACGTCGACGTGGATTCGGCCACACTCAATATCGACGTCACCCAACTCGAAGCCGCGGTCAGCCCTCGCACCCGCGCCGTCATGGTTGCCCACACGCTCGGCAATCCGTTCGACCTCGATGCAGTGCGCACGCTCTGTGACCGTCACGACCTGTGGCTCATCGAGGACTGCTGCGATGCGGTCGGGTCCACCTACCAGGGTCAACCGCTCGGGTCATTCGGCGCCCTCGCTACCACCAGTTTCTATCCCGCGCATCACATCACGATGGGCGAAGGCGGCTGTGTTCTCGTGAACCAACCCCGCCTGGAGCGAATCGTGGAATCCTTCCGCGACTGGGGCCGTGACTGCTGGTGCGCGCCCGGCGCTGAGAACACATGCGGCCGTCGGTTTGGCTGGCAGCTGGGCGAGCTGCCCTACGGATACGACCACAAGTACACTTATTCGCATCTCGGTTACAACCTGAAGCTCACCGATATGCAGGCCGCGGTTGGATTGGCCCAGCTCGACAAGTTGGATGGCTTCATCGCTGACCGTCGCCATAACTGGCAACGGCTGCATGACGGTCTCGCTGACCTCGACGCCCTCGACATCGTGACGGCCACTCCCGGCGGTGATCCGTCGTGGTTTGGGTTTCCGCTGCTCGTCAATCCCGACGCACCATTTGCACGGTACGACCTCGTGGAGCACTTGGAGGCGCACAAGATCGCGACGCGCCTCGTGTTCGGGGGCAATCTCTTGCGGCAACCGGCGTTCGCCGGCCGCGAACATCGGCGCGTCGGCGCGCTCCCTCATGCCGACGCGGTGGCCGAGCGTGGACTGTGGCTCGGTTGCTATCCCGGACTGTCCAGTCCGATGATCGACTATGTCATCGAAATCGTGCGAGCCTTCGTGGCGGCACCGGTGGTCGCACGCCAACGCGTCGCACGCGGCACGTGACTGACATGGACCCGCAGTCCACCGATATTCCTGGATGCTTCGTCGTACCCTTGTTCCACCACGCAGACCCGCGCGGCGATTTCGTCAAGGTGTTCCAATCCAGCAATTCGGGTCCGATCGGTGATCTCACCATTGCGGAACTCTTCTGGTCCCGATCCGCGCGCGGCGTCGTCCGAGGCATGCACTTTCAGATTCCGCCCCACGCCCACACAAAGTTGGTCACGATCATCTCCGGCACCGCTCTCGACGTCGTCGTGGACCTCCGCGTCGGTTCACCCGCATTCGGACAGCCGCACGCGTTCACCCTCGACGCGTCATCACCGGTGGCGATCGTCATCCCCGTTGGGTGCGCGCACGGATTCCAAGCGACCTCCGCCGACGCCACGATCCTGTACGCGACCAGTACCGAACACGTACCGGAGGCCGATCGTGGAATCCGATGGGACACGATCGGTCTCCCTTGGCCGATCGCCGATCCCATGATCTCCGCCCGTGATGCCGGATTCCCCGCCCTCGCCGAGTTCGAGTCGCCATTCCGGTTCGAGGAATCGTCATGACCGATCGCCGAGCCCTCGTCACCGGTGCCACGGGGTTCGTGGGCGGTGTTCTCGTCCGGCAGTTGCTCGCCGATGGCTGGACCGTCGACACCCTCGTCCGCACGCCCGATGGTGCGCTTCCTCCCGGCGTCGATGCGCACCTGATCCCCACCGCCGCCGTGGACCTCATCGGCGTGGTGGAGGACCTCGCCCCCACACACTGCTTCCATCTCGCCACTGCGTTTCGTGGCGTACATCAGCCGGCAGACATCGCCCCCATGATCGAAGCGAACCTCGGATTTGGTACCGCGTTCGCCGAGGCCGCGGCCCGTGTCGATGGCGTCACGTTCGTGAACACCGGAACCGTGTGGCAGCACTACGACGCCGCGGCCTACAGCCCGGTCTCGCTCTATGCCGCCACCAAGCAGGCGTTCGCCGACGTCCTCGTGTTCTACGCCGAGGTCGAGGGACTTGCCGTCCACACGCTGGAGCTCATGGACACCTACGGGCCCCAGGATCCGCGTGCGAAGTTGATTCCGTTTCTGCTGCGCGCCGGAGCCGATGGCACGCCGATCGACATGACCGACGGGACCCAACTCATCGACCTCGTCCATGTAGATGACGCCGTTCAGGCGCTGCTCGCAACCGCCGCGGCACCTGCAGGCCAGACCTACGGAGCCCGCGGGGACGGTGCGATCACCTTGCGCGAACTCGTCGAACAGTTCCAAGCGGCCACCGGACTCCGACTCGATATTCGCTGGGGCGTGCGCGCCGCCCGGCCACGGGAAATGACGCGGCCGTGGATGACCGCCGAGCCACCCCCGGGATGGTCACCCGGCATCCGCCTTCACGACGGACTCCGCGCGCTGGTCGAGTAGGACATCGCGCCTCCCAACCCCCGTTCTTGTCGCGATTCCGTCGTCAAGACGGCGGAATCGCGACGGGAAACGATGGTTGCTCGATCAGCGAGAGGGTGGGCGCAGCCCGATTCGCAGGTAGGCATCATCGGGGATCGACTCGGTGTCCTTGTAGATGTGATGGATGCATGGCTCACCGGCGTTCTCGGGCGGGAACTCGATGCTCGTCGCCGTATCGCCCCACTCCACCGGTTGCATTTCATTGTTCACCGAACAGTGCGCGCAGTACACCCAGAGTTCGTCGCGCATGAAGGTTCGGCCTCCCGGTTCGCGCAACGTTGTGTAGGCGTGATCGCCCTCGTACCTGCCGTCGTCGATCAGTTTTCCGCCGCTGCCACAGCGAAACGACAGCGTGATCTTCTCGTCATCCTCGCTGACCTCTACGTCACCCATGTTGGCCAGCATGGATCGCGCAATCACCTTCGCCCGTTGCGCCGCGGGAACATCGCTCCAGGCAGTACCCGTGTCGCGACGTGGACGAACGAACGCGTCTCCCGTCGTGCGCAACGCACGTTCAACCGCGGCTTCGCCGAGTTCATCGGCGATGAACGTGAGCAAGGAGCTGATCCAGTTGATCGAATAGTCCTTGAGCCCGGCCCACTGTACGACGGCGCGATCGATGAGATCCTTGGCTCGGTCGAGTTCGCCGGCATCGATCGCCGCCTGTGCCTGCTCCCAGAGCGGCGTCTGCATCTTCGTGATCTCGGCTGCACTCAGCACCCGGTCCGGCGTCATGCGCGCGGCAACCCGAGCACCCGCTCGGCGATGATGTTGCGCTGAATCTCGCTCGTGCCCCCAGGGATCGTGCCGCCGAACGACCGCATCCATTGCGTGGCCCAGGCACCCTCTCGCCACATCCTCGGACCCATCTGGTGCCGGTCGAGACCCGGGAGCCCGCGGGCCGTCGTCCCGAGTTGCAGCGCGCGTTGCAGACTCTCGCTGCCGAACAGTTTCAGCAATGAGTGTTCCGGAGCGGACTTTCCCGCCATGAACTTCGCGAACCCGCGGTACCCCATACACAACAACGCCTGAGCATCGATCGCCACCTGCGCCACCTGATCGCGAAACACGGCATCGTCTCCGATTCGCCCGCCGTCCGCGCTCGGTTCCTGACCGAGTGCCACGAGTGCCTTCGTGGCCCGGTCGAGGTTGTAGGCGTAGTCGATCCACAACATCGCCCGTTCGTGGGCCAGGGAACCCTGCGTGATCGGCCAACCCGCGTCGACCTCGCCGAGCAGGTTCGCCAATGGCACGTGAACGTCGGTGAAGAAGACTTCGTTGAAGTCCATGAAGTCCGGTTCGGTGAGCTCCGGAAATGGGCGCGGCTCCACGCCCGCGGTCGTCATATCCACGATCAACGCGGTGATGCCTTTGTGTTTCGGCACCTCGGTATTGGTGCGCACAAAACACATGCACCAATCGGCGTGATGCGCACCCGACGTCCATACCTTCTGGCCGTTGACGATGAACCCATCACCGTCGAGCACCGCACGCGTCCGAAGGCTCGCGAGGTCACTGCCTGCGGTCGGCTCGCTCATGCCGAGACACCACGCGATTTCAGCGCGCAGCGTTGGAAGCAAGAATCGTTCGCGTTGTTCATCCGTGCCGTAGTCCCGAATCGACGGCGCGATGATTCCGAGACCCTGCGGATTGAGACTGCGAGGAATCTCCCGGCGCGACATCTCCTCGAAATAGATCATCTGCTGCACCGGCGAAGCGTTGCGTCCCCCCAGCTCTGGTGGCCACCCCGGGACGAGCCACCCGGCGTCGAACAATCTCCGTTGCCAAGCTCGCGCCCACGGTGGGAGATCGGCACTCGACTGCTTCGGTTGGGCCAACAAGTCGGCGGGCGGCACGTTGACCTCCAGCCAACTCACCAGTTCCGTTCGAAATGACTCTTCCTCGGGTCCGTACTGCAATCGCACCGTCGCAAGGTACCCGCTAGCGTCCGATCCCTGACACCCACGTCAGGTTTTGCGCCATCAGAGGGCGCGGTTCGTGACCGCCGGAACCACGAGGAAGCATGGACTTCGAGTTCAGCGACGACCAGGAACGGCTGCGGGATTCCGTACGTCGGTATCTCGGGGAACGTGCGCCGCTCAGCTATGTGCGCACCCAGCACGACGCCCCCGGCGGGCCTCGGCGGTACCGGGATCACGTCTGGGCCGGCCTCGCCGACATCGGGCTCACGGCCATGTTGATCCCTGAGCGGTACGGTGGCGCCGGAATGGGCATGGTCGACCTCGCCCTCGGACTCGGTGAGATGGGCCGGTCGGTCTACCCGGGGCCCTTCGCCGCCTCCGCGGTGGGCGCCGCCACTGCGCTGGTTGCCGCCGGCGATGGCGATGCGTGCGCACGTTGGCTGCCCGGCATAGCCACGGGCACCGCGGTGGGCGCGGTCGCACTCACCGACGCTCGGGCCACGACTACCAACCTCGGGACCGATGGGACCGTCACCGGCACCAAGGTCCACGTGCTCGACGCGCCTGCGGCCGACATCCTCCTCGTGGCGACCGAGTCAGGCAGCGGTCCCGTCATCGTCGCGATCGAGTCGGACTCCCCCGGTCTCTCGGTCACTCCGGTCGAGACGGTCGACTTCACCCGCACGTTCGGCCACGTGCAGCTTGATCATGTGGTGGGCACGCCGTTGTCGGGCGACGCGGCCAGCGCGCTCCTGGCCGCGGATGACGCGCTCGGGGTCGCGCTCGTCCTCGACGGTGTCGGCGCCGCGGAACGCGCGCTCGAACTCACGCTCGAATACGCGAAGGATCGCGAGCAGTTCGGTAAACCCATCGGATCATTTCAAGCAGTACAACACCTCTGCGCCGACATGCTGCGCGCCGTCGAACTCGGCCGTGCCGCGGCGTACTACGCGGCGTGGGCCTGCGACGGCACGGATCACGGTGAACGCCACCGAGCCGCCACCATGGCGCGCGCCTTTGCGGCCGATGGCTTCTACCGGGTGGCCGCAACGGCGATGCAGGTGTTCGGCGGGATCGGGTTCACTTGGGAACACGACATCCACCTCTTCTACAAGCGCCTCCTCACCCTGCAACTTTTCGGCGGCAGTGCCGCCGATCACTTGGAAGAACTTGCCGCGATGGTCCTCTGAGTTCCTCGCCGCACCATCGCGCCGACGGCAACCGCGGCGAGGATCACGATCGTTGGTTCGGCGGGGACCCGAAACCGGGTTTGGCCATAGGACAGCAGCGCGCCGACGGTCACGATGGCGGGCGGAACCAGAAACGGCCACACCCGCACCCGGCGACGCCGAAGGAGCACTGCGCCACCGATCGCCAGTGCAGCGAGCGGATAGTAAAACCACATGCCGAGGGTCGTCACCCAGCGGGGCCGACCTTCGCTTTCGTTGATGAACGGCATGTCGTTCGGTTGGAACACTCCCCAGTCCCGCCCCACGCGTGCGGCCACCACCTTGAGGAACTGACCTCGACGGCCGTGGTTGATGTAGTCGAACGCACGCTGGCGGTACAGCTTCGAGATCACCGACTGATCCCCCGGCGGCGCGTGCTTCGGAATGCACACCTGCAGGTTCGTCAGTCCAATCGCATGGCCGAAGAACACCGCATCGCAGGTGGATCCGAGAATCGCGATTCCGTCATTCGTGGAAATGAACGTGGGCTCGTCAAACCGGCTGAGGTTGAAGCTGACCCACGGTCCGACCGCCAACACAACCCCGGCTGCAATGGCGGCCAGACCCGGAAGGCGTGGACGAAGCGCTCGACGCCAGGACCACAGCAACCCGAGCGCAAACAATGGGGCGAGGAGGATGAGTTCAGCGCGCGCCAACGCACCCAGTCCGCACAACACACCCAACGCCAGCGCCGTTGGCCACTTCCAAACGTCGATGAGCCGCAGCAGGAGCAGCAACGCACCCGTCACACACAGGACCGCAAGGGACTCGCTCATGATCAGTCCGTCGTTGACCCAGAGATATGGATAGACCGCGGCGATACCAGCAGCACAGAGACCCGCGGTTTCGCCGGCGAGGCGGCGGGCCAGCAAGGCCATCAACACGATGCCGAAGAGCCCGAAGAGCAGCATTTCGAACCGCACGATCAGTTGTGTGGTCGACTCCGCGAAACCGATCTGATCACCGGCCCAGATGATCGGGAGAATCGCGAACACGGTCAGTGGTGGGTGGTCCGCGGCGGGCCGCGACAAACGGGTGTGGCCCGGAAGAAACTCGAACGGGTCGTTGTATCCGTGTCCTTGTCCCAACTGGCGAGCTTGCAGCTCGTAATAGCTCGCGTCGTAGAAGGTGTGGTCGTGACGGGCCACCGCCAGGATGAACGTGGTCCGGATGCTCGCGGCAAGCACCAGGATGAGCAGCACCGCAACGCGAAACCGGCGCGCTACGGGTTCCGACGTTCGACTCGTCCCTCCCTCCAACACCGGCCTGACGTTAGTGGTGGTGCAGCTCGGATCAGCGGTGTGTCGTCAGGAGCAGTGCGCCCGCGAGGGGTCCGCCGCCGGCACACGCAACTCCAACCTCCGGTGATCCCGGCACTTGGCGGGGTCCGCCTTCGCCCCAGAGTTGGGTGCAGGCCTCGTGGAGAAATCCATAGCCGTGCAGCCGACCGGCCGAGAGCTGTCCGCCGTGAGTGTTCAGCGGCAGCACACCGCCCTCTCTCGCGATGTTCTGGCCGCCTTCAACGAACGCACCGGACTCGCCGTGACCGCAGAAGCCCATGGCTTCCAGCCACGCCAATGTGATGAACGTGAAGCCGTCGTACATTTCGGCAAGTTCCACGTCTGCCGGTTTGAGATCGGTTCTCGTCCACATCTGCGCGCCCGCGTCGCGACACGCCATCGTGGTGAGATCGTCGAACTGATCCCAACTCGGTCGACCGCGTAGCGCGGTGCCGACGGCCTCGACATGAATCGGGGGCTTGCGCAGATCTGCAATGGTGTCGACGTGCGACACGATCACCGCAGTGCCGCCGTCGCAGGGGACGTCGCAGTCGTAGAGGCTGAGCGGGCTGGAGACCATTCTGACGTTCAGGTAGTCGTCCATGGTCATGGGAACCGTGTAAATCGCCTTCGGGTTCAATGCCGCGTTCTTCCGGGCGTTGAGCGCGATCTGACCCATCTGTTCGCGGGTCGTGCCGAACTCGTGAAAATGCCGTTGGGCCATAAGTGCGATCCACGGTGCCGCTGACGGCGCGGCGAACGGCAGCGTCCACTCCATGAACCCCGAGGCTCGGAAGTTGGAGCTACCACCGCCGCCGGGCATCGTGGACGCACGACCTTTGTCGCCTTGGGCACTCCCCTCCCAGACGCTCCGGAAACACAGCACGTGATTCGCGAGACCGGCGGCCACCGCCAGGCAAGCGCCGATGACCGAGCCCAGCTGGCCCGGCGATTCAATGCCTCCCGACCACCATCCGAGTTCCAGCCGGAGCGCGTCCTGCACATCGACCACGCCGGCGCCGCTGAAGCCCGGGGGTGTGGCCATCGGACCCGGATAGGTTGCGATGCCGTCGATGTCCTTGGTCGTCAGCCCTGCATCGGCGATCGCCGCGAGGCATGCGTCGAGGGTGAGTTCAAGCGGATCGCGGAACAGTCGACGCCCCACGTCTGACTGGCCAACCCCGCTGATGACGGTCGACTTCTCGATGAACTTCGACACGTCAGCCCTCCGGCTCTGGTTCGAAGAGCGGTATGTAGATCTCGTCACCGTCGTCCGAGTGATGTTCAAACGTGACGCGCATCGGCATACCGATCACGAGATCCTCGGGCGAGCAGTTCACGATATTGGTCGTGAGCCGTAGTCCAACCTGTTCGGGAAGCTCGACGATCGCGATCACGTACGGCAACTCCGGGCCCGGCATCCACGGCTGATGGTTGACGGTAAAGGTGTGCAAGGTCGCGGCACCGGACACGGTTGCCGGGGCGAGATCTTTGGAGTGACAGATCGGACAGATGGGTGTGGGCGGATGGTTGTAGTAGCCGCACGCTTGGCAGCGTAGGAACCGCAGCTCGCCGCGCGCGCCGGCGGTCCAGAACTCTCGATTCAGATCGGTGAGCCTCGGAAGGATTCGGAACGGGACTTCACTCATCTTCGGGAATCTCCGCCGCGTCGAA
Organism: Acidimicrobiia bacterium; assembly: GCA_046598395.1. Lineage (GTDB taxonomy): Bacteria > Actinomycetota > Acidimicrobiia > IMCC26256 > JAENVU01 > JAENVU01. Next base: position 10,719 of record JBKJIQ010000047.1, read on the forward strand.
CCCGTCACGTGCCACCGGTATTGCCTCCACGGCTGCGAGCATTCCGAACGCAGGCACCGTCAACATGATCGAGCCCAACACCTCGTCCCACTCGGCGCCCACTTCGGCGGCCAGTTGTGCGTGCCGCCGGATCCCCGCCGGGTTTCGCAGTACCACCGTGCAGACGAGTCGGATGAGTTCGTGGGTCTTGCGGTCCGGAGCCGGCAAAGAATCGATCTGGCTCAGCCATGCGCTCTGCGCGTCGTGAAGCGCGGGAAACGCCTGATGTAACGGCTCCTCAAACGGAAAGCTCCAGCCCATGCGTTCAGCTCGCGGGACGGAACTGGACAATGGTGATGTCCTCCGAGGTCGGATGAAACACGGCCTCGAGTTCCATCTCGGTCGCGAGAAGCTCGAAATCGCAGTCGACCACGTTCGTCATCATCCGTGGACCTTCAGCCAGATCCACGATTGCGGCCACGTACGGGACCCGTTCGGGGAACGGAGGGAGATCGTTGCGATGCACCACCGACCATGTGTAAAGCGTGGCTCGACCGCTCGCCTCGAACCATTCCACGTCGTCGCTCCAGCAGTGGGGACAGAACGGACGCGGATAGAAATGGAACCGCTCACAGGTGTTGCAGCGCTTGATCAGGAGCCGACCTTCCCGCGCCGCGTCCCAGAAGGGTTGGGTCTCGAGATCGGGCTGGGGAAGATCGAATCGCATCGTCGTCACGGTGTTGGGGCGATCGCCGCGACTGCGACTCCGGACAGCTTGGTCTCCCCGTCCTGATTCGTCACCGTGCACTCCAGGTCGACGCGCGCCTCGGACCCTTCGTCGTAGGTCCGTTCGACCATCACGTGGGTGGTCAACACCTCGCCGGGCCACGTCTGCTTCGTGAAACGGATCTTGTACTTCCGGAGATTGCCCACGCCCACAAAATCGGTAATCGCCTTACCGAGCAGACCGGCGGTGAACATCCCGTGGCCGAACACGCTCGGGAGTCCCGTTGCTTGGGCCTGTACCTCGTCGGTATGCATCGGGTTGAAGTCACCCGATGCACCGGCGTACATCACCAAATCGGTGCGGGTGAGTGCGTGGGAGAACTCGGGCGCCGCGTCACCCACGGACAAGTCGCTGAAACACAGCTTCGGTTCTGTCATGGGGCGTCAGTGTCCCCGTTGCCTGACACGAGCGTCAACTCCAAGCGTCGATCCGCCGCTTCCGTCTGGGCAACCAAACTTCCGGCGCTTGTCGGATCGTGTGCGGCTACCGCCACCTATTCGACAAGCGCTACTGGGCTTGCGCGCTTTCTCGGCTGCGGATTAGGACCGGGCGTAGGCGGCGACGGTCCCGTTCGCGGTGGGGACGTAGACGCGACCGTTGGCCACTTCGACGCCACCCGCGGCGGCGCCGACGTTCGTGTCCCACAGAGCCGAGCAGACGCGCGTCGTGGCCGAACACTGCGCGACGCCCGCAGCGTCGAACGCCTGCACGGTGCCATCCGACGATGAGACATAGACGAGACCGTTCGCGACCGCGGGGGCCGTGACATTCGGACCGACGAATGCTTTCCACAGCGGGAAGCACACCTTCGGCGTACCCGAACAGTTGGTGACGCCGTGCGCGTCGTAGGCGCGCAGTTGCGAACCAATCGACCGATAAAGGATGCCGTTCGTGATTGCCGGTGCGGCATCGGCGGCGCTCGCCACGACATCGGTCGACCACAGCGGCGCGCAGAGTTTGGGCGATCCAGAGCATCCGGTCGTGCCGGTTGCGTCGAATCCCACCAGGCGCTCTCCATCTGCTGAGTGGTATCCGGTGATGACTACACCACCGCTCACTACCACGCTGCGCGTCGGTGGCCCCGGCAACGCCGCGCTCCAAAGCTGCGCTCCCGCGGCATCGGTACCGTCAAACGCGAACCGTGACCCGGCGTTCACGCCGACCGGGCCGTAGACCGCGTAGACCACTCCGCCCGCCACTGCCGGCGAGGCGGTGGTGCCACCCGAGGACCCTCCGCCGACATACGCCTGCCAACTCGCCGAACACGCAGCTCCGGAAAAGGCTGCGACACACGTCGGCGTCTCCGGGCTTGGATGGCCGTAGAGATAGACCTGCTCGGCGCCATGGATGCTGAACCCGCCGTAGTTGAAGTGCATCGTTCCCACATCAGTAGGCCCGCCGGAAATCCTCGCGTCGTAATCCAGCCAACGCACGGCGCAGGATTTCGGCACGCCGCTGCAGCCCGTATTGCCGTCGGCGTCGAATGCTGCGGTGCCCAGGTACAACGTGGACCCGATGACATCGGGAGCGCCGCCGAACGTGGTCGACCACTGGGGCGAGCACACCGAGCCAACACAGCCGTTCTGTCCATCGGCTGCGTAGACCCGTGTGGGAGACCCGTCGACGTAGATGTGGTTCCTGGCTACGACGAACGCTGGGATCACCGACGGGGTTGCGGAGGCAACGGAAAACGATTTCGTCAATGACGCCCCGTTCGCCGCCGCGATATTCGTCTCGAACGGGTTCGCTCCGGCGTTGCCGGCATCGAAACGGGGTCGGGCCCAACCGCACCCCGCTCCGACGAAACCCAGCACACACACGATCGCATACCGTCGCATCCAGTCCCCCCGAGGTCTGGCGTGGAGTCTGCCACCATCAGGAAGCCTTGCGTTCTGGATCAAGGATCCTTCGGAAGTCCGAGTACCCGCTCACCCACGATGTTGCGCTGAATCTCGCTGGTTCCGCCGGCGATCGTGAGGTTCCGGGTGAACAGGAACTGGTGCGCCCAGCCCATCGCCTCGCCCTCGAATACCGCACCGGCGGCGCCGAAGAGTGCCAGACCAACCTCCTGAACGCGCTGATCGTGTTCCACCCCGAGCAACTTGCGCACCGATGCTTCGGAGCCGGACGGGTCCGCGCCACCAAGTGCCGAGAGCATCAGCCGATGCCCGAGCACCGACAGCGCGTAGTCACGCGCCACGAGATCGCCCGCCTCGGCCAATGCGGCGGTGTCATTGGTCAGCCCTTGTTCCCGAACGAGATCGAGCACGCCACGCACTCCACGTCCGATCGTGGTTCCGCTCCCCATGAACACCCGCTCGTTCGCAAGCGACGTGCGCGTGGCGCGCCATCCGTCGTGCTCGCGACCCACGAGACAGTCGTCGGGAACGAACACGTCGTCGAAGAACACCTCGTGAAAGAAGGCGTGGCCGGTGAGCTCACGGAGCGGACGAATGTCGATCCCGTCGGCGCTCATATCGAGCATGAAGAACGAGATCCCTTCGTGCTTCGGCACTTCGGGATCCGTCCGGGCGAGCAGAATTCCCCAGTCGGCTTCCTTCGCCATGGAAGTCCAGACCTTCTGACCGTTGATCAACCAACCACCTTCGATGCGCTCGGCGCGCGTCGAGAGCCCCGCGAGATCCGAACCTGCGCCCGGTTCACTGAAGAGTTGGCACCAGGCGATCTCGCCGCGCAAGGTGGGCGGGATCCAACGCTGCTGTTGTTCAGTGGTTCCGAACACCATTAGCGGCGGGAGTGCCCACGCGCCGATCATGAGACTTGGACGCGTCACCTTCGCGGCGCGGAACTCGTCGTCGATCACGAGCTGTTCGATCGCACTGGCGCTACGTCCCCACGGCATGGGCCACTGCGGCGCGAGGTACCCGGCATCCGCGAGGAGCCGGCGCGACTCGGGCGCATCGACACCATCGAGGCTCGCCACAAATGCGCGCACATCATCACGCCAATCGTTGGCCTCCTCGGGGAGGTCAACCTCCAAGCGGCGGTGCGCGCCATCCAATGCCAACCGAGCCGCTCGCACTCGCCAACCGTTGGAGGCGCCAATGAGCGAACGCGTGGTCATCGCACGCCGCAGATATACGTGGGCGTCATGTTCCCAAGTGAAGCCGATTCCACCCAGCACCTGCACACAGTCTTTGGCAGTCTCGAAGAACGCATCGATCGTGAGGGCACCGACCGCGGCCGCGGTGAGGCTTGCCGTGGTCGCATCGTGTGCGCCTCGGGCCGCATCCCAGACCGCGGCGCGAGCGAGTTCGGTACGGGCGAGCATGTTGGCGCACCGGTGCTTCACGCCCTGGAACTGTCCGATCGGGCGGCCAAACTGGCGGCGGTCGCGGGCATATTCCGCGGCCGTATCCACACACCATTGCGACGCGCCGACGGCCTCGGCGGCGAAGAGCAGCACTGCGAGGTCTCGAACCAATTCCGTGACCACCGACGGCAACCGTCGACTCCGTGAGATCGTGGCATCCACCATTACCTCAGCGACGCGCCGCGTGAGATCGACCGTCGGGAGTTCACGCGCTTCGTACTCCCCCGCGAGCAACACGACCCACCCGGCACCAGTGTCCGCGATCAGCAGCTCGCTCACATGACCGGAGAGGACGGGCGACAGCCGCCCTTCCACTCGCAGCTTTGCGCCAACATCGGTGGCCTGCACTGCACCAGTCAGCGCGACCGTACCGACGAAGCCGGCGGCGGCCAGGCCCGGCAAGTACTCCGCCGCCGCGCTGTCCCCCGCGTCCGCTGCTCGCTGCAGCACTGCGCCAGCCAATGCGTGTGCCAGAAACGGTCCGGGTGCGCCAACGCGCCCGAGTTCCTCGAGCACCACCGCGAGCTCGAGGAGCGACGCTCCCTCGCCGCCGTATTCCTCGGTCACGTGGATCCCGGGCCACCCTTGTCCCGACAGCTCCTGCCAGAACGTGGGCAGCGACTCAGTTGCCGCGTCGAGCATTGCCCGGGGCACGCTGGATGGGCACCGGCGTTCGGTCCAGCCTCGTACGGCGCGGTGGAGCTCCTGGTGTTCTTCGCTGATTCCAATCGGCATAGCTACGGATCGTAAGGGCCTGCGGAGAATCTGACGAGTCGTCAGATCGGCATAGGCTGACCCTTCGTCAGCGGCCGCACCGCTCTTCAGGGGGATTCATATGCACGATCTCGTCATCTCGGGGGGAACGCTGGTCGACGGCACCGGCGCAGCACCCCGCCGAGCCGATGTGGCGGTCACCGACGGAGTCATTACCGAGGTCGGAACCCTCGAGGACAACGGAGCACGGCGCACCATCGACGCCGACGGCCTGCTCGTGACCCCGGGATTCGTCGATGTGCACACCCACTTCGATGGACAAATCACCTGGGACCCACAGCTCACACCGTCGTGTTGGCACGGCGTGACCACCGTGGTCATGGGGAACTGTGGCGTTGGATTCGCGCCCGCCCGACCCGACAAGCACGAATGGCTGATCGGTCTCATGGAAGGCGTCGAGGACATCCCCGGCGCCGCGCTCTCCGAAGGCATCAAATGGGGTTGGGAGTCCTACCCCGAGTACCTCGATGCCATCGATCAGGTCCCGAAAGCGCTCGACGTCGGATCCCAAGTTCCCCACGGCGCCGTCCGTGCGTACGTGATGGGAGATCGCGGCGCGCATAACGAGCCGGCTACTCCCGAAGACATCGACGGCATGGCGAGGATCGTCCGCGAGGCAATCGAGGCGGGCGCGCTCGGCGTATCAACTTCTCGCACCATCGCCCACATGGCCATCGACGGCGAGCCCGTCCCCGGAACGTTCGCAGCCGAAGACGAACTGTTCGGTATCGGCCGCGCCCTCGCCGAGGCGGGTTCGGGCCTGTTCGAACTCGCGCCCGCGGGTGCACTTGGCGAAGACCTAGCGGCACCAGAGCGTGAGATGGACTGGATGCGCCGTCTCTCGGCGGCGATCGGTCGTCCGGTCACGTTTGCGCTCACGCAGAACGATCACGACCCCGAGAGTTGGCGCCGCATGCTCGATCTCGCGGGCCAAGCGCGCACTGAAGGCGCGAGCGTGCGGCCCCAGGTTGCGGGACGACCGGTCACGTTGCTGCTGGGGCTCGAAACCTTCCACCCCTTCGCATACTGCCCGAGTTGGGGCGAGCTCGGCCTGCTTCCGCTCGCCGAACGAGTCGGTCGACTCCGGGCGAACGCCGATCTGCGGGCCCGCCTCATTGCCGAAGCATCCATTCCGAATCCGGCGATGCTCCAGTTCCTCGATCCCGCTACGTCGTACCCGCTCGGCGATCCGCCCAACTACGAGCCCGACCCTTCCGACAATGTGGTGGGTCGCGCGGCGCGGGCGGGGCGCGATGTCTATGAGTTCTATCTCGACCTGCTGCTCGAGCACGACGGCCGCGCGCTCATTATGCGTCCGCTCCTGAACTACACCGATTCCAACCTCGATGCCGTGCGAGAAATGCTGCTGCACCCCACGAGCGCCTGGGGCCTGGGCGACGGTGGCGCGCACTGCGGCACCACGTGTGACGCATCAACGCCCACCTACATGCTCACCCATTGGGCCCGTGACCGGGCGCGGGACCAGCTCCCACTCGAGTGGGTCGTGCGCAAGATGACCGCAGAGACTGCATCGCTCTACGGCCTCGGCGATCGGGGAACCGTGCGGCCTGGCCTACGCGGCGATCTCAACGTCATCGACCATGCCGGGTTGCGACTCCACGCGCCGGAGATGGTCTATGACCTACCAGGCGATGCGCGCCGGTTCGTGCAGCGCGCCGACGGCTACGTGGCCACGGTCGTAGCCGGTGAGGTGACCTTGGAACACGGCGAAGACACTGGTGCTCGTCCCGGTCAACTCATCCGCGGAGCCCGGGACTCACGCACGGCCTGATCCAAACCTGGCGTTTCGAAACTTGGCCGTTCCAAACCAGACCGCTCCAGCACCGGAGAGCCAAACTCCTCGGGATCAAGGCCGCATGCTCCCGGCGGCAGCGGCGCCCCCGCCTCACGGCGGCGGGCCACCAAGGTCGCCAAGGTGGCGAACTCTTTGGCCTCCAGCGCGGGATCGGCGACGGTCTCGGCCAGATCCACTTGCAGCAGGCCCGGAATCGGTCCTCGTGTCTCACGGAGCCGCACGCGAGTGCGGGCGATTTCTGCGCTGAGTTCGCACTGCTCCTCGCCGAGATCGAGCAGAACATCCGCAGCGCGCATATAGCCGTAATCGATGGACGCGCCGATGAGTTCGGCATCGATCGTCAACGCATCGTGCACGTCCACTTCGGGGACGATGACGGTGACACGCCGACCCCAACCACGCGGCGGGTTGATCTCCTTGCGCAGCGTCTCGTCGGGTCCGATATCGGCCGTGACCCGACGCGCGATTTCAAAGAGTCCGCGATCACCTGCGTCGGCCCACGGGTCTACACCGGGCGCAGAGGCGACGACCGCGAAGATGTGGCCGGCCCCGAGTCCGTTGAACGCCAACGCCAACGGAAGGATTTCGCGCACGCCACCATCCACGTAGTGCTCACCTGCCATCGGGGTCGGCGGAAACACCACCGGGATCGAGGCCGAGGCGAGCACCGCGTCGTGGACTGACACGGGCGGTCCCGGCAGGAGCGCGTCGTCGCGCGCGTGAAGGTTGCCGTGTTGGTCCACGTAGCGCAGTTCGCCACTTTCGAGACTCACCGCACCCACGCGCAAGGTGAGACCGGACGACTGCATCAAGTCCGGCGACAGGCGCTGCTCCACGATCGCCCGCACCGGCCCCATGCTGAGGAGCGATTTGGCCCTCAATGCGCCGCGCAGGGCATCGACCGTTCCGTCGGTCTCGGGAGGATTGCGCACGATCTCGCCGAGCATCCGCATCACGACGCGCGCCTGGCTGCCCGCAGTCCCGTGCTCTCCCGCTCGTCCGCGCAGCTCCGAGGCCCAGTACACCTGCGCCCGAAGCTTGTCGAGCCACGGTTCCGTGAGCCACATGTCGTGGTTTGATCGCAGGCCACGCCATATCGTCTCGAGTTCGTCGATCGCTCGCCGACCCGTCTCCTCGTCATCACCTTCGGCGAGCTTGGCGGCCATGATCGCGCCTACCGAGGAACCGACCAAGATCGACGGCCGCAACCCCAGGTCGTCGTACAGATACCGCAACACCCCGACTTCGAAGCTGCCTTGCGATCCGCCGCCACTCAGGACGAACGCAATCGGCCGACGGGCCATACGGCGCCGAAGGTTGGCGCGCGCGGTGCGCACGAATCGGGTGAGCTCGAGCTCCGCCATGCGGCGGTCGCCTCTCTAGACGATCTTTTCGCCGTCGCGCATGACCGCGATCGCTTGGGTCGGACACCCTTGCGCGGCGAGAATCACCTTGTCCTCCGATTCACCCGCCGCGTCGATCACGATCGCGACGCCGTCGTCGTCGAGGTCAAAGACTCCGGGGGCCCAGAACGAACAGTTCCCCGAACCCATACAGACTTCGCGGTTGATCTCAATCGACAACGCCACCGGGGCGACCTCCTTTTCGGACAACGGCCAACCTACCGCGGCGAGCAGGGGAGGCGACCGATGCGGAAGTCGTTCGAGCTGGGCCCGCTGCTGATGTTGGTTCAGACGCCGCGTGCCACGTTGAGCGCGCCCCAAAGCATCGGGAGCTGTAATGGCAGGCGCGCCCATGCCACCGCCGCCGAGTTCATCGGCGGCTTGGCGTCGGGCATTCCACCGTCGAGCGCGAGCTGCCAGTTCGCCGGCCACACCGCGAGAATTGTCGCCAACGACGCCCAGCCACCGACCTTGCGAGTCTGGGACCGCAGCATGAGCCCCGCGCATGCCAGCTCCGCCACGCCACTGAGGTACGTCCAGGTTCGGGGCGTTCCGGGCATCCATTGCGGCACAATCGGGTCATAGAACCCCGGATTTGTGAAGTGGGTCACTCCGGCGCCGCCCATCAGTGCGAGCATTCGCCACGGAATCCGGGAGGGGGCTGGGTCGACCGGTTGTTGCTTCATCGCCGCCAACTCAGGCGACGTCGAAAAGTACGGGCAGCGTGGTCGGAGAACGGAAACGTTCGCCATGAATATGCACATCGTCCGCGTCCCAGCGGGCAGGGTCCTGACGCAGGTTCGGGCACCGGTCGATGAGCCGGTTGACGGCAGTGGCCATCTCCATTCGGGCCAGGTGGATCCCGAGACACATGTGGACACCGTGACCGAAGGCGATGTGCGGTTGCGGCTCACGGAAGATGTCGAACGTTTCGGGCCGGTCCCAACGGGTCTCGTCGTGGTTGGCGGCCCCGATATTCACGGTCACGAATCCACCCTTCGGAATCGTGACTCCGCTGATGTCGGTATCGGTTGCGCACTCGCGTGACGTAATGAGCAACGGCCCTTCCCACCGGATCGACTCTTCAATTGCTTGGGGCATGAGCTCACGATCCGATCGCAGCGCGTCGAACTGTTCCACATTGCTCAGCAGGCCGTGCAAGAAGCTGCCCGTGGCGCGATATGTGGTCTCGGCCCCGGCGGGAAGCAGCAGCCGCAGAAAAGAAAAGATCTCTTCGTCACCAAGTCGTTCGCCGTCGAGTTCGGCCACCGTCAACTCGCTGATGATGTCGGTACCCGGACGCGTCCGCCGTTCGTCCATGATTCCCGCGAAGTAGTCGCGCAGCTCCTCGCTCGCAACAATTCCTTCCTCCGGACGGACCGCCACATTGATCACGGCCAGCGCACGCGGATGGAAGAAGGCATGGTCCTCTCGCGGCAAGCCGAGAATCGCGGCAATCACCTGGGCGGGATAGTGATAGGTGAACTCGCTGACGAGATCGGCTTCGCCTCGGGCCGCGAATCCGTCGATCATGTCGTCGACGACCGGCACCACGAGGTCCGCATCCCAATGGGCAAGCGTGCGCTGACGAAACGCTTGTGCGACGAGCGCCCGCAGGCGGCGGTGCTCCGGTTCATCCATCCCTACCAGTGGATACGGACCCATCACCACGCTCATGAAGTCGCGAATCGAACCCGACGGGAACGTCACATTGTCGCGCATCACTGCGGAGACAAGCTCGTAGGGGTAGATCTCGTAGCCACCGTCTTCCATCAACTCCACGGGCTGCGTGGCGCGCTTGTCCCAGAAGCCCGGATATGGGTCACGGACGTCACCCGCGACGCCGGTGAACTGCGACATCGGGTCGAACGGAGCATCCACAGAAACTGACATGCGTGTCAGCTTAGAGCGCGCAGAAGCGTTGGTAGCGAGCTTCGAGTGGGTCGGCCCAGCGGGGGTCGGGATCGATCGTCCGCCCGGCACGCGCCCACCGACGCGCGTCGGTCATCACACCGTCTTCGAGTCCCGCGGCCAAGCGAGCCAAGAAAGCCGAACCGAGCGCGGCGCCTTCGGGCACGGCGGTGCACTGCACGGGCAAGCCGGTGCAGTCGGCAAGGGCTTGAACCCATTCATCAACCCGCGTCCCTCCGCCGGTGGCGACGATACGGCGAGGAGTGATCCCGTGGGCCGAGCTCACGGCGTCGATCATCCGTCGAGCCACGAAGCCGGACGCCTCGAAGGTGGCCCGCCGAATCGCCGCGGCGTCGTGCATCAGGTCGAGGTCTGTGAGCATCCCGCGCCGGTGGGGATCATGCAGCGGAACCCGTTCGCCGCGCGGGTAGGGCGCCCATACCGGAACCCGATCGCGATCAGGGCGCGCGCCCGGCGACTCCGCCCCCATCGAACGCGTGGCCCAGTTGATGAAGAGGCCACCCGCATTGCTCGGTCCTCCTGCGAGGAACAGGTCCGGCTCGGTGAACGGCATCACCCAATAGTCCTCCACGGGGTCGTGACGCGGCGTCACCACACTCACGATCAGCGTGGTGCCCATCAGGATCAACACATCGCCGCCTTCTCGTGCACCGGCCACGATCTGATCGGTCAACACATCGATGCAGCCGGAGGCGAGCACCGGACCGTCGGGAACTCCCACAGTGCCGCACGCCCAGCCGGTCGGGACAATCCGCGGTAGTTGTTCGATGCTGATGCCAACCTGGGCGACGACGTCGGGGTCCCACTTCGTCCAGTCGAAGAGCGGATAGGCCACGCTCGCGGTCGTGGTGTCGATGACTGCCTCGCCCGAGAGTGCGTGATTGGCCATCGTGGTCGCCGGCCAGAACGCCGCGGCATTGGGCGCGATTGCCTTGGCCCACCGAAGGAAGTTCACCAGCTCCCCGGTCTCTGCCGGGTTTCCGCTCGTGGCCTCACCCTGACCGCGAGCATCGCCGTAGAGCAGCCCGGGCGTGAGTGGTGTTCCGTGTTCGTCCACCGCGGCGAGCGACGGCACCATCGCGCACACGCTCACCCCGGCCGGCGCGAGATCCAAGTTCAGCGCGTCGAGCGCCGCGAGCGGACCCTGAGCCCAGGCTTGGGTCGGATCATGTTCGAAGTGGTCAGGAGCCGGAATGCCAATGTCGTGGGGGATCCGCGACGCGGCCACAACGTTGCCCGCTTCGTCGGCCGCGACGGCCTTCACCGACGACGTCCCAATATCGATCCCGACCGTGACCGGGCCGATCCCCCGGCCTGTCATGGCCGGTCTTCACCTTGGGACCGGGGCTTGGCATCCGCGAGCGCGGCAAGGACCTCTTCGTGGAGCAGTCCGTTCGTCGAGACCGCGCTCCCGCCATTGGCCGTGCGTTCGCCTTCGAGATTCGTGAAGCGTCCACCTGCCTCCTCCACGATCACGAGAATCGGTGCGAGGTCCCACAGATTCACGATCGGTTCCGCGGCAACATCAGCGGCGCCTTCGGCCACGAACATGTGCTGAAGAAAATCGCCGACACCCCGGGTACGCCACACCGTGTGCAACAAGTCGATCATTGGTTGGGCCGAGCTCCGGTACTTGGTCCAGGAAGGCAGGTCCGAATAACACATCTGTGCTTGGCCAAGATCGGCGACGGTCGACACGTGAATGGCGCGTTCATTTGCGAACGCGCCCTCTCCCCGCGCGGCATACCAACGCCCGTGGAGCGCGGGAGCAGAGACCACGCCGACCCGCATCTCCCCGTCTTCCTCCAGCGCGATGAGCGTGCCCCAAATCGGGAATCCCCGGACGTAACTCGCGGTTCCGTCGATCGGATCGACGATCCAGCGCCGGTGGCTGACACCCTCGACCCCAAACTCTTCGCCGAGCACTGCGTCGCCGGGACGCGCGGCTTGTATCCCTTCGCGAATCAGAACCTCGGTCGCATGGTCTGCCTCGGTCACGTGGGTGGTGTCGGCCTTGCGATCTATCCGCAGGTCGTGCGCGCGGAATCGCGACATCGTGAGCGCGTCAGCGGCGTCCGCCAGTTCAAGAGCGAGGGCAAGGTCGGCGTCGATGACGCCACGCTACCTGGGCCACGTTCACGAAGTGTCGCTTCCGGGGGTTGCCGATGCACCATAATTGGGATTCATGATGCGACTCACTCATACCTTTCGTCGCGCGTCGCGAAGGCCGCGCTTCGCTCTCGTGAGCCTCGCCACGGTGACGGTGTTGACCCTCGCGGCGGCAGGCTGTGCGTCCGGGTCGAGTTCTCGAGCTACGAAACCACTCACATCTTCCACCACCCACCGCCGCAAACCGCTGCGGTCAACCAGCACCACTTCGGGAGCGTCGACCAGTACCACCACGGCACCGAGCTCGTCCTCTACGGCCGCACCACCGCCGAGCTCCTCCACTCCGCCGCCATCCGATATCTGTGGTGCCCGCTCCGGACCGATCTACGCCGCAGTACAAGGCGGTGACCTCGGACCCGTCCCGCTCGGCGACTACGAGATCACCGAGTGCCGGATCGCGACGTCGAACCAAATCTGGGCGGCCGTCACACTCAAACCGCTTCCCGGCAAGGCCGTGGTCCCGCTCACCGTCGCGCTGCTCCGCATCGGTTCCATCTGGACCGTGAAGCAGTACGCACAAAACCACGTGGCGTGTGACGCCCCGCCACCGGTCCCCACGGAACTTCGGCTCGGCTGCTGACCTCCCGCACCCGGTTCGGTTGCGGGAGTTACGCGGGCATGACCTCGAGCACCGTCGCGGATCCCATACCGCCGCCGGCACACATACTCGAGACGCCAATGCCGCCGCCGCGACGCGCGAGTTCGTTCACGAGCGTCACGATCATGCGCGCGCCCGTGGCTGCTACGGGGTGACCGAGACTGCAGCCGCTTCCATTGACGTTGGTGATCTCGTGCGAAATCCCCAGGATGCGAGTACTCGCCACGCACATCGATGCGAAGGCTTCGTTGATCTCGAACAAGTCGACGTCGCCAACGGCCAGACCTGCACGTGCGAGCGCCTTCGGAATGGCATACGTGGGACCAAGGCCGGTGTCCTGTGGTGGCACTCCCGATGAAGCCCACGACTTCACGATCGCCATCGGCTTGAGTCCATGCGCCTGCGCATACTCGGAATCCACCAACATCAGCGCCGCGGCCGCGTCGTTCAACCCTGACGAGTTACCTGCAGTGATGCTGAAGCCCTCGATCTCGGGGTGCAGTGGCTTGAGGCTTGCGAGCTTCTCCATCGTGGTGCCGCGGCGGGGGTGTTCATCCACGCTGAACGTGACCGTTTCCCCGTCGCGGCGCACGATGTCGATGGGGAAGATCTCTGCCTCAAACTTGCCGGCATCGATCGCAGCATTCGCCCGGTTATGTGATTCGTAGGCCCAGTAGTCCATCTCTTCGCGTGTCACGTTGGCCTTCTGCGCGGTGTTCCAACCCACGGTGATCGACATGTCGAACGCCGGAGCCTCCGGCGTCTCCGGGTGGCTCGGCGACATCCACGGCTTCATCTCGTCGGTGCCCATCACCCGCTTCATCGCGGCTGGCGAACTCGAGATGCTCTCCGCTCCGCCCGCGATTACCACGCGATCCATGCCGGCACGGATACTCGCAGCCGCGCCCTGGACCGCGGCCATACCCGAGGCGCAGTGCCGGTTCAGGGCAACCCCGGGGACGTTCTCGAGGCCGAGTTGGACCGCGGCGTAGCGGGCAATGTCGCCGCCGCCTTGCAGCGACTCCCCCATCTGGAGATCGTCCACGTCGGCGTGCTCGACTCCTGATCGGCGCAGCGCTTCACCCACCGCGTACGCAGCCAGATCGAAGGCAGGAACATCGAGCAGGGTTCCCTTGCGGGCGGTACCGATCGCGCTACGAGCGGTCGAGACGATGACGGCGTCACCCATGGGTGCGTCCTCCGGGCTGAGGGGTTGCGAGCCCGGGGATCGTATCCCTGACGCTGATGTCGGCTCAGCAGCTCGACCCGCCGCTTGAGTTTGGCGTACTTTCCATGCCCGAAGGCACTCGTTCGGCGCCAAAGTCGGGGAGAAGGTCGCGGTGAGGCGTGAAGAGGTCCTCACCCGCGGGACCGACGAGTTCAAACCGGTTGGGGTCGTTCTGACTTGGTTGAACCGGGGCGGTCAGAAACATCCACGTCGACGGGTCATCGCGCACGAACCGACTGGCCAAGCTCAGGATCTGGTCGCTCGTGAATCGGCTGTCGACCGTGAGCGACCGCACAATTGAGTCGGCCACGTCCCGCGCCTTCCCTAGATCGGAGCCGACGTCACGCCGGGTCCGGGCGAGGAGCGCCATCAGGAACTCCTGTTGGCGCGTGATCCGGCCAAGATCTCCTTGGCCCGACTCGTCGGTCCACTTCCCGGCCGAATCCCGCAACTCGAGATGACGGCTGCGAACCCAGGCCAGCGCGTTGTTACCGTCGAGGGTCCTACACCCGGGGGCAGCGATATCGAGCCCCGAGTAAAGGTCGCGCACTGGTCCGGGAACCATGAGCCGAACGCCGCCGAGCTTGTCGACCACCTTGATGAATGCCGAGAAGTTGACTTGTACATAGTGGTCGACCTCGATCCTGAGGTGCGACCGGAGCGCATCGATCAACTCTTGCGGACCGTCGTCGAAATACGAGTTGAGCTGCCTCGGAGAACCGCCACCATCGGAGAACACGAGATCGCGCGGTAGCGAGACAACCGTGGTCGAGGACGCGGTGAGACGCACCAACATCATGACGTCGGCCCGCTGGGTGCCCTGGTGCGCCGCAGACCCGAATGCCCCTTCTTGGGTCGCGTTCTCAACGAAGGCCCGGCTGTCGGTGCCAACGACCAGGATCGTCATCGGAAACGGAACCGTCGATTCGTGCAGAGAACCCTTCGGCAGTGCGACGCGCCGGATCGCACCCACTCGATCATGGACCTGGCCGCGAGCAAAGAGCACGCCACCCACAGCGAAGACGGTCGTGACCGTGGCCGCGACGAGCGCTCGCCCGACCAACCGCCGGCGGGCTGGTTGCACAGCCGTGACGACTCCCAATTCCTCGCCACCAACGGCATCGCCGATGGCGGCATCGAGTGCAGCCCGGGCGCTTGCGCGTGCGTGCGCGTCGTCATTGGTTCTGGTCCGTTGACGTTTCCATTCGCCGAGCAGCTCGAGTTCATTCATGGTTGGTCAGCTCTTCATCCACCTTCACCACGTCGGCGAGTGCGGCCTGCAACTTGGTGCGGGCACGCGAGATCCGCGAACGAACGGTGCCGATCGGAGTTCCGAGCGCCCGAGCGATCTGTTCGTAGGAAAGGTCGGCCCACGCATACAACAGGAGAGCATCGCGATCACGCGCCGAAATCGAGTTCAAGCTGATCGCGAGGCGGGTACCCAGCGCGTCCGCATCCAATCGGGCATCAAGGTCGAGTTGGAGCGGTGCCGTCGCGTGCAGTCGCCCGTACGCGCGCAATCGGCGCGCTTCGGAGCGTCGATGGCGGCGAACCAGATTGCTCACAATGCCGTAGAGCCAGGGACGGGCATCGTCGCGATCGAACTCAAATCGATCTCTTACCCGGAACGCTTCGACGAAAGTGTTGGCGCTGACATCGTGGCCGTCACTGCCGAGGCGACGAACGCAATAACCGTCGATCACCCCGTAGTGACGCTCAAAAATCACGGCGAATCGCTCCGGCGCGTCGAGCGACGCCCGAATCAACTCACCGTCATGAAGCATCGCGTCCATCACCCACTCTTGCCCGCTCGCCCCGCTTCAGTTCACGGCGGGTCCCGAACTGGACACTGGCTGCTCAGGGGTCGTTGCGGACGGGGCGGACGTGGCCGGCCCGTATCTCAGCGGCGAGTTCGGCCGCGGTGTGAACGACGCGATCGATCTCGGTGGCGAACGCACCGGCCAGCCCCGGACCGTGCGCGTCGCTTGCCCCCACGGCCGGGCGCGGCGATGCGGCCAGTGCAGCCGCGGTCAGGGTGTGTTCCAACACGGTCGTCTGCGTACTGGCCGCCTCGATCGCGTGCACCATCTCCCATTGGGGCAGCGCCACGATCTCGGCCGCGTTCGGCGGAACTCGTCCGCCTTTGATCGCACGCTCTCCCGCAAACCGTCGGAGCGGATGCGGCAACACCAAGGCGGTATCCGATTGGTCGCACTCTTCCACGAGTTCGGTGAGGGTGTAACCCATCCACAGCGGCTTCCGCAGCGGCCCGAACGCGAGCACATGGCCAACATCGGTGGTGAGCTCCACGCCGGGGATCAGAGGGAATCCGAGCAGACGTGACGCGTCGGCCAGCTCGTCGTCGGGCCACCGCACGTCGTGTTCGGTGATGCACAGCGCGTCGAGCCCGCGCGACCGTGCCGTGGCGACGAGCTCGTCCAAAGTGGTACGCGAGCAGTTCGAGCGCGGTGATGTGTGCGCGTGCAGGTCGATGAGCACAAGAGTTAGCGTTCGATGCGTTCGGTATAGAGCCGGTGGGCATCGTCGTCGGACGTCAGGCAGCGCCCGGTGGCCACGTCGAACTGCCAGTGGTGCACCTTGCACTCGAGCACACCGTCGGTCACGCTCCCGAACCGCTCGAGATCGGCGCGGAGATGCGGACACCGCTTCTGAATCAGGTACTCGCCGCACCGGAACACTTCGTCGACGGGCTCCGCGTGCATTGCGTAGTAGCCCTCGCA
Organism: Acidimicrobiia bacterium; assembly: GCA_046598395.1. Classification (GTDB taxonomy): domain Bacteria; phylum Actinomycetota; class Acidimicrobiia; order IMCC26256; family JAENVU01; genus JAENVU01. The sequence goes on from JBKJIQ010000047.1 coordinate 27,480, forward strand.
AAATGCCATGCGCTCGACCGAGAGACATTTGAAGAACGTGTAGATGTACTCGTTGTACGGGCCCTCGCGATGCGCACGGAATCGGCACGAGAGGAAGAGATCGTTGACCCAATCCTCCACGTGGCGATCGATCACGGACTCGATCAACGAACGGTCGACATCGAAGCGGTACAGAACCGCCTCACCGGCCCACTCGCGGACCTGGCCCGTGGCGAAATCAAGCAGGACTCCGGTGTCGCCCACATGGAGCAGCACCCGCCCACCGACCCCGGCGCGGGTGTACGGGGCCAGATCGAGGATCGGTTCGAACCAGGCCCGAAGTTCGGCCACGATGTCGAACTGGCCTCGCGGCAACGACGCCCGCTCGCGATCGAGCCAGTCCGACCAGTCGGCGCGATAGCGCTCGAGGTGCGCGCGCTTATCGGAGAAGATCACACCCGGTGACGTGTCGCCGATGGGGTGATCGATCACGCACGCGGTGTGGTCGATTGTGGCAACCGAACCGGGAACCACCAGTCGCGCCCAGGTCGATCCGCGTTTTCGGAGTTCGTCGATGAACACCGTCTGGTCCGGGAAAATGTTTGCGGCGTCGTCGTCCAGATCGTTGAGCGACCAGAGATCGTCGTCGAGAAAACACGGAGGACCCGCGACGGGAAACACGTTGGTGGCACCCACCGCGTCGATGTAGTGGATGGCCCGTTCCGTCTGCGCGGCACGCTTCTGTATTCCCAGCGCGCGCATTTCATCAGGCGGGAAGTCATAGACCATAGGGAACCAGATCGCACCTGAGAACTGCGTGAAGTGCGCATCGAATGGGCCCAGCGCATCGAGCGCGCCAAAGTCTCGGGGGCGAGAGTCATTTTGGTTCAGAATGGTCGCGGTGGAATCGCGCAAGATCAGTGCAGAATCTCCTGCGGGTCCATCAGCAGGAGCGGTCATCGCGATGATCGCGACCTCCAGCGCGTCGAGCACAACGGGAACAGCGTTGTCGGTCTCAATGAAGTTCCGGAAACCGAGTGTTCGAAGTTCGTGTTCTAGATGATCCACTTCGAACGCCGGCAACAACACCTGGGCTTCCCTGTCCACGTGCTGGGCGAGCCAACGGGGGTCGAAGTGGTCCCGGTGAAGATGCGAAATGTAGAGGTAATCAGGATTCGAGAACGGCGAGACGTCCAACGTGTCGTTACGCGGAAACGGAAACCACGAACCGAAGTACGCCGGGTTGAACCACGGATCACAAAGGACCGTCCCACCCTCGGTCTCGACGAACATACCGACGTGGCCGAGGAATGTGACGCGCATGGGCCCAGCCTGCCAGACCGTGACCAGACCCTCGGACCGCCTCGCCGCCAAAGACCACACCCCCGATTCCGTTCCGGCGATAGCGTCTCGGACCTCGTACACCACCGAAGAGGTTGGACATGCCCGAGTGGGGTGATCTCCAGGTCGATCAACTGCGGTTCATGGCGCGTCGCGATGGCGCCGCGGTTGCGTACCGAGACCTTGATGCAGGGACTGCGGTCACCTTCGCCGAATGGGACCAGCGTTCGAACCAACTGGCTCGCGCCCTCGTAGACGCGGGCATCGCACCCGGAGACCGAGTCTCCATCTACCTGCCGATCGAGGAGAGTCTGCGCTGGATTGTTTCCTACGCGGCCGTTCACAAAGCGGGCGCGGTCGTGGTCCCCACGAATACCAGACTCTCCATCCCGGAGGTCACGACGATCCTCGGTCACGCAGAAGCCGCCGCGATTATCACCGGGGGATCGCTGCTCGAGACCGCGCTCGCGGTGCGCGCCGCGGTCCCGTCGATCCGGTTCGTGGTGAGCACAGGCCACGCTCCGGCCGGCGGATTCCCCACCGGCGTCACCGATTTCGAGAGGTTTCTGGCCGGTGACGCCACCGACATCCAGGTGCCACGCACGCTCGATGATCTCGCCGACATCATGTATACCTCGGGCACGACCGGGTTGCCGAAGGGGGTTGCGGTCCGGCACCGGAACGTGGCCATGATCCCGAACCACGAGCCGGCATGGACCGGCGGCGGATGGATTCACGGCGCGCCGATGTTCACCTTCGCGGGGATTGCGTTCATTTACAACCCGATGAAACTGGGTTTGGCGGGTCTGTATCTGGCGAAGTTCGACGCCTCGCGTTGGTTCGATCTGGTGGCAACCGAACAGCCGACGATGGCGTTCCTCGTCCCGGCAATGGCGGAGTTGCTCGTTGCGCATCCGCGGTTCGCCGAGCCGGACCTCACCAGTCTCGTCTCCGTCTCCATCGGGAGTGCACCACTTGCACCCCAGACGCTGCTCACGTTGCAGGCGCGCCTGCCCGGAGCGACCGTGTCCAACTCCTACGGCATGACCGAAGCCGGTCCCGCCTACATCGTGATGCCCAAAGACGAGGTCACCAAACGCATCGGTTCCGTGGGGAAGCCGATCGGTCCGATGCAGCTGAAGATCATTCGCCCCGATGGCACCGAATGCGATGCCCGCGAAGTGGGCGAACTCCTCACCAAGATGGAAGGAGCGCAGCGCGAGTACTACAACGACGCGGCCGCGACCGCGAGCACGTGGACCGAAGATGGATGGCTCCGCAGTGGCGACCTCGCGTACCTCGACGAGGACGGCTTCCTCTACATCGCGGGTCGCAAGAAAGACATGATCATCCGCGGCGGACACAACGTGTACCCGACCGACGTAGAAGCGGTGCTCCTCGAACACCCCGACGTGCAGGAAGCGGCCGTCGTCGGTGTCCCGCATCAGGTGCTCGGCGAGGACATCGCGGCCTACGTGGTCCGGCGAGCAGGTACGGACCTCGATTCCGCTGCGCTACTCGAGTTCTGCGCCGAACGCCTCGCCGACTACAAGCGGCCGCGGGAGTTGCATTTCACCGACGAACTCCCCCGCAACGCCACCGGCAAGGTCATGAAGCACAAACTCGTCTCGGCGTAGCGGATGAAGGTAGCGCTGCGAGTCGTGGCGACCACCCTCGCCGCGCAGTTCGCGCTGCTGCTGGGTACAGGTCTCTGGCTGATCTGGAACTACCGGCCCACCCGCGCTCGTGATACCGACGGTTCTGCTGCTCCTCATCGCCGTCGCCGTCTGGCGGGCGTGGCGCCCCGCGATAGGTTCCCTCCCCGAACCTGACGTCGACGTCACCAGGAGTGAACCGTGGCACTGACCGAGTTGAAGGGCACGAAGGGCGGCACCCAGGTCGTGCGCATCGAACGGGGGCCGGTGCGCGTATTCGCGCAGGCCCTCATGGACACCGACGCCGTCTACGACCACGACGACGCGCCGGTACCCCCCACGTTCCCTTTCGTCATGCCGTTCTGGGGTTCCGATGGCGCAGGTGGCGCGGCGGGACTCCCCATCGAGAAGCTCCGCGGTCCCGGCCGGGCGATCCTCCACGGAGAGCAGGGCTTCGAATACTTCCGGTGGCCGAAAGTCGGCGACGTTCTCGAAGGCACCTCGGAGATCACCGACGTGTACGAGAAGGAAAAGTCCAACGGCGGGAAGCTCGAGTTCTACGTGCAGGAAACCACCTGGCGCGACCAAGCGACCGGCGACCCCGTCGTGAAGAACATTTTCACGCTCGTCATCAACTGTCGTCCGCCCAAGCCGTAGCCCACACTCGTATGTCCACGATCGACGCACGCCAGAACGAGTCCGACATTCGGAAGCTGCTCGCGGCCTATTGCCATCACTACGACGACCGGCGCGCCGGAGACTTCGCCGCACTGTTCGCCGAGGACGCCACCTTCACCGTGTTTGGGACGAGTCGGCACGGGCGCCAGGAGATTCACGACCACATTGGGACCCAGCGGCCCGGCATGCCGCCCGGCCAGCACGTGACCTACAACTCCGTGATCGAAGTGGCGCCAGATTCGCTCACCGCTTTGGCCTGGACCGACTTTCTCTACATGAAGCAGACCGACGACGGCTTTTCGATCACCAACGCCGGTCGGTACCACGATCGCCTCGTGCGCGAGTCGGGCCGTTGGCGGTTCCAGGCCCGCACCATCGTCTTTCTCGGTGACCCGGTTCCGGACGGCGTGTGAGTTCGCCCGCGCCAACGGTTCGCACGGGTGATCCTGCACTCCCCTACCGCCGCCGCATCCGGCTGGTCCGGATCGATGCCGCCACCGTGTGGGGTGGGCTCGAAGACGATTTCCACCACTTCGAAGTCCGACTCACCCACGACGCCACCCACGTCACCGACATTGCGATGGACGCGTTCCGGTGGCCATGGGCAACGTGCCCGGACGCGGGCCTGCGCCTCCGCGAACTTGTGGGCTTGGAGCTTTCCGATCGCTGCACCGCAGTAGCCGCGGCAAGCGACCCGCGCTGGCAGTGCACCCACCAGTTCGACCTCGCGGGACTGTGTGTCTCCCACGCGGCTCGCGGCACCCCCGAGCGCCAGTACGACATCTCCCTCGACATCGGGACAACCACCAGCCATCCGCGCTTGTGGCGCGACGGTGAACTCATCCAGGACTGGACCCTCGAGGGCGCAGGCATGGGTCGGGTACTCGTCAACCCGCCCGAGTTCCTCGGCGCGCCGTGGAAGGGAGGGTTCATCAAATGGGCCGACGCGAATATGGCCCCGTTCGACGCAGAAGCTGCGATCATCCTGCGCCGGGCCTGTGACATCGGGATGGGCCGCGGCATGGATCTCGAAGCAATCGCCACCGCGTCCGAACTCGCCGGGATCATGAGCGGCGTCTGTTATTCGATGCAACCCGCCGTCATGCCCGTGGCGTTTCGCAGCCGGGGCACGATCCGAGATTTCGGCATCAACCCCGCCGCCCTCCTCGCCGGGCGGCCGACCTAACCCATCCGAACTTGCGCCATTTTCCGACCTGGGCCGTCGGAAAATGGCGCAAGTTCAGGACGTGAAGGACCCGTCGGGTTCGCGACGCCACCCACCGGCGCAACGATTCCCGCCGTCAACGTGCAGCGTGGTCCCGGTGATGAACCCGGAGAGCGCGGGGTTCGCGAGGAAGACCACGGCGGCGGCAACATCGTCGACGTGGCCCGCGCGCGGCAACGGCGTGCGCACCGGAACCTCACCAATGCCGGGCGTGGGGATCACATCCGGAGCGACACAGTTGACCCGAATGCTGCGGGCGCCGAGTTCGAGTGCCAGGGATTCGGAGAGGTTCGCAACCGCGGCCTTCATGGCGCTGTAGACCGCATAGCCGGGTGCGGCGCGGTGCGCTTCAATCGAGGTGATGTTGATGATCGATCCGCCGACCGCCGGGATGTGCGGCACTGCCGCGCGAACAAAGTTGGTGACGCTCAAGAAGTTCTCGCGTACGAGTGCATCCTGTCCTTTGTCGTTGACGTCGAGGAAGTCGGAGAAGAAACCGCCGCCGGCATTGTTGACCACCACATCAATGCGTCCGAACCGTTGCGCCACTAACTCGACCCAGCTGCGGACCTGGTCACCGTCGCGCACGTCCAGAACGCCGGCAAACGCGCGCACATCCTGCGCCTCGATCTCGTCGATACACGTCGAGAGATTCACTTCGTCTCGGTCGCACACCGCCACGTCGGCCCCGAACGCGGCCAAGGCCAGCGCGGTTGCCCGCCCGATACCCACGGCCGCTCCGGTGACCACCGCCACTGTGCCGTTGAGTCGAGTTGCTGCCGGGGTCAGGGTCACGGTCGCGGAGGCTATCGCCACCGTAAGCTCGATCGGGTCTGATCGGTACCGGAGGGACACCATGAGCTATTCCGTCACCGGCAAGCACGTCCTCGTGACCGGAGCATCAACTGGAATCGGTGCCGCGCTCGCGATTGGCTTTGCCGCGGCGGGCGCGGTGGTGGGTATCTGCGCGCGGCGCGAACCCGAACTCGCCGAGGTGCTGGCGCAGGTCCAGGAACACTCCCCCGCTTCCCAGATGTGGACTGTCGATCTCGACGACCTCGACGCGCTGGAACCCTTCGCCGCGGAGGTGAGCCTGGAGATGGGCGGGCTCGACGTGCTGGTGAACAACGCCGGCATCCCGAAGCGAAGGAACGTTCTCGCGTTGGACCCCGAAACAGTGGAGTCGGTGATGCGACTCAACTATTTCTCACCGGTTCGCCTGATGCTCGCGTTCCTTCCGGAGCTCATCGAACGTAGCGGCCGCATCGTGAACATCTCGTCGGTTGCGGCGCGCCTCGGCCCTCCGGGCGAAGCTGCATACACCGCTTCGAAAGCCGCGATCACGGGCTTCTCCGAATCGATGCAGGTGGATCTCGGCATCGCAGGCCACGACGTTTCGGTCCATGTGGTGAACCCCGGGGTGATCGACACCCGGCTCTTCCATTTGCCCGACAACGACCCGTCGATTGCCACCATCGAGGCGCTGCCGACCACCGCGATGGTGGAGCCGGTCCTCGCGGCGCTCGATGCCGGAACGTTCGAGATCTATGTGCCCGGGTGGTTCGCGGAGGTGGTTGGAGGCAAGTTTCCCGACACCGGGGCGTTCCTCGCCGGCACCACCGCATGGGCACGGGAGCAAACCAACGCCTGACGTGCTCGTCCGGTGCGTTCCATGAGGAGACCGAACGTCAGTCGAACAGGTCGGGTTGTTCTGCGGTAATCACATCCCAGAGCGGCTGGAATGAGAATTGGCCGGCCGCGTGCGAACCGACCTGGCTCGCAGTGTGCGCAGCGACATCAGGGTCGATCAGCACCGGCGTGCCCGCCGCCTCGGCCAAGAGTTGCGCCTGACATGAGCGTTCCATCGTGATGAACCACCACGTGGCCTCGGCCACCGTATGGCCCACCGTCAGGAGTCCGTGGTTGCGCAAGATCACGGCCTTGCCACCGCCGAGCGCGCCCCCGATACGGCGACCCTCCTCGAGGTCGAGGACCACGCCGGTAAAATCGTCGAACAGCGCGTGATCGTTATAGAAGGCGCACGCATCCTGAGTGATCGGATCGAGCATCCGCCCGAGCGTTGACCACGCCTTGCCGTAGAGCGAGTGTGAGTGGGCCGCCGCGATCACATCGGAGCGGGCCGCGTGAACCTGGGAGTGAATGGCGAAGGCCGCCCCGTTCACGGGACGGTCGCCCTCCACGACCTCGCCCTGGTGGTTCACCAGAAGCAGATCCGAGACGCAGATCTGCTTGAAGCTCTTGCCGAATGGGTTCACCCAAAAATGATCGGGCCTCTCCGGGTCACGCGCGGTGATGTGGCCCGCAACTCCCTCATCGAAGCCGAACTTCCCAAACAGGCGAAATGCCCCCGCTAACTGCTGTTTACGGTGCAGCCGCTCTTCATCGATCGTGCGAGCAGTGGTTCCATTGCCGGAAATTGTGACTTCGGTAGCTGCCATATGCATCGGAGTCTACGGGTGGCCTATCATGATCTCTGGCAGGACCGTTGAGTACGCCGCACCCTGCCCGCGACGTACTCCGGTCCTGCCTCTTTTTCACCCTGGCGAGTGCAGCATCGGAACCGCTCAGCCAGCCTGTTTGGCTACCGCGGCGGCCGCCACCGCCGCACCATCCGGGTCGAGGTAGCGCCACGACTGCACCCGCATCTGGCCATCGAGCTCATACACGCGCGGCTGCCCCGTTGGGATATTGAGTTCCAACACTTCGTCGCTGGTCAACCCTTCGAGGTGCATCGCCAGCGCCCGCAGCGAGTTGCCGTGCGCAGCAACCAACGTGACCCGACCCACCACCAGATCAGGGACAACTCCGTCGTACCAATACGGCAACATCCGCCGCGCGACATCGGCCAGGCACTCCGACTTCGGGATCACGTCGGTTGGGAGCTCCGCGTATCGCGGATCAAGCGATGCATCCCAGTCGAGCGGTGGCGGGGGAACGTCGAAAGACCGGCGCCAGACCTTCACGCTCTCCGCGCCATGGAGCTCGGTGGTCTCCAACTTGTCCTTCCCTTGCAACGCGCCGTAATGGCGCTCGTTCAACCGCCACGATCTCCGAACCGGAATCCACTGCCGGTCACAAGCCCGCAAGGACAACTCCGCGGTGCGGATCGCGCGTTGTTGCAACGAGGTGTGGACCACTGCGGGCAGCAGCCCTGCTTCCTGCAGCAGCTGGCCTCCGCGCACGGCCTCGCGTTCGCCCTGCTCGGTGAGGTCGACATCCTCCCAACCGGTGAACAAGTTCGCGAGGTTCCAAACGCTCTGGCCGTGACGCAACAGGATGAGAGTCGACATGCGCGGAGGTTACGCGAAGTGCGATGGGACGAGGTTCACGCTGACGGAGCAGGGAGGCCGATCGTCTTCGTTTCGAGGTATTCCTCGAAACCGGCGACACCGTGTTCCCGTCCGAGTCCACTCTCCTTGTAACCGCCGAACGGTGAATCCGGACCGAACCACTGGCCGCCGTTCACCGCGATCGTTCCGGTGCGGATGCGCTTCGCGATCCCATAGGCCCGCTCCAGATCCTTGCCGTTCACCGCGCCCGAGAGTCCGTACTTCGAGTTGTTGGCGATGCGCACCGCGTGGTCGTCGTCGTCGTACGGGATCACCGATAGCACCGGACCGAAGATTTCCTCTTGCGCGAGCGCGGAATCGGGGTCTACGTCCACGAAGAGCGTGGGTTCCACATAGAAGCCCTGCTCGAGATGAGCCGGTCTCCCACCGCCAACCAGGAGCCGAGCGCCATCGGCTTTCCCCCGTTCGATATGGCCGAGCACCCGCTCGCGCTGGCGTGCGTTGATCAGCGGACCCTGAAGATTCGCGGTGTCATTCGGGTCGCCGTAGCTCCAGGCCTCGAACGCAGCTCGCAGCAGTTCGACGCCCTCGTCGTACCGTGAACGTGGCAACAACATGCGAGTGGTGATCGCACAACCCTGACCACCGTGCATACACACCATGGCGCCACTTCCGCACTGCGCGGCGAGATCAGCGTCATCCAAGATGATGTTCGCCGACTTCCCGCCGAGCTCGAGAAACACGCGCTTCAACGTCTCTGCGCCGCGCGCCATGATCCGCTTGCCCACGGCCGTGGAGCCGGTGAACGAGATCATGTCGACCCGAGGGTCGCCGGTGAGTGCCTCGCCCACCGCCGCGGCATCACCCGCAGTCACCACGTTGAACACGCCGGGTGGGATGTCGGTCTGTTCGGCAACGAGTTTGCCAATGTGGGTCGCGCTCCACGGGGTGTCGGGGGCAGGTTTGAGGACCACGGTGTTGCCGGCGGCGAGCGCGGGAATGACCTTCGAGAGGTTGAGCATGAACGGGAAGTTCCACGGCGTGATCGCGCCGACCACGCCGATCGGTTCGCGTACCACTCTGCGGGCACTGGTCTGACCGAAGAACTCGTGAACGGGAAGGTCGTACTCCCACTGGACGCGATCGATGCAGTCGATGTCCCAAGCCAGATCATCAATGCAGGAGTCCTGCTGGATAGCGTAGGTCAACATGATCGGCGTACCGACCTCCGCCACGATCTGCGGCCGCAAAACTTCTCGCGATTCGCTCAATGCCGACTGGAGCTGGCGGAGTGACCGTTTCCGCAAGTCGGGGTCCGTTGCCCACGAACTCTCGTCGAACGCGCGCCGGGCCGCGCCGATCGCGCGGTCCATGTCGGCCACGCTGCCATCAGCGATCTCGCCGATCACCGCTTCGGTGGCGGGGTTGATGTTCGCGAAGGTCTGGCCCGAGGCCGCCGCAACCAGTTCCCCATCAATCAACATTCGGTCTTCGCCACTCACTGACATATTCTGCGTCCCTTCGTCCGTCGACCCACGATGGCGCGGAGCGTACCTCCGCCGGCCGTAACCTCAATGGGTGCGAATCGCGGCCGTCGACCTCGGGTCGAACTCCTTTCATCTCGTGGTCGCCGACGTCCATCCCGACGGCAGCTTCACCCCCATCAGCAGCGAGAAGGAGATGCTGCGCCTCGGCGATGTCGTGAGCCGTGAGGGGATCATCACCCCTGAAGCCGCGGATGCCGCGGTCGCCACGATGCGTCGATTCCGGCTGATTGCCGAGGCCGCAGGGGCAACCGAGATACTGGCGTGTGCAACGAGCGCACTTCGCACGGCAACGAACGGCGACGAAGTTCTCGATCGCATCTCGCGTGAGGCAGGTATCGACGCTGACGCGATCGACGGTCTCGAAGAAGCTCGGCTGATCTTCACTGCGATTCGCGCTGCGGTCACAATCGATCCCGCGCCCGCCGTGTGCTTCGATCTCGGGGGCGGATCACTCGAGATCATGGTCGGAGACATCGCGGGACTCACGTGGGCTGCGAGCGAGCGCCTCGGGGTGGCCCGCCTCACCGCCGAGTTCGTCCATTCCGATCCGATTGACGCAGCCGATCGACGGCGCTTACGCAAGCACATCGTCGACGTCCTCGGACCCAATGCCATCCACGTGGGCGCCTACGAGCCGAAGATGGCAATCGGGAGCAGCGGAACCATCGAGGACCTCGGCCACATGATCGCGGCACGTCGCGATGTGCGGGTTCCTCGCACCCTGCATCACCTGGCGTTCTCACGTTCCGAACTCGACGATCTCCGCAACGATCTCGTGGAGTCGACGAGCGCCCAACGCCGCAAGATGCACGGACTGGACCTCAAACGGGTCGATCTCATCGTGGTCGGCGCTGAGCTCATGAGCATCGCCATGGAGTTGTTCGACGTCCAGGACCTCACGGTCAGCGAATGGGCGCTCCGCGAAGGAATGGTGCTCGACGCCATTGGTCGCCACGAACCCGGCGATTTCTCCGATGATCCTTTTGCAATACGGCGCGCCTCGGTGCAGTCCCTGGCTCGGCGCTGCTCCTGGCCGGAGGCCCATTCCCGTCATGTGGCCACGTTGGCGCTGCAACTCTTTGATCAGCTCCGCGAACTCCACGGTCTCGACGACGACGACCGTGAGCTGCTGGAGTACGGCGCGCTCCTGCATGACATCGGCGAGCATGTTTCCCACGAAGGGCACGACCGCCATGCCGCGTACCTGGTGCACCATGGCCGGCTGCGCGGTCTGACCCCCGGGGCCGTCACCGCTCTCATTGCCATGGTCCGATGGCATCGCCGCGGCGATCCCAAGAGCAACGACGATCTCGTGGGCAAGCTCGAACCCGAACAAAGGGATCGAACGCGAAGATTGGTGTCGCTGTTGCGCATCGCCGATGGCTTAGACCGCGGCCGGAAGCAGAACGTGGTCGACATCCAGGCGCGCGTCGGCGCGGAATTGGTCCTGTTGCACGTCCGCGCTACCTCGGACCCGGAACTCGAACTCTGGGGTGCCCGGCGCAAGCGTGAACTCTTCGAGAAGACCTTCGAGCGCGAGCTCGAGTTCACCGCGCACCCGTCGGGGTAGCCGATCGAACGGTCTACTCCCCCAGAGATTCACGCCGAAGCCGACGAAGTTCGCCAAGTGCTCGCAGGTCTTTGTCGCGACCGGCCGTCTCCTTTGACTCAATGAGATCATCGAGGGCAGCAACCAACACTTCGTTCTCGGCGATCCTACGAATCGACGCCCGCGGCGCGAGAGCCTCGTACCCACCCGGCCCGTCGATCGCGAACAACACGTCGAGCGGTCCGGCCGCCGTCGCGAATTGCCAAGCCGTTCTTCGTCGAAGTGCAGAGGGAGTGAAAGAGAAATCAGCCGCTTCGGGAGGTGAACCGTCGTCGCCGACGTCGGATCGCGCGGGATTGGCATAGAGGGACGCATCGAGCGTGAGCAAGACATCACACAGGCGCGCCAGATTTTCATCGTCGTATGCCGGAACCGTATCGGCGTCCTGGGTGAGACCGGTGTAGCCATGAACCAATGCAGCGAGTCCGCCGACCAAGACGAACCGAACGCCGCCCTTGGTCAAACTCTCGATGATCCGAATCGGGTCGAGAGGCTCCACGCGTGAGGTCCAAATGGTCACGACGCTCACTCACGCGGCTCGACGAGTTGGGCGAACTCCCCGACCATACGCACCGCAGCCAGCCTTCCTTCGACATCGAGATCACCCCAACCAGACCGACCGCTCCAATCAATCTCGGTCGCTCGGATCCTCAACTCCAGACCACATGCTTCGACCAAGCGCGACAGGAGATCGAGTGTCGGCTCCATCCGTCCTCGTTCGATTCGAGCCACCGAGGACGGTGAGATACCTGCTCGATCAGCCAGCGCGCGTTGACTCAAGCCTGCACGAGATCGAGCGTCTTGGCAGATTGCGTAGGCCGCAGACATCATGCGAGCATATACGCTCGCATCGGTCTGAGCGGCCGCTATTTGCCCGTAGCGGTGTGGTGGAGGATGCGGGCGGTGGTTTCCACCACATCGGCACGTGACGTGCCGTAGGCCGCGAGGTCGGCGTGGAACGCGGCCATCCGTTCGAGCATGGAAACCATGGCGGCCCCGGCGGCATAGGGCGACAGTCCGGAGTTCGAACGCGCCAAGACCTTGGCGCCGATGCCTTCGGTCAGTGGTCGAAGGGAATCGTTGCGCACCGCGCGGAACCGATCGTCGCCCTCCTGAGCTGCGAGGTTCCGAGTTCGGAGCACGCACCGATGCTTGTCCCAGTTCGTGATGAAGTCTTCGACGAGGCGCCGAGCGATCCCGAGTCCTTCCGGACCGTTCCAATCTTCGGCGAGGAGTCCTGCGAGTGACGATGACTCCTCGCCCACTGCGATCGAAAGCGCGAGGACCGCATCCTCGACGTCGGCAAAGTATTGATAGAACGTTGCCGGCGAGAGATCTACCGCCCGGGCGATATCGACCACCCGGAGTTCGCGCAACCCTTTGTCCTCCAACAGCTGAGCCGTGGCGTCGAGCAACCGTGCCCGGGTCTCGGTACCGCGACGCCCCAGCGACCGGCCATCGAGCGCCACCCGCTCCGCGATGCTCGGTCCGACCGCCGGATTAGTCACCGGCTTCGACCCCGACGGACTCGACGAACTCGACGAATGCGACCTCGTCGCTGGCCCGCTTGAAGGCGGCACGGACCCGAGCACCGATCACTGCTTCTTCCGGCGCGAGCGTGGGGAGTTGGGCCACGAGGCGAGCACCGTGCTCGTCGAGATCAACGAGGCCAACCACGAACGGAACCTGTTCGCGGAACGGTGGGATCCCGTGTTGGCGGATAACGGTGAAGGAGTGCAGTGTTCCCAAACCTGACGAGGTGATCCACTCCAGGTCTTCCGCTCCGCAGTGCGGGCACGCGATCCGAGGATAGTGGTGATGCAATCCGCAGCTGCCACAGCGCTGGATTCGCAGTTCGCCGCGAACCGTGCCCGCGAAGAACTCAGCCGCCTCCGGTGAGATTCTCGGAATCAAATACTTCGGCACGTCCTCCGCAGAACTCATACCGGTTCCGTTCCCAACACGACGGTACCCATGGTGGAAAGCCAACCGCCGCTGCCGTGCGCTACCGCAATCTCTGCACCTTCGACCTGGCTGTCCCCCGCTTCGCCTCGCAGCTGCCGGGTCGCCTCGCACAGCAGGAAAAGCCCTCGCATTCCCGGGTGCGTTGCCGAGAGTCCCCCACCATCGGTGTTCGTTGGCAGCGCGCCGCCGAGCCGCAACGCGCCGGACGCGGCGAACGGACCCCCCTCGCCCTTCGGAGCGAACCCGAGGTCTTCGAGGCAGACGAGCACGGTGTACGTGAAGGAGTCGTACATCTGGAATGTGTCGACATCTGTCGGGGAGATCCCTGCTTCGGTGAACGCCTTCGGACCCGTGACCGCGCCCGCCGTCACGGTGAGGTCGGGCATCGCTTGCATCGAGTGATGGGTCATGCCGGCGGCCGCACCCCGCACGAACACCAAGGGTCGACCGAGATCGCGTGCCCGATCTTCGGTGGTGAGGATCAATGCACAGCCGCCGTCGGACACCACGCAACAGTCGAGCTTGTGGAGTGGATCCGCAACGAGCCGCGAACTCACGACATCCTCGATGGTGATCAGGTCGCGATACATCGCATGCGGGTTCCGCTGCGCGTGCTCCCGAGTTTGCACCGAGATCGATGCCAACTGTTCGGCGGTGGTGCCGTACTGATACATGTGGCGCTGGGCGGCCATCGCGTACGCGCCCACCAGGGTGAGTCCGGTCGGGAGTTCCCAACTCATGGGATACGGCATCGCCGCTGCGCCGCCACCCGCGCGCCCAGTTCCGAGGGATCGACCTGCCGCCGAATACTCGTTGTTGCCGTAGACGATTGCGACCGTATCGACGTCGCCCGCCTGAATCGCTCGGAACGCGTGCAGCGCGTGGAACTCGAAACTCGATCCGCCACAGCTCGTGGAATCGAGCCAATGCGGGCGCAAACCGAGATACTCCGCTAGCTGAACCTCGTGCATCCCTCCGTACCCGGCCGAGGCAAGTCCGTCGATCTCGTTCTTGGTGAGACCTGAATCCTTCACTGCTCGCCCAAAGGCTTGCGCCTGGAGCATGAGCGCCGACAAGTCCGGCGTCTTCGGCCCGTCGGCCAGACCGACGCCCACCACACACACTCGACGGTTTGCGCTCACGACGGCGGACGTTATCCAAGTACGCGCGGTGGTGTTTGTGGAAGCATCCAGGCGTGCTGGCCGATCTGCTGCGATCCCTCTCCAACCCACTCGCGAATCAGTTCATCGAGGTCCCTGCCCCGGTTGCGCTCACCCTCCCCGGTCGACGACCTCGCAGCCCGACTCTCATGAACGTCGGTGAAGACGAGCGCTTCACCCCCGATCTGATCGCCGACCCGCATGGACGAATCGCGATCCTCGTCGGTCCGTTTGCGCTCCTCGACCCGGACGGCCTGCACCGAATCGCTCACCACCTGGGGGCACCAGTGGCGAACACCTGGGGCGCGAAGGGCATCTACCCATGGAACAGCCCGCATCACATGGGCACCGGCGGACTCCAACGTGATGATTTCGCACTGTTGGGTCTGGCCGACTTCGATCTCGTCCTCACGATCGGCATCGACTCCGCGGAGACGTCGCCACCCTTCCCCTCCGCGGCACGGATCTTCCACTTACCCGACGGACTAAGACCGTTGGTGGTTCCCGGCGCGCCCCGCCCGTTCGTTCCCATCCCCAACGACCTCTTCACGAGGATCAGCGCGATCGCCCAACCCGGATACGTGGATGACGCATTCCCCCGTCACCCGGCCCGCGCGGTGATGGATCTCAAGCAATCCCTTGGCGAATCAACCCGGGTGACGGCGCAACCTGGTCCGGTCGGGCTGTGGATCGCTCGCACGTTTCCCACCGACCGCATGGGCAGCGTGATCGTCCCGGCATACGACCGACCCGGCATCGGCGCCGCCGTCGGCCTCGTCTCCGCAGCCCAAGGAACCGAAACCGTATGCGTCGTCGCCGGCCCCATCGACGCCACGACCCACGAGGCCCTCCACGTCGCCCGTCATCATGGTTTCCCGCTGCGTCTCGAGGTGTGGGAGGACGACGTGAACTGGAACCGCACCGAGGATCTCATCGCGGTCGCGGGTCCCGTCGTAGCGTGGACGTGATGGAAGAAACTCGCACCGCGGCAATCTCCGGCGCGTCCGGCGGCATCGGTCGCGCGATTGCTCTCGGCCTGGGCCGACTCGGCTGGTCGGTGGCGCTCGGTGGTCGTCGGATCGACGCGTTGGAGATCACCGCCGATCTGGTGACGCTCGAAGGCGGCACCCCGTTCGTCCACTCGCTCGACGTGACCGATGCCGGAAGCATCGATGCCTTTTTCAACGCATCCGAAGCCGCGCTCGGCCCCGTTGATGCCCTGGTGAACAACGCGGGAATCGCCGTGCCCGGACTGCTCGTCGACACCGACGCCGACGCGCTGGCTCGGGAGATCGACACCAACTTGCTCGGGCCACTGCTCTGCACGCGCCGGGCGCTCGGCTCGATGCTCGACGCCGGGCGCGGCGACATCGTGTTCGTCTCGTCCGACGCGGCGCGTACCCCGCGCCCGGGGCTGATCGGATACAGCGCAAGTAAGGCTGCGCTCGAAACCGTTGCGCGCGTGGTCGATATGGAGACGGAGGGACGGGGCATCCGCACCACCGTGATCCGAGTCGGCCCGACACTCACCGACTTTGCCGGCGAGTGGACCCCCGGTACCTACGAGCATCTGGTGGGGATGTGGCCCCGTTTCGGGATCCAACGCCACTTCAACACCATGGCACCCGAAGACATCGCCGGCGTCGTGATCCATGCCCTCACCGCACCACCGCATGCCCGCATGGACACCATCGAAATCCAACCGGTCGCTCCGGTCGCTGCCGTCAAGCCACCAGCGGTACCCTGACGCCGACGTCAGGCTCGGACCCAAGGGAATGCAATGCAGATCAACGACATGATCATCGTGAGCGTGGACGACCATGTGGTGGAACCGCCCAATATGTTCGACGCACACCTCCCCGCGAAGTACCGAGACATTGCTCCGAAACTCGTACACAAAGCCGACGGCACCGACGTATGGCGGTTCGGCGCGATCGAAGTGCCCAACATCGGCCTGAACGCAGTCGCGGGACGACCGAAAGAGGAATACGGAATCGAACCGACCAGCTTCGGCGAGATTCGTCCGGGCTGTTACGACGTCGAGAAGCGCATCCTCGACATGAATGCCAACGGCACCCTCGGCTCGATGAACTTCCCGAGCCTCCCGGGTTTCGCAGGCCGCCTCTTTGCCACCCTCGATGACAAAGACGCAGCCTGCGCTCTCGCTCGCGCCTACAACGATTGGCACATCGATGAATGGTGCGGCCATGCGCCGGAGCGATTCATTCCTCTCGCGATTCCCATGATCTGGGATCCGGACGCACTCGCGGATGAGGTACGACGAGTTGCGAATAAAGGGTGCCACGCGATCACGTTCCCGGAGAATCCCGAACCGTTGAACCGTCCGAGCCTGCACTCGGACTACTGGGATCCGTTCTGGCAAGCCTGCTCCGATGTCGGCACCGTGGTGTGTATGCACATCGGTTCGTCAGGCAAGCTTGTCATGACATCGGTCGATGCCCCGATTGACGTGCTGATCACGCTGCAGCCAATGAACATTGTGCAATGCGCGGCTGACCTCATCCACTCGCCGGTATTCAAGAAGTTCCCCGACGTCACCGTTGCGCTCTCCGAGGGAGGCATCGGTTGGATTCCATACTTCCTCGAGCGCCTCGACCACTCCTATCGGATCCACAAGGCATGGACCGGCTCCGACTTTGGTCATCAGATGCCGAGCGAAGTGTTCATGGAACACGTGATCCTCTGCTACATCAACGACGCGGTGGGCGTGAAACTGGCGCGCGATATCGGCGTCGATCGCATCGCAGTTGAGGTCGACTATCCGCACTCCGATGCGAACTGGCCCGAGGCCCCCGAGACCCTCGCTTCCGAGTTTGCGGCTACGGATCTCGACGACGGCGAGGTCAATGCCATGACCCACGAAAATGCCATGCGGTTCTTTCAATACGATCCGTTCTCGGTCCGTCCACGTGAGCGCTGCACTGTTGGAGCGTTGCGGTCCGAGGCCGTCGGCTGGGACGTTGCGCCACACGCGACGGCACGGCGTCCACTCGTCGAACGGGTGGGGCCGGTCAAGATCGTCGACCTCTCGCCCACCGCGTAATCACATCCTGACTCCAGACCGCCGGTCTCGAACCATGACCGATCGCACCTCGGACGCCGAGCGCACGAACCGTGATTTCTGGGATGCCGATGCCGACGACTACCAAGCAGCGCATCGCGAACAGCTCGATCGGACTGGCCGCTGGGGCGTATGGGGAATCCCCGAGTCCGAGCTGAGCGCGATCGGTGACGTCTCCGGGCTCGATGTCTTGGAACTCGGTTGCGGCGGCGCGCAGCACACAATTGGAGTCGCGATGGCTGCTCGCCGCCGGGTCGGTCTCGACGTGTCGGTGCACCAGCTCCGGCACGCAGGTCGCAACCTGGCCGCGGCCGAACTGCCCACGGCGCTCACCTGCGCGAGTGCCACCGCGACACCGTTCCGGGCCGAGAGCTTCGATGTCGTCTTCTGCGACCACGGAGCCATGAGCTTCTGTGACCCGTCGGCGACGGTCCCCGAGGTCGCTCGGGTGTTACGCCCCGGCGGTCTCCTCGTGTTCAACGCGTCCACGCTGTTCCGGAACCTGTGCTTCCCCACCGATGATCCCGACGCACGGATCACGCGGACGCTGCAAAGCCCATACTTCGGAGCCCGCATGTTCGACTGGGGTGACGGCACGATCGACTTCCAGATTCCTCATGGGGAATGGATCGCACTCTTTGGGGCACATGGATTGAGGGTCGAAGCCCTGATCGAGATCCGGCCACCGAAGGACGCAGCCACCAGCTACCCCGACTACACCGATCTCGACTGGGCCCGACGGTGGCCCGCCGAAGAAATCTGGCGCGTTCGCAAGCAACTCTGAACGACGCCGGTCAGCGGTCGAAGTTCACACCGGCCACTTCACGGTCCCAGGTTGACGCGGTCGCGCCGTCGGCGCGAAGTTCGTATTTCAACACCCGGCCCACCGGGTTACGGGGCAGGTCTGAGCGGAACTCGATGTAGCGCGGAATCGCGAAGTACGGAACCCGTTCCGCGCACCACCGACAGAAGTCCTCCTCGGAAAGCACCGCGCCGACCACCAGCACAGCAGTGATCTTCACGTCGTCTTCGCCGTGCTCGCTCGCCACGGCGTGCACGGCGACATCCGCGATGGACTCGTGCGCGATGACCGTGCGTTCAATCTCGAAACTCGAGATGTTCTCACCCCGCCGCCGGAGGTAGTCCTTCTTGCGGTCGACGAAGAACAGGAAGCCGTCCTCATCGATCCGACCGAGGTCGCCGGTATGGAACCAGAGATTTCGCAACACCTCGACCGTTGCCTCCGGTCGCTGCCAGTAACCCGCGAACATGAGATTCGGTCCGGTCGGCCGACACACGATCTCACCGATCGCGTCATGGGCCACGGGCTGATCGTTGCCATCCACAATCTTGACTTCGAACTCGTGCGTATTCGGCCGTCCCGCCGCACCGACCTTGTTGCTCTCGCCCACAGGAAGCATCGAGATGAGCGACGCCTCCGTGAGTCCGTAGCCCCCACTGAACGTCGCGCAGCCAAACCGCTGCCGCCAGATCCGATCGGTATCGGGCGGTATCGGCGCCGCGGCACAGAGACGAAGCCGGTGCCCGGCCGATTCCGGGTGGTCATCGGCGTTCGCAATGAGAATCGCCAGCGAGCCCAACATCGACAGCATCGTCGCACCGGTCCGCTGTACCTCCGGCCAGAACCGACTGACCGAGAACTTGCGCACGATCGCCGCACGCCCACCGGTGAGCAAGGTCCCGACCACGCACACCGAGATGGCATTGAAATGGAACAGCGGAAGCGGTGTCAGGACCACGTCATCGGCGGTGCGCCCCCAGGCCCGGGCGATTTGCTCGGCCAACGAAACCACGTATTGGTGCGGGAGCATGCAACCCTTGGACGCGCCCGTGGTTCCGGCGGTATAGATGAAACACGCAAGGTCGGCCGGTCCAACCTGCACGACAGGTAGGGCATCGTCTCGAGCCTCGGCGAGCAGATGACTCCACGCATAGGCCGATACCGAACCGGACCACGCCACCATTTCTCCCACCACGATGACTGCGGCGAGTTTCGGAACTGTCGAGCCGACAACCGCCGCGGCCCGCTCCGCCAATCCACTCTGCACCACCACGATGGCGGCGCCGGAGTCGGCCAGAACGTGGCGGAGGAAATCTCCTTTGTATGCAGTGTTGATCGGTACGTGTATCGCGCCCAGTTTGAGGGTTGCAAAGAACGCGATGACTTGTTCGGGCGAGTTTTCCAGCAACGTCGCGACGCGGTCTCCCTGCGTGACGCCAAGGGCGGCCAATGCATGCGCGATCCGATTCGCAGCAACATCGATACTGCGAGCGGTGTGGGTGAGACCGTCGAAGTCGAGGTACGGGCCGTCCGGGTCGGAACCCAACCGGGCTGCGAGTGCCGCCAGCACGGTGTCCGGTCCATTCGTCACCCGGCCGAGCGTAGCGGCGGCCCGGTGGGCGCCGTGGCGGAGCACTGGTGCCGGACGTCCTGGGGAGCCAAGATATCCGCCGACCTATGACGGTGAACGCTCCGACTCCCAACGAACCGACAGCATCGCCATCGCCGGACCTCACCGACGCCGACTCATTCCGGCTCGTCTTCGAGCATTCGCCGGTCGGCGTGGCGATTGGACGTCCCGGCGGCGAGATCGTGTACGTCAACGAAACCATGTGCCGACTACTCGGATCTCCTCGCGATGAGATCACGGTCAGCACCTTCATCAATGCCGCCCACCCTGACCACAAGTTACGAGTCCGAGTTCGGCTCGCATCCCTGCAGTCCGGGGAGTTCCAGACCTTCGTCAGGGAGACCCGGTTTCAACACGCAGACGGAACGGTGGTGAGTGCCCGCTTCCACGTGAGCGCATCCCGGAATCCCGACGGCTCGATCGTCTACCTCGTCGCCCACGCCGAAGACATCACCGAGAGTCGGCGAACCGAGGAAGCGCTCGCGCTCAGCGAGGACCGATTTCGTGCGGCCAGCGAAGCGAGCCTTGATTCGCTCGTCATGATGGACGCCGTGCGCGATGACGCCGGAACGATCGTCGACTTCACAATCACGGTCGCCAATGAGAACGCGGCCAAGCTCTTCGGCCTGCCCGTCGCGGACCTGCTGGGGAAACGGGTCACCCGTCATTTCCCCCCAGCCCACAAGGACGCACTCCTCAAGAAGTACGTCGACGTTGTCGAGTCGGGCGAACCGGTCAATGCCGAATACCCCGCGGCACACCCTCGCGTTCAGGCGACCTGGATCAGAGAGCAAATCGTCAAGGTCGACGACGGTGTTGCGATGACGTCGAGCGATATCTCGGACCAGAAGAACGCCGAGTTGACCGTCCGCGAGAGCGAGGAGCGCTATCGGGCACTCTTGCTCCATGCCATCGATGTGGTCTGCATCATCGATCCGGGCGGCTTCATCCGATACACCAGTCCGGCGGTCGAACGGGTACTCGGGTACAACCCTGAGGAGTTCTGTCAGCTGCATCCGTTCGACCTGGTGCATCCCACCGATCTCGACTCCTGGCTGGAGCAATGGCGCAATTTGGAAGGGCGGCTCGACGCACGGTTCACCGCCGAAGTACGCGCCCGGCACCGCGACGGTGGCTACCGCTGGTTCGAGGTCAGCTTGCGTGATCTTCGCCACGACGATCGCATCAACGGATTCGTTGTCCACTTCTACGACGTCGGCGATCGCCGGGAGGCCCAAGAAGCGCTCGTCCATCAGACCCTGCACGACGGGCTCACCGGACTTCCCAACCGTGCGCTCCTGCTCGACCGCCTCGGCCATGCCCTCGATCGGTCCCTCCGGCGTGAGCACAGTGCGGCGTTGCTATTTCTCGACGTCGATCACTTCAAGGCAGTCAATGACGCACTCGGTCACGCAACGGGCGACGCGCTCCTGCGTGAGGTCGCATCGCGGCTCCGCTCCACGATGCGCCCCGAGGACACCGTCGCACGCCTGGGGGGTGACGAATTCGTCATCTGCTGCGAAGAGATCGACGACGTCACTGGCGCAATCGCAATGGCCGACCGTATTCGCGAGGTCTTCGCCGAACCGTTCCACCCGGACGGCCACGAGTTGACCGTCGGCACCAGCATCGGAGTCGCACTGGCCACCAGCACCACCGAAGGCCCCGAAGCCCTGCTGCGCGATGCCGACGCCGCGATGTACGTCGCGAAGGCCCGAGGTCGAGACCGCTATGTGGTGTACGACGACGCGCTCCGGCGCCGAGTTCTGAACCACCTCGACACCGAAGCTGGGTTGCGCGAGGCGCTCACCAACGGCGACCTCGTGGTTCATTGGCAACCCGTGTTCGACCTGACCACCGACCACATCGTTGGCATGGAGGCCTTGGTCCGGTGGCAACACGCAGAACGCGGGCTCCTCCTCCCCGCCGACTTCCTGGGCGCGGCCATGATCGCGGGGCTTGACGCTCCGCTCGGCGGGTTTGTTCTCGAAACTGCGTGCGGTGTGCTCAGCGAGTGGGAGAGTGCCGGGATCGCCCCTCCCATCATTTGGCTCAACCTGAGCACCAGCCAGCTCACGTGGTCGGGAACCGTCGACCGCGTCCGAGCATCGCTGCGCGCCAACGGGATCGAACCCCATCGAATTGGATTCGACGTTGCGGAGCAGGCAATCGCCGAGATCGACCGCGCTCGCCGCGCCAGTGCAGAGCTGGCCGGGCTCCGTGATCTCGGATGCGCGATTGCCATCGACGACTTCGGCACCGGACACGCGTCTCCCCTCGCAGTGCGCCGCTACGGGATCACCCACGTGAAGCTCGACCGATCCCTCGTCCAAACCGCATCGGACAATGACCCCATGCTCCCTGCGTTGTTGAGCCTCGCCCGCATGCTCGGTGTCGAGGTTCTCGCGGAAGGAGTCGAGACGGCCGAGCAGCTCGATCGGGTACGCCACGCCGGCTGCCAAGCTGCGACCGGCAACTTCTTGGCGCCGGCCGCGTCCACGACCGATACCACCGCACTGCTCCGCCGCCATGCCGAGATGCTTCGCTCCGAGTGAACCGTTCGTTACGGACGTACGCCCCGAAGGTCCGGCCTCGGGGGCACTCGAAGCCGGGCCGCGCTCAACTCGAGCGCGCGGATGAGCTCGTTCCGTAGATCACGGGGATCGATGACGTCGTCGTAACTCATCCGATCCGCGGCGGCGAAGGCGCCGCCAAGATCGCCATGTTCCATCAGCGCCCGCACATCCGGCTCGATGCCGGCCGCGTCGGCCCCACTTTCCGCCGGCATCGCGCCAAGGCGCGCTCCGGGGAACGCAACCGTGGTGGTCTGCGTGTCGAACGGGTTCATCGCCATGAGCGACGACCCAAACCCGTAGGCCTTTCGGAGGGTCACGTGAAGTTTCGGGCCGGTGACGCGCGCCTGCGCGGCGTACATCCGTGCCGCGTGGCGCAGGATTCCGCTTCGCTCGGCCACCGTGCCCGCCATCACGCCGGGATTATCGGCGAGAAACACCACCGGCAGCTGGAACGCAGCAGCAACCTCGAGGAAGTGCGCGGCTTTGTCGGCGGCGTCACTATCGATCGCGCCGGCTTTTACTGCAGGATTGTTGGCCACTACCGCGACGGACACTCCGCCGAGGTACGCGAGCGCGGTGACGACCGAGCGTCCAAAGCCCGGTTGGATCTCGAGCACGCCACCACGATCCGCATCTTCCCCCGAAGCCGACGCGATCGGATCTGAACGATCGAAGACCGCTTCGATCACCGGACGGATGTCATAGGGACGGCGTGGATCGGCGGGGATCAGCTCGAGGATCGCGTCGACCCGACGCGAACCGTCGGTGCCTACTCCCGCCGGAGCGCGCGTCCATGCGTTCGACGGGAAATGGCCGAGATAGGTGCGTACCAGATCGAGCGCGGCCGAGTCGTCGGCGACAACATTGTGCGCGACGCCGGAAACCGCGGTATGAAGTTCCGCGCCGCCCAATTCCTCTTTCGTCACTTCTTCACCGGTGGCCGCGGCCACGAGCGGCGGCCCGGCGCTGAACATCGCCGCACCCTGCACCATCACGGTGAAGTCCATGAGTGGCGCGGTCAAGGCACCATGACCGGCGCTCGCCCCCATGACCACGGCAACCGTCGGCACCGCACCGCTGAGGCGAACCAACGCCTGGAGATCATTCGGCGCGTGGGGGTAGCGCTCGAATGCGTTTTGCGCGCGCTCGCCCGCTCCTTCGAGCAGCATCACCAACGGGACTCGTTCCTGGGCCGCCAGCTCCGCCAGCCGTAACCGCTTGGCATGGGTGCCGATCCCGATCGACCCACCCATGACCGTGAAGTCTTCGGCTCCGATCAACACCGGTCGGCCGTCGATGGATCCGTGCCCCGCAACCAAACCGTCGGCAGGGGCGATTGGTGTCATCCCGCGCCCGACACTTCCCGCGTACGCACCCAGCTCACGGAACGTTCCCTCGTCCAGCAGGTACGCAACCCGACCGCGAGCATCGAGCCGTCCCTCGGCCCGCTGACGCGTCAGGCGTTCCGGTCCGCCCATCGCCTCACTCGCGGCACGGCGGACGGCGAGATCGCCGAGAAGAAGCTCCCAATCAGGATTGGTCATCAGGTCGACGCATCACTCATGTCGGCATCGTGGCGGCCACGGCGTCGGCGTGGTGATCCCCCGCGCCGAAATGGGTGTCGAGCACCCACGCGCGCTTCAGGAACAAATGCACATCCACCTCCCACGTGAAGCCCATGCCGCCGTAAACCTGGGTGGCGCTCCGTCCGTTCAACACTGCGGCTTCACCGGCGAGCAACTTCGCACCACTCACCGCTCGCACCGCATCACCCGTCGCCGGATCATCCAACACACACGCAGCCGCGTGAGTCGAGACTCTCGCCAACTCGGCCCGGACTGCCATATCGGCGCAGATGTGTTTGACGGCTTGGAACGATCCAATCGGGCGCTCGAACTGTTGGCGTTCTAACGCATAAGCCACCGACATTTCGGTGAGGCGGTCGGCCATTCCCACACAGAATGCCGCGGTCAGCAGCGCGCCGTGCAGCCGCACCTCATCAACGCCCACCGGATGGGGCGCGCCAGCCGCACTCTCGATGCCATCGACGACCGAAACCGGCGACAACGGATCGAGGGGCCAGTCCTGGTTGACTCCGGTGAGCGATGCGGCCGCCACCACCGAAGCTTGATCGGAACCGAGCACGATGAGTTCGTCGAGCGCGTCGAAATGCTCGACGAGCGCCGCGCCGCCGATCGTGGTGTCGAAGCCACCCGCGATGAGATCGCGGCCGAAGCACCACACCAGAGGTCCAGGCACGACGCCCCGACCCAGTTCCTCGTACACAACTGCACAATCCGCCCACGAGAAGCCGTCGGTACGCAGTGAAAAGACACCGGCCTCGGCGAGCTCCGCGTGCACCTTGCGGCTGAACCCTTCGCGCACGCGTTTGATGGGGAAGCGACCTTCGACCACGGCCCGCATGCCATCGCGCAGTGCGATCTGATCGTCGGTCAGATCAAAGTTCATCTCGGCTCCCGTGGCATTCCCAAGACGCGTTCGCTGAGAATGTTGCGCTGAATCTGTGAAGTACCTGCCGCGATCGTGAACGCCAACGAACGGAGACGCTCCTCGACGAAGGGACCTTCGCCGTCGACCGACAGTGCGTTGCGTTCGAGGACCCGCAGCGACAGTTCGCCGAGTTTCTGACACACCTCGCTGTATGCCAACTTGATCATGTACTGCCCGCGGCCGGCTGTCCCACGAGTGGATTGGGTCACGTTGCGTTTGGTCAGCATCCAAATCGCGTCGAGCTCGGCCGCGATGTGCCCGAGTTCGCGCCGGTGGGCTGGATCGGTGACGTAGGGCGCAAGATCTTCGACCAGGCGGGTGGCGTCCACGAGGTCACTGACGAACGCGGTGCCACGTTCGAACGCCAGCGTCACGTTCGTGACCCGCCAGCCGTCATTCTCGGCGCCGATACGACATTCGACTGGCACGCGCACTTCGTCGAGAAAGAGTTCGGCAAACTCGCTGGAGCCCAGGACCGTCTTGAGCGGTCGCACTTCGATTCCCGGCAGATCCATCGGGAGCATGAGCCAGGTGATTCCCTTGTGCTTGGGCGCGTCTGGGTCGGTTCGCACCAAGAGCTCACCGAAGTCACCGATCTGCCCATAAGAGCACCAGATCTTTTGACCGGTGACCACGTAGTGGTCGCCGTCGCGTACCGCCTTCGTGCGCAGCGACGCCAAGTCCGATCCCGCGCCGGGCTCCGAGAATCCTTGACACCACACCTCGTCGCCCCGCAGGATCTTCGGCAGGTGTTCTGCCTTCTGTTCCGATGTTCCCTCGGCCACGATCGTGGGCCCGGCGTGGAGCAGGCCAACGAAGTTCACGCCCACATACGGCGCCCGAGCGCGAGTGGTTTCTTCGAGAAATACCAACTGCTGGCTCGGCGCGCCATCCTGGCCACCGTATTCCTTTGGCCAGTTCAGACCGGCGTACCCGGCATCAAACAGCCGTCGTTGCCAGTCGGTGTCCCACACTCGCCGCGCGTCCCAGTCGTCTCGGGTCGGTTGGGGCGCGAGATCGGGAAGCACTCCCGCTAACCACGCTCGCAAGTTCGTCCGAAACGCTTCGTCAACGTCAGAGAAGCGCAGGTCCATAGCCAGCGAAGTTTAGGGCTCGATGCCGATCAGACTTCAGCTCGTGGCGCGAGGGTTCCGAGAGCCTCGGTGGTTCGATCCTCGCTTCGGCGGTCCCCCACGGCGACGCGCCGGAGCACCATCAGGACGCTCGACACGCGGACGATCAGAACGTGGACGATCGCCTTGGCCGCGCGAGCGTTTGGCATCGCTTTCGACCTCGAACCCGAGGTCACGCTGGAGGCGAAGGCTGTCACGAACTTGATCCGGAAGCACAAACGACACCACGACCCCGGATGCACCCTTACGCGCCGTGCGGCCGGAACGGTGAATGTAGGACTTCGTGTCGGCCGGCGGGTCGAAGTGCACCACGCAGGCAACATCGTCGACATGGATTCCACGCGCGGCCACATCGGTGGCGATGAGTGCGTGGACCCGGCCGCGGGAAAACTCGGCTAACGCACGGTCGCGTTTCGCCTGCGAGAGACCACCATGGATCGGCGCCGACGGCACGCCCGACTGCGACAACTTCTTCGCGACTTTGTCGGCGCCGTGACGGGTCCGACAGAACACAATCGTGGGACCTTCCGCGCCGATCACTTCGGCAACGCGCTCGACGCGGTCCTCGTTCCGGACGCGCTCGAAACGGTGATCGGCCTCGCTACCGTCGGACTCCACGCCTTCGACCTCGTGGCGGACCGGCGACTTCTGGTAATCGCGGGTCAAGACCGCGATGTCACCGTCGAGCGTCGCGGAGAAGAGCAACGTCTGACGATCGGGGTTCGTCTGATCCAAGATGCGCCGGACCGCCGGCATGAATCCCATGTCAGCCATGCGGTCAGCCTCATCGACCACGACGAACTTCACACCGTCAAGTGACAGCGCTCGCTGGGCGATCAAATCTTCGAGACGACCCGGACACGCGACGAGGATTTCGACACCACGGCGCAGCGCACGCTTCTGAGGCTCGTAGCCCACCCCGCCATAGATGGTGAAGACCCGGTGGTTCCGAGCAACCGCCATCGGCTCGAGTTCGCGGGCAATCTGGGCGGCCAGCTCGCGTGTGGGAGCCAGAATCAGTGCGCTGGGACGACGCGGCCGAGCCTTTTCCACGCGCTCCACGAGCGGGGCACCAAAGGCGATGGTCTTGCCAGAGCCGGTAGGGGCGCGACCGCAAACATCAAGGCCCGCGAGGGCATCGGGGATCGTCGCGGCCTGAACCGGGAACGGTGAGGTGATGCCGCCGGCCGCAAGCGCGTCGACGAGATCGGGCGCGAGCCCAAGGGCAGAAAAGGTGGACACTGGTTACTCCTTACCCGCGTGGGCGGGTCGACTTCCGCGCGACGGAAATCAAGAAGTGTCTCCAGCGCGGCTGTCCACGAGTGCGGACTGCGAGGACCCTAGTCGCCACGGCCGAGTAATCCGGCATTTGGTGACGCGAGGCTCACCGAGCGCGTGATCGTTGAGGGCACATGCAATGGAGGCCGTGACGACGGGCGTGGCCGGTAGCGTGCGCGCCAATGATGACGGACGGAATCGCCACCACTCCGGAACCTCCGTACTACGCGGTGATCTTCACATCCATTCACACCGGCTTCTCGGTCGCGGAGTACCGCGCAGTCGCGACCTTGATGTTCACACTTGCAGCCGAGCAGCCGGGGTACCTCGGCGTGGAGACGGCCCACGCCGAGGTCGGCATCACGGTGAGCTACTGGAACGACGAGAAATCCATCCGTGCCTGGCGTGAACACTTGGAGCATGCGGTCGTCCGCGAACGCGGCCGGTCCGAGTGGTACTCGCGATATGCGCTCCGAGTCGCACGCGTCGAACGGGCGTATACCTTCAGCGCGGAGCACGCTACGGAGTCGGTGCCACCAGACTCGTTTGTAACCGAAGCACCGCCTCCGGACTAACACCGGCCGCCTCGACGTAGCCCAGAATCGAGCCATATTCGGTTCGCACCGATCCCAGCACGGCGGCCATCGTGGCGGGCTGCGCGCCGTAGTTCTGCACCGCGACTTCGGCTCGGTCCGTGGCCGTCTCGGCCCGTTCCGTATGGCGAGCGATCATCGTGGGCATCTGGTCTTCGGTCACCGCGAAGTCGGCCGCGATCAGATCATCGGACACGCCGCAGATTCCGAGGATGAGCGCGGCCGCGAGTCCCGTACGGTCTTTCCCCGCGGCACAATGGAAGACCACTGGCTGCGCCTCCGGTTCGGCAATCACGTTCAGCACTGCCGCAAATCGGTGCGCGTACTCCCGCAACATGAACTGGTAGATCTCTACCAGCGTCAGAAATCGAGGCTCTTGCGGCTGGGCGCCCGCCGGCTGACGGGTCTGATCCACGATCGGCATGTGCAGTTGGCGTACGTGCGCCTCCAGCGGCCCGTGGCCGAAGTCCTCCACTTCGTGGGGCGCACGGAGATCGATCACCGTGCGCACCCGAAGCTCATCGCGCAGCCGGACCAAGTCCTGATCACTCAGGTAGGAAAGTGAGTCACTCCGGAACACGAGACCCGTGCGCACCACCCCTCCGTCGACGGTGGGATACCCGCCCAGGTCCCGGAAGTTCGCCGGGCCGTCGAGTTGCAGCGCTTCGGAGAGGTTCACCCGCACATTCTTGCCGTCGTCGGGTCAGCGATCGAGATCGAGGCCCAGCATGCGGATGGCGTTGCCCCGCACGATCTTGTAGACGACGTCGGCCGGGAGGTGTCCCATCATCGCTTCCGCGACTGCGAGCGTGTTCGGCCACGTGGAATCGGTATGCGGGTAGTCGGTCTCGAAGGTGACGTTGTCGACGCCGATGCGGTGCAGGGACTCGAGACCGTGGATGTCCCGGAAGAAGCACCCATAGACCTGACGGAAGTAGTAGCTCGACGGCGGCTCGGGAATGAGATCCTTCACGCCGCCCCAGGCACGGTGCTCGTTCCACACGTCGTCGACCCGTTCGAGGATGTACGGCAACCAACCGATCTGACCCTCGGAGTACGCGAGTTTGAGGTCGGGATACCTCACCAACACTCCCGAGAACAAGAAGTCACTGAGGCTCGCCATTGCATTGCCGAAGCTCAAACTCGCCGCGACCGCGACGGGCGCGTCGGCCGATGTCGCCGGCATCCGGGAGCTGGACCCGATGTGCATGCACACCACGTTCTGGGTCTCTTGGCAGGCCACGAAAAACGGATCCCACTCCCCTGAGTGAATGCTCGGCAACCCCAAGTGTGGCGGGATCTCCGAAAAACACACGGCGCGTACGCCGCGTTGCGCGTTGCGGCGCACCTCGGCCGCAGCAAGATCGGCGTCCCAGAGCGGAACGATGATCAAGGGAACCAGCCGACCGGAGCTGTCGCCGCACCACTCCTCCACCATCCAGTCGTTGTAGGCGTATACGCACGCCTCCGCGAGTTCGCGATCCTGGGCTTCCAGGAATGTTTGGCCACAGAAACGAGGGAAGGTGGGAAAACACAGCGACGCCTCGACATGATTCATCTCCATGTCTTCGACGCGCGCCGACGGGTCGTAGCAACCGGGGCGCATCTCGTCGTAGGTGATCGGCGACATGGTCATGTCGTCACGGTCGAACCCCACGGCGGCCACGTGGCGTTTGTTGATGTAGACGAGATCTTCGTAGACCCAACAGTCGGCCTGCGGACCGTCGTCATCGAAGGTCTGCTCATACGCTCCCCCTCCCACGTGACGCATGGTGCCGATGCCCCGCCGCTCGACGCGAGGGCCCGCGGCCCGAAACCGTTCGGGCAACCAGGCCTTCCAGAGGTGGGCCGGCTCGACCACGTGATCATCGACGCTCACGATCCGAGGGATCTCGGTCCTCGGTGCTCCCGGGTCGATAACGGCCGTCACAGCGTGCCTCCTGAACGAAATCTGATGGGTCGTCAGATTCTACGGCGCAGGAGAGATCCGGCCCGATTTCGAAGGGCCACACGTGGCTCTAGCGTGTCCGAGCGCCGCACCGAGTGCCGCTTGCCGGTGCGTCACGATCGACGAAATAGCGCGTGAGTATCCCTTCCAGACAGGGATTGCCGTTGAGGCTCGCGGTGTGGGTGGACCCGGTCACGGCGACGAGTCGTCCCGACCCCAGTTGACGAGCCAAGGACTCGGACCACGCGAAGGGTGTGGCCGGGTCACCCGTGGTCCCGACCACCGCGATCGGGGGCGCGCTCGGAGCCGAG
This sequence comes from Acidimicrobiia bacterium, assembly GCA_046598395.1. Classification (GTDB taxonomy): domain Bacteria; phylum Actinomycetota; class Acidimicrobiia; order IMCC26256; family JAENVU01; genus JAENVU01. The sequence goes on from JBKJIQ010000047.1 coordinate 57,814, forward strand.
AAGCTGGTCGGTGCCGACCGGTCCGGCGGGTAGGGCCAGTACGAGCACTGGTAGCCAAGGCCCACATTCCCCGCGCCGAAGTCTGGCGCTTCGACGCCGGCCCGCTGTTGCAGTGTTTCCATCTCACCGACTGTCAGGTTCGGGCCATCGGCACAACTGATGGCGATGAACGCTGCCCATTCCGCGTCATAGCGACCACCCGCGCCGCGACCCACGTACTGGTCGGACACGGAGCGCAAGGTCGCCGGCGTTCCACGTTCCAGGTCTCGGAGCCCGTCGGCCAACGCCGTGTACTGGTCCTCGCCTCCATACAGGAGCGCACCTACCGCAAGATCGAGTTGGGTGGGACCGACCCGATTCGTCCCGGTGCCCCGAGGGTTCGTATCGATCGACCGGACGAGCGCTTCGTACGCCGCCCGCGGATCACCGTTGTGACGGAACGCGCACGTCGTGCGATTCGCGCACCAATCAAAAAACGTCTGGAGCGATCCGCCGAATCCCTTGGCTTGTTGCACCGCAACGTCCTCGGCCGACAGCGCCGGGTCGACGGCTCCATCGAGCACGAGCGCGCGCACCCGGGAGGGAAACATCGAGGCGTACATCGCTCCGATGTACGTGCCATACGAGAAACCGAGGTACGTGAGACGCGGATCACCCAGGGCGGCGCGCAGCCGATCGAGATCACGCACGGTGTCGCGCGTGGAGATGTGCTCGAGGAGGTCACCGCTGCGGCGCACACACGCATCGACAAATCGCCGAGCATTGACTTCGAGACTCGTGCGCTCCGCAGCATTGTCCGGCGCGGTATCACCGTCGAAGAGGTAGTCGAGGTCGCGTCCACAACGAACGGGCGAGCTTGCACCACTCCCCCGTGGGTCCCACCCCACGATGTCGAACCGGTCGGTGATGGCCCGCGGGAGTACCGACGCCACATACTCAGCCAAGTCGCGGCCGGCGGCGCCGGGACCTCCCGGGTTGACGATCAGGGACCCGATTCGTCTTCCCGGTTGTCCTCGATGGCCCCGTGCCACCGCAAGGTCGAGGTGGCGACCCAACGGCAGTTTGTAGTCGAGCGGCACCGACAATGTTGCGCATTCACCGATGCCGCACGCGTGCCACTCCAACGACTTCGTCGGCGCGGGCGCGGCGCCCGACGACCCCGGGGACCGGTGGGACTCCGGCTGAGAGCCGGGTGTGCCGGTAGGACGGGTCGTGTTCCCCGACGAACAGCCTGCCGCGCCGATCACGGCCACCAGCGCCACGGAGAGGACTCGTCGCATCACAGAATGCACCCTGACACACGGGTGCCCTGGGGTTGGGTCGCCCGGAAGCGGCTTTCGCTGCGAGCGTCCGGATACGGTGCTCGCCGTGGATCTCTTCATCGGTGGTACTCATCGTCCGGCGAGCACTGACGACATCCTGAGCATTCGGGAACCCGGAACGGGCGAGGTCATGACCACAATCGCGGCCGGCGGTTCTGCCGATGTGGACGCTGCGATTCGCGCGGCGAGGGAGTCTTTCGACGCCGGCGCGTGGGCTGGGCAGAGCGCGACCGCGCGCGGCCGCGTTCTGTTGCGAGTCGCAGCCTTGATCCGAGAACGCGTCGAGGAGATTGCGACACTCGAGGCCCGCAATGCTGGCAAACCGATCGGTGACGCGCGGTGGGAAGTGAATGCCGCGGCCGATGTCTTCGAGTACTACGCCGGCGCCGCGAACAAGATCTTTGGCGAGACAATCCCGGTGCAGGACGCAGGGATAGATCTCGTATTGCGCGAGCCCGTGGGCGTGTGTGCCCTCATTGTGCCATGGAACTTCCCACTGCTGATCACGACCTGGAAAACCGCACCGGCGCTGGCCTGCGGGAACTCGGTGATCATCAAGCCGGCGTCGCTCACTCCTCTCTCCGCGCTGAAGCTGGGCGAAATTCTGGTGGAGGCAGGCGTACCACCAGGGTGCGTTTCGGTACTCCCCGGACCGGGGCGTGTGATCGGAGATGCGCTGGTAAGCGATCCCCGTGTCGACAAGATCGGTTTTACCGGCGAGACCACCACCGGCGCTTCCATCTTGCGCGCGTCTTCGGAAAACATCACTCGCGTTTCGTTGGAACTCGGTGGGAAATCAGCGTGCGTGGTGTTCGCCGATGCCGATTGGCGCAAGGCGGCGGCCGAAACACCGATGGCAGTCTTTGCGAATACTGGACAGGACTGTTGCGCGCGCAGCCGCATCGTGGTCGAAGCATCGATCTATGACGACTTCGTGACCGCATTCACCGAGACCACCAAAGCCCTCCGTATCGGCACACCACTCGATGAAGGCACCGAGGTCGGGCCGATGATCTCGACAGCTCAGCGGCAAGTCTCGCTCGACTACCTCGATATCGCGGCGGCCGAAGGCGCGGAGCGAGTCACCGGGGGTGTCATGCCCGACGATCCTGGCTTCTACCTCTCGCCCGCAGTGCTTGCGAACGTCGATAACTCGATGCGGGTAGCCCAGGAGGAAATCTTCGGGCCGGTCGCATCCATCATTCCCTTCCGTGATGAAGCGGACGCGATCCGTATCGCGAATGACACTCCCTACGGGCTCTCGGGCTCGGTGTGGACACGTGACCTCGGACGGGCGATCCGTTCGGCCAAGGCCATCCGGACCGGAACGATCTCGGTGAATACCAACCGGTCGGTTCGAACGGAGGCACCGTTCGGCGGATACAAGCGCTCCGGCCTGGGACGGGAGCTCGGCATGCACGCGATGGCCCACTACACCGAAGTCAAAAACGTCTTCCTCTCCTCCGAGTAGGCCCTACTGGGCTCTCCAGGCGAGGGTCCGGATGGTCGACACTCCCGACGATGGATCCCGCTTCCGAGATCAGGCTGCTGTTGCAGTCGGGTCACTCCCTCATCGCGGTCGCCACCGCGGAAGAACAACGCCTCCTGCGCGTCTTGCGCGAGGCGAGCGGCACGATTCCGCTCTGGACGTGGTCGCGCGCAAGTGGGCTCAGCCGCGATGCCGGCGCTCCCATCTACGGAACCGCCGACGCGAGCCAGATGCTCTCCAACCTGTTGGCCATGACCGGCACGTGGACTGCGGCTCTGTGCGACCCGGCGCCGATCCTCGCGGATCCCACGACCCTCCGACAGCTCAAGGAACTCGGTCAGCGGGCCACCCCGGGGCAAACCGTCGTCCTCGTCGGCAATGAACTGACGCTCCCCTCGGACCTCGACGGCGTTGCGCGCGTTTGGCGCCTTCCGCATCCCACCGTGGCAGAACTCGTGACCTTGATTGAACGCGTCACGATACGACTCGGCCAACGGTCCATCAGTGTCACACTGACCGACGCAGAACGCATTTCGCTCGCACGATCGCTGACCGGAATCACCCTGCTCGAGGCGGAACGCCAGCTGATGGCTGTGGCGCTCACCGACGGACGACTCGACGGAGACGACATCGCCACCACACTCGCGGCCAAGGCCGAACTCTTGAACACGGACGGTGTGCTCGAAATCGTCGAGCCCGGCACGGTCCGACTGGATTCCCTCGGCGGACTCGCCCACTTCAAGGAATGGGTGCGGGAACGACTTGCGGCCGGAATGGATCGTGCGATCGATCCACCGCGCGGCGCGCTCCTGACCGGCGTTCCCGGTTGTGGGAAGTCGGCACTGGCTCACGCAATCGCTCTGGAGTGGTCGGTACCCCTCGTGCTGCTCGACCCGGGCCGGATCTATCGCAAGTACGTAGGTGAATCCGAAGAACGATTCGATGCCGCGCTCGCGACCATCGAATCAATGGCACCCGCCGTGCTCTGGATCGACGAGATCGAAAAGGGCTTCGCGTCCGGCGGAGAAGACGGCGGCGTCTCCGGACGAGTTCTCGCCACGTTCCTGCGCTGGCTCCAGGATCGCGCTCCCGGAGTGTTCGTCGTCGCGACCGCCAACGATGTCTCTCGTCTACCACCGGAACTCACACGCAAAGGCCGGTTCGACGAAGTCTTCTTCGTCGACCTGCCCAATGAATCGGCGCGCACCGAGATACTGCGTGCCCAACTCTTGACCCGTTCGGTCGTCCTCGCCGACACCGACATTGCGTCGATCGCATCGCATGCCGACGGATACAGCGGCGCCGAACTGGAAGCTGCGATCGTAGCCACGTCATATCGCGGCGCGGTGACTACGGCGTCCCTCTCATCCGAACTGGACGCTGCAGTCCCACTTTCGCGTTCACGACCCACAGAGATCGCAGCGCTGCGCGCCTGGGCTCGGGAGCACGCTCGCGCGGCCTGAGCACCTTGCCGGAGGTGCCGTCGGAGCGGGTGCAGCTGCTGTTGCGTTCGCTATGCACCGATCACATTGGGTCGTGCGATTCCGTTCGCCTCGCAGAGCGCGAAGTACGAGTCACGCACGAGGCCCGCGTCCACGACCGATTCGACGTTGCCGTCGGCATCGAGGTTGAGATTGGCGCCATGAATCGCGAACCACACGTCGGTCATGCCGTCATTGGTGTCCGGCACGACGAGCGTGTGCTGGGAACCGGCGGGCTCGTAGAGGTAGGAACCGGCCACGTTCACCTCGGGGTACTCGAGGTAGTGCCATGAGCCGCTGATAGTGAACGCAAAGATGTGACCGGTGTGCTTGTGGGTTTGAATTTTCACGCCCGGCTCGAACTTGGTGCGGATCACCCAGAGCCCGGCCTCCACATCAACCTGCAGGAGCGACAGGTGTGTGCCATCACCCAGTGCAACAAACGGGTTCTCGTTCTCACCGACGTGCAGCGCCTTCGGAATCTCGGTCATCGTCATGGGCCGTATTCTAAACGGCGTTCAGATCACCCGGGTCGATCATCATGGTCATATGCCTGCCTCCGTCGACCGCGATACTTCGTTTGTGGAATCGGCCAGACTCGTCTTGTTGCACGCACTGCCGTTCGACGCCCGCATGTGGCAGGCCGAGTTGGACTGGTTGCCCGACAACACCCTGGCACCGTCGCTCTACCGACTCGGTCCCACCATGGCCGATTGGGGGCCGCTCTTCGGCCGGAACGCTTCTCCCGACGTCGTCGCTGCCGCTCGCGCTCACGCCTTCGAGCAAGAAGCGGACGACATCGCCAACGGCCTGCGGGCGTTCCATGACCGGCGGGATCTGACCCCATTCGCCATGACGTGGCCAAACCCAATCGTCGCTATCAGCGGCGATCAGGATCGGAGTCCCGACCCGGCGAGCGCCGGTTTCCTGACCGAGGGACCGATGCGATCGCTCCATGTCGTCCCGGACTGCGGTCACGACGTCAACCTCGAGCAACCCGGCTCGGCACTTGCTGGCATCTGCCATCAATCAGTTCATGAGACCGGTTTGACCCACTCCAACGCCCGCCGTTCTACAACTGCGCGACGCGAAAACCCCACTCTCACGTCCGCCAACTGGTCGAGAAACCCCGGTTCCCGTCCAAATCAGACTACCGACGACCGGATTGCGGCGACCAACTCCGCCAGGTAAGGCTCAATGTCGGCGCGGGTGCGCAACGACCGGCCCAACGCCACCGATACTGCAGTCACCCCAATCGCGCCGAGCGCGGAAACACCGGTCATCGTCGCAGCGGCATCCACCCGGCCCGCGTCGTCGGTGACGACAGGGATACCCACGCGCACGCCGAGCGTGAACGGATCGCGACCCTGCGCGACGAACGCGGCGCGTAGCACTTCGATCCCCGTGGCGATCTCGGAGACCGTCGGTCCCAGTGGCAACCACCCGTCGCCCAGTTGGGAGATACGCGCCACCATCGGCTCGGTCAACTGGCCGCCGTACCAAACCGGGACTCGAGCCTGCGCGGGACGCGGCTCACTCCAGATGTCGGAAAAAGAAATCGTGGGAGATGCAAACGAGACTGGCGGCGCCGTCTCCCACAACGCTCGACACGCGCGAACCGCATCGTCCATGCGCGCGGTGCGACCAAGGAACTCCATGCCCGGCTCCACGAACTCTTCACGCTGCCAACCGGTCCCGATGCCGAGATCGAGTCGACCGCGGGATAGGACATCCAGCGTGGCAACCGTCTTGGCCAACAACAGCACCGGACGAAGCGGTGCGATGAGCACACCCGTTCCGAGTCGCACTCGAGATGTCGCCCCGGCGATCGCGGCGAGCGCAGTGAGTGGCTCCAGCCACGGTTCCTCAGCCGGGTACGGAAACTTGGCACCGTACGGATAGCGATCGAGGCGCGATCCGATCGCAACATGATCGGGAAAGACCAACTGGTCGACGCCAAGGTCGTCCGCCATGCGCGCGATATCGACCACCGCGCCCAGATCGTCGCCGAACAAGCGAGCAAGACCAGAGATCGTGACCGACAGTGCTATCCCTTCGGACATGGGATCTCCGTTTCACCTTGGAGCCGGGCCGCGAGCCACAGCAACGATTGTTTGAACGCCGCGGACCACACGTCGAAGGTGTGCTCGCCGCCTGCGATCTCAACTGCGCACGTCGTGATGCCCGCTGCACGCGTGACGGGTACCAACTCCCGTTGCGCGGCGAGAGGCCCGGCGTCATCGGTCCCCACCTCGAACCATGCGCCCATGCCGGTCAACCGAGTCCGTTCGAGGATGGTGAGCGGTTCGTGCGCTGTGAACGCCGTGTCGTCGCCACCGAACAAGTTCGCCACGGTGTTACCCACCGAGTTGTCGTCGCCCGATCGGGGCCCGAGTAACCCGCCGTAGTCCAGGAAGGTCTGGAACACATCGGGGTGGCGAATCGACAGCATCAGACCACACATCCCTCCTTCCGACAGTCCGCCCACCGCCCAAGCCTTCGCGTCGGTGGGCAACGAGAACCGTTTCGAGACGAACGCGGGAACATCGCGAGTGAGATAATTTTCCACGGCCCCGACACACTCGGTATCGGCGGTCAACGATCCATTGTTGTCCGCCATCACGAGAACGGGGGTCTGTCCCTCGTGCCGGGCGGCATAGGCGTCACTGTTGACGTCGGCGTCACCGCCATGCGTCCAATCCTCCGGTGTACCTGGCGTTCCGGCCAGTAACACTACGACGCCGAGGGCCGGGCGGGGCGAGGCGAACCACGCCGGCGGGAGATACACCTGTGCGTCCCGCGGTTCGAATCCGGGGCTACTCGACGGAATCGGAATCTGGATGACCTTGCCACGAGCCGGGACGCCGCGTTGATCTCTCACCGACGCCACCGAGGCCGCGTCTTGCGCGCGTTGACCGAGCAGTTCTTGCCACGTAGGAATGTAGTCATAATGACGGTTCACCCAGCCCGCCGTGTTCACTGCGAGCAACAGCACGACCGCGATCGCGCCGACGATCTCACCGAGCCGACCACGCCGCCGGCCGAATATCACGATCAATCCCGTCACCACCAGCGTGAAGACTCCGATCGCAGCGAGAAACGGCACGCTGACAATTGAATCGTCGGCGACCATCATTGGGAAGTTACTGGCCCACGACAACGACGGCGGGGACACCGCGACTCAGGCCGGTCTTCCCGGCCGGACATCCAAACGCCCGGGTGGGCCAGCGAGTTGACTATTCACCGTGTCTTGGGTCGCGGTGCTGCTTGCGTTGGGCGCGGCCGCAATTTTTTCGGTGGGTGCGGTCGCCCAACAGCAAGAAGCCTCGAACCTCGGCGAGACGGGCGCGGGATTCATTGGCGGCTTGATGCGCAGTCCGCGGTGGTGGGCCGCCACGATCGGCGACGGCGTGGGTTACCTCCTGCAAGCGGCTGCACTCGCCGTTGGATCCATCCTCGTGGTTCAGCCGCTCCTCATCATGGCGCTCGTGTTCGCCCTCCCCCTCGCGGCGCGATGGAACGCCCGGCCGATCAGCCGCGGTGCCGTGGCCTGGGCCGGTGCGATCGCCCTCGCGCTCGCCACGTTCTTGGTGGTGGGTGATCCGGGTGGCGGGGTCGACGTTGCCACCATCAAGCAGTGGCTACCGTCGATCATCGGGTGTTCCATCCTCACCGCGGCCGGTTTCGTAATTGCCCTCACCGGCCGAGCACGCCTCCGCGCCATCGGACTTGCGATCGTTGCCGGCACAATGTTCGGATTGGCCTCTGCACTGACGAAATCGATGATGTATCTCCTCGGCGCCGACATTGGCCACGCCTTGACCTCGTGGGAGACCTACGCCGTCGTCGCGACTGGTGGGATCGGGTTGTTGTGCCAACAGCTGGCATTCCAAGCTGGTTCACTCGAGATTTCGTTCCCCGCCGCGATCGTGTTGGACCCGGTGGTGAGCGTGGCCGTCGGCCTGGCCGCGCTCGACGAGCAAGTGCACGCGTCCGGCATCGAATGGCTGCTCATCGGTGGGAGCGCGATCGTCATGATCATCGGGACCATCACACTCGCACGCGTCGGCGCACCCACGCTGCCCATACAAACGGGGGCAGACAGAGCACGATCGTCGCCCCTGCCAGCAGACTGACGTACACGACCGGACTTCCCGTCTTGAGCTGATCCGGTGGGATGAAGCCCAACAGCAGTGACCCGGTGCACGCAAGAACGCCGACGATCCCGACACACCACATGCCGACTCCTCCGCCGGGAACTCGATAGGGACGCACGCGGTCCGGTTGGCTGAACCGCAATCGGATGAACGCTGCGAACACCAGCGCGTACATCACCGCGACGATCTGGGCCGTGACCGCGGAGAGCATCCAGTAGCTCGTCGAGGCATTGGGGACGAACAGAAACAGCAGCGAAAAGATCGTGCCCCCCATCCCTTGCGTGATCAACAACCCCACTGGCACACCGCGTGCGTTCATCCTGCCAAAGGACGCCGGGGCCCGACCATCGTGCGCGACCGCGGCCATCCCCTTGGCCGGGCCGAGGATCCATGGACTGAGATGGGCCAGACCGCCGAGACCTACGAGCAACGCAAGTGGGTGCAGCAACCAGGAAATCCCGAGCCGTGAGAGCGCGCGTTGGAACAGTTCCATCGTTCCCGACACGAGGCTCAGCTCATGGGCAGGCACAATGAAGGCGAGGAACAACGATCCCAGCACCGAGAACACCACGATCACGATCACCGAGAGTGCGATCGAGCGGGGAACGGTCCGCCCCGGGTCAACGGTGTCATTTGCATGGAACCCTGCCATCTCCATGCCCGTGAAGAGCAGGATGATCCCCCCGAGAAACGCCAGGTTTCCGAACGAGATGTCGGGGACCAGCGCGTGACCCGAGAATGGAATCTCGGATCGCTGGCCCGATACCAACCATGCGATTCCGAGACCGACGACGAGCACCGCCGGAACGATCGAGCCGACCACAGTTCCGATCCCTCCAAACCAGGCGGAGGCAGCAGCGCCGCGCAGGTTGATCAATGTGGCCGCCCAGAACATCACCAGCATCACGGTGACGAGATACAGCTTGTTCGTGGCGAGGTCGGGATCAACCACGTACGCGAGGGATGCCGCCATGAACGACAGGACCGTTGGGAACCAAGGGATGTTCTCGGCATAGTCGCACCACACGGCCAGAAACCCGGTGCGACCGCCGAAGGCTTCCCGTACCCATGCGTACACACCGCCCTCTTCCGGCCACGCGGTTCCAAGCTCCGAGGCCACCATCGAAATCGGCACCAGGAAGACGAGAATCGCGAGTGCGAACAACACCAGCATCGACCAGCCGTAGACCGCCATCACCGGAAGGTTCCGTGCGCTCACGATCGCGGCCACATTGATCGCCATGAGCGCTAACACACCAAGGCTGCGGCGGCCACCTTCGCCAGTCTCCGACGATGTGCCGGACGCAGGGATCGCGCTCCCACTCGAAGCAATCATTTGGCGCCGATTTGATCAAGGGCCAGTGTGAGGCGTTCCATGATCGCGTCGTCACGGCCTGCCGCTGCCTCGAGGGTGAACTGCCCGAAGGTCCAGACCACGCCGTCGGCATGGGGCCGTTGCTGAGACTCCAAGTTTCTCGCCGCCGCATCGCGATCGTCTCTGTTCGCGAACTCGTCGACGATCAATGTCACCACTTCGTCGTGGCAATCGATGGCGACGAACAGGATTCGGGTCGACATGGCTTGGTTGGCGAAACCGTTCGAGTTCCTAGAGGTTGAACACACCTCCAGGCCCCCCTGTTCGACGGCCGCTGTGAGCTCACCGATCGTGTGGTGATCGAACTCGTCATGTCCGGGCCCGCAGGCCACCATGCCGACGGCAGCAATCACCACCAGGACCGACGCTCCGCGCAAATGCCTCCAACCCGGACGCGCGGGTCGTCGGGTCACGCCACGTGTGCGGCTGAGTCGGCAACCTGGTCAGGGGCCGGAACACCCCCCACCGGGGTCGGGACGAACAGCGCGCGGCCAAAGGGCAGCACCAAGAAACCTTCCGCTCCCGCGTACAAGGCGGCAACACGCGGGAGATCGGAGGCGTCGGCGTAGACGATGCTGCGCGGCAGCCAGAGCGGATCGAACTTCTCGTTGAACGTCCGCAACGACTCGATCTGGAAGTACGGATTCGCTTTGCGAATCCCCCATGCCGCGACCCGCTGCACCATGCCTTGCTGAATGTCAGGATCAAGGAGCCGACCCCAGGCCGCAAAATTCATCGAGAGTCGCCGCACGCCCCGCTCGGCCAAGGCGGTTGCCGCCTTCACGATCAGGAACTCGGTGATGCCGTTCGGCGCATCAGGGTCGTGCCGCATGAGATCTAGCGTGTAGCCGCGGTCGCGCCCGTAGGCGGGGACGATGCGCAGAAACCCGCTGGGCGCGCCCGCTTGGTCATAGGCGATGCACAACAGAAACTCGGGGTTCTCACCCTTGATGTCTTGAGAGAGTGACATCGTGAAGCCGCGCTCGGGGTTCGTACCTCGCCACCGTGCGCTGATCGCGTTCAACGCCGCGACCGTGGTCTTCGGCGCGCTCGACTCCGTGATCATCTGGAACCGTTGGGTCTTCTCCAATCGGCGGGTCGCTTGGTGAATGCTCTTTGCTCCTGCTCCTTGCTGAATGGCATCGCAGCGCACGATCGCCTCATCACCGAGATACACGTGCCGCAAACCTCTCGACGAGTAGAGCGGAAGATCGCCTTCGCGCGTCGCGAGGAACGCGGGCTTCCATGCCCGTTCACGGCAGAACGCTAGGAACTCGTCCACCACGAGCGCGATCGATTCCGGCCGTCCGATCGGGTCGCCGGCGCCGAGCCCATGGCCGGCCATATAGGTGTAGGCAATCATCGCCTCGCCGTCGGATGCAAAGAAGAAGCTCTTGTCGCTACGCAACGCAAAGTATGCGAGCGTGTCCCATCCATAGTCGTGGACCAGGCGGGTGGCGTGATCCCAATCCTCCTGGCGATGAGGGTCGCGTTGTACCAACGGCCGGAACACCACCACGACCAGGCCGATCAACCCGAAGATCCCGACGGCGAGCAGCGCGGCGGGATAGAAGTCGTGAAAGAACCGCGCCTGATAGGTGTACGGACCACTGACTCCTACCAACCCGAGCGTCACCGTTTCGATTGCACCACCGAGCGACACCGACGGCGATATCCGTCCACGATCGAGGAACAGCGCCAACAGACCGAAGCCGTAGACCACGAGGACGTAGATCGGAAACAAACGAACGAGCCGCCACACCGATGGTGGATCCGACGGCGCCCGGAATCGATCTCGATTGGCCACCAAGAGCACGAGGAGAATCACGGAATAGGCAGCCGCAACCACATGCGGACCCTTCACTACATGCAACACAGAGCTGACCGCTGCTACCGCGGTCGCAAGTTGCCACGCGCGGTGTTTCCCCGAGCGCAGTTGGTCGGCCAAGAACAAGAGCCCGAAGCCGGCCAACACGATCACCACTCGTCCCGAGACGCGCAGCTCCAACGGCAGGAAGCTGTCGCGGAGCGGCTCGATTTGGCGGTGGAACCACGGCACCAGCGCGGCGGCGGAGAGCAATCCCACAACCGCAACGAGCATGGTGATCACCCGGACCGGAACCCGGGACTGGCTGAGGGGCGGCGCCGGTGCGCTCGTCAGTGCCGTGACGGTGGCGGTGAGTTCCGGCGGGGCGTCGCCCTGAGAAGAAGCTGCAGTTTCGCCGCCTGATCCGAGACCTCCCATGCCCGGTTCCGGACGCAACGTGGGGAACAGAATCACTTCGCGGATCGACGACGTTCCGGTGATCAGCATCACCAATCGGTCGACTCCAATGCCGAGTCCGCCGGTAGGAGGCATGCCGTATTCGAGTGCCCGAACGTAGTCGAGGTCGACATCTCCGGCCTCGGGATCACCTGCTCGCTTGTGGATCGCCTCGGCTTCGAACCGCTCGAGCTGATCGACCGGGTCGTTCAACTCGCTGTAGGCGTTCGCAAGTTCGTGACGGTTCACTACCAGCTCGAAACGCTCGGTCAACGTCGGGTCGTCACGATGCGCCCGCGCGAGCGGCGACACCTCACGCGGATGATCGAGCACGAACGTCGGTTGCACCAACTTGTCCTCGACGTACTCGTCATAGACCTCGTTCGTGAGCTTGCCGGGCCCCCAGCTGGCTTCGTACGCAATCCCCAGGCCGTCGAGCACCGCGCGCGCGGCATCGAGTGTCATCGCGGGGTTGATGTCGACGCCCACGTGTTCCTTGATCAGCTCGACCATGGTGGCGCGCCGGAACGGTGGTGACAGGTCGATCGTCTCCTCGCCCACCGTGACCTGCAGGTCCGGAACGATCGCGCGCGCACTCTCCACCACCAGACCTTCGACGAGGTCCATCATGTCGTAATAGTCCCCATACGCCTGGTACGCCTCGAGCATCGTGAACTCAGGGATGTGGGTGGTGTCGATGCCTTCATTACGGAACACGCGTCCGATTTCGAAGACCCGGTCGAGCCCACCCACGATGAGGCGCTTGAGGTGGAGTTCCAGTGCGATGCGCAAGTACATGTCTTGGCCAAGCGCGTTGAAGTGCGTGATGAATGGTCGGGCGGTCGCTCCGCCCTGGATCGATTGCAGGACAGGTCCTTCCACCTCGCGAAACCCGCGTTCCATGAGGTGGCGCCGCAACGCCGCGATGATCTCGATCCGGGCAACGGCAATTCGATGCGCGTCTTCGTTGACCACCAGATCCACGTATCGCTGCCGGTACCGCGTGTCGGTGTCGGTCAGGCCGTGCCATTTGTTCGGAAGCGGACGAACAGCTTTCGCGAGGAGCTCGAAGGACTCCACATTCACGGAGAGCTCGCCTCGGCGCGTGGTCATCACGGAACCGGTAACGCCCACCCAGTCGCCCCGATCGAGATGATCGAACTCGTCGTGCTTGGCCTCGCCGATCACCTTCTGGCTGACGAACAGCTGGATCTGCCCGTCGCGGTCCTGCAGCGTTGCGAAACTCAGCTTCCCTTGCCGACGGAGCAACAGCAACCGGCCGGCAATGCAGACGTTGGTTTCGGTGGTCGTACCCGGTTCCAGGTCACCGAACTCGGCGCGCAGTCCGCCCGCGGTCGCAGTGAAGTCGAACCGCACCGGATAGGGCTCGGTCCCCGTCTCCCGCATTGCTGCGATCTTGGCCAGGCGCAGGTCCCGCTGATCCCGAACGTGTTCTTCGGAGTGCTCTTCGATGGAGTCGTCGTGCTCTGCGCCCGGTGCCTCGACCTCGGGCGCAGCGTCCTTGGTGGGTCCGGGGACCAATGAGCCGCTAGCTTCGCCGCTCATTCCTGGCTCGCCGTTGGTGTCGGCACGGCCATCGACGTCGTTCGTTTCGGACATTCGTCGAGGCTATCGGCGTGCCGCTTTGAATCATTGGACCATTCGCACTGTACGAATGAACAAGTACCGGAGGACTTCATGGCCAGACTCGACGGCAAAGTTGCGCTCATCACGGGTGCGGGGAACGGGATGGGACAGGTGGCTTCCGTCCTGTTCGCGCAGGAGGGAGCGCGCATCGTCGTTGCCGACTTCAGCCCCGAGGGAGGTGCCGAAACGGTTGCTGCGGTCGAGGCCGTCGGCGGTGAAGCGGCGTTTGTGAAGGTCGATGTCGCTCGCTCCGACCAGGTGGAAGCGATGATCACGTTCACGATGGAGCGGTTCGGCGCGTTGAACGTGCTCTACAACAACGCGGGCATCTTCCCCGCGGAGGATGGCGGCGCCACTGAAACCCCGGAACCCACGTGGGACCGGGTGATGGAAGTGAACCTCAAGGGCGTCTGGCTCGGCTGTAAGTACGGGATCCCGGCGATGTTGACATCGGGCGGCGGGTCGATCGTGAACGTGGCGAGTTTCGTGGCGTTGATGGGCGCAGCGACCGCGCAGATCGCGTACACCGCGTCCAAAGGCGGCGTGCTCGCGATGACACGCGAGATCGCCGTGGAGTACGGGCGCCAAAACATTCGGGCCAACTCACTGTGTCCGGGCCCGATCGGCACGCCGATGCTCGAGGAACTCATGAGCGATCCCGAACGCAAGGCTCGGCGGATGGTGCACATTCCGATGGGACGACTCGGACAGGCCGAGGAGTTAGCGAAGGCGGCGCTGTTCCTCGCGTCGGACGACTCATCGTTCATGACCGGCGCGCAGTTGGTGGTGGACGGCGGCATCACCGCCGCCTACGTCACGCCTGAATAGCGCTACCACGTTTCGGCGGTCGATTTGGACGCTTCTATCACCGAACGCAACGAATCGCCGTGGTCCACGGCTGCCAGCACAACTGAATCCGCAGATATTTCCCCTGTGCAATCGCGCATTCACCGATTAGAACCCTCTCCGAAGAACTCGCCACGAGATGAGGGCCACGCGTGGACAACAACGCGACGACCGAAGCACCGGATGCCGACCGCGATCGGCTGCACGAGCTCGGGTACGCCCAAGAGTTGAAGCGAGGCATGGGTTGGTTTTCCAACTTCGCCGTGAGCTTCACGATCATCTCGATCCTGACCGGCGGGATTACCACCTTCTACCTCCCCCTCCTCGCGGGTGGTCCGAAGGCGGTGACGTTCAGCTGGATCATCGTCGGCTTCTTCACTCTGCTCGTGGGGCTGGCGATGGCGGAAATCTGCTCGGCGTATCCGACCGCCGGTGGCCTCTACTACTGGTCAGCGAAGCTCGCGAACCGCAACGCCCCGGCGTGGAGTTGGTTTACCGGCTGGTTCAACCTGGTCGGTCAAGTTGCCATTACCGCCAGCATCGACTTCGGTCTCGCCACGACGATCAATTTCTTGATCAGCTCCTACGTGGACGACAACTTGCTCACCGCACGATGGATCTTCTTCACTTACGGGGTCGTGCTCGTGTTGCACGGACTCATCAACACATTCCGCGTCCGCCTGGTCGCAGTGTTCAACGACGTGAGCGTCTGGTGGCACGTTGCGGGCGTCGCAACGATCGTCGGCGCACTGGTGATCCTCCCGGATTCGCACCGCGACCTCGACTTCCTGTTCTCATCTGGGAACAGCACCGGTTGGGACTTCCCCTACGTCGGGGTCTACATCTTCCTGATCGGCATGTTGATCGCCCAGTACACGATCACCGGGTTCGACGCCTCGGCGCACATGACGGAAGAAACGGTCGAGGCCAACGTTTCCAGTTCGAAGGCGATCGTTCGCGCGATCTACATCTCGGCAGTCGCAGGTCTGATTCTCAACGTCGCAATGCTCCTGGCGATCCCGCCCGGCCAGGCCGGTTACGAGGGCGTGGCGTTCACCGTCCCGGCACTGACGGCTGGGTTCCAGCTCTTCATCAATGCCATCGGGCCCGCCGGCGGCAAGATGCTGATCATCATCTCGATCATCGCGCAGCTCTTCTGCGGGATGGCGTCGGTCACCGCGAACTCGCGCATGATCTACGCGTTCTCGCGTGACGGCGCGGTTCCCGGTCACCGGTTGTGGCACCGCATCAACCCCCGCACCCGGACGCCCACGAACTCGGTCTGGCTGGCAGTTGGTCTGGCGTTCCTGCTCGGGCTCCCGTCGCTCTATCAGAACGCCGGGTACTCGGTGGCGTTCTTCGCCATCGTCTCCATCGGAACCGTCGGGCTCTACATCGCCTACATCATCCCGGTGTTCCTCCGGTTGCTGAGTAAGGACTTCCAGCCCGGTCCGTGGAATCTCGGAAAATGGAGCAAGCCGATCGGGTGGGTTGCCTTCGTCTGGGTGGTCATCATCGGGATCGTGTTCTTTCTCCCCGCGTTCTACCCGTGGCTACCCGGACAACGAGCCGCAGGGAGCGACATCAACGTCGGCCTCAACAACTTCAACTGGGCCGGGCCACTCATGCTCGTGATCTTCGCGGTCATCGGCATCTGGTGGCTCTTCTCTGCCAAAAACTGGTTCCACGGACCCCAGGTCCAGGGTTCCCGTGAGGAGTTGCTCGCCATCGAGCGCGAACTCGCCGCCATCGAACTCGGGGCAGATCCGTCAGGGTTCCAACGGCTGGAGGATCAGCTCGACACCGAGCTCGAGGAGAAGACGCACCCTGGCTCCTAGCGAGCTCGATCCCACCGGGTCGCCGCGCGTTGACCAGGTCATCGCGCGGGTACCCGGCTGGCCAGGGCGGGCCGTCGTCCGGGGCGCGCTGAGCGGGGGAACCACCAACCGCAATCATCTCGTCGAGGTCGGCCCGGAACGCTTCGTCGTGCGCGTACCGGGTGTGGCCACCGAACTCCTGGAGATCGACCGGAACTGTGAGCGGATCGCAGCGACACGCGCCGCCGATCTGGGATTCGCCCCCGAGGTGGTCGGCGTCTTCGACGGCTGCCTCGTCACTCGGTTCGTACCCGGCGGACCCATCACGGCCGCTGACTTCGAGGACCCCACCACGCTCGAACCGATCGCCGCGATGGTCCGAGCGTTCCACCGGTCAGGACCACTCCCCCATACCTTCGACGCCTTCGCAGTGCCCCGGCTCCACCGCCGGGCCGCGACAGACCGCGGCGTCGCGATCCCCTCAAGTTTCGAACGCATGGATGTGATCGTTCAGGACATCGCGGCCGTCTTCGCGACGTCGCCCGACGGGGTAACGCCGAGCCATAACGACCTCTTGCGCGCCAACTTCTTGCGTGACGGTGCGCGCATCTGGCTGCTCGACTGGGAGTATGCGGGGATGAACCAGCCAACGTTCGACCTCGGCAACCTCGCAGTGAACAACGCGCTCTCCCCCGACGCCGAGCGGAGCCTCGTCGAGGCCTACTTCGGCGCGGCGAGCGAGCGGAACTCGGCTCGGGTTCGGTTGATGAAGATCGTCAGCGATGCCCGCGAAGCAATGTGGGGTGTCGTGCAGCAAGGGATCAGCACCATCGACTTCGACTACCGCGCCTACGCGGACGAGCATTTCGATCGCCTGCTGACCAACGCCTCGAAGCCCGCGTACCCCACGTGGTTAGCGCAGGCCGCGGAGTATCCATGAGATCTCGGGCGCAGGTCGTCGTCGTCGGCGCGGGCGTTGGTGGCGCAAGCATTGCGTGGCATTTGGCCGAGGCCGGGTGTACCGACGTGTTGGTACTCGAGCGGGCCGAGATCACCAGCGGATCCACCTTCCACTCCGCCGGCCTGGTCGGGCAACTCCGCGCTTCACTGCCGCTCACGCGCATGATGATGCACAGCGTCGACGTGTATCGCAGGCTCGAGGCGGAGAGCGTCGAGACTGGCCGCTCCCCCGGTTGGCGCGAGGTGGGATCCCTCCGCATCGCGTCCACTGCGGCGCGCATGGAGGAACTCACGCGCCAACACGGCTGGGCCAAGACGTTCGGCCTCCCGATGGATCTGGTCAGCGCAACCGAAGCCCACGACCTCTTTCCGTTGATGGACCCGACCGGCGTCCTCGGCGGCGTCTGGCTCCCGACCGATGGGTATCTCGACCCGAGCGGTCTCACATACGCGTTGATCGGCGGCGCCAAGTCGCTCGGGGTCACCGTCGAAACTGGCGTTCGCGTCAGCGGCTTCGAGACTGTTGGTGGTCGGGTTCGCGCTGTGCTCACGGATCACGGTCGGGTCGAGGCGGAGACCGTTGTCCTCGCGTGTGGGATGTACACGCCCGACGTGGCGGCGCTGGCAGGCGTGCATGTTCCGATCGTGCCGATGGCCCATCAGTACGTGGTGACCGCACCGATCGACGGCGTCACCGGCGATCTCCCGCAACTCCGCGACCCCGACAACCTCGTCTACTTCCGGCGCGAATCCGGCGGCCTCGTGCTCGGCGGGTACGAACGCGATCCGGCGCCGTGGAATGTGCACGGCATCCCGGCCGACTTCAACAACAAGCTGCTGCCCGAAGATTGGGACCGGTTCGCACCGATCATGACCAATGCGATTCGACGCGTTCCCGCCGCCGAAAGCGCCGAAATCATTTCGCTCATCAACGGCCCCGAAGGTTTCACTCCTGACAACGAGTTTGTCCTCGGTGAAAGTTCGGTCCACGGTTTGTACGTCGCCGCCGGATTCTGCGCGCACGGTATCGCGGGCGCGGGTGGTATCGGTCGCGTGATGGCCGAGTGGATCCTCGACGGCGAGCCGAGCTTCGACACCTGGAAGATGGATATCCGTCGTTTCGGACCGCAGTACGCGAGCCGCGACCTTGCGGTGGCGCGATCGGTCGAGGTGTACTCGACCTACTACGACATCCATTATCCCAACGAGGAACGCCACGCCGGCAGGCCGCTCCGTCGCTCCCCCGCGTACGACCGGCTCGCGACACTCGGCTGCGAGTTCGGTGAGAAGGGCATGTGGGAACGGCCGAACTGGTTCGCGTCGCACGAGCCGCTGGGGTCGCCCGAGTTGCGACCCCATGGTTGGGCGGGTGAGCACTGGAGTCCGGCGATTGAGGTTGAAGCCCTCGCGTGTCGTGACTCGGTTGCGATATTCGACGAGACGAGCTTCTCCAAGCTCGAGGTACGCGGCGCCAGTGCGGCCGCCTTCTTGCAACGGGTCTGCGCGAACGACGTGGACCGCGCGGTTGGCTCGGTGATTTACACGCAGATGTGCAACGAGCGCGGCGGCATCGAATGCGATCTGACCGTCACCCGACTCGGCCATGATCGCTATCTCATCGTCACCGGCACGGCCTTCGGCGCGCACGATCTCGGTTGGTTGCGCAAGCAGCAAGCGTTGGTGCCCGAAGGCGACGGTGTGGATCTCGTCGACGTGACTGCGGCATACGCCTGCTTCGGAGTCTGGGGTCCGCACGCTCGCGCAGTGTTGGCGCCACTGAGTGCCACGTCCTTGGCGAACGACGCGTTCCCCTACCTCACCGCGCAAGCACTGACATTCGGATCCATTCCCACGGTCGCGCTGCGCGTCACCTACGTGGGTGAGCTCGGTTGGGAGCTGTACTGCCCCACTGAGTATGGCGTGGCGCTGTGGGACTTGATCTGGGACGCAGGTCAGGCCCATGGTCTGCGCGCGGCCGGATACCGCGCCATCGACGCACTGCGCGTGGAAAAGGGTTACCGCGTCTGGTCAGCCGACATCACGCCGGAGGACAACCCCTACGAAGCGGGGCTGGGGTTCGCGGTCGCGCTCGATTCGCCGGTGGAGTTCACCGGGCAGCGCGCCCTGCGCACCGCCAAGGCCGCGGGCGTTTCGCGGCGGCTCCGGTGCGTTCGGCCACAGGATCCTCTCGCAGTCCCGCTCGGGTCCGAGCCCGTACGCGTCGACGGCCAGATCGTGGGCCGAGTCACGAGCGGTGGCTACGGCTACCGCGTGGGCGGCGCGTTGGCGTTCGCGTACGTCCCCACCGATCGGGCGGAGATCGGTCGGCCGGTCGATATCGAGATGTTCGGCATCTGGCAGGCGGCCGAGATCGTCCGGGACCCTGCATGGGATCCCAAGGGCGACCGCATCCGGGCATAGCCCGTACGCTCTTCCCTTTCCACCACAAGGAGTGTTGATGGCCGGCAACCTGACGCCCGAAGAACTACGCGAGGCAATCGCCAGCGGCGAGATCGACACCGTGTTGGTGTGCTTCCCCGACCTTCAGGGTCGATTGATGGGCAAGCGGGTCATCGGCCACTACTTCGTCGAGCACATCCTCGATGGTGGCGGTGCGATCGAGGCGTGCAACTACCTCATCGCCCTCGACGTGGACATGACCCCACTCCCCGGGTATGACTACGCGAACTGGGAGCAGGGTTACGGCGACTTCCGGTGCATCCCTGACATGGACACGCTGCGCCGTATCCCTTGGCTCGAAGCAACGGCGCTCGTGCTTTGCGATCTCGTTGACGAAGGAACCGGGGCTCCCGTCGAGGAATCACCTCGCCAGATCTTGCGCACCCAGATCGCACGAGCAGCCGAGATGGGGTTCGACATCAAGATCGGGGCGGAACTCGAGTTCTTTCTCTTCGAGAACAGCTATCGCGATGCAGCGGCGCGTCGCTACACCGATCTCACGCCCCACTCCGATGTGATCGAGGATTACCACATTCTCCAAACGACACGCGACGAATACCTCATCCGTCAGATCCGCAATGGCATACACGAGGCCGCGATCCCCGTCGAGTTTTCCAAGGGGGAGGCGGGGAAGGGTCAGCACGAGATCAATCTCGTCTACGCCGACGCGCTGGAGATGGCCGACCGCCTCGCGATCTACAAGAACGGAGCCAAAGAAATCGCGTCGCTCAATGGCCGGTCACTCACGTTCATGGCGAAGTACTCGATGGACGAAGTCGGTTCGTCGTGTCACTTGCACTCGAGCGTCTGGGACGCGAAGACCGGCGAGAACCTCATGTGGGACGACATCGCGGCACACCATCTGTCTCCGGTCTTCAGGGGATGGCTCGGCGGGATTGTGGCAACCGGTCGTGAGCTCGCGTGGATGTTCGCCCACTACGTGAATTCCTATAAGCGGTATCAGCCCGACTCCTGGGCGCCCACTGCACTTGCGTGGGGCCATGACAACCGGACCTGCGGGTATCGGTTGGTGGGTCACGGTCCTGCATACCGAGTGGAGTCACGCATACCGGGGGCCGATGTGAACCCCTACCTCGCGTTTGCGGGCCTGATCGCGGCGGGCCTGCACGGCGTGAAGCACAACGTTGCACCACCGGAGCCGTTCGTGGGCAACGCCTACGACGCGCCCGAGTTGGAACACGTTCCGTCCACCTTGGTAGAAGCCATCGAAGCGTTCGAACAGAGCGAGGTCGCCTTGGAAGCATTCGGCCCTGCGGTCCATCACCACTTGTTGAACACCGCGAAGCAAGAGTGGGCCACGTTCAACCGCGTCGTGACCGACTGGGAGCGCCGGCGCAACTTCGAGCAGATCTAGTGGCCGATGCATTGATCACACCATTGATCGCGCTACCGGCATACCCGATGGCCGCGGGTCGCGTGGACGGGTGGGCCGACCCCGCATTCGCGATTCAGGCGATGTACGTGGAGTCCCTGCAACGGGCGGGCGCCCAAGAAGCCGTGCTCGGCCCGCGTCATTTGGATCACGATGAAGCGATGGTGGTGATGTCTCGCTTCGACGGTCTCCTGCTCCCGGGCGGCGGCGACGTCAACCCCTCGCACTACGGACAGATCGCTGCACCCCAGACGTATGGCGTGATCGCGTTGCGTGACGAGTTCGAGTTCGCATTGTGCTCCGCGGCACTGGAACTCGCGTTGCCGTTGCTCGCAATTTGTCGCGGGACGCAAGTATTGAACGTGGCGCGGGGTGGCACCCTGCGCCAGCACATCACCGACGACTTTCCCGGGCACGGTCAGCCCGGAATCGAAGGCGGGCAGAACGTGCACCCGGTTTCGATCGTCCCACAGTCTCGCGTTGCGCTCGCCATGGGATCGACGCTCGCCGCGTGCTCGTGTCACCATCATCAGGCCGTCGACACACTCGGCACCGGACTCGTGGTCACCGCCAGCGATACCGACGGGACCATCGAAGCGCTGGAACTCTCCGGGCCGGTGTGGGTAGCCGCCGTCCAGTGGCATCCCGAGGACACGGCCGCGATCGACCCGGCCCAGCAAGGCCTCTTCGACACCCTCGTGAGCAACGCTCGCCGCTAGTTCACCGGCGCGATCCGTTCCAGGAACGCCGTGACGATCGCAATGAGCTCCGCGGGCCGATCGATCATCGAGAACGTCTCTCACTGGTCGTGTTCACACGTCCCCGCACCCACGGGCGCGGGAATGACACCCGGCCGGAGCGCCATACCCGCCTTGTCCATTGTGCGGGCTCCCTGCGTGGAGACGATATCCGCACAGTGAACGTCGAATCACGTGCTTCTCCTACGGCGCGGACTTGGTCGCGACGAGTACGGCCCAACCCGATGCCGGCGTGGACGCGGTGGTCTCCGTGTAGACGGCACCGGTTTCCACCGTGAAGCCGATCTGTTCGAGGATGGCGACCAGGTCCGGCACTTCGAACAGGACGAGTTCATGGTGCTCGTCGACCCGGCGGTAGCGGCCGTCGGGTTCGCGCATCAGGATCACGATGCGCCGATCGAGGCGGGCACCATCCCGGCCGGTCGTCTCGGTCGCATGCATGCCGAGCATCCAGGCTTCATGATCGTGGAAGACGTGGCGCACGTCCTGTCCGAGGTTGCGACCCGGCGTCGCGAGGTCCAAGAGGAACACACCGCCGGGTTGGAGGGAGTCGAACACCCGGGCAGCGAGCACGCGGATCGCATCCAGACCAACCCGCGGATCGGTGGCGTCGTTGAGCACCTCGCCGGTCGCGGTCACGCCCACCGATGGCGCCAGTACCGCGTCGTGCACCGAACCGACAATGAACAAACCTCTGGGCGCATTCGCTCGGGCAAGATCAATCATGGAGGACGAGATATCCACGCCCGTGACCGCATAGCCCGCCGCGATCAGCGCGGCGGCGAGAATCCCGGAGCCACAGCCGAGATCCATGACGTGGCCGTCCGTGAGTCCAACGGCATCGAGACGCTCGATCAGGAGACGCGCCGCATCCGCGGCGAGATCCCCGAAGCCAGTGTGATGGATCTGCGCCTGATCCGGCCAGTAGTACGACACTAAAACGCGTCGGGACGGAGCAACGCGTCGATGCCACCGTCGACGAACAAGATCGAGCCGTGAACGTAGGACGCGGCGGGTGAGAGCAGGAACTCGATCACCGCGGCGACCTCATCTGGGGTGCCGACGGTGCCGGTGGGGATGGGCAGCGATTCGATCAGGGGGCCAAAGACGGGATCGTCGAGCCCCTGCTGGAGCAACGGCGACTGAAACGGCCCCGGCGCCACCGCGTTGATGCGGACTCCGCGGCCCCCCCATTCCGTCACCCGATGCCGAACGGCCCGGGCGATCGCCACCTTGCTCGACGCGTACACCGAGTTCCCGGCCAACTCCGTTGCCATCATCCGTGCCCGAGGTTCGTCACCATCAAGGAACGCTGCCACCAGATCGGCGTTCACCGTGGGGTCGATCGTGGTGGAGTTCGACGAGATCGCGACGGCAGCGCTGCCCGCGTCCAGGGCGTCGAAACAGCCGTCGAAGAATGCGATCGCCCCGAAGTAGTTCACCGATGCGATGAGCGCGTGGTCCGACACCTGCGGCCCCAACCCCGCGCACGGGATCAACCCGTCGAGGGACGAGCCGACGAGCGCGAGCGATTCGACCACCGCTCGCTGCCGGCCGTCGGACGTCCCGAGATCCGCGTTCACGTCCGCGCCGCACAGGTCGACGGTGACCACGCGACCCCCGCGCGCTCGAAGGCGCGCCGTCACCGCCGCGCCGAGGCCGGAGGCGGAGCCAGTCACCAGGTAGGTAGTCATGTCAGTTCCTCAGCATCTGTTCACTTCGTCGCAGTCGGCGCTACGAGACCACCGCAGGCGTAGGTGATCGGAAGCGGTGTGGCCGAAAGCAGAAACTCGTAGACCCCGTCGGCCGCACAATCGGTGGCGAGCTCATCGAGATCCCACTGCTGACCTTGGGGCATGCCCACGTCCCGTAGCTCGATCATGTGCGTGGGGAAGAGGTACTGGTTCTCGCCGGGACACGGGTACGGCTCGAACACGTGCGTGTCGTTCGCGATCGCGGCGATGTCATGGTCGTGCAACCACTCGACCGCGTCGAGACCGATGCCCGGAGAGATGTCCGCGTAGCGATTCCGGTCTCCCACCCTCAGCCAATGCATCTGGCCAGTGCGCACCAACACGATGTCTCCGGGCAACGCCGTGAGCCCAGCCAATGCCAGACAGGAATCCAGGTCCGCGCCGGTCACCGCGTACGGCTCGTTGAAGAACTCGACCCCATGAAACCGGGCCACGTCACACAACAGGCCGCGCGAGAGCACCGGGCCGAAATGTTCGATTCCGAGCTTGGTGGCGCCGGATTCCATCGTGGTCGTAGCCGCGGCGATGCCGTTGTAGAGCAGGCCGTCGTAGCCCGCGTGAGACAGCGCATCCCAGTGGGTGGCCGATTGCGTGCCGGTCACCACCTCGTCGTCGCTCGTCGCGAAGTCGCGTACGTCACCGCTGAAGGCGTACGACGCTTGCAGCATCGTGAGCGTGGGGTTCCTGCGGCCGAGAATGCGACCGGTTTGGGGACCGTCAAGGTCCATCGGGATCGAGAGCGAGAACGACACCCCGCGATGCACGGCGCCCGCACCGCGGCGGACCGCCGCGGCATCGATGAGGTTCAACGTGCCCCGTTGGTCATCGGCGCCCCAGCGCCCCCAGTTCGAGACCCGTTGCGCCAACGCTGCCTGTTCGGCGTCGAGCGGCACGTCAGCTCCCGTAGATCGTGCGGAGTTCGTGCTTGAGTACCTTGCCGGTGGGATTGCGCGGCAGCACGGCGACGATCTCGAGCTGCTCCGGAATCTTCTGCACCATCAGCCCTTCGTCTTTGCAGAACTCGAAGAGCTCCGGAAGCGTGGGCGGATTCGCCGGGTCCGCGGCCACGATGACCGCGCACGCACGTTCTCCGGATTGCGTATCGGGCAGGCCGATCACCGCGGCGTCGGCAATCGCGGGGTGGGTGAACAGCAGATCCTCCACTTCTTTGGCCGAAATGTTCTCCCCCTTGCGAATGATCACGTCTTTGAGGCGGCCGGTGATCACCACGTGGTTGTCCTCGCGCACGATGCCGAGGTCGCCGGTGCGGAAGTAGCCGTCGGAGTCGAATCCCTCGGCGTTCAGGGCGGAATCGGTATACCCGAGGCACAAGTTTGGACCCTTGACGCGGATCTCACCCTCTTCGCCACGGCCCGCGACCGCGCCATCGAGGGTGACCACGCGCACGTCGACGCCGAGGCAGAGAGCCCCCTCGGTGTTCGCGAGCTGCTCGTCGGTGGCGTCGACCCGGGCGATCGAGAGGATCGGACACTCGGTGAGTCCGTAGCCGGACGAGATCCCGATTCCCCCTAGCTCGTCCTTCACCTCGTAGTGCAGCTGCGGTGGCTTCGCCGCGCCGCCTCCCACAAATACTCGCGTCTCGGGGAACAACCGACGATCCGGTGTCGCCCGCTGCGCGGTGAGGTAGGCGAGGTGAAAGAACGTCCCTGCGCCCGCGATCGTCACTCGCTCCCGTTCGAGGACCGGGATCGTGAGATCCGGGACAAACGCCTCGACGATCACGTGGGGACAGCCCGCCATCAGCCCGGCGAACAGCCAGCCGATACCGCCGATGTGGGTGAACGGGAACACCATGGCGTTGCGGTCATCGGCCGTGAGGTTGAAGGCGTCGACCATCGAATAGGCCGACGCGGCCACGGTGTTGTCGTTATGGCGAGCGCCCTTCGGGTCCGCGGTGGTGCCTGATGTGTAGAACAGCCAGCGCAGCGGGCCATCGGCGCGAACACCCGGCGTGAAGGTGGCTCCACCAACGGGCACGGGCGGCAGCGCCGCAACATCTCCATCGAGTGTGTCACCACGGTGCATCTCGAGCACCTCGACACCGGTGATCGCGCGCGCCATCGCACCAAAGTCGAAGCCCCGCCATTCGCCTGGCACCACCAGCAACTTGGCGCCGGCTTCGCGGACGACGAAAGCGACTTCGCGTTCGCGATAGATCGGCAGGATTGGGTTCTGCACTGCCCCTAACCGAGCGAGGCCACCCACGAGCACCATCGACTCGATCCACGTGGGCATCTGCCACGACACCACATCACCTTCGCCGATTCCGCGAGCATGAAACGCGGCGGCCGCTCGCTCCGAGGCATCGCGATACTCGGCGAAGGTCAGCGTGCGCGAGTCCTCATCGATCACGAACCGCGCGTCAGGAGTATCCGCGGCGCGAGCAACGATCAACTCCCAGAGCGACGTGAACTGCGTCAGTCGTTGCGCCACCGCTTCAGCCTGCCTCGGCGGGGTTCGTCGGTGAAGTCTTCGGTTTCGGGAATCCGCCCCCGTAGGTCACCAGTCCCCCATCGATCGAGATGATCGAGCCGATCATGTACCTCGCTATGTCGGAAGCGACGTAGGCGATGCATTCAGCGACCTCCTCGGGTTCGGAAACGCCGATGCGACTCATCACGGGCCGCAAGACATCGAAGTCCGCATCCTCGGGGAGTCGGAAGCCCTTGGTGAGCGGCGTGCGCATCCCACCAGGTGCCACACAGTTGACCCGTACGCCCTGATCGACGTATTCGACCGCGAGCGCACGAGTCAGGTTCACGACGCCACCCTTCGACGCGCAATAGGCCGCCGAGTACGGCTGACCCATGATCCCGGCGTTCGACGCGATGTTCACGATCGCGCCGCCACCGTCGAGCAAGTACGGAAGTGTGAATCGGCACATCAAGAACGTACCGGTGAGATTCACGCCGATGATGGATGCCCACCGCTCCGGCGACTCCTCTTCGCTTTTCGCAAACCCGCCGATACCGGCCGAGTTGACCAGGAGCTGCGGGCGACCGAGCTCCGTTGCGATCGCATCGACCGTGGCTTGGACCGAGGCCGGGTCGCTCACATCCGCGGCATACGGCTTGGCGGTACCGCCCGCGCCCACGATCTCGGCCACGGCGGCTTCCGCGGTCTCCGCAGACAGGTCGACCACCGCGACGGATGCGCCTTCCGCGGCGAACAGTGCAGCGGTGGCACGACCGAGGCCGGAACCGGCACCGGTGACAATCGCGACTCGGTCGGTGAAACGCGCCATGACGGGGACTCCCAAAGCTGGTGGACGACGGCGCAGAAATCTAACGCCTCGTCAGGTCCGGCTCGTAGAGTCAAGAAATCATGGTTGCATCCGCCCACACCGCGGCGCTCTTGCGCGTCGCCGCCGCCACCCATCCCGACCGCGACGCCTACGTCCACAACAACAAGCGAGCCACCTACGCCTGGCTCGACCGGGTGGCCGACGGGTTCGCCACGACGTTGATCGGACTCGGAGTGCAACCCGGCGATGTGGTGGCCCTGATGCTGCCCTCCTCCATCAAGTTCGCAGCGTGCTACCTGGGCGCCCTCCGGGCCGGCGCGATTACCTCGGCCATCAACGGTCGACTCGGCGAGAACGAGCAACGCAGCATCCTGGACCGCACCACCCCTGCGGTCACCGTGGTGGGAGACGGTGCCACGCCCCCCGACGGCGCGCCGATCGGCCAGGTCATCCGAGTCGAAGACCTCAAGGATGCGTTCGGCACGACGCCCACGGCCACGTTTCCGGACCTCACCATGACCGACGCGGCGTGCATTGTTTGGACCAGCGGCACCACCGGGATCCCGAAGGGCGCGGTCTACGACCATGCACGCATGCGCGCCATCAGCGACAACATCGGCCAACTCACCGAACCCGGCGATCGCCGGTTGGTCGTGCTCCCTTTTCCTCACGTGGGGTACATGACCCGCATGTGGGACGAACTCGCGAACGGCACCACGGTCGTGATCGCGAGTGAACCGTGGTCGGCCGCCGAGACGTTGCGGCTCATACGCGACGAACACATCACGATGGGAACCGGAGTTCCCACCCAATGGGAACTTGTCCTCTCCCACCCGGACATCGCGGCCACAGATTTCTCGGGGCTGCGGGTGGTGGGAACCGGCGGCGCCACGATCGCTCCGGACTTGATTCGTCGGATGCGAGAGACGTTGCGATGTCCGGTCATCACCCGATACACGAGTACCGAGGCCGGCGTGACCACCAGCACCCTCGTTGGTGATCCCGACGACGTCATTGCGACCACCGTCGGCCGGCCCGCGCCGGATGTGGAACTGCGCATACTACCGATCGACGGCGACGTTCACGGAGGTGACGTTCACGGGCGCGTCGGCGATGTGGGCGAGATCCTGTCCCGGTCGCCCGCCATGATGCGGGAGTACTGGTGCGACCCCGTCACGACCGCGGCCACCATCGACGCCGACGGCTGGCTCCACACCGGAGACTTGGGCGTGATCGGCGACGACGGCAACCTGCGAATCGTGGGTCGGCTCAAGGAGATGTACATCCGCGGCGGCTACAACGTGTATCCCTCCGAAGTGGAGGCAACGCTCGGAACTCACCCGGAGGTGGCACAGGTCGCGGTGATCGGAATGCCCGAACCGGTGCTCGGCGAGATCGGAGTGGCGTTCGTCGTCGCCACCGACGCTCAGGACCCGCCTGATCTCACCACCCTGCGAGACTGGTGCCGGTCTCGTATTGCCGACTACAAGGCACCGGACAAACTCATCACGGTCGAGGCGTTGCCACTCAACGCCACCAACAAGGTCGACAAAGCCAGCCTCGCAACCACCTACGCGTCAACGCGGGCATAGCGCGCGCAGCTGCCGCCGAAACAAAAGGACATCGATATGGCCATTCAAGAAGTGGGCTCGGGCGATACCCGCGTCAAGCCGATCAAGCTGGGCGGCGCACTCGTCACCATCGTGGAACCACACCGGGGCCACGAGGTCGACTACAACCGCTGGTACGAGCGCGACCACTTCTACTCGGGCTGCATGATCGGCGCCTGGACCATCAGCGGTACCCGTTACGTTGCAACCCGTGCCCACAAGAACGTGCGGTTCCCCGCGATTTCTGATGGCATTGCGCCGGTTGCGTCACCCTTGGATCAAGGTTCCTACGTCGCGATCTACTGGGTCCTCGCGGGCAAGTTCGGCGAATGGATTCGGTGGGGCACCGACCAGGTCAACTGGCTGCACGAGAACGAGCGGATGTTCTCCCATCGCGATCATGTGCACACCGCGATGTACAAGCTGCGTGGGGAGTCACACGCCGATGCCGACGGCGTTCCCGTGGAACTCGCGCTCGACCGCGGCTACCCCGGTCTCGTGATCATGATGGCCGAACCGCCCGAAGGTTCGGATGGCGCCTGGCTCACCGACTGGGTTTCGCAACGTTCGTCGGCGCCCGCCGATCAAGTGGTTGCACTCACGAGCGTTCCGCTCCTCGCCGATGCCCCACCCGACGTTCCCCTCACCCCCGAGACCGAGCGCGTGTGCTTGCTCTGGTTCGACGAGCAGGATCCGCTGGATCGCTGGGACGGGTATCAAAAGATCGCAGCCGACCTCGAAGCTGCCGGCGGACGCGTGGTGTTCGCGGCGCCGTTCATCAAGACGGTCCCCGGCACCGATACCTATACCGATCAGCTTTGGTAGCCGGTCCGGTGCCACCGAACTCCGACGAACACGACCAGGGAATCGAACCCGACGTTCGCTTCACCTACGCGAACGAGCGAACGTTCCTCGCGTGGAATCGCACCGCGCTTGCGCTCATCGCAACCGGGGTTGCGGCAACCCAGCTCCTACCAAAGTTCGGTGTTGACTTCGGCCGCCGAATCCTCGGCCTGCCACTGATCGCACTGGGCGCGGTCCTGGCAGTCACCAGCTACCAGTACTGGCAACGCAACCAACGGGCGATGCGTCGATCAGAGCCACTTCCGCGATCGCCGATGCCGCTGATCCTCTCGATCGGCATCGGTGGAGTGGCAGTCATTGCCGTGGTGCTGGGCCTGTTCGGCAACTGATGGCGTCTCCCATCGAGCCCGGCGACGACGGTCTCTCCCCCGAGCGCACCGTGATGGCGTGGAACCGGTCCGGGATTGCATTTCTCGTGGCCATCGCCGCGCTCGGCCGACGACTCTGGCCGCTCGATCGGGGGAACCATCGGATCGTGCTCATCACTGTTGGCATCGCCGCGATGGCTTTCCTCGGGAGCCTCTGGAACGCATCGCGCCTTCGCACCCATTCGCGCTACGGCGGCGAGACACTCGACCCCCACGCGTTTCGGCTGGTGAGCGGGGGAACGTTGGTACTGGCGGTCGCCGGGTTTGCCCTCGCGCTCTTCCCGGCGACCTAGCGGCCGCTCGGGTCCTCCGGCCGCAGCCGCGGCAGTACCGCGGCCGCGAAGAGCTCCAAGCTTTCCCAGGCCAAATGCGGCGGCAGTCCACCCGCGAGTGGGTTGAACGTCAGCGCACCGCCCGGTACCACCGCACCGGCGGCCGCGACCACTTCGTCGGGCGTTCCCACCAAAACCTGGGGCGACGCCTTGAGTTCATCGATCGAGTTCGCGGACACCATCGGCACCGAGTGCTGGCCACCGGTCTGGATGCGCGCGTAGGTCTGTGCCTCGTGCAACACGTAGGGACCGATCTCGGACCAGGTCTTTTCGGGGTCTTCGGTCACATGGATGAACGTCGGGCCCGACGGCTTCATCACGTAGCCGCCCTCGAAACCGACCTGCTCCGCTTCGTCGGCGTACCACTCGGCCAAGCGAGGATCGGAGTTCATGGGCAGCATCGGCAACCGCAATCGCGCCGCACGACGCGCCGCGGCTTCCACCCCACCCCCCACGAGGAGCGGTGGATGCGGATCGGTGAAGCCTCGAGGCGTCACCTGCACGGTTCTTCCTTCGTAGGTGAACTCCTCACCCGTGAACGCCTGCAACATCACCTCGATGTGCGATTCGAGAATGGCACCGCGCCGTTTGATCTCTACGTCGGCCATCGCAAACTCTTCCGGTCGGTAGCCCGCCCCCACCACGGTCCAGACCCGCCCTCGAGCGATGTGATCCAGCACCACCAACTGCTCGGCGATCCGGATCGGATCATGCAACGGGAGGACCACCGCCGACAGCAGGATCGGCAGACGCTTCGTGGCACCCACGATCGCGGCGGCAGCCGTGATCGGAGCCGGCATCCACCCGTCTTCGAATCCGTGGTGTTCCGACACCACTCCGAAGTCGAAGCCGTGCTCATCGGCGAAGCGAAACTGCTCGAGCGCGGCGGAGTAGATCTCGGCTTGAGTACTGGATCCGTCGACCGGAGCCCGGAAGTCGTGGCGCATGGTCAAGAAAGGCATGTTCGCTCCGTTCAGCGGGTGAGGTCCGGGCCGACCTCGGCGCCAAAGCGCGCCATCTGGTCGCACAACTCGTCGAGAGAGCGGGCCGCGAACCGCAGTTGGAGGTGCGACACACCCATCGCGCCGTATTCGTTCAGTGAACTCGCGATCTTGGCCGGCGATCCGGTCAACGCATACTTGGGCGTCTCCCACTCGGGGTCACCGACGTAGATGTGTTCGGTGATCATGCCGATGTCGAACGTGGCACCGGGCCGCAACTCGTCGCGCTGCGCGTGGAGATAGTCGATCGACTCCGGCATGAGCTTGCGCGGCGTTCCTTGGGGAATCCAGCCGTCGCCGCGAGCGGCAACGCGCCGCAACGCAGGCTTCGACGATCCGCCGATCCATACCGGCGGCCGGGGCTGCTGCACGGGTCGCGGCGCCAGACCCACATCGCCCACGTATTCGTCCAACCACGCTGCCACGATCCCATCGACCGCCGCGTCCGTGAGCGCGCCCCGGTCCTTGAACGAGACCCCGAGTGCATCGAACTCGCCTTCAACGTGGCCGGCCCCCACCCCCAGAATGACCCGGCCGCCCGAAAGTTTGTCGAGCGTGGCGAAGGCTTTGGCGGTCTCGAGCGGGTGGCGATATGCCGCAACGAACACGTTGGTCATCAAGCGGACGCGCTCGGTCTGGCCGGCCAGCCAACCGAGCGTGGCCACCGGGTGGTACCAGGTGGTCGACATCATCTCGGCCTTCTCACGAGGGATGGCGATGTGATCACAGATCGCCACGTAGAAGAAGCCCGCCCGATCGGCAGCCTGCGCGGCGGCGAGCAACTCGGCCGGCCCCGCACCCTCGCGTTCCCAGGGCATCGATGTGTTCACCGAGAGCGCCTGGACCGGCAGTTGGATGCCGTAGACGAGCCGACCTTCCGGTACGACGGACACGGTGGTGTGGGTCACGGGAGTTGCGCCTCTCGTTGTCGGGTCGTTGAGTGCAGCGAGTCGCGATCGAATATCGGCAGGACGTCGCGGCCGAACACCTCGAGCGATTCCTGGGCAATCTCCAACGGCAACGTGTTGTTGAGGACGCCGAAGATCAGTTGATCCGCACCCGCGCCGCGCCACCGTTCCACCGACCGTGCCACATCCTCCGGCGCGCCGATACTGCGGCGACCGGCCACCACCGATTCCAGGAGTTCCTCAACGCTTGGCTCGGCGACGGTGAAGTTGGTGCGGTCGATCTCAACTGGGAGCGGGATCGAATCGAGCCAACGCACCACCAGCGACTGGTATTGCGCCGAACCGATGTGCCGGAACAACTCAACCGCGCGATTTCGATCTTCGAGACACAGCAACATAGAAACGCACGCCACGTTCTCATTGATGAACGCGCCCGCCGGCTCATCGCACTTCGCGATGGCATTGCGATAGGTCTCGATCAGCGGCGCCAGATCCTCGGGCTCCCCCATCGTGAAGCACAACGCGCCCATGCCGAGCCGGCCCGCCTTCTCGAAGGTGGCGGGGCTTCCGCACGCGAGCCACAGCGGCGGATGCGGCGCGCTCCACATTCTCGGGAGCACGGAACGTGACGGCATCGAGAACGCCGTGCCGTCGTACGAGTACGGATCCTCGGTCAACATGCGAATGAGTTCGGGAAGGGTCTCGTCGAACAGATCGCGGGTGGTCTCCGCATCCGGAATGCCAAATCCTTGGTACTCGGTGCTCGACGATCCCCGCCCGACCCCGAGTTCGAAGCGGCCACCGCTGAGATGGTCGAGCATCGCGACGCGCTCGGCGATCCGCGCCGGGTGATTCACCGGGGGCGTGATGTTGAAGATCCCGGACCCGATGTGGATGTTCTTGGTACGCGCTGCGACGTACCCCATGAGAACCTCGCTCGCCGAGACGTGCGAGTACTCGCGCAGGAAATGGTGTTCGGTGAACCAGCCGTATTTGAACCCCGCGGCATCGGCCGTGACCGCAACCTCAACCTCGTCCAGCAGCCGTCGGTGTTCTGCGCCGCGTTGCGCGGTCGGGTCAGGTTGGTTCGGCACATGACCGGAATGAAAGACCCCGAACTCCATCCTTATTTGCCTTCTCTCTTTGCGGCGCGACGGGCGGTGCCGCTTGGGGCGATCATGCGGGCCAGACGACGGACTGGAGGTCGCTGTAGGCGTGAAGTCCGAAGGAACCGCCGTCGCGGCCCACCCCGGACTGTTTCGTGCCGCCGAACGGGGTCTCCTGATTGCGCTGCACCGTGTTGATACCGATGTTCCCCGCTCGCATCCGCCGACTCACCGCCATGGCTCGAGCACTGTCCCCGCTGAAGACGTAGTCGTAGAGACCGAACTCGGTGCCGTTGGCGAGCGCGATGCCTTCGTCGTCGTCGTCGAACGGTATCGCCACGATCACCGGGCCGAAGATCTCTTCTTGCACGACGCGCATCCCGCCGCGACACCCTGCGATGAGCGTGGGCTCCACGTACCAACCGCGCTCCAGCTGGCTCGGCCGAGCACCGCCCGCCAGCACCTCGCCGCCTTCTTCGATCCCCGAAGCCACGTAGCCCTCGATGCGATCACGGTGCGATTCGGTAATCACCGGACCCACCACGGTGTCGCGCTCCAAGGGGTCGCCCACCTTCAGCATTGATGCCATCTTGGCGAGCCCGGCCACCACCGGTTCGTAGATCGACCGGTGCACAATCGCGCGGGTCGGCGCCGTGCAGATCTGGCCCGAGTGGAAGGTCCACACCGAACCGATCATGGCGACCGCGTTCTTCACGTCGGCATCGTCGAGCACCAGCGCGGCACCCTTGCCGCCGAGCTCGAGGAGTTGACGCTTCATGCCCGCGCCCGCGACTTCACCGATGCGCGCGCCCACCCCACTCGATCCCGTAAAACTCACCATGTCGACGTTGGAAGATGCAACCAATGCTTCGCCGCTCTCCGGCGTTGAGCCCACCACGATGTTGATCACCCCGGACGGAAACCCCACCTGTTCCAAGAGCGCAACCAGTTTGATGATGGCCAACGGGTCCTGGCCCGCCGGACGCACCACCACGGTGTTGCCCATCGCGAGCGCAGGTGCGATCTTGCCCACCATGTTCACGATCGGGAAGTTGTACGACGTGATGCACGCCACCACGCCCACGGGCTGGCGCCGCGCGATTGCACCAATCACTCCGCCGGGCGCCAACGGTGTCCCGGCCACCTCTTGGGGCGGCAACGGAATCACGGTCGGTTCCAATGCACCCCGGGCGTAGCGACCGAACCGCACCGCAGCCTGCGGCACTTGCATCGCCTTGCCGACCGTTGCGGTGCAACCGGTCTCGGCGATCACCAACGGAATGAAATCGTCGCGCTGCGCGTGCAACGCCTTGCCCGCCGCATCGAGCAGGTTGGCGCGTTCCTCCGGGGTGGTGCGGGACCACGAATCGAACGCTTCCCGGGCGGCACCCGCCGCAGCTTCGGCCTGAGCCGCCGAGGCCTCCGGGGCGCGACCCACCACTTCCTCGGTCGCAGGATTCACGATCGGGTACGTGCCGTGGTCACCATCGACCCACGACCCACCGATCAACAGCTGATACTCGTCAGTCACTCGCTTGTCCCCCGACTCGATTGCGTGAACCGATATTAGAACCTGTTCTCATTCCCCGCCTACCCATACAGTGACGCCATGGAACTGAGCCGAGTTGGTCTTTGGACGCATGCGTTGGATGGGCTCCCCGCCGGACAGGCCGGGGAGGTCGCGGCGGAGATCGAGGAACTCGGTTACGGCGCACTGTGGCTCCCGGAGATGGCCGGGCGCGACCCACTCGTTGCGGCGTCGTTGTACCTCGGGGCCACATCCAGGCTCGTGGTCGCCACCGGTATCGCCAACATCTACGGCCGAGACGCGCTGGCCATGGCGTGCGGTCACAAAGCGCTCACGGAGGCCTACCCCGATCGATTCCTGCTGGGGCTCGGCGTGAGTCATGCGCCCGCGGTTGAAGGACTCCGCGGTCACACGTATGGCCCGCCGCTCACCATGATGCGCGAATACCTCGATGCCATGGATCGCGCCCCGTACTTCGCGGCCGCGCCGAGCACCGAGCCCACACGCGTGCTCGCCGCCCTCGGACCGAAGATGCTGGAACTCGCGGCGCAGCGAGCGGCCGGCGCGCATCCGTACTTCGTTCCGGTCGAGCACACGGCGTACGCCCGCGAGCATCTCGGACCCGATGCACTCCTCGCGCCGGAGCAGATGGTGGTACTCGAGACCGACCCGGACACGGCCCGGACCATCGCCCGGCGCGCGATGAAGACCTACCTCGCGCTCCCGAACTACACGAACAACCTGCGCCGGTTGGGATGGGGTGATCACGACCTCGAGCACGGCGGGTCCGACAAGCTGGTCGACGCGATCGTGGTGTGGGGTGACGAGTCGGCCATCAAAGACCGGGTCGAAGCACATCACCGCGCCGGCGCGGACCATGTGTGCATTCAGGTGCTCGCCGAAGACTTCTTCGGAGTCCCGAGCGCGCAGTGGCGCACGCTCGCAGACGCACTCCTCTAGCGCTAGCGCCGTCGTGACAGAAGTCCTCAGGTGGTCGAAGCGGCGAAGATGCTGCCGATCGACGCGTCGAGCATGGCGTCGAACTCGGCGGTCGATTGCTGCGCCGACAGACCCTCGGTGAGCGCCCGCGAGAAGCTGGCGATGACGCCGGTGTTGCGAGCCAAGCGCGCGTTGGCAACGTCGCGGGAGTAACCCCCGGACAGCGCCACCACCTTCAGCACGCGTGGGTGGTCCACGAGCTCGGCGTAGAAGTTGTCCGTCTCCGGCAAGGTGAGCTTGAGCATCACCTGCTGGTCATCACCGAGGGTGCCCACCTGCGCAAGGATCGCGGCTTTCAACAGGTCCTCGGCGGCGGCCTTCTCCGGGCTGTGAATATCGATCTCGGGCTCAATAATCGGAACCAGTCCGGCCGCGATGATCTGGCGGCCGACATCGAACTGTTGATCCACCACGGCACTTACGCCCGCGGCGTTCGCCAGCTTGATCACGGAACGCATCTTGGTGCCGAACACTCCCTTTTCGAGCGCGTGGGCGAGGAGCGCATCGAGGTCCGACATCGGCTTCATGATCTGCGCGCCGTCGACCTCGTCGGCCAGACCTTTGTCGACCTTGAGGAACGGGACGACCTTCTTGTTGGACCACAGGAACTCCGCGGTCCCCACGCCGTCGATATGACGGTCCATCGTGCCCTCGAAGAGAATCGCACCCAACACTCGGTCGCCGTTGAAGCTCGGACTCGTGATGATCCGGCTCCGCATCTCGTGCATCTTGGTGAACATCTCTTCGTCACCGGAGTACTCACTCTCCTCCACGCCGTAGAGCGCGAGGGCCTTCGGAGTGCTTCCACCGCTTTGGTCGAGCGCGGCGATGAATCCCGGACGGGTCGCGATGGCGTTCCGCTGGTCACTGTTCATGATCGAAGTCCTCATGGTTGGCACGGCTCATCAAGGCCGCCGCGTGGGTGGAGCGTCGGTGATCGGAGAAAAGAGTAGGTGCTGGCCCATCGCCGGTTACGCGTCGAGGTCGAGGCGCAACATTCGAATGGCGTTCGTGCGCACGATCTGCACGATGCTGGCGTCGTCGAGGTCGGCCATGATGTCCATGGCCACCTTGCGGGAGTGCGGCCAGGTGGAGTCGGAGTGGGGGTAGTCGGTTTCGAAGGTGACGGTCTCCACGCCAATCTCATCCAGTGATTTCAAGCCATGGGGATCGTCGAAGAAGCACCCGAAGACGTGCTCGCGGTAGGCCTGGCTCGGCGGCACCTTCACCGTGTCGGCCACACCGCCCCACCCGCGATTCTCGGCCCACACCTTGTCGGCCCGATCCAAGACGTACGGGATCCAACCGATCTGGCCTTCGGAGAACGCGAGCTGCAGATCCGGAATGCGTTCCAACACGCCGGACATCAGATAGTCGGTGAGCGACATCGCCGCGTTCATGTAGGTGAGGGTGGAGCTGACCGCCGGTGGTGCATCGGCGGACGTCGACGGCATCTTGGAACTCGAGCCGATGTGCATCGACACCACGGTCTCGGTCTCGGCACACGCCGTGAAGAATGGGTCCCAGTAGTGATCCGGGTCGTGAATCGACGGCAACCCGAGGAACGGTGGGATCTCGCTGAAGCAGACTGCATGGGCGCCGCGCGCCGCGTTGCGACGTACCTCATCGGCGGCCAACTGTGCGTCCCACAGCTGGATGATCGGCAACGGAATGAGGCGACCACCAGAACCCGCACACCACTCGTCGAACTGCCAATCGTTGTACGCCTTCACGCAGAGGTCGGCGAGTTCCTTGTCTTCGCGCTCGAGGAACGTCTGGCCGCAGAACCGCGGGAACGTGGGGAAGGACAGCGACGCCTCGACCCAGTTGGTGTCCATATCGATGAGCCGCTCCACCGGATTCCAGCAGCCGGGGCGCATGTCCTCCATAGTGATGGGACTCACTGTGATCTCCTCGCGCGGGACTCCCGCCGCGGCCATCACCCGGGTGAGCGGGTACCGAAGGTCCTCGATGTCCCACCAGTCGCACCAGGTGCCATCTTCACCCGGATCGGATTCGCGGTAGCTGAAGACGCCGCCCACGAAGTTCATCTCCGCCACCTTGCGCCGATGCATGGTGGGGCCGATTTCCCGGAACTTCTCCGGCAGGCGATCCACCCATACGTTGGCGGGTTCCATCACGTGATCGTCGACGGAAATGATCTTCGGGAACTCTTCCGGGCTGAACATGGCGCCACGTTACATCTGACGACCCGTCAGATCCGCTGACGCAGGGCCTTCAGTTCGGTCGACGGTGGTTCGATAGCTGAACCGTGAGCAATGGTTCGGGGACCTCCGTAGGACGCGTGGCGTTTCTGGCTGGGCTCGGCGGCGCGCTCTTCGGCTACGACACCGGCGTCATCGGCGGAGCCCAGCTTTTCATCCAGAAGGACTTCCACCTGTCGTCGTTGTCCGACGAGGTCCTCGTGGCCTGTGTTCTCATCGGCGCGATTTTCGGGTCTCTGATCGCCGGCAGCCTGGTGACCCGCATCGGTCGCCGGCACACGATTGGCGTCTCCGCGCTGCTGTTCATCGTTGGATCCGTCGCCGCGGCGGGCAGCCCGAATGCATCCTTTCTCGACGCCGCGCGCATTGTGGTGGGGATCGCGATCGGCATCGTCTCCGTGGCGGCGCCGCTCTACATTGCCGAGGTCGCACCCGCGGCTCGGCGGGGATCGCTGGTGGCGATCTACCAACTTGCGATCACCATTGGGATTTTTGCGGCGTACCTCGTGGACGAAGTCTTTGCGCACGACGAGGCCTGGCGCATCATGTTCGCGATCGGCGTGGCGCCCGCGGTCCTCCTCTTGGTGGGTCTGCGCGGACTCCCCGAATCACCGAGATGGCTCCTGGACCGCGGACGACGCGACGAAGCGGTTGCCGTCCTCGGCATCATGGATGCAAGCCGACCGGCCACGGAATCTCTCGCCGAAATCGACGAGGCTCGCGCCGGTGAGACAGGGCGCGGCTGGCGGGAACTCGCAGCGACGACCGCGCGTCGAGCACTCATCATCGCGGTAGGGCTCGCCCTGATCCAGCAACTGACCGGGATCAACACGATCATCTATTACGCACCGCGCATCTTCCAAGATGCCGGCCTCGGGTCCGCCTCCGCTGCCATCTGGGCTTCGATCACCGTGAGCATCGTGAACGTTGCGTCCACGTTCATTGCGATCCGGTTCGTGGATCGGGTGGGCCGCAAGCCATTGCTGACCATCGGCCTCATCGGCATGATCGGCGCGCTCCTCGCGCTCACCTTCGCATTCGCGATTGGCGACTCCGGTTCGGGCTTCGGCATCACCAGCGTGATCACCATTGGTGCGTTGTGGGTCTACGTGGGGTTCTTCGCCTTCTCGCTCGGGCCGATCGTGTGGATCGTCATCTCGGAGATCTTCCCGGCACCGGTGCGCGGACCGGGAAACGCGCTGGCCACCATGGCGGGTTGGATCGGGAACCTCGTGGTGTCGCTCACGTTCCTCAGCCTCATCGACGCGCTCGGCGAATCCGCCACCTTCGGGCTCTACGCGGCCGTGGGCATCGGCTCGGTGCTGTTCGTCCGCTCGCGGGTGCCCGAGACCAAGGGTCGCAGCCTCGAAGAGATCCAGAGCGAGCTGTCAGGACGGCGGTCAGGGGAACAGCCCAGAGTTGTCAGCCTCGTTCCCTGACGACTCCCTCAACCAACCTGGCTTGACGGGAACGAAGATGATCAGCCGTCAGACCCGACGCGAAGCGGGTGACAATCCAGTACCGCGGGGAGCAGCATGCTGGACTCCCCATATGGGCACCGAGCAATCGTCGCACCCCGAATCAAGATCGACGCGTGCCATCGACTCGAACGGCGTATCCGTGGCATAAGCGCAAGCGGTACCGACATCGATGACCGTCTTCTCCCATTGAAGAACGCCGTATGCAGGTCACGTTGTACTGGTGTGGGCACAAATTGGAACAGGCTGCGATAGGCACCGCTGTTTGGCCCTACCCGCGAAAAGCTCAAATCGTAAAGCTTCGGTGTGATTGTCACGATCAGACCAACGGACTCATCCGCTTGCGACGGCGCCGGGGGCGCGTCCCAAGAAACCACCAGGCTCTCGCCAACCACCTTCAGCCGGACCCTCGTTTCCTTCACCCTTCCGGCAGCCCCACATTTCGCCCATGGCGTTGAGCGCACCCGCTGAGGTGTCGTCGCCGCGCACGCACGACTACTGGAACAGTTTCGGCTGGCCGCTCCATCTTCGCCGCCACAGGCAGCCGTCGAAACGAGGATCAGCGCGATGACGGCGGCGGGGTGTAACCGCCGATGGCCCATGGACATCTGGGACCCCAGATCAAGCCTCAAAGCAGCAGCTTCATCGGCCTATCGCCAGGCCGCGAGCACCGCGCCGGTCAGGGTCAAGGTCGCCACGAGCGAGAGCGTGTTCGCGATGACCGCCGCCGCGTAATCGTCGGGCACTCCGGCAACCGCGTCGGTGGGCATCACGAATTGGTAGCCGCGGTTCACCGCGTCGAACGCGAAGTTGGTCATCCCGATGTTGACCGATACGCCGACGCCCACAATCGTGGTCACCCCCAAGTTGCGCAACATCGGATCGAGCTGCGTCCCCGTCATCGGACCAAGGCCGTGATGGCGACCCAACACCACATCGCGCGCATCAACGCCGATCGCCGCGGGGACTCCCACCGCGTCCGATCCCGGCGCCAGCTGTACCGCAGCCTTGCGCACCCCGGCAAACAGACGCGCGTTGCGGTTCGCACCAACGAGATCGGAACGGGTCTCCGCCGTGCAATGAAACACCGGTACCCCAATCTCGCGGGCACGTGCCGCGAGCGCAGCACAGTGTTCGATCAACCCGACGCGCGCGCCGGACGCCGCGAGCTCGGGCAACACCGACGGTTCGCCCACTACACCGTTCTGCACCTCCTGCAACACGAGCGCGGTGTGGCCGGCTGCAACCAACTCGGACAGATCCAGGGCCATGGTCATTCCTCCGCGAACTGCAAATCGGCGTCGTCCATCAACACGGCCTTCACGACTTTGCCCGTGGCGTTTCGGGGCAGCGGCTCGGTGCGGAACTCCCAGTGCGTCGGGACCTTGAAATAGGCAAGCGTCTCCGCACAAAAGGCCGAGAGTTCCTCGGGCGTTGCGGTCATGTCCGGCATCGCCACGATGACCGCCTTGACCTCCTGGCCGAGCGCTTCATGATCCACCGGAATCACGGCAACTTCTGCGACCGCAGGATGTGCCTCTAACCGGTTTTCGATCTCGATTGGGTAGATGTTCTCACCGCCGCGCAGGATGAGATCGCGCTTGCGGGTTGCGAGGTAGAGGCGCCCGCCTTCTATGTGTCCGATGTCGCCGGTTCGAAGCCATCCGCCCGCCAGAATGGTGGCCGCGGTCTCCTCGGGTCTGCCCCAATATCCCGGCATCACCATGGGACCGCGCAGGAGGATCTCGCCGTCTTCTCCGTCGGGCAGCGCCGCGCCCATCACACCATCGTCGGAGACATCGCGAATCGTCAGCTGCACCGTCGGCAACGGCCGGCCGGCCGACTCGGGAAAGGCAACCAGTTCATCTCCCGCGTTGATCGTCGCCAACGCGGCGCA
This sequence comes from Acidimicrobiia bacterium, assembly GCA_046598395.1. Classification (GTDB taxonomy): domain Bacteria; phylum Actinomycetota; class Acidimicrobiia; order IMCC26256; family JAENVU01; genus JAENVU01. The sequence continues at coordinate 99,117 of JBKJIQ010000047.1, forward strand.
CTCCGTCTGTCCGTACCCCACGCCCATGGCCCCGCGCAGGTTCGGGATCGCCTCGCGTGCCTTTTCCAAGAGCGCGGGCGAGAACGCCGAGCCACCGCCACCGCCTTGACGCAACCCGGTGAGGTCGTACTCCGCCAAGCGAGGGTGATGAATCACTCGGTGCAACATCGTCACCGTGTACGACCAGCCAGTAATCCCCTCGTCCTGAATCAGGCCCATCACCACCTCGGGATCGAACCGACCGAGGGTCCACACCGAGCGCGTTCCGGAAATCATGAACGCGATGGCACCCATGTGGAGACCGGAAACGTGGAACAGCGGGTACGTGACCAACTGACAGACCGGGACTCCGCTCGCCGCTCCCCGCTTGCTCATGGCCATCCGTGCTCCATGAAAGAATGAGATTCCGATGGCGGCGAGCACGTTGCGATGCGTGTTCACCGCGCCCTTGGGCCGTCCCGTGGTTCCGCTCGTGTAAAGAATCAGTGCAGGGTCGTCCTCGGCAATGGGCTGGGTCGGCAGTGGCTCATCCGGATAGGCATTCCACGCGCGCTCGAACTCGTCCTCGATCACCAGCGTCGGAACCCCCGGGTCTTCGCCACCGAGACGTTCGAGCCGTTTGCGGTCGGCGATGAGCAAGGCGGGGTCACAATCCGCGATGCCGTAACGGATTTCGTCACCCACCCACCAACCATTGAGCCCCACCGCGATCGCACCCAAGCTGATCGTCGCCCAGAACGCCACAATCCATTCGGGGCAGTTCGCCGCGAGAATCGCGACTCGATCGCCGGGACCGACACCGTATTCCTCACGCAGGACCCGGGCGACCGACGCCACCGCGCGCTGATGCTCACGGTGGGTGACCACGCGTCGCGTGTCGCGGTCACAGAACACCACGTACTCGCGATCGTCGAAGGCCTCCGCAGCCACGAGTGCATCCCGAAGGTTGGTAAGGCGGTTGGCAAACACCGTCATCGATTCGCCGCCCACCACTGCGGTCGTCACCTCAAAGAAGCCGCCCGACGCAGTCAACTGCACTTCGAGCGCGGCCATGCCATCTGGAATCCCGGCTGCGTCCACCTCGCGGAGGCTAGCCACGCACGGCGAGACCCAACGGGAGCCCAAGGCTCAGAAAATATTCTCCGCGTGACTAGGAATTCGTCGGCTCATCGTGCACAATGGGTGGGTCCCCGGGAGCAGGCTGCGGGCCACCCTGCCCGGTCCGCCGGTCGCCCCGGGGGCATTTCATTTTCGCAGCAAAAACCGTCAACTCCTGCGGTCGTTCTGTCGATGTACCCACCATGGTCACCCGGCGCGTCTCCCCCGTGCTCGTCCTCGTCGCAGGCTTGATCTGCGGGGTGACGGCGGGCGCGGCGTGGGCCGTGTCCTCGACCGCGCGCGACGAGCGCACCATTCTCAACGAGGCATACAGCATCGCGCGGAGTGAACCGGTTCGCGAGATCTTCGCTCGTCAGATCGCCGAGGCGTTCGTACCGCATTCCGCGGCGAGTTCACCGGCCGACTTGATCCGTTCGAACGACATCGGCCGCAAGGCGGTGGAATCCCCCGCGTTCCAGCAGGCGTTCGCCACCGCACTCGTGCCGATCTATCAACACTTGGTGCGCGGAACCACGGGTGACATCGTGCTCGACCCTGCCCTCGTGCAACAGGCAATCGCTTCCACCGGCGCCCAGGCGCCGCCGGACTTCTCGCTACAGATCGCGAGTGACGACATCCCCGACCTCCGGCCGACCCTCGACTTCATGAAAGCTGTCGCCGGCGCACTCGGCGCACTCGCGGTGCTCCTCATCGGCGTCGGACTGGGAATCGCGCCCCATCGCGGCCGAGCGGTGATGCGCATTGGGCGCTGGCTCATCACGACCGGTCTGATCACCATCCTCGTGTTCTGGGCGCTCCCCAACCTCGCACTGCTTCCACTCGGAGGTTGGATCGGGGTCATCGGGATCGTGCTCGCCACCGGAGATTGGCTGGTGGTTCCGGCGTCGGTGCTCACGGCGTTGGGAATCGTGATCGTCGTCATGGGTCGCGCGGGCGAAGCCGAAGAACGGCGTCGCACACTCTCGGTCATTCCCAGCCGCGTGGGCCGGGTTCCAACCCGAGCCAGCATCTCGACCTAGCCGGAACTAACCCTCGGTCAGTCCAGCGATCGCGCGATCGCGAACCCCGACGAAGCGCTCGAGCACCTGGTCGGCCCACGTTGCGTCATCAGGAGCAAATGCGGCGCGCAGCTGTTCCTTGATGGCCGGCGCCACCGGTCCTTGCGGATCCGAATACCCATGGAGCCAAGCGTCGGCGCGCAACGCGTCGGACACCGCCACGATGTCGACGGTCCCCCACTCGATCGCCACTCCTGCAACGCCCACCCCCGGCAACCAGGTCTCTATCGCGTCGAGCACATCGCCACGGACGTCGGCCGAAACCGACGTCCCCTCGCTCGGAATCAGGTAGCCGTCGAAGCAGGTATCGAGGCGCGCCTTCCCGGCACGGTCGGGATGACTCGCGATGAGTTCGCCGTGACCCCGTTCGCCCAGCCCGGTATGGAGGTCGAGAATTGCGACGCTGCGGGCGCCGGAGAGACGTTCGCGCACAATCCGCTCCAACGTGTGATGGGACCAGACTCTCGCGTGACCGCCGAAGAAAATTCCGGTCGGATGGTGGTACTGCCCACTGCTCACTGCGGCTTGGAGACCATCGAATCCATTGCGACCCGCGAACTCGAGCAACGTTTCCGCGGTCGCCTGTCGGACTTGGTCGTCCCAGACGGCGGGGACCAGGGCGGCGGCAAGTTCGTCGTAGCCGGGATTGTCGGGGAGCGCATCGTCGAAGTCGATGCCGTTGCGATTGAGGTCCACGTTGTCTTCGTTCACCCGCCGGATCCACGCGAAGCCATACGGGTTGATCGCGTGAATCATCGTCACGGAAAGATCGCCGGGTAGGGGCACACCGTCGCGGAGCCAACTCGTCTGGCACAGGCTCCCGGCAAAGCCTTCCACGCCGTGGGTACCGGAGATCAGAAGGAGTCGGTTCGCGGCATCCTGGGCACCGAAGGTGGCGACGTCAGTAGCCAGCGCGGCGCCATCCGGTCCACGTTCTGGATGATCGAACGTTGTGATCGCTCCCCCGGCGGCGAGAGCGGCGTCGAGAAACCCCTGACGAGCGTGTGTGAAGTCGGGCGCCAGCCTCACGGGCATCGACCGACGACCTTCGGCTCTACGACTGGACCGGTTCGCCCGCCGCGGTAACGGCGTACCAAACATCGCCCAACGCGTTGCCGTTCACATCACCCGGCGCCGCGTCACCCGTGAACGTGTAGAGCAGGTGGCCGTTGTAGCTCACCCATTTCTCGCCGTTCGCCTGCTCAGGCGTGGCCGCCTTCTTCGTGAGCCCCGCACCCAGCGTGACCGACTCGGTCGCCTTCAGCGGCGGCCAGGCCGCCAGGACCCCGGCGGGGACTTTCGAGGTGGGAGACGTTCCGTCCGGCACGTAGAGATAGAGGACCATGCCTTTGGAGTTAGCAACAACCTTCCCGAGTGTGGTGTCGGCGAGTTGCAATGTAGTTTGCCCCGCGGGCGCCGCTGCGGTACTCGAACTCGCCGACTTCGACGGCTTCGTGGGAGTTGAGCCATAGACCCCGCCACCTTTGCTACCGCTGCTGCTTCCACACGCGCTCGCGAGCACCGCAACGCCCACTACCGCTCCGAGCCATTTGCGATTGATCATGGGTCCTCCTCTGGACCTGGCCATCGTAGGCACGCTCAGCGCGTCGACACTGTCGCGGTATCGCGGCCCGACCGCAGAATCGTTCCCGGCGTAGCGCCGGTCGCGGCATTTGCGGTGACCGTCTCAACTCCATTGACCAACACGTGCTCTATTCCGTACGCGCCCGCGGTCAGCCGCGCGGAACCACCAGGAAGGTCCGCGACGAGCGTGGCGTGTTCCGATCCGATCGTGGCGGGGTCGAACACCACCAAATCGGCTCGTTGCCCAGTCGCGAGCACACCGCGATCTCGAAGCCCGAACAGGCGGGCCGGATCGCTGGTGATCATCTGCACCGCCGATTCCACCGAGACCAGTTGGCGGTCCCGGATCATGTCGCCCAAGAATCGCGTGGTGTACGGGGCGCCGCACATGCGGTCAAGGTGCGCGCCGGCGTCGGACCCTCCGAGCATTGCGCGCGGGTCCTCCCACACCTCTTTGCGGAGGTCCCATGACGCGGCGTCGCCGTCGGGTGCAATCGGCCAGAGAATCGTGCGGAGATCATCGGCAACCACGATGTCGATCAACGTCGCGAATGGATCCGTCCCGCGTTCCGCGGCCACGGCTTTCACCGTCCGACCTTTGAGCCCCTCATTGGCCGCCGAGTACGTGTCGCCGAGGACGTAGTTCGTCCAATCGGCGAGACGACGGAACACCCCCGCCTCCTCACTGTTCGCGCGGGCATTCATCCATTCACGAGTCTCGGGGTTCTTGAGCTTCGCTATTCGATCCGCCACCGGCAAGTTCAACACGTCGCCCCACCCGGGCAGCATGTTGAGTGCGCAGTAACTCAGAAAGCTCATGTTCATGGGCACCAGGACTGGCATGGTCAACGCCACCACCCGTCCCCCGAGTTCGCGGGCGCGATCCGCGGCCGAAAGTTGGCGCGGCACGCGTTGGGGTACTCGGGAGTCGACCGTCAAGACGTTCCAGTTCAGGGGTCGGCCTCCGGCAGCCGACATGCGAGCGAGGAGATCGATCTCGTCATCGTCGAACTGATCGAGACAGCCGTCGATGATTGCTTCGAGCGACGTGCCCTCATGGTCGCCGACGGCCGCGCACAACGCGAGCACCTCAGCCTCGCTCGCCCACCGGGACGCGACAGGCTGGCCGTCACCGTCCGAGTGAGTCTTCGACAGCGTGGTGGAGAAGCCCAGACCACCGGCGTCGATCGCAGTGTGCAACTCGCGCACCATCGCTTCGATCTCGGCGTCGGTGGCTTCCCGACCCACCGCTTCCGCGCCCATCACGTAGCGCCGCAACGCGCAATGGCCCACAAGGAAGCCCGCGTTCACCGCCACCTTGCCATCGAGTCGGCCCAGATATTGCGCAAAGGTTTCCCAGTCCCATTCGACGCCGTGTTCCAACGCGGTCAGCGGCATCCCCTCGACCTTGGCCATCATGCGCCGGAGGTAGTCGGCATCCTCCGCGTGCAACGGCGCGAGCGTAAAGCCGCAGTTGCCGCCGATCACGGTGGTCACCCCGTGCACATTGCTCGGCGACGCGCTGGCATCCCAGAAGAGCTGTGCGTCGTAGTGGGTGTGCGGATCGACGAACCCCGGCGTCACCATGAGGCCGCCGGCGTCAATCTCGCGCTGCGCACTTCCCTCGACATCACCCACTTCGACGATGAGCCCGTCCTGTACTGCGACGTCGGCTTGGCGAGCCGAAGCACCCGTACCGTCCACGACCGTCGCGCCCTTCACCACTACGTCGAACATCACAACCTCCGCGCACTCGCACCACAGATCTGACGAGTTGTCAGAGTAGAGGTTGCCGGCGACGGGTCGATATTTCTCCATTCGATCCGCGTACTCGGACCGTGGACTCAGGGGCGTTGCTCGGGGTTGGGATTCAGCGCACGGGGTCGACACAGCATCTGCTGACCGCCCGTCGCGAGCAGCACGCCCGACTCGGACCACACCGAGCCGACACCGGATACCAATCCGTCGCCAGCCGACGGCGAGTGGGCATCGGTCAAGAGAAACTCGCTCGACGGATCGAGCGCGTGGAAACGCGCCTGCACGTCGATACTCGGCGCGTACCAATCGGTGTTGTCGGGATGCCCACGCATGGCGACCGGCCAGAGCACCGTGTCGAGCACCAAGAGCGAGCGACCGGCATCGACGAACGGGTCGTCGAAGGTTGCCGTAGGCCGAAACCGGTACCACGCGTTCTCGTGGAACTCCCCGGCCGGGCGGTTGTCCCAATCGTCGATCCAGTCGCAGGGCCGAAACTCGAGGTTGTCCCAAAATGCAAACTGGGGTCCCGGGGAGATACCCGCGGCCGCCATCCGCTCGCCCGCGGTCGGACACGACTGCGGGCCAAGCACGTCGGGCATCGTCCACGCAGCGTGCTCGAGGCCATCCACCTCGCCGACCACCCAAGTCATCGCTTCGAGAATCGGCGCACCGCGCTGACTCATCGACACTCCGATGGATTCCACCCGTTTCGTCCGTCGCAACGTCCGCACCGACAACTCGACCGTGTCGAAATCCGCCACACCGAGGAAATGACAGGAGAACGAAGCCGGTCGCCGCAGATCGGTATGAGCACCGGCCGCCCGCAACGCTAAGGCAGCGAGGAACCCGCCATTCGGTCCCCAGATCTCCCAGTCACGTGTGATCTGACCGGTGAACCGACCGTCAGCGCCGACCACGGCGGTATCAACATCAAGTGCGCCCATCGCCGAGATCGTACGGAACGAACCTGCTTGGCGCCCAGCAATAATCGCCCGGCGGTATCCTCCGGCGGAATCTGACCGAGGAGCACCAGGTGGCACGCGCGGATATCGAATGGGGAACCATCCCGAAGTTGCTGCACCACGCGGCGACAACTCGCGGCGAGGCCCCGGCGATCTACGACGGCGAAGCCGTGGTCTCGTGGGCCGAGCTCGAGCGAGTCGCCCGGCGCGCCGCGGCGGCGTATATCGCACTCGGCGTGGAGTCGGGTGATCGGGTCGCGATCTGGGCGCCCAACGTATGGGAATGGATCCCGGCCGCGCTTGGTATTCACCTCGCCGGCGGAGTGCTCGTTCCGCTCAACACCCGGTACAAGGGAGTAGAGGCCGCGTACATCCTCGGCCGCAGCGGAGCAAAGGTCCTGATCACGATGGGAGAATTTCTGGGGACCGACTACGCAGGCATGCTCGCCGGTGCCGTCGAGATCGCCACCGATCTCCCGGAGGTTCGTGCGGTCGTCACGCTGCGTACCACCGGCCCAAGCAGCTGGGATGCGTTCCTCGCGTCGGGTGCCCACGTCAGCGAATCCACGGTGACCGAGCGCGCGGATGCCGTCTCCACGGACGACCTGTCCGACATCCTGTTCACCTCGGGCACTACCGGAAACCCGAAGGGCGTCATGACCACCCACGGTGCCAACCTCCGGGCGTTCCAGGCCTGGAGCGACGTTGTTGGCCTGCGCGACGGTGACCGCTACCTCATCGTCAATCCGTTCTTCCACGCGTTCGGCTACAAGGCCGGTTGGCTGAGCGCGCTCCTGACGGGCGCGACGATTCATCCCCAAGCTGTGTTCGACGTGGACCAGGTGCTCGAGCGCGTGACCCGCGAGCACATCACGATGTTGCCCGGTCCCCCAACGCTGTTCCACACCATTCTGGATCACCCACGCCGGGCCGACTACGACCTCTCGACCCTCCGGCTTGCGGTCACCGGCGCGGCCGCGATTCCCGTGGAACTCATCGTGCGCATGCGCGACGAACTCACTTTCGAGACGATCATCACGGGGTACGGGCTGACCGAGGCTTGCGGCATTGCGACCATGTGTCGGTTCGATGACGACCCCGATACCATCGCCACCACCAGCGGCCGTGCGATTCCTGACGTTGAAGTGATCGTGGTCGACCCCGATGGTACCGAACAACCGGCCGGCGAGCCCGGCGAAGTTGTGGTCCGTGGCTACAACGTCATGCTCGGGTACTTCGACGATCCCGAAGAAACCACGGCCACCATCGATGCCGACGGCTGGCTCCACACCGGCGACATCGGCGTGATGGATGTTCGTGGGTACCTCAAGATCACGGACCGCACCAAGGACATGTTCATCGTCGGCGGATTCAACGCGTACCCGGCGGAAATCGAGAATCTGATGTTGCACAACGACGCGATCGCACAGGTCGCAGTGATCGGAATCCCCGATGATCGCATGGGCGAGGTCGGAATGGCCTTCGTGGTGTTGCGCCCCGGAGCGCACACGACCGCCGCGGAGATCACGGCCTGGAGCCGGGCATACATGGCCAACTTCAAGGTGCCCCGCCGAGTGGAAATTGTGGATCAGCTCCCCCTGAACGCCACCGGCAAGGTGCTCAAGTACGAACTCCGAGCCCGCGCGGGCACGCCGTTCGCTCCCTGAGTTCTCGGCTGCCACGGGAAGCGCCGTTGCACGTTGCGTGCAACTACCTCTACCGTGCCGCCCGATGACAAGTGCCCCGGCCGTCGACGGCCGCTCCGCCCGAGCACAGCGCACCCGCGACTCCGTGGTGAACGCGGTCCTCGAACTCGCCAACGCCGGCAGCACTCGGCCGACCGCTCGTGAGATCGCCGACCGGGCCGGGATCTCGGTTCGGTCGGTCTACGTACATTTTGAGGACCTTGACGACCTGTTCCGCTCCGCGGCCGACCGCCATTTCGAACGCATGGCCGCATTGTTGGCACCCATCGACGATGCCCTCCCGCTCGACCAGCGAACCGCGGCCGCGGTGGACCAACGGATCGCGATCCATGAGCAGTTCGGCACCATCCGAAGGGCGGCCGAGCTTTGGGCACCCCAATCCCCTGCCCTCGCCGAGGTCCTCCGCTTGGGTCGCGAGGTGGCCCGCTACGACATTGAACGCCTCTTCGGTTCCGAACTCATTGGCCGCGACGACCATGACATCGCGCTCGGCGCCGTGACGCTGCTGATGAGTCCCGAAGCGTGGGACAGTTTGCGCGGCCAGGGGCTTTCGGTTAACGCCGCTCGCGAGATTGTGCTCCACGCCACCAACCGCCTGCTCGACGAAAAGTGATGGATCCTTGATGGACGTACTGCGCACGCCCGACGATCGGTTCGTTGGCCTCCCCGATTACCCATTCGCCCCCCACTACCGCAAGGTTCCACAGGGAAACGGGGACGGCGACCTCCGGATTCACTATGTCGATGAGGGCCCCGCCGACGCGGCCGAAACGATCCTACTGATGCACGGTGAGCCTTCGTGGAGCTTCCTGTACCGCCATATGATCCCGATCCTCGCGGCAGCGGGCCATCGGGTCGTTGCTCCCGATCTCGTGGGCTTCGGACGCTCGGACAAGCCCACTCCCCGCACCGAGTACACCTACCAACGCCACGTCGACTGGATGGTCGCGTGGCTGACCGACCTGGAACTCAGCGGCATCACGCTCGTCTGTCAGGACTGGGGCGGTCTCATCGGTTTACGGCTCGTCGCGGCAATGCCGGACCGCTTTCGGAGGGTCGTGGCCGCCAATACGTTTCTCCCCACCGGAGACCAACCTCCGGGTGATGCGTTCCTCGCTTGGCAGAAGTTCTCCCAAGAGGTCGAGCCGTTCCCCACGGGGCGCATCATCAACGGTGGCTGCATGACCGACCTCTCCGAAGCGGTGATCGCCGGCTACGACGCGCCATTCCCCGACGAGACCTACAAGGAAGGTGCCCGACAGTTTCCGCTCCTCGTGCCGACATCGCCCGACGATCCGGCTGCGGCGCCGAACCGCGCCGCGTGGGAAGTGCTCTCGAGTTTCCACCGACCGTTCCTAACCGCCTTCTCCGACGGCGACGCCGTCACCGGCGGCGGCGATGTTCCGATTCGCGCCAAGATCCCGGGCACCGTCGGTCAGCCGCACACCACCATTGTCGGAGGCGGCCACTTCCTGCAGGAAGACCGTGGGCCCGAACTCGCCGCCGTCGTCAACGACTTCATCTCGGGAACTCCGGCATGACCCGGCCCCACTCGCCTTGTCGAACTGTCTAGGGTCAGCGCCAGTGTTCCGGGGGGAAGCACACCAAACTGAATGGTGCGGAGTGCTCCCATGAACGCGCTCGCGCTCCGCTATATCCCCGACGCGAATATTCGCAAAGCCCTCGCGTGGCTGATCCCCCTCGGGATCGTTACCTTCGCGGTCACCGTGTACCCGTACCCGGCACCGCTGGGCATCATCCTCAACGGCGCGCTCGTGGGCGGCCGGATTGCGCTCATCGCACTGGGCATCGCACTGGTCTACCGGTCGAACCGCGTCATCAACTTCGCCGCGGCCGATCTGGGGGTCGCGCCAGCCACGCTCACCGTGATGCTCGTACTCGGGTTCAGTTGGAACTATTGGCTCGGCGCGATCGTCGGGCTCACCAGCGCGCTGGTGCTCGGCGCGCTCACCGAACTCATCGTCATTCGACGGTTCCGCAACGCTCCGCGCCTGATTTTGACTGTCGCCACCATCGGTGTTTCCCAGATCTTGCTGTACATCGCATTCGGGATTCCCGGGTGGCTCGGTGGCGACACGCTGAGCGGGCTGGGACAACGGTTGGCACCACCGTTCACGATCAACTGGTCGTTCGGCGGGACCATCTTCAACGCCAACGACATCGTCACACTCGTGACGGTCCCGCTCTGCCTCGTCGCGCTCACGCTGTTTCTCACCAAGTCGCAGACCGGTACTGCGGTACGCGCCGCCGCCGAACGATCCGACCGAGCCGCGATGTTGGGCATTCCGGTCGGTCGGGTGCAGACCATCGTCTGGATCATCGCGTCGACCCTGGCCTTCATCGCGATCTTTCTCCGTGCGGGGACCGTCGGCCTGCCGATCGGATCAGCCCTCGGGCCGGCATTCTTGATTCAAGCCATCGGCGCGGCAGTGATCGGCAGCTTCGAGCGCTTCCCGACCATCGCGATCGCATCGGTCGCGATCGGGATCCTCGACCAGTGCAACACATTCCAGTCCGGGAACCGCCCGGCGTTCAACGATGTCGCCCTGTTCCTCATTGTGCTGATTGCGCTGCTGTTCGCCAAGCGCGCCAGTACCACCCGCGCCGGCGACGTCAGTACGTGGAAAGCAGTCGGCGAAGTCAAGCGCGTTCCTCCCGAGATCGCCCGGCTCCCGGAGGTTCGATTCGCGCTCTGGGGCGTAGGGCTCGTGATCATCGGCGCGCTGATTGCACTTCCGGCGTTTCTCGCCGAATCGCGGTTGAGTCTTGCGAGCGTCATGGCCATCTTCTCGATGGTTGCGCTCTCCCTCGTGGTCCTCACCGGGTGGGCCGGCCAAGTGAGCCTTGGTCAAGTGGCGTTCATGGCTATCGGCGGAGCAGTCGGAGGTGCACTGACCTCGAACGAGGGTTGGGACATCTCGTTGGCGATGTTTGTTGCCGGGTTGGTCGGCGCGGCCGTTGCCGTGGTCATCGGGTACCCGGCGATTCGGCGACGAGGACTCACGCTGGCCGTCATCACGCTGGCCTTTGCCCTCGTGACCCAGACCTACATCCTGAACCGCGAGTTCTTCGGTGGCTGGCTCCCCGATTCACGCATCGAGCGACCCGACATCTTCGGCGTCATCAGCATCAAGTCGGAGACGAGCTTCTACTACTTCTCGCTGGTGGTGCTCGGCCTCATGATGTTGGCCGCCCGCGGTATCCGCCGGAGCCGCACCGGCCGAGCCCTCGTTGCGATTCGCGAGAATGAAAGCGCGGCGCGCTCCTATGGCATCGACGCAGTGCGCACCACCGTGGTCGCATTCGCAATCTCCGGATTCATGGCCGCAGTCGCGGGTGTGCTCTTCGTGCATGAACAAAACGGGCTCGGCACCGCCCCTTACCACCCGAGCGAGAGCCTCATCGCGTTCTCGACGGTCGTCATCGGCGGCTTGGGCTCGATCCCTGGTGCAGTCCTCGGGGCGTTCTATATCCGAGGCGCGCAGTACTTCCTACCCGGCAACTGGCAGTTGATCGCCAGCGGTGCCGGGGTCGTGCTGGTGCTGTGGCTCCTGCCTGGTGGTCTCGGCGCCGCACTGGTCCGGGCCCGGGACGCCTACCTGCGTTGGGTCGCCGGTCGGCGCGGCATTGTGGTCCCGAGCTTGCTGGCGGACCGGCGCGTGGAGACCGAATCGTCGGAAGCGGTCGCGCTCCCCCATGGCGCAACCCCGTTGCCCACTAGCGCAGCCGAAAACCAACCGGTTGGCGAAGCGATCTCCGAGGTCGCCCCATGACCGCGGTGGCTCGGCCCGACGGCGTTGGTCGGCTCCGCTATTGGGCGCGCTCCCTCGGCGGCGGCGCACCGCTCTACCCGATATTCGTCCTGTTTGGACTCACCGCGGTCGACCAGTTCGACAAGACCGCATTCCGGGTCCTGCTACCCGACATTGCGAAGGATCTCAACCTCACCATCGGCGACGCGATTCAACTCGTGGGCCTGGTTGGCGCGGCCGCAATTCTGCTCGCGGTCCCGATCGGCTTTCTCGCCGACCGGCGCAAGCGGGTTCCCATCGCGATCCTCGGTGGAGTGATCTGGGGTGCGTTCTCTCTGCTCACCGGTTTCGCCACGACCACGTGGATCATGTTCATCGCTCGAGCCGGATCGCAGCTGGGTGAAGCCGCGAACGCCCCCACCCACAACTCGCTCCTCGCGGACTATTACCCCTTCGAGGCCCGCAACGGCGTGTTCTCCCTTCACCGAGCCGCCCTCGCGGTCGGTGCGGGCATCGGACCGCTCATCGCGGGGCCAGTCGGCGCCGCGTTCGGTTGGCGAGTTCCCTTCATCCTGTTCGCCATCCCCACTGCGATCATGGTGCTCCTCGCAACCCGACTCCGTGAGCCGGTCCGCGGTCACTACGAGCGAGCCGCGATGGGCGCTTCGGAAGAAAGCATCGCCACCGAGGAGGTTCCGCCTTCGTTCGCAGAGTCGTGGCGCATCGTCTGGAACGTTGGCACGTTGCGGCGGATCTTCTACGCGCTCCCGTTCCTCGCGACGGCCTTCATCGGTCTGGGTGAGATGAGCAGCCTCTTCTACACGAAGATCTTCCATGTCGGGACCGCGCAACGCGGATACATCGCGGCGGCCCTCGCCCCGGCTCAGCTCATCGCGCTGATGATCGGCGCGCCGATCGCGACCCGCCTCTTGCTGCGCGGACCTGCGCTGATTCCTCGCTTCATCGCCGCGGTGAGTGTCGGTGTGGCGGTGGCATGGGCCGGGTTCGCGTTGAGCCCGAACCTCGGAATCGCAATCGGGCTGAACGCGCTCCTCGTGGCGGGCGCGGTGCTCATCTCCCCGGTGATCTTCGTGATGTTGTCGCTCACGATTCCGCCCAAGGTTCGTTCGTTCGGTTACGCCGCGGCGTCGCTGTTCATTCTCCCGGGGATCGTCATCTATCTCATCATCGGTGCGCTCGCGGACTCGATCGGGCTGCGCGCGGCCATCCTCATCAACGTGCCGATCTTCCTCCTCGGTTCGGCCCTCATCGCGAGTTCCGGACTGGAGATCGACCGCGACATCCGGAGGGTTTGGGGGCAGGCCGCTGCTCTTTCGGAGGTGTTGTTCGAGCGGCGCCAAGGCCGGGTCAAGATGCTGCTCTGCCGCGGCATCAATGTGAAGTACGACAACGTGCAGGTGCTCTTCAACGTCGATTTCGATATTGACGAGGGGGAGATCGTCGCACTCCTCGGGACCAACGGTGCGGGGAAGTCGACCTTGCTGAAGGCGATCGCCGGTCTCGTTGAACCCGCCGACGGCTCCATCATCTTCGATGGCCGCGACATGACCTACACCCCGCCGAATGAGACCGCAGGCCGCGGTGTCACGATGGTTCCGGGAGGTCAAGGCGTGTTCCCGGCCCTGACCGTCAAAGAGAACCTCGGACTCGCAGGTTGGCTGCACCGCAAGGACAAGGCCCGCGTCGCCAAAGCAACCGAACACGTCCTCGACATCTTTCCCGTCTTGCGCGACCGCCTTGATCAAGCCGCGGGCAACCTCTCGGGTGGACAACAACAAATGCTCACCCTCGGCATGGCGTTTATCGAACGGCCCCGCCTCCTCATGATCGACGAACTCTCGCTCGGCCTGGCACCAGCGGTCGTCGGTCAGCTGCTCGGGATCGTTCGTGAACTACGGGATTCCGGGACGACCATCATCCTCGTGGAGCAATCGGTCAACGTTGCGCTCACGATCGCGGAGACCGCCTATTTCATGGAGAAGGGAGAGATCCGGTTCCACGGTCCCACCGCCGAACTCTTGGACCGACCCGATGTGCTGCGTTCGGTCTTCCTCGAAGGCGCCGCTTCGAAGAACAGCACCGCAGCGAACACTGCACCAGCATCCCCGGCGACCACAACTCTTCGACCCACGGTCAATGGAGATGCGTCAACCGAGGGCGAGAGTATCGATCGGCTGGAAGTCCGTGGTCTGAGGAAGCGGTACGGCGGGGTCGTGGCACTTGACGATGTGTCGCTCACGATTAGCGCCGGGGAAATCGTCGGGTTCATTGGCCCCAATGGTGCGGGAAAGACGTCGCTCTTCGATGCGATATCGGGGTTCCTTCCGATCGACGGCGGTCGGGTGCTGATGGCTGCCAACGACGGCGAGACCTACGACCTCACGGAGCGGCCCGCCCAGGTCCGGTCGCGCCTCGGACTCGGGCGATCGTTCCAGGATGGTCGCCTCTTCCCCGCCCTGACGGTGCGCGAGACCATCGCGGTCGCACTCGAGTGCAGCGTCGCGGTGAAGGACCCCATTGCGGCGGCGCTCTACCTCCCCGCCGTCATCGACTCCGAAGCTGCGGTCTACGAACGCGTGGAGCAACTGATCGAGTTCATGGGCCTCGAAGCGTTCCGGGACAAGTTCACGCACGAACTATCGACGGGCAGCCGGCGCATCGTCGACCTTGCGTGCGTCCTCGCTCACCAGCCCACCGTCTTGTTACTCGACGAGCCGTCGAGCGGAATCGCGCAGCGTGAGTCCGAGGCGCTCGGTCCATTGATGCTCAAGATTCGTGACCAACTCGGCGCGAGCCTGCTCGTGATCGAACACGACCTTCCGTTGCTGTCCTCGGTATCTGATCGCATGATCGCGATGGATCTCGGCGCCGTGATAGCGATGGGTCCACCCCAGGAGGTGGTACACGACCCCGTGGTCGTGGCCTCGTACCTGGGAGACAACGAAGCCGCGATCGCTCGTTCGGGCGACCGGAACTAGGGGGAAACTATGGAACCGACTCAAGGCCGTACTGGCGGCGCCAATCGACCGAGCGCGGCAAAGCGTTACGGCCCGCTGGCGGTGATCGTGGCGATCGTGGCAGTGATCGCGATCATCTTCGCGGTCTCGAGTGGTGACGACAAGAAGTCAGAAACCACGACCACAACCGGCTCCGGAGCCACCACGAGCGGCAAGGCGCCATGGACCTTGTTCGACAAGGCCGACACCACCACCAACTGGGGTCCGCACTGCGATACCAAGCTCGGCAAGATCAAGATCCCGTGGAACTATGCGGCGCCCTGTGCGAAGCAGTTCAGCGGTGACAACGGCGGTGCCACCGCCGACGGCGTCACCAAAGACGCCATCAAGATCGTCGTCTACCAAGGCGACCCGGCGAAGAACCCGCTCCAGGCCGCTTCGGTCTCCAAGGCGGGCGGGGATGTGAGTCCGGCGAGCGCTCGGCTCACGTACGACGGCTACTTCAAGATGTTCTCGAAGTATTACAACACCTACGGCCGGAAACTCGACATCGTCTATTTCCCGGGAACCGGTGGTCCGATGGACGAGGTCACGGCCCGCGCGGATGCCGACACGATCGCCGAGATGCATCCGTTCGCGGTGATCTCCGGCCCCAACCAGACTCCGGTCTGGGCCGAGGAACTGACCTCGAGGAACGTGTTGTGCCTGGGCAACTGTTCGCTCGCGGTGCCCACCAAGACCATCGAAGCGAATGCGCCGTACCTCCTCGGCGTCGGGCCCACCCCCGAACAGGCCGGGCTTATGACCGCCAAACTCGTGACTGGACAGCTGGCAGGTAAGAACGCGGTCTATGGCGGCGATGCGGTGAAGAACAAGAAGCGGGTGTTCGCGGTCACCCATTACGACACCGTCGACGGTCAACAAAAAGCCGCATTCGCGATACTGAAGGCCGCGCTCACCAAAGGCGGGGTGAAGATCGCCGCGGACCTGTCCTTCCAACTCGACCTTGCTCGTGGGCAAGAGAACGCCCGAGTCATGATCGCGAAGCTGAAGGAGGCCGGGGTCACCACCGTCGTGTACACCGGCGACCCGCTCACACCCCAGAACCTCACCAAGGAGGCAACGGCTCAGAACTACTTCCCCGAGTGGGTGATCGGGTCGAACGTGCTCGTGGACATCGCGGTGTTCGGGCGCACGTACGATCAGGAACAGTGGAAGCACGCATTCGGCCTGGCCCTCACGCCAGCCCGCGTCAACCAGAGCGCCAACCCCGGGTACAACCTCTATAAGTGGTTCAACGGTGGTCCGCCGCCGGACAACACCTACGGCATCATCCTCGGCGACCTGTCCCAGATCGTGGCCGGTATCCATATCACCGGTCCGAATTTGACCCCCGAGACGTTTAAGGACGCGATCTTCAACGCTCCGATCGCGGGAGGGAACCCGCTCGCGCCCCGCGCCTCACGAGGACAACACGGTCTCTGGCCGGGCGTCGATTGGGGCGGCTCGGACGACACCGGACTGATCTGGTGGAACCCGAAAGCCCGAGGCGAGAACGAAATCGGCGTGGTCGGCGACGGTCTCTACGAATACACCCAAATGGGCAAGCGCTGGATCCTCTCCGAGATCCCGACCACCGATCCCGGCCTCTTCGATCCGTCGAAATCGGTCTCGATCTTCACCGCAGTTCCCAAGCAGTACCAACCGCCGAGCTACCCCTCGCCGGCGAATAAATAGCGCACCATTGTGAGGGGTCATCTCCCGGTGCCGTGCCTCGGCGCCGGGAGGTGACCCCACTACCCTGCGCGGTGTGGAACCCACCGCACGCACCCCCAGACCTGCCACGAGCCCGCTGCGCCGATACCTCCCCTTCGTCGCCGGAGTCGTGGTCATCGCGGTCGTGGTGGTCGCGGTCAATCTGGCCGGTGGCGACAAGAAGACCTCGACCCCCGCATCGACCAGCGGCGCGAACGGAGCCGTCGGCGGCGGGCCCGTCACCCTCACCGATGCCAACCGGTCCTCGGTCACCTGGGGTCCGCAATGTGACGTGAAACGCGGGACGGTGGCGGTGCCGCTGACCTACGCCCCACCCTGCGTCAAGCCGTTTACCGGATCGAATGGGGGCGCAACCAGCCAAGGCGTTACCGCGACTGCGGTCACCGTCGTGCTGTACCAGGCCCAGCCCGACCTGTTGCAAAACGTCGCGCTCCAGCGCAGCGGCTCCGACGAATCGCTCGCCAACGAAGCCAAGACCGTCCAGCAGTACATCGACTTCTTCGAGTCGCACTACGAGAGCTACGGCCGCAAGGTCAACCTCGTGGTGTTCAAGGCAAGCGGAGCGCCCGATGACGACACATCCGCTCGGGCCGATGCCATCAAGGTCGCCAAAGAAATCAAGGCCTTCGCCTCCTTCGGCGGACCCGGCCAAACCGAGGCCTACGCACAGGAGTTGGCGGCGGACGGCGTCCTGTGCCTCGGCGACTGTTTGCTCGCTTCGTCGCAGTCTTTCGTCGATCAACGCGCACCGAACATCTGGCTCACGCTTCCTGCTGTCGACCAATCCGCAGTTCATTGGGCCAACTTCGTGGGGAAAGAACTCAACGGTCACCGTGCACAGTGGGCCGGGGACGCGGCGCTCGAACAGAAGCAACGCGTGTTCGGTCTGGTGCGCTTCGACGAATCCTTCGCCGGATTCCAAGAGGCCGGCAAACAACTCATCGCCGGCCTGAAGACGGCCGGGGTGAAGCTCGCCGTCGACGCGCCGTACGAACTCGACATCGCGAAGGCGCAGGAGAATGCCCGCAACACCATCGCCAAGCTCAAGTCCGCGCACGTGACGACGGTGATGTTCGCCGGCGACCCACTCACTCCCTCCTACATCACCGCTGAGGCCACCGCCCAGAAGTACTTCCCCGAGTGGGTGGTGCTTGGCGCGGCGTACAGCGACACATCACTGTTCGGTCGCACGTTCGACCAGGCCCAATGGAAGCACGCGTTCGGTGTGACCTCGCTGTACGTTCCGACGCCCCAAAAGCTCGACCAGTACTCCGAGATCTTGGTGTGGCAGAACGGAACGGCTCCCGCGGCCAAGACCTACAAGCTGCTCGTGCAAGCACCCTTGATCTTCTACACGGCCATGCACTTGGCCGGTCCGAAGCTCACCCCCGACACATTCCGGAATGCGCTGTTCCGCTTCCCCTCGAGCAAGACCGACCCGAGTCAGATCCACTTCTCGTGGGGCCACCACAACATCTGGAAGACCACCGATTACTTCGGCGCGGATGACGCCACCTTGATTTGGTGGAACCCCGATGCCACCGGCGCCGACGAGGTGGGCAACCAAGGCCGCGGAATGTGGGAGTTCGCCAACGGCGGGCAACGCTTCTTGCCCACAGACTGGCCCGAGGGTGAGCCGAACCTCTTCACGCCCGCAAACTCGGTCACTCAGTTCAACCGCTTTCCGCCCGGCGAAGGTCCGCCGAGTTATCCCTCACCCGCTCCCTGACCCGACCGCACTTCTGTCGCTCGGGTCCGGAGCACCGCGACCCACTCTCTGCGTTCCGTGTCGTACCGACGGATCACCCGCGCGGGATTACCGACCGCTACCGAATAGCTCGGGAGCTCCCCGGTGACCACCGAGCCCGCCCCGACGGCCACGTGTTCGCCAACCTGGGCGCCCGGCAACACGATCGAGCCATGACCGAGCCACGAACCGGCGCCCACCACCACCGGCTTCGGCGGCGCGAACTGCTCCCCGATCGTGAGATCGACATTCTCGTAGCCGTGGTTCGCGTCCGTGATGTACACGTTGTGACCAGTGAACACACCGTCGCCGATCACGATCGACTCGTGACCGACCACACCGCTCCCCCGCCCGATCAACACGTGATCGCCGATCGTCACCACCGGGTTGTGATCCGGGACATGGCCCGGCATCACGCCGGCGGCCAACGAGCAATACGGCCCCACAATGACGTCCGCGCCGATCCGGATGTACGGCTCTCCGTAGAGCGCCACCGTCGGAAACAGAATTCCGCTCCGAGCGCCGAAGGCCCCAAAGGACCTGCCGCGTCGGCTGTCCGGTCCGATCGCGGCGTGCATGGCGTACCAGCGGAACGCCGCATCAAAGAGTTCACTCCGCCCGCGCACCGAGGCAATGTAGCCACCGACGGGGAACCCCTACCATCCCGGGATGCACATCGGGTTGCTGTTCGACTTTCCGCAGCGTGACGGCGGCGATGGGTTGGAGGCGGCAGTGCGGCTCGGCCTCGTCGCCAGCGGCGTGGATCTCGCGGGAGTGACGTTCACCCGCCGAGAGGCCATCGGACATCCGACCTGCCCCGTGGAGGATGTGGTGGTTGGCTTCGACGAACTCGTCGCTGAGGGCGTCGACATCATCATCGGACCATCGATCTCCGACAACTGCCTCGCGCCTCGGGATGCGGCAGACCGCGCTCAGGTCCCCACGATCAACTACTCGGGCGGTGAGCGCACCCGGTCGGATTGGATGTTTCAATACCAAGTGGGATCGCTCGAGGACGAGCCCCCGCTGCTCGTCGACCGAATGCGCGAACGCGCCATGAGTCGGTGTGTTGTCATTCACGACGCGTCGATCGTTGGCGAGCGCTACCGGGAAGTGCTCGGCTGGTCGACCGCCGACGCCGGAATCGAGATCGCGCACAGTGCCGCGATCGAACCGTTGGCCACTGACCTCGCTGCGATCATCACGGAGATGCGGGGCCATGACCCCGACGTGGTCGTGTATCTCGGACTCGGCGCCTCATCGCACGCCGTAGCGACGGCCATCCGCGACGCGAGGTGGGACACTCCCGTACTCGCGAACTCGGCGCTGATGTTCGGCTACCTCCGCCCCGAGTGGCACGAAGCCTGGGTGCAATGGGAATACATCGACACCGTGGCCGACGACAACCAGACCCGACAGGCGTTCGCTGTGCTCGATCGTCGGAGCGCGGCGAGCCCCGTGGGGTGTTGCGCGTACGACATCGGCCGACTCGTGGGCGCGGCGGCGCGCCGGGCGGATCGCATCGATCGCGCCGGTCTGCGCGAGGGACTCGAACGAGTGAAGCAACTGCCGGCGGCATCGGGGTACGACGGCACCCTGATGGGGTTCGGCGTTCAGGACCGCGCCGCGCTGAAGGGCCAGTTTCTCGTCCTGCGCGCGTGGCGCGATGGCCGCAGCGTGCAGGTCCCCCGTTAGCCAGCCGCCTCGTCCGGCGTCGCCTTCGTCTCACCGTCGGCCGCGCGCGCCAGACTCGCTTCGAGCGCGGCCATGAGGTCCAACACCTTGGCCGGCGCGTCAGGCGCGGCCGGGGCAACGATCTCCTCGCCGGCGGCCTTCTTGTCGATCAGGGCAAGCAGTTGCTCGCGGTACTCGTCGTGATACTTCGTGGCATCGAAATCACCCGAGAGCGCCTCGACCAATTGCCGAGCCATCAACACCTCGCGATCGTTGAACTCGACATCACCGGACTCCGGCAGACCGAGCGTGGACCGATCCACGATCTCATCGGCATACCGCATCGTTTCGACACACAACATGCCATCGACGGGCCGGATTGCAACCAGACGCTCTTTGGCGCGAATCACGACCCGGCCGACGGCAACCTTGCCGAGCTCCGTCATCGCATCCACGAGTAGCTGATAGGGCTTGGCTGCTTTCTCATCCACCATCACGTAATACGGCGTGTCGAAGTAGATCGGGTCGATGTCGGCGAGGTCGACGAAGTCCTCGATGTCAATCGTGTGGCCGGCCTTGGGTGCGAGAGCGTCGAGCTCGTCCTTCTCGACGATCACATACCGGCCCTTCTCGATCTCGTACCCCTTCACGATGCGATCGGACGTGACTTCGTCGCCCGTCTGTTCCGAGACCCGCCGGTACCGGACCCGGGACGCGGTCCCGGCTTCGAGTTGATTGAACGAAACATCGCGCGACTTCGTGGCCGGCGTGAGCTTCACCGGCACCGTCACAAGTCCAAAGCTGATGGTTCCAGTCCACACCGCGGTGGGCACGACGACGACCTCCGGTCCGGGAATGAACCACTAGGTTCGCACAATGGCCGACGTCGCCGTGCAGATCGGCACGCGAACTCTTCAGCTGTCCAATCTCGGCAAGGTTCTCTACCCCGATACTGGCTTCACGAAGGCGGGCGTCGTCGACTACTACGCCCGCATCGCACCGTTGATCGGCCCCCATCTCACGGGCCGTCCGCTCACCCTCGTGCGGTATCCCGATGGCGTGGAAGGCAAGTCGTTCTTCGAAAAACGGCGGCCACCGTCGGCACCGGACTGGGTGGAAGTGGGCGGCGAACTCGGATCCGTGCTGTGCGACGAGCCCGCCACACTCGTCTGGCTTGCGAACCTCGCGGCACTCGAACTCCATACCCATCAACACACCGTCGAGGCACCCGACCTCCCCACTGCGGTGGTAATCGACCTCGATCCCGGCCCACCCGCAACCGTGATCGACTGCGCGCGGGTCGCCCTCGATCTCCGTGCGGTCCTCGATCGGCTCGATCTGGTCTCGGTGGTGAAGACCTCGGGCTCGAAGGGGCTGCACCTCTCGGTCCCGATCGCCACGGGGACCGCCGATGACGAAACCACGAAAGCATTCGCGCTCGCGCTCGGTCGGATCCTGGCGAGCGCCGCGCCCGATCGAGTCACGATCGCGATGGCCAAGGAGCAACGCCCGGGCAAGGTATTCATCGACTGGAGCCAGAACGATCGGCACAAGACCACCGTCGCCGCGTATTCGCTCCGAGCGCGATCGCATCCCACCGTGTCGACTCCGGTCACCTGGGACGAAATCTCCACGGCCGCCAAGATGGGCGATACTGCGCTCCTCACCTTCGAAACCGACGCGGTCCTGGAGCGGGCGGCGAGTCTGGGCGATCTCTACGCCGCGAATCTCAATGGCCAACAGCTCCTCCCGACCCTTGCGTAGTCTCGGCCCCATGGAGCTCCGAGGTTCGGTCGCAATCGTCACCGGCGCGAGTCGGGGTGTGGGCGCGGCAACCGCCATC
Organism: Acidimicrobiia bacterium; assembly: GCA_046598395.1. Classification (GTDB taxonomy): domain Bacteria; phylum Actinomycetota; class Acidimicrobiia; order IMCC26256; family JAENVU01; genus JAENVU01. The sequence continues at coordinate 121,095 of JBKJIQ010000047.1, forward strand.
GCACTCGGCGCCCAAGGGGTCAGCGTGGTCTGCGCGGCGCGCGCTACCGATGCTGCACCCTTGCCGACTCCGGGGACACTGGATGCCACCGTACGCACGATCACCAACGCCGGCGGAATCGCGATTTCGTGTCCCACGAACCTCGCGATGGACCGCCAGGTCGAAGCAATGGTCGACACAACGATCGAACGGTTCGGGCGGGTCGACATCCTCGTGAACAACGCCGCGATCACCTTCCCCGGTGATATCGAACTTCCGATAAAGCGGTTCGATCTGATCTTCGCCGTCGATCTACGGGCCGCCGTTATCGCCGCACAACGCTGCCTGCCAGGGATGATCAAGCGAGAAGCGGGGTCAATCGTCAATGTGTCATCGGCCGCCGCGCTCAACTACTACCCCGGCCAGATGGCCTACGGCATGGCCAAGGCCGCACTCGAACATTTCACTGTCTCGCTCGCCAGCCAGCTCACTCCGCACCACATCGCAGTGAACACGTTCCGCATCGATGTCCCCGTGGCCTCCGAGGGATTTCTCGCCGCGATGCCCAACATCGATCACTCCGATTGGGAGCCGCCCGAGGTGGCGGCCGAAGGAATCCTGTGGATGCTGACCCAACCCGCTTCCTCCACCGGGCAGAGTGTGGGCATGGCCCAGCTGCGGGCCGAACAGGGCATCATGACGACGCGAGCTCTGCGTCCCCATGTGCAGGCCGCCACGATGAACGTGCAGTCGCCACTCGGAATGCCCTGATCCATTTCGTCGCCGCGGCTTCGGCAGCCAGGGCGTCGGGTACGGTCCCGTCTCTCATGACCGGAGTGGCGATCACCGCGCGCGCGGTTTCCTTCGAATACCGCACCGGTCCGCGTCGCGTCGACGTCTTGCGCGATCTCGACTTCGACATCGCGGCCGGCGAACACATTGCCATCACCGGATCGTCAGGTGCAGGGAAGACGACCCTGTTGGCGCTCCTCGGCGGTCTGGAACGGGTCCAGTCGGGCAGCCTCACCGTGGGTGATCAGGACCTCTCTCCGCTCCGCGGTGATGGGCTGGCCGAGTACCGCCAACAAACGGTCGGATTCGTCTTTCAACATTTCGGACTCCTCGGCAATCTCACGGCGCTCGAGAATGTGGAACTCGCGATGACCATCGCAGCGCGGGACCGCAAGCTGCGACGGGCTCGAGCGGTCGAACTCCTCGACGCGGTCGGAGTCGGGCACCGGGCCGATCATCGCCCCGCGCACCTGAGTGGCGGTGAATCACAGCGTGTTGCGGTCGCCCGGGCCCTGGCGAATGATCCTGCCCTCGTGCTCGCCGATGAGCCCACGGGAAACCTCGACGGCGACACCGCAACCACCGTCTTGGATCTCCTCGACGACATCGCCCGCGCTCGCCTCTGCACCATGGTCACGGTCACGCACGACCCGGCGGTGGCCGGTCGCGCGGCCCGGCAGTTCCATCTCACCGACGGCACCATCGAGAACGCATGACCCACGGATGCCGCCGATGAGTTGGTTCGATGCGTTCGTTGCGGCCGGGCGATCTTTGGCTCGGCGATCGGGTCGGGCTGCACTCACGGTCCTCGCCGTTGCGCTCGCAGCCGCGTTGCTGAGCGCGCTGTTGATTATTTCGAGTGCCGCCCAAACGCGGGTGTTGAGTCAGCTCTCGAAAGGTGGACCGCTCGCCGGGATCCAGGTCGCAGCAGCCGCACCCGGACCCGACGCGCTCGACACCGACAACCCGAAACCCGGACGCGCCCGAGCCATCGACACTGCGGCGATTCGGCGGATCCAGCGCCTCACGCAGGTGCGGTCGGTGCTCCCGCTCGAGACCAATCCCGTCCTCGCCGTGCCCCAGGACCGGAGCATCGAGCCGTTCCGCAATTCCATTGCCGGGCTCGATCTTCGCCGGGTCACTTCCCTGCCGATCAGCGTGGTGGTCGGGCGGACTCCGACCCCAAAGTCGAAGACCGAGGTCGCCGTGACCGAGGGGTATCTCCACCGCCTTGGCCTGGACCGCAAGACCGCGATCAAGGCGATCGGTACTGAGGTCGAACTCGGCGCGCCCCGCGTGTTTCAGTCGGGTCGGCGTCGCGTTGAGGTGCGTGGTCGATGGTTGAAGGCACAGATCGTTGGGGTTGTTGCTCAGCAGGTCTTCGATTCACAGTTTCTCGGCTCACGCGAGATGGTGCGAGACGCGCGATCGTGGTCGAGCCAGTCGGTGGCGAACTCCGAGTTCGGGATTCCAGCCGCGCGCTATGCAGGCCTCTTCGTGATCGCGGACGGACTCAACTCGGTGGGAACGGTCCGGGCTCGGATCACGGCGTTGGGCTACTCGACGAGTGCGCCGGAGAATCTGGTGGAGACCGTTCGTCGGTATCTCCGAGTGGTTGAGATTGTGCTCGCAGGGATTGGTCTGATCGCGCTCGCCATCGCGGCGCTTGGCATCACAAACGCGTTGCTCGCTGCCATCCGGGAGCGCCGCCGAGAGATCGGCGTCCTCAAGGCAATCGGAGCGAAGGACCGCGACGTTCGGCGTCTCTTTCTTATCGAGGCGGGCGCGACGGGATTGGTCGGTGGTCTGTTAGGAACGCTGGCGGGGTACGGCATCGCTCGCATTCTCGGCGCGGTTGTCAACAGCTATCTCGTCGATCAGGGCCTCCCCGGCGTGGGGATCGGACTGCCGTGGCTCGTCCTGCTTGGTGGCGTCTTCGGCTCCGCCATGCTTGCCACTCTGGCGGGCCTGATTCCGGCGCAGCGGGCGGCCCGGCTCCCGGCGCGCGACGCGATGGGAGACGCATGACCCGCGGCCGAGTTACCACTATCGGACTGGCCGTCACGCTGGTGCTGGCGGCGTGCAGCAGCGGTGCACCCCCGACCGTCGCGACGACCCCCGCCGGAGCCCGCGATGTTTACGTGGCGCTCGGAAACGGTGAGACCGCCGGCAATGGCGTGAAGGACCGGATCCGAGACGCCTGGCCGCAGGTCGTCTATCGGGATCAGCTGTCGAAGGCGTCGATCTTCGCCAACTTCGGCGAAGAGGACGTGACCGTCGCCGACGCACTGACCGACCAGCTGCTCCCTGCACTTGCACTCAATCCGACGGTAGCGACGGTGCACCTCACCGACGATCAATTCCTGCGTACACCCGTCGCCGATTTCGAACGAAACCTCATGACGCTGGTTCGTCGGTTGCAACGCAACGGTCGCACCGCGGTCGTGATCGGCACCATCCTGCCGCAGGACCGCGAACCGGGTGTTCTGGCGTGCACCCCAAACCCTCCCCTCAACGCAGCGCGCTGTCGGATCGGAAGCATTGGCGATCCGACCGAGGGCAACGCCCGGCTCGAACTCTTCAATGCCGCGATTCGCCGCGTGGCATCAGCAACGGATGCGCGACTCGCCGACGTCCACGCCGCCTTTCTCGCGGCCCGAGCCGCGGGTGGCGAGGACGCACTCTGGGCCGGCAACGACTTCTCTCCGAATGTGGCCGGCCATCAGATACTCGCCCGTGAGTTCGGTACGGGCGTCCGGGATGCGCTGAAATCGCGCTGATGCCTCCGCGCGATTCACAACGAAGCCGTGTGTACCGCGCCGAGACGCCGCTCGGTGGACGTCGGCTTCCCGCCCTGCCCGACTGCGCGTCCTACCTCGACGACGTCGTGGGGTCCCTCTGGTGGAACGCTCGGTTCCCCGAACTCGACTTGTTTCGTGCCCCGCGGCTCCGGCCGGGCAACGGCGCCCGCCAGGCGTTCTATCGGGAGGAGGCCGACGGCCCCACGATCACGCTCCCCCGGCGCTACCGGACCGCAGCGGTCATCCTGCACGAGCTTGCCCATTGGGCCCTGGGTCAGGAACTCGACCTCCCGAACCATGGCCGGACGTTCACGCGCCTTCTCCTCGACGCCACCGCCGAGTTCATGGGCCCGGCCAAGCGCGATCTCCTCGCTGCGGGATACACCGAGCATCGCGTACGCATCGGACCGCCACCGCGGATCGGACGTGACGGCCGCTACGACTACACCTGGGACGAACGGCTCCGCGTCAGCCGGGGCAAGAACGTCATCGTGGGGTGGGGTGATGCTGAGTACACCACCGGCGCCCTCATTTCCCGCGCCCATCGGACGGTCACGCTTCTCCATGAGCATGGGGAGCAACGCATTCCCGAACGTGAGATCTGGCGCGTGACGAGCCTCGATCTCCCGGCCGACGGGGGCCAACATCCTCGGCCTCAGTGAGGCTCGCTCATCAGTCCAACGCCTGGCGGGCCTCCGAAAGCCCGCGGCCGTGGCGACCGAGGAGATCGGCCCACGAATCGCCGGTGTCGACGCCCGGCCCGTTGCCCGGCCACCCTTCCGTGTGGATCAACAGCCGTTGACACAGGTCCCGCGGCGGATCAAATGAAACGCCGAGACCCGAGCAGACATCGTGGGCGTGCAGTATCAGTTCGAGCCCGCCGCGGGCAGCGAAGTCGACCGGCGTCGCGGTTTCGGCCTCGGGGAACCGCCAGATAATGGCGCGATCGCTCGGGGCGGCCACGATGACGACTGCGTACAACATCGTGGTGACTGCGCGCAGGCCGTCGACCAACTCGGTGGGATCGGAACCGGGAAGCGCGTGGAGTTCGCTGAAGTTCGGATACGAGTCTTGTCGGAGTGACCCAAGCATCAATGCGTAGGCAAACACACAATCAATGGTGTGATCAGCCGTGTCGAAGCAATTCCAGTCGAGCGTGCCGGCGGGGACCGACCAGTCACGATCGATCCCCTCGTTCCATGCGGCGATGACGAGATCGCCGAGGAGCCGAAAGTCGGCTGGCGAAAATCCGGCGTCCGCCACAGTGACCGCCGGCCTTAGTTCAGGCGTTCCACGATCATCGCCATGCCCTGGCCGCCGCCCACGCACATTGTCTCGAGCCCCACCGTCTGGTTGGCGTCTTCGAGGCCGTTGAGCAGTGTCCCCATGATGCGCGCCCCGGTCATCCCGAACGGATGACCAAGCGCGATCGCTCCACCATTCACGTTCAGCTTGTCCATGCTGATGCCCAGCGCCTTGGCGGACGGGATCACCTGCGCAGCAAACGCTTCGTTGATCTCCACCAGGTCCACATCGTCGATCGTCATTCCCGCGCGAGCGAGCGCCTGCCGGCTCGCCTCGATGGGACCGAGACCCATGATCTCGGGATCGAGTCCGGTCACGCCGGAGGAGACGATGCGAGCGATGGGGGTGATGCCGAGCTCGCGAGCCCGCGTATCGCTCATCACTACAACCGCCGCCGCACCATCGTTGAGTGGGCACGCATTGCCGGCCGTGAGACGGCCGGTGGGACGAAACGCGGGCGCTAATGATCCCAACTTCTCCCGTGTGGTGCTGGGACGCGGGCAATCGTCCGCGCTGATCACTGCGCCGGCTGCGGTCGTGTACGGCGTGATCTCACGCTCGAAGAATCCCCGCTCGATCGCGGCACCGGCGCGCTGCTGCGAGGTAAACGCGTAGTCGTCCATCTCTTCGCGTGAGACGTTCTCCACCTCGGCCACATTCTCGGCGGTCTCGCCCATCGCGATGTAGACGTCGGGCAGCCCGGATGGCGGAGTCCACGGACCCTGGTCGCCCGCGGTGCGAGCGGCGGAGCGCACTGCGGCTTCGTCGAACCGGTGGTTCTGGGTGTTCGGGGTGTGGTCGGAGCTACCGCCGACCATGAACCGACTCACGGCCTCCACGCCGGCCGCGATGAACACATCGCCCTCGCCCGCCTTGATCGCGTGAGACGCCATCCGAATGGTCTGGAGCGACGACGAGCAGTACCGGGTAATCGTGCAGCCCGGAACCGTGGGCATTCCCGCGAGGACCGCCACGACCCGGCCCATGTTGAAGCCTTGTTCCCCGCCGGGGAGGCCACAGCCGAGCATGAGGTCCGAGACTTCGTTGCGATCAAGCTCGGGAACCTTCTTGAGCGCCGCGTCCACGATGAATGCGGCCATGTCATCGGCGCGCTCGTCGACGAAGGATCCCTTGAAGGCCCGGCCGATGGGGGTACGGGCGACGGCAACAATGACAGCTTCGGGCATGACAGCTCCTGAGGAATGTTCGCGGGGTCTGCGGAGATTAGGTGCTGCGGTCGAGTCGACGCAGTTCGTCCCGATAACGGGCGCCGTTCTGCACGTACTGACGGGCCCCGAGTTTGATCATCATTTCCGGATCCACCGCGTCGAGCCGAAGCTTGGCCGGCACCCCGAGCGCCATCGCCCGACTCGGAACCCGCATGTCGTTGGGTACCAACGCGGCGGCACCCACGAGTGCCTCGTCTTCCACGACGGCACGATGCAGTACGACGGCGCCCGACCCGACCAGGGCTCCATTGCCGATCGTGCAGCATTCCATATGCGCGAGATGGCCGATCACGCAGTCGTCGCCGATCAACGTCGGATTCAGCAACGTGGAATGGACCACGCTGCCATCCTGGATGCTGGTGCGGGCGCCGACGGTGATCCGGCCGTAGTCGCCGCGCAAGACTGCCTGGGGCCACACCGTGGACTCCGGTCCGATGTGGACATCGCCGATCACCGTGGCGTCGGGATGGACGTAGGCGGTGGGGTCAATCTGGGGAACGAGGTCGCCGAGCGCGTAGATGGCCATCGCCGGAGCGTACGGGAACTGCTCCACTACCGTTGCCCCATGCTCGATGCCGACCAACTCACCGGCCACCTCGACGCGATCAGCCGAGATGGATACACCGTGGTGGAGAACGCGATTGCTCCTGACCTGCTCGATGCCCTCACCGCAGACCTGGTTCGACTCGAGGCGTTCTTCGACGTAGCACCGTCCCCAAATGTCTTCGAAGGCGCGAACACCCTGCGTCTCTACAACCTCTTGGCCCTGAGCCCGGTTTGGCAGCAGGTTCCCGTCCATGAACACGTACTCCCGATCGTCGAAGGGGTACTTGACCGCGGGTGTCTCGTTTCCTCGTTGTCATCAATTCGCATTCAACCGGGCGAGACCGCACAACCCATCCACGCCGACGACCAACTCATGCCCCTCGACAAGCCTCACGCTCCCACCGTGTGCAACTCGATGTGGGCGCTCACCGACTTCACCGATGCCAATGGCGCCACGCGCATCATGCCAAGCACCCATCTTGCCGATCACTCCCCCAACTACGGACAGGCCTGCGACTCGGTGCCGGCGGCGATGCCTCGCGGGAGCGTCCTCATCTGGCACGGTTCGCTGTGGCACGGCGGCGGACCCAACTCCACCGAACAGGATCGCATCGGGATCGCGATGAACTATTGCGCGGGCTGGGTCCGCCAACAGGAGAACCAACAGCTCGGTATCCCGGTCGGCGTCGCCCGCACCTTCTCGCCGCGCCTGCGCGAACTCGTGGGCTACGGCGTCTACAACATGCTCATCGGCCACATCAACAAGCACAGCCCCGAGGAACTGCTCGATTCCTTCCCCGGCACTGCCCCCATGGTGTGGGACGCGGTATGACCCGTCGGCTCGAGCGCTGATGCACGAAGGCTCGAAGAAAGCAATCTTCGCCGCGCTCGCCGCGAACGTCGGCATTGCGATTGCGAAGTTCGCAGCGGCAACCATCACGGGATCCGCGTCGATGCTGGCGGAAGCGATCCACTCCACGGCCGACAGTGGCAACCAAGGCCTGTTGCTCCTCGGCGGACGGCGATCACGCCGTTCCCCAGATGCGGACCACCCGTTTGGTTACGGCGCCGAGCGGTACTTCTGGGCGTTCGTCGTGGCGTTGGTCCTGTTCACCTTGGGTGCGCTGTTCTCGCTGTATGAAGGCGTAGAGAAGCTCCGGACCCCACACGCCGTGGAAAGTCCCACCGTTGCGTTCGTGGTACTCGGCATCGCCGTGGTGCTCGAGTCCTGGTCACTGCGCACCGCCATCCGCGAGGCTGGCGCGCATCGCACCGGTGGATGGCGTGAGTTCATCCGCGACACCAAGAACCCCGAGTTACCGGTGGTGCTCCTCGAAGACACCGGCGCACTGGCCGGGCTTGCACTCGCGCTGATCGGCCTGGGCCTCGCCGTCGCCACTGACGAACCACGGTTCGATGCGATCGGATCACTCGCGATCGGAATACTCCTTGGTGGCATCGCGATCGTGCTCGCCGTGGAGATGAAGAGCCTGCTCATCGGCGAGAGTGCGGCACCGTCGGTGCAAGATCTGATTCGGTCGACGATCGCCGGCTCCCCCGAGGTACGTCGTGTGATCCACCTCCGCACGCTGCACCTCGGACCGGAGGAGCTCCTGGTTGCCGCCAAGATCGACGTTGCGGTCGTCACCGTTGCCGAGCTGGCCCGGGTGATCGACGCCGTGGAGGTTCGCGTCCGCACTGCGGTCCCCGAGGCCAACCTGATCTACCTCGAGCCCGACCTCGACCGCTCCAAGGCATAGCTCCTCCGACGGCGACCGTGACTCCTTTACTCCGGGGTGAAGTCGACGAGAGCGACGGACTCCGATCGACGATCGAGAACGACGCGTACCCCCAGATCGAGGCGTAACTCGCTCGGCGCCAGGTTCACCAGGTTCCCAACGACACGCGGGCCCTCTTCCAACTCGACGACCAGCACCGCGTACGGGAGGTGCTCCGCGAACGCCGGGTCGGTCGGGCGGTGGGTCACGGTCCAGGTGAAGACGCGCCCACGACCCGCGGTCGGTTGCCACGACCAGTCCGCGGAGCCGCACACAGCACACAGAATGCGCGGCGGATGCCGCCACGTGACGCAGGTGTCGCAGCGCTGAAGATGCAGGACACCCGTAGCTGCCGCGCGTTCGTAGAACTCCGCGCCCAGTCCGTTTGACCCCGGCAGGATCCGGTCGGCGGGCGGCGTGTTCATCGGTCCACTCCGAGAATCGCGATGCTGCCGTCGCCGAAGTCGCCCCAGCCGGTCACGAGGCCGAGCTCGGCACCCGGTACCTGCAGGCTCGCGTCACCCCGGATCTGACGCACTGCCTCAACCACGTGGTTCATGCCCCACATATGACCTTGTGAGAGCAACCCGCCGTGCGTATTGGTGGGCAGTGCGCCGTCCATCCCGAGCCGACCGTCACGCACGAACGCACCTGCCTCTCCCCGTTCACAAAATCCCAACGATTCGAGCTGCAGCAACACCACGTAGGTGAAGCAGTCATAGATCTCGGCGAAGTCGATGTCGTTCGGTCCGACCCCCGCCATCGCGAACGCGCGCGGCGCCGCGTCGGACAAACCAATGTGGAACAGGTCGGGCCGGTTCGCGATGTCGTCCGCCGGCGACGGGTGACCTTCACCAACGCCGAGAATCATCGCGGGTGGTTGCGCCAAATCCCGGGCGCGTTCCGCCGACGTTACGACCACCGCGGCCGCGCAATCGGTCTCCACGCAACAGTCGAACAGCCGGAACGGCTCACTCACCCACGGACTGGCGAGGTAGTCGTCCATCGTGAGTTCTCGGCCCCGCATCAGCGCCTTCGGGTGGTGATGGGCATGCCGACGAAATGCGAGTGCGACCTCGCCGGTGTCTGAGGCCAAGGTGCCGTAGAGCTGTTGATGGCGGGTGGCGATCCAGCCGTAGAACTGTGCCGCGGAACGAGCCCCGTACGGCAGATAAAAGTCGACGAGTACGTCGGCGACCGCGTTGGCATCCATGCCTCGTCGGGGTACGCGTTGGCCGGGACGGTGACGGAAGACCGAATACCCGTTCCAGCCGACGACCACCAACACCGTGTTTGCCACCCCGGCCGCAACCGCGATCGCCGCGTTCTGGACGGCCGCGACCGACGACGCGCCGCCCATATGGACCGTCGCGGAATACGCGACCGACGGAATCCCGAGATTTGCCGCGAGCTCCTCCACCGTGGTGTAGCCAGGTGGCGGCACTACGCCGTCGATGTCTGCGGTGGTCAGCCCCGCGTCGGCGATTGCTTCCTGGGCGACGCGCAACATCATCTCCACGGGCAACTCATCGGCACCGCGGAGGTATTCCGTTTCGGCCACGCCCACGATCGCGGCGGCGCCGGACAACCCGCTCACGTCACGTCCCCCCGTGGGCCGGACCGCCCACCCGAGCGAACGCGTCGACCACGCGGGCGCGCCAGTCGAAGAGATCTCTGCCGCGTGACGCATCGGTCCGACCCATGCGCACGACGACGAGATCATTCGCCGGCGAGATCAAGATTGATTGGCCTTCGTAACCGTTCGCCCAGAAGGATCCGCATTCGTCGTTGGTGACCCACCATTGCCATCCGTAACCACGGCCGTCGTCCGGATCGATGGAACGTAACCGCCGGCCGCTATCGACCCAACCCTCCGGCAGCACTCGCTGTGCGTCCCACACCCCGTCCCGCAAGTACAGGTAGCCGAATCGTGCAAGGTCCTCGGCGGTCGCATGGACATACGACGACGCCACCCAGAGACCGGTGGCGTCCATCGTGGGTGCTGCCGTCGTCATACCGATTGGTTCGAACAGCCGGTGCCAAAGAAAGTCGACATACGGTTCCCCGCGTCCGATGACGTCGGCCACGATTCCCGAAATCACGTTCGTCGTCCCGCTCGAATAGTTGAACCGGGCGCCGGGTGCCGCCGTCGCGGGACGGGATCGAGCGAACGCACCCACATCCGCGGTCCCCTCCCCAAAGAGCATGTCAATGACTTGTGATCCTCCGGCATCCACGTAGTCCTCGTTCCACGCGAGGCCGTCGCGCATCGCGAGCAGATCGGACAGCGTGATCGAGGCCCGTTCGTCGCCCCGCCACTCCGGAACCAGCCCCGCTTCGTCGAGACGCAGCCGACCCTCCCCTACGAGGATGCCGACGATGGCATGCAGCATCGATTTCGCCATCGACCACGAGAGCAGCGGTGTCGATCGGTCCACGGGGGTCGGGTCGCCAACCCAGTTCGGCAGGGCGTTCGCATACCGTTCCGCAACCAAGCGACCGTGATGCACCACCAGGACTGCATAGGTGGTCTCGTAGCGCGGGTCGGTAAACATCTCGTCGACCAGGCCCTCGACATCGATGGCAGCCGGCACCGTAGCCCGCTCCCATGCGGTCGTCGGCCACGCCAGCCCGGCGGGTTGGGACGGCAAGGCAACGAGAGGGGCAGCGAGATTCACCATGGCCTTTACCTTGGCACGCGGTGGCCGGCCCGAGCACGTTGCGATCGTCCAATAGCCTCATCGGACCCCAACCAGGAGCGGCCCCATGACCGAACCGATTGCGACGACAACCTCCGGCACGGTTCGGGGCATTACCCGCGATGGCATTCACGTCTTCCGATCGATTCCCTATGCCGCGCCGCCCGTCGGATCCCGCCGGTTCCGCCCACCGGAACCGGTTGCCCCGTGGGATGGCGTACGTGACGCCATCGCATTCGGACCCGTCACACCGCAGAATCCGTCGCCACTGGAGACGATGATGGGGGCGCCCGAACCCGTCGTCAGCGAGACCGACTCGCTCAGCCTCACGATCTTCACGCCGGCGCTCGACGATTCCCTGCGTCCGGTGATGTTCTGGATTCACGGTGGTGCGTTCGTCATCGGCTCCGGATCCTCACCGATCTACGACGGTCGCCGGTTCGCACAGAACGGTGATGTGGTGGTCGTCAGCATCAACTATCGGCTCGGTGCGTTCGGATTCCTGCACCTCGAGCAGATCTTCGGCGCCGAGTTCGCGGGATCCGGCAACGCCGCCATCCTCGATCAGGTCCTGGCCCTCGAGTGGGTACGAGACAACATCGCGGCCTTCGGCGGCGATCCGGATCAGGTCACGATCTTCGGAGAATCCGCGGGCGGCATGAGCGTGGGGACCCTGCTCGGGATGCCCGCAGCGCAGGGTCTGTTTGCTCGCGCGATTGTGCAATCGGGCGGAAGCTCGTTCTGCGCCACGAGTGACGCTGCCACAGAAGTTGCTCGCTCCGTGCTGGCTGCGGCAGGGATCAAAACTGTGGCCGATCTCGAGTCGGCCTCGATGGACTCGATCCTCGCCGCTCAGGGCAAGGTGTCGGCTTCGGTTGCGACGATCGATCTCCCGTTCATGCCCGTCGTCGATGGCACGGCGCTCCCGCAACGGCCGATCGACGCGATCCGGGACGGTCTCGGCGCGGTTCCCACCATCATTGGCACCAACCTCGACGAGATGACGCTCTTCACCGTCCTCGATCTCGGACTGGGCGACATCGACGTCGACGTTGTGAGCGCTGCGCTCACCGCGACCTTCGGCGATGAGGCGGAGCACGTCCTGGCCACCTACGCAAGCCTCTACCCGGATGCCGATCCCATGGACCTGTTGGTCACCATCGGGACCGACCGGGTGTTTCGCCATCCTGCGCTGCGTCTGGCCGAAGCCGGCTTGGATACTCGCCCCACGTTCATGTACCTGTTCACGTGGCCGTCTCCGATCATGGCGGGCAAACTCAAGAGCTGCCACGCGCTGGAGTTACCGTTCGTGTGGGACGCGCTCGAGCGCCCGGGGCTCTCATTGCTCACCGGCGACGGCCCCGAGCGCGCATCGCTCGCCACCGCCATGCACACGGCCTGGATCAAGTTCGCGAGGACCGGCGACCCCGGGTGGCCCGCGTACGACGTCGAGCAGCGCGCCACGCAACGCTTCGACGCTCCGCTCGAGATTGTCCACGACCCGATGCCCGACCAGCGCATCCTTTGGGCCGACGTCCACTGAGTTCGTCCTCGGAACTCACCGACTCGGGCACTACTGAACGGTGGCACCGCCGTCGACCACCAAGGCGTGACCCACCATGTAGCTCGCGGCATCCGAGCAGAGCCACACGATCGCGGCGGCGATCTCACTCGGTGTCCCCAGGCGGCCCATCGGTACCCCTGCGGTCATCGCTCGCTCCACCCGCTCATCGCCGCCCATGAAGCCTTCGAGCATCGGCGTTCGCACGCTCCCCGGACAGACGCAGTTCACTCGCACACCCCGGGGCGCACACTCCAGGGCGGCCGACTTGGTGAGCCCCACCACACCGTGCTTACTGGCCACGTACGCAGGAAGTCCGGCGAAGCCCACCAGGCCGGCACCCGACGCGACGTTGACGATCGCACCGCGCCCGGCCTTCACCATCACGGGCAGTTCTGCTCGCATCGAAAAGAACACGCCGTCGAGATTGACCGCCATCGTGGCGCGCCAGGAGTCGAGCGGATAATCGACCACACTGCCCGGTTGCCCGGTGGTACCCGCGTTGTTGACCGCAAAATCCAGCGCACCGAAGGTATCGACACAGGCAGCGACCAGGGCCTCGGTTGCCTCGGGCCGGGTCACGTCGGTCTCGACGAACACCGCGTCCGCGCCCAGTGCGATTGCCTCGGCCACCACCGACTCTCCCGCGCTCGACGCCGCCGCCAGATCGGCCACGACCACCTGCGCCCCAACTCGCGCGAACTCCAACACCGTGGCGCGGCCCAAGCCGGACGCAGCACCGGTGACCAACCCGGCTCGGCCACGCATCGACGACGAACCAGGATCGCTCACCCGAAGTACTCCCCGCCGTTCACGTCCAAGGTCTGACCGGTGATCATCCGGGCCATGCCCGACGCGAAGAACACAATCGATTGCGCAATGTCCTCTTGCGGCGGAATCTCACCCAGGGGAATTTCACGGGTGATTTCGTTGATCACGTCCTCACGAGACAACCCGCGCGACGACATCTGCCAATCGACGTACATCTGGACATTCGGCCCCCAAATCCAACCGGGTACTACGGCGTTCACCCGAATGTGATCGACCGCGAGTTCGGTCGCCAACGACCGGGTCACGGTGATGAGTGCACTCTTGCTCGCGGCGTAGCCGGCTTCGTTGGGTCGAATCTTGCGAGCGCTCTGGGACGCCACCATCACCACGCTGCCGGCACCGCAGGCGCGTAACGCCGGGAGACACGCTCGCGTCATGTTCACCGGGCCGAAGAAGTTGACTTCGATGATCTTGCGCCAGACATCGAGGTCGGCATCCGCGACCGATTGGAACGCGTCACCCCGAAAGGCACTATTGACCACGATGTCGATCGCGCCGAACTCCTCCGCTGCCCGCGCCGCGATGCGCTCGCAATCCTCGGGCTTGGTCACGCTGCCCGCCACCGCGAGTGCCTGTCCCCCCGAGCCGGCGATCTCCGCCGCCACATCGTCGAGGCGCTCGGCGTTGCGCGCCACCAGCACCACCGCCGCGCCTTCTCGGGCCAGGGCGAGTGCGGTGGCACGGCCCAACCCCGGGCCGACGCCGGTCACAACCGCGACCTTCCCATTCACGAGTCCCGGTCGTGTCACCGCCGCCCTCACACGGTCCCCGGCCCTGCGTGAATACCGTCTTCATCAGCCGAGCGGGTTCTGCCCGAACGGCGGAGCGCGGCCACCAACTCCGAACTCGAATAGAGCACCGCCGCCCCCACGATCGCCGGTCCGAGGACCAGCAGAGCGAAGAGCCAGTGAAACGCACCCTCACCACTTTCGGCTCCCACGGTGTAGTTCGTGATCTTGGCCGCGGTCGTCGAGACCGTAGTCTGGGCTGGAAAGGCAGCCCCGATCACAAAAGCACCGGCTACCCCGATGATCAACAACGCGGCCGCCAAGGCTCGCAGTCGATTCGCCCGTCCCTTACTGTTCGCCACTGCTCCCCCTCGATCGTTCTCGGTTTCGCGTTCGCGTTCGGTCGCCCCGAAGGGCGACAGGGTGTCAGGATCGGCGTCGGCCGGCAACCCGGAGGTTCCATGATCAAGCGCATCGGCTTCGTACGGCGTCACCCCAGCCTGGACGTCGAGGCATTCCATGCACGGTGGCGGGGTCAACACGCCGAACTGGTTGCCGCCAGTCCGGCGGCTCAGGGTCAGCTCCTCCGGTACGAACAGCACCGACGCACCGACCGCGATTATGAACGCGTCGAGTGCGGGTACGACGGAGTGGCGGTGCAGTGGTACGACTCATGGGAGGGCTTTCAATCCATGCGCGAAGACCCGCGCCACGCCGCAGTCATCGATGACTCCCATGATCTCTTCAGCGAAGTGCTCGAAGTCTTCACCGAACCCGAGATGGAGGTCATCGCCGGCCCGGCCCACCGAGGCGAGTCCATTACCAAGCTCATCTGCGGTGTCCGCCACAAAGCCGGGATGGAACTCGACGAGTTTCACCGCTACTGGTGGGAGACCCACGGCCCGCTCAACGCGGACACCCCGGCGGTCCGCAAGTATTTCATTCGTTACGAGCAGAACCATCGCCTCGCACAGGACTACTCCCGCCCGGAGTGCGATCTCGACGGCGTCACGATCGAGTGGTTTCGCAGTGCACGGGACTTCTTCGCAATGGCGGTCGACCCGGAAAGCCGCGATGTGATCCGCAACGACGAGAGTAACTTCCTCGACCCCAATGGTCTGCTCTGGATGCTCACCGGGCCTGAGTACGTGGTGCTCGACCGACGCTGACCGTCCCGAGCTCACCTCCTCGACGTTTGTCGGATTGGGGGCGCTCACCGCCACCCATTCGACAGACGCCAGCCTGCGTCACGCGCTACAAGCAGAGTTCCGCCATCGTCTGGAGTGTGGGCGCGTCGCCGTAGAGCAGGATCTGGGTGACGCACGACTCGCGCCACATCTCGAGATCGTCACGGATCTTTTCCTTCGGACCGATCAGTGCGGTTTCCTCGATGAGGGACTGCGGTACCGCCGCCGCGGCTTCGTCCTTCTTTCCCGCAAGATAGAGATCCTGGATCTCGCGGGTCTCGGCCTCATACCCCATGCGGGCGAAGACGTTGGCGTGGAAGTTCACCTCGCGCGCGCCCATGCCGCCGATATACAACGCCAGGACGGGACGCATGAAGCCGGCCGCTTCCTCGACGTCGTCGTGGATGATTACCGGCACCGTGGCCGCTACCGTGAAGTCGTCGGCGGTATGGCGAGCCCCGGGCCGAGCGAATCCTTCGGCCAGCGCCGCCCGGTAGAAGCCGTCGGCTTTGGGTGAGTAGTAGATAGCTAGCCAACCATCCGCGATCTCGCCGGTGAGCGCCACATTCTTGGGACCTTCGGCCGCGAGGTAGATCGGAAGGTCTTCGCGCCGCGGATGCGTGATCGAACGCACGGCCTTGCCCAGCCCGGTCCCGCCCGGATACGGCAACCTGTAGTGCTCGCCGGCGTAGGTCATCGGCTTCTCGCGAGCGAGAATCTGCCGAATGATCTCCACGTACTCGCGGGTGCGCGCCAGCGGCTTGGCGTAGGGCTGGCCGTACCACCCTTCCACGACCTGGGGCCCGGACGCACCGAGCCCGAGAATGAATCGACCGTTGGTGAGGTGGTCCATCGTGATCGCGGCCATCGCGGTGGCCGTGGGGGTACGGGCCGACATCTGCACGATCGACGTTCCGAGTTGGATCCGTGAGGTCTGCGACCCCCACCAGGCGAGCGGTGTGAGTGCGTCAGATCCGTAGGCCTCCGCAGTCCACGCCGACGAGTACCCGAGTCGCTCCGCTTCGAGCAGCGTGTCCGCGATGCCGACCGGAGGCGCCGCGCCCCAATAGCCGATCATGAATCCGAGTTCGAGGTGCTTGGTCATGGCGGCTGAGATTAGCGACGTCAGCTGCGTCGCGGCGCCAGCTCGACGCGGATCGATGCTCGCACTTCCTCGCCGACGAGAAACCACACCGCAAACTCCTCATCGGTCACGACCTCCGCGAGATCGCATTGTTCGCCGGGATCAACCCCCACGCCGAACTCGATTGTCGCGCGCACGACACTGTGCCCGGCCCCTGCACCAGCGAGGAAGTCCTCCACGGGAACCCAGTAGAGCGCGTTGTTCACGTGGCCGAAGACATCGAAATCGGTGCTGCGCACGGCCCACGCAACGCGGGGTGCGTCCGAAAGTGGACTCGGATGGCTCAGCCTTGCGCTCACTTTGTTGGCGCGCACCGCATCGCCGTAGGCGACGAAGAACTCCTCCGGCAGCGACCGGGGCGCGCCCGTGTCCACACTGACGTAGACCCATACCGCACGCGCCGTCACCAACACACCTTGTTGCAGCGCAGTGCGGGTGTCGTTCAACTCGTGGCCGACGATGGTGGTCGTGCGCTCGGCCCAGCGGCCACCCACACCGGTGCAACACGTGGTGATTTCGAGATCCTCGTAGATCGTGGGCAGCCGCGATATTTCGTAGGTCATCCGCCGGAGAATCCAGCCCCGACCATCGGGCAGATGAGCCTCCGCGGCGTCGTCGGCCGCGATGTCCTGGAGATACCGAGCGAATGCGTCCAGGCGTAGACGCCCTCCCATCGTCACGTCGCCCAGACGCACCCGCTGACCGGCAACAAACGCCCGACCATCACCGAGGTTGCTCATGGAAACACCCGCGCCAGCCCACGGACGAGCGCATCCACGTACCGCGGCTCACCGCGAGGACCGAGCCCGCGCACCCGTGGTGGCAGTTCGATCTGGATACCGCCACCACGAGGGAGATTCACCGGGTTCCGAGGATGGAGCCCCCGAAGCTCTCGCGGGATCTCGTCCACGTCGTCGATCACTTCGAAACCGTCGAGTTCCGCGCGCAACCGAGTCGACGCCGACGCGGCGAAGGTTCGATTCGAGCCACCCACCAAGAGCCGGGTCCACGACCCCTCGCGCCCGTAACCGTGCAGCGACACCACGACGTCAACGTGGTCAAGAAATGCACGAAGGTTTGGAGCCACCTCGGGATCGTAGAGGTGGGATGGCACATGCCATCGCGAACCTTCGGGTTGCTCGACCGCGTAGAGCGACGCGCCAATCGCCTCGGCCGCCCGCCGTGCGACCTCGGCGGTGCCGCGCTCCAAGGACCCGCCGTGCAGCGCCATGAACCCAACGCCACTCCGCAGTTCACTGGTCTCCAACACGCCGGGTTGAGCCAGGAGATCGGCGATCATCGTTGCGAACGAACGAACAGCGCGTTCACGCCCTGGCGCGGCTGCGACGGGCCTGCGATGCGGCCGCATGCGTCGAGAGGTCGGCAATGAACGCGGCGACCACGAGGACCCACCCAAACCCCGACACACCGTTGACCCGCTGATAACAGAGCGTCCACGCCAACGTGGTCCACGGCATGAATATGAACCCGACGAACCCCATCCAGAAGTGCTGGAAGGCGATCCCCATGCGGTCGGTAAAGAAGAACACCACGGCGATAGCCAGCCGCGGCGACATCATCGCGAAGAGCGCTACCAGACAGCCACAACCCATGGGACCGAACCGTAGGCCCTCGGGCTACCCGAGTGCAGCTTCCAAGCGATCCAGTTCACGCGGATCGTCGGTCGTGGGCACCAGAACGAACTCGTCACAACCTGACTCCTCGAGCCCGGCAACGACATCCCGGAGCTTCACAGGATCGTTCAAACAACACATCGACGCCATCGCGGCCGAGGCAGCATCGCCGAAGGACGATAAATAGTTCCGGGCGTACCCTTCGAGACGGTCGGCGGCGCCGTCGCCCAAGGCAAACCAGGTGGACGTGGCGAGCCACGGTCGCGTCTTCCGGCCGGCTTTCGTCCACGCGATTCGGACGGCATCAAACGTTCCCCGAACCGAATCGATATCGGGCGCAAGATCGAAACCCGACAGTCCATCCGCCCACCGTGCCGAACGCGCCAACGATTTGGGCCCCATCGAAGCCGTCAGAATCGGTGGACCACCCGGTTGCACCGGGGTCGGACCAATCGGTGGGATCCCTTCGACCACGACGTCGCCACGCCACACCGCGCGCATGGTCTCGACCTGTTCGTCCAGCTTCGCAAACCGGGCAGTGGTTTCCGCACCGACTGCCGCGTAGTCCTGGTCGCGTCCTCCCACGCCGACTCCGAGGGTCAGACGACCCTCGGACAACACGTCGATGGTGGCAGCTTGCTTCGCCAGGCGTACCGCATCATGAGTGGGAAGCACCACGATGGTGGAAACAAGACGCACCCGCCGCGTGGCGGCGGCCGCAAACGCGAGTGAGCTGACGAGTTCGTGGCTCGGATAGGCCACTCGTTCACCAACCGCCACGCTTGCGTACGGACCGTCGTCGATTCGCCGACACCATTCTCGGATGGCAGGACCGTCCACGCCTACCACAAACGAGGGCAGCGTCATCCCCAACAACATGGTGGCGGTCAGGCGTTCTTGGGGATTTCCCGGAACGGCGCGCCCTTGTGCGGGTCGGGTTCCTTGGGGAGCCCGAGCGCTCGCTCGCCGATGATGTTGCGTTGCACCTGGTCGGTGCCGCCGTAAATCGACGGGCCGGGCGAAAACAACACCATTTCCTGTTGGATCCCGCCGCTCATGCTGTCTTTGCCCATGACCGCCAAGTGGGGCCCGAGGACCCGGGTCGCAAGTTCACGATTGAGCCGCAAGATATCGCTCATCATCAGCTTCGCCAGGTTCGGTGCCGCTGCACTCGCGCCACCGCTGCGCATGCGCAGACTGGAGTACTTCCCGATCTGCTGCAAGGTCCAGAGTTTGGCGATCCCTTGGCGCAGGACCGCGTCATCGAGCGTCCCGTTTTCTCGGGCCAGCTCAATGATCCGCTGTGCCATTCCGCCGCCACCGCCGCCGGTACCACCGGTGCGGACCTGCCCAACGGTGTCGCCGACCCGCAATCCGAGCTGCTTCGCGAGCGGTCCGGGAAACGCCGAGCCCGCTCCACCACTCCCGCCGCTTCCGAGCCCGGCGCGTTCGGCCGCGAGGGTGGTGTTCGCCACCGCCCATCCGTTGTTGAGCCCGCCGATCATGTTCGCGTCGGGAACTCGGGCGCCGTCGAGGAAGACCTCGTTGAACATGGCGCGGCCGGTCATCTCCTTCAGCGGCCGGATCTCGATGCCGGGTTGATCCATTTCGATCCCGAAATAGGTGATCCCCGTGTGCTTCGGCGAGTCCGGATCGGTGCGCGCGATCAGCATGCCCATATTGCAGGTCTGTGCGGTTGAGGTCCACACCTTCTGGCCGGTGATGACCCACTCGTCGCCATCCCGCTCGGCTTTGCACTGCAACCCCGCAAGGTCCGAACCCGCGCCCGGCTCGCTGAACAGCTGACACCAGGCGTCGGAGCCGTTCAAAATGCGCGCGAGCCAGACGTCTTTCTGCTCGCGCGATGCGTGCGCAACCAGCGTGGGCGCGGCCAAGAGGTAACCCAGCCCCGCGGGCGGACCGACCGCGCCGGCCGCCGCCAACTCCTCGTTGACCACATTGGCGAGCGCACGGCTGTACCCGCGTCCGAAGTCGGCCTCAGGGAACGTGGGTGCCGCGTACCCCGATGCTCCGAGGAGCTCCCACCACTGCGCAACCGTGAGGTCGGGATCCCAGTTCTGCTCGATCCAAGCGCGCACTTCATCGCGGACGGCTTCAGGTGTGATCGATGCCATGAAATCCTCCGGTGGCGAGTGTTCAGCGACGAACGTTTCGAAACAAGCAAACTGTTAGAGCAGGTCGAGCATCTTTTCGGGGGGCCGGGCAATGACACCGCGATCACCGACGATGACGACTGGGCGTTCCATGAGCTCGGGATGCTCCAGCAACAACTCCACCACCTGATCCCGACTGATGTAATCGTTGGCGACGAGCCCGAGATCCTTGAACCGGTTGTCTTTGCGGACCAGGTCGGCAGGCTGCTCCGCTATCACATCGACGATCCGTTCGAGGGTGGCACGGTCGGGCGGCGTCTTGAGGTACTCGGTCACGGTCGCATCCACATGGTGGTCGGATGCAATACCCATCGCCCCGCGCGACTTGGAGCACGACGGGTTGTGAAAGATCTGCATTTCGGTCACGGCCGTGAGGCTAATCCCGAGATTCGGATGCGAGCCGGTCCAGCGCGGTCGCGAGGCGCGCGACCTCCGCTTCCAGGGCGGCCACTCGGCCGAGCAACGCACCCACGTTCGTGACCTCCGCCACATCGGAAGGCGCAGAGCTAGCCGCAGTCACCCGGTCGCCGGTCGTCGCGGTCGTCGCGGTCGTCGCGGTCGTCGCGGTCGTCGCGGTCGTCGCGGTCGAGAGGCACTCGCGCCAGCGTGATTCTTTGTGGCCCGGTTCCCGGTGGAGCTGTTCGACCAGCGGACCGTCCTCATGCAGGGCCAGGCGACCCAACGCCTCGTCGAGCGATTCAAGGGTGGCGAATGCGTACAGCCTCTCCGTGCGCGCCTTGAGCTCTCCGGGCGTCTGGGCGCCTCGCAGGAGGAGGACACAAAGCAGTGCCAGCTCTGGCTTTCCCATCGGCAACGCCCGAGCCAGAAGTTCTGAGTACTTGATCGCCCGTCCACCGAGCGGCTTCTCTCGCCGGACCAGTTCGAGTGTTCGCAGCTCGTCGAGCCCGGCCTCGACGGTGGCTCCGCTGTAGCTCACCACTGGCGCACGGTTGGTCGACTGATTGCAAGCGCTCATGAGTGCGTTCAGGCTCAGGGGGTACTGATCCGGCGTCGTGCGTCCCTTCTCCAGCAGACATCCCAATATCCGTGCGGCCACCGACGAAATCTCCATCCCCGGCAAGCTAGCTATCCAGCGGCGCGGATACATTTTCCACGATGACTGAATCAACTTCCCGCCAGTTTCTGGGCCGCGACGATGTCAACGACATCGAATCGATTATCAGAGACGACGCCCGAGATTTCGGGACCGAGCACCACACCACGACCGCGCGCGGCGACACCATCTTCACGTGGGACTACACCCGCACC
Source organism: Acidimicrobiia bacterium (assembly GCA_046598395.1). Lineage (GTDB taxonomy): Bacteria > Actinomycetota > Acidimicrobiia > IMCC26256 > JAENVU01 > JAENVU01. The sequence goes on from JBKJIQ010000047.1 coordinate 142,752, forward strand.
CGTGAGGGTCTCGGCAAGCTCTACGAGAAGGCCAAGACGTCGCAGTGGAACGGCTCCACCGAACTCGACTGGTCCATCGACGTCGACATCGAGCAGGTCGCACGGGAGATGTCCGGCGCGGTGAGCTTCTTCCAACAGCGAATGACCGATGTTGACGGTTCACCGGTGCGCAAGTGGGGCGACGCCGAGTGGCTGCAGTTCCAAATGGAAGCGTTCAACTGGCGGATGAGCCAGTTCCTGCACGGCGAACAAGGAGCCCTGCTCTGCACCGCGAAGATCGTGGTCACCACTCCGTGGATCGATGCGAAGTACTACGCGGCCACCCAGGTCATGGACGAAGCGCGACACGTCGAAGTGTTCGCGCGTTATCTCGACGAAAAGCTCGACGGCCACTACCCCGTCAACCCGAACCTGCAGCTGCTCATCGACGACGTGCTCGGTGACTCGCGTTGGGACATGACCTACATGGGCATGCAGATCATGATCGAAGGCCTGGCCCTCGCCGCGTTCGGCTTCATGCACCACATCACCCAAGAGCCACTCCTCAAGAAGTTGCTCCGCTACGTAATGAGCGACGAAGCCCGTCACGTTGCCTTCGGTGTGTTGTCGCTCCAGGAGTACTACCAAGGCCTGTCATCCGCAGAGCTTCGCGAGCGCCAAGAGTTCGCGTTCGAGGCGGCGATTCGAATGCGCGACCGGTTGATGATGCAGGCCGTGTGGGAACGCATGGGGATCGATCGCCGCACCATCACCGAGACGATGTTCCGCCTCCGCGCCGAAGGCGGTAACCCATTCCAGGCCGCACTGTTCTCCAAGATCGTGCCGAACTGCAAGAAGCTCGGCCTGCTCGACGCGGGCGACGGCTGGCTGCGCGATCGATTCACCGAGATCGGCGTCATCGAGTACGAGGACGCCATGGACACCGGCGAGGAATACGCGATGCTCGACCTCGTCACCGCCGACCGGGCGGCCGTCAGCTGACGCCGTTCGCGTCCGTAGAGTCCGGCCACGCAACGTCGAGGCCGAGCGCGTGTCCCAGCCGCTCCTGGTACACGGCGCGAGAGATTGTCACAGCACCGAGCGAGGCGAGGTGCGGTGTCGCCCACTGCACATCGAACACCGCGGCTCCGATGCTGCGGAGCTGATCCACGGTCCCAGCCAACGCCACCTTGGACGCGTCAGTGACCCGATGAAACATCGACTCCCCGGCGAACAGACCGTTGATCGCCACACCGTACAGACCGCCCACGAGTTCCCCGGCGCGCCAGGTTTCCACGCTGTGGGCCCATCCGAGTTGGTGGAGCCTCGTGTAGGCGGTCACAAACTCTTCGTCGATCCAACCGTGCGGGCGGCGCGGATCGCCACACCCACGCATGACCGCCTCGAACGAGGTATCGAGACGGATCTCGAAGTCTCCGAGACGCCGTCGTAACGACCGGCTCACGTGAAGCCCGTCGAGCGGGATGATCCCTCGCTCAACCGGCGACCACCAACCGAGCCGTCGCCGTCGGCCGACGCGCATCGGGAACAACCCGGCTCGATACGCCGCGAGCAGCGTTCCCGGTTCGAGGTCCGCCCCCACGCCCGCCACATCGCCATCCCCGGCTGCCTCCGGATCGGGTAATGCCCACGCCGATGGCGGCGGCTCAAACGGTCTCATCACTCTTCCGAGTCTCCCCCACGAACCGCGCGGCTCGGGCCGCGTGGCGTCACGGCGCGTGGCGTCACGGCGCGTGGTTATCGCACACCGATGGGGGCGGCGTCCGGGGTGAGTGGAGACGGCAGATCGGAGTCGCCCATCAGGAACCGATCGACCGCGGCCGCACACGATCGGCCTTCGGCGATGGCCCACACGATCAGGCTCTGACCCCGACCCATATCGCCGCAGACGAACACACCCTCCACGTTGGTCTGCCATTCGCTGCTGCGCGCGACGTTGCCGCGATCGTTGCATTCGATCCCGAGCTGTTCGAGCATGCCGGTGCGCTCGGGGCCCACAAACCCCATCGCCAGCAATGCAATGTCGCAGGGAAGTTCGAAGTCGGAGTCTTCGACCTTCTCGAAGCTCATTCGGCCGTCGACGAACTTCTGCTCCACTTCATGGGCGCGCAGCGCTCGGACATTCCCCGACTCATCGCCGAGAAAGCACTCGGTATTCACCGCAAAGACCCGCTCGCCGCCTTCCTCGTGGGCGGATGACGTGCGGTAGATGAGCGGCCACGTGGGCCACGGGTTCGCATCGGGGCGTGCATTGGGTGGCCGCGCCATGATCTCGAATTGGTGGATCGTGGCCGCGCCATGACGATGCGACGTTCCCAAGCAATCAGCTCCGGTGTCCCCACCACCGATGATCACCACGTGCTTGCCGGCCGCGGAGAACGGGTGCTCGGCGAGGTCACCGGCCTGCACCTTGTTCGCCGGTGGCAAGAACTCCATTGCCTGATAAACGCCCGCGAGGTCGCGACCCGGAATTGGCAAATCTCGGGCGGTCGTGGCCCCTCCGGCGAGGACGATCACGTCGAAGTCGCGTTGCAACTCCTCCACGGAAACGTTCTCGCCCACGTTGGCGTTGACCCGGAACCGTGTGCCCTCTGTTTCCATCTGCGCGAGACGACGGTCCAGCACGCGCTTCTCCATCTTGAACTCGGGAATGCCGTAGCGGAGGAGACCGCCGATGCGATCCGCGCGCTCGAGCACCGTGACCGTATGACCGGCGCGGGTGAGCTGCTGCGCCGCGGCCAACCCGGCCGGTCCCGAGCCCACGATGGCCACGGTCTTTCCCGTCACCACGCTCGGCATCACGGCAGCGATGGTGCCGTCTCCGAACTCTGCATCGAAGCCGTGCTCGATGATGCTGACTTCAACCTGCTTGATCGTGACCGCGTCCTCATTGATGCCGAGCACGCAACTGGCTTCGCACGGGGCGGGACACAGCCGTCCCGTGAACTCGGGGAAGTTGTTGGTGGCATGCAGGCGGTCGAGTGCACCCGGCCAGTCGGCCCGGTATACGAGGTCGTTCCATTCGGGGATCAAGTTTCCCAGCGGACATCCCAAGTGACAGAACGGAATCCCACAGTCCATGCACCGCGCGGCCTGATGCTGAAGCTGGTCGTCGGGGAAAGGCTCGTAGACCTCACGCCAGTCGCGGAGCCGCACCGGCACCGACCGCCGCGTGGGCGTCTCCCGTCCGTATTTCATGAACCCCGTTGGCTCACCCATGCGACACCACCCTCCGCTTATCTTGCGTCACTTTCCCACGTCTGGCGTGGGAAAGTGACGCAAGTTCAGTGTGCTCAGCCACGAGACGCGGCCATGATCGCTTCGTCAACATTGATGCCGCGTTCCTCGGCGACGCGAGCTGCTTCGAGGACGCGTTTGAAGTCCTTGGGCATCACCTTGCGGAACCGCGTGACCACCTCGCGCCAGTGTGCGAGCATGCCGGCGGCAACCGCAGATCCCGTCTCGATCTGGTGGGTGCGCACCGTGGCGCGTAGCCACTCCTGGTCATCCTCGTCCAGGTCGTCGAGGTCCACCATCTCGCGGTTCAACCGTGTGAAGAACAACCCGTCACCATCGTGGACATACGCGATGCCGCCCGACATTCCGGCGCCGAAGTTCCGACCGGTGGTGCCCAGGATCACGACCCGGCCGCCGGTCATGTACTCGCAGGCGTGATCCCCCACCGCTTCCACCACGGCGGTGGCGCCGGAGTTGCGGACACAGAACCGCTCGCCCACCGCGCCGCGCAGATACACCTCGCCGCGCGTCGCGCCGTAGAGGATCACATTGCCCGCAATGACGTTCTCTTCGGCCACGAAAGGGGCAACGGGTGACGGCCCCACCACGATGCGTCCGCCCGAGAGTCCCTTGCCGAGGTAGTCGTTCGCGTCACCCACCAGCCGGAGCGTGATGCCCGGTGGAACGAACGCCCCGAAGCTCTGACCCGCCGAACCGGTGAACGTGATATCGATCGTGTTGTCGGGAAGGCCGTCCGCCCCATAGCGACGGGTCAGCTCCGAGCCGAGCATCGTGCCCACGGTCCGGTTCACGTTGCGTACCGGCAGATCGATCGCCACCGGCTCGCCCCGATCCAGTGCGGGTTCGCACCGTTCGATGAGCGTGTTGTCGAGCGCCTGGTCGAGTCCGTGGTCCTGGGACTTCGTGCAGTACATGTCTTGGGTGTCGTGATCAAAGTCGGGCACGTGCAGGATCGGGGTGAGGTCGAGCCCCGAGGCCTTCCAGTGATCTACCGCGGCGCGTGTGTCGAGATACTCGGCGTGGCCGATGGCCTCGGCCACGGTCCGGAATCCCAACTCGGCGAGATACTCACGCACCTCCTCCGCAATGAACTCGAAGAAGTTCACGACGAACTCAGGTTGACCGGTGAACTTCTTGCGCAGTTCGGGGTTCTGGGTCGCGACCCCCACGGGGCACGTGTCGAGGTGACACACCCGCATCATGATGCAGCCGCTCACCACCAGCGGCGCCGATGCGAAGCCGAACTCTTCGGCGCCGAGCAAAGTAGCGATCACCACATCGCGTCCGGTCTTCAACTGGCCGTCGGTCTGCACCACGATCCGGTCCCGCAGGCCGTTGAGCAACAAGGTTTGCTGGGTCTCGGCGAGTCCGAGTTCCCATGGCGCGCCCGCGTGCTTGAGTGAGGTGAGCGGCGACGCGCCGGTCCCACCGTCGTGACCCGAGATCAAGACCACATCGGCATGCGCTTTGCTCACGCCCGCCGCCACCGTCCCGACGCCCACCTCGGCCACGAGCTTCACGTGGACCCGCGCCCGCGGGTTGGCGTTCTTCAGGTCATGAATGAGTTGCGCAAGATCTTCGATCGAATAGATATCGTGATGAGGTGGCGGACTGATGAGCCCCACCCCAGGCGTGGAGTGGCGGGTGCGGGCGATCCATGGGTACACCTTGTGGCCGGGGAGCTGTCCGCCCTCCCCTGGCTTCGCACCCTGGGCCATCTTGATTTGAATATCGTCCGCGTTCACCAGGTACTCGCTCGTCACACCGAATCGGCCGCTCGCAACCTGCTTGATCGCGCTCCGTCGTAGGTCACCGTTCGCATCCGGCGTGAAGCGATCCGCGTCCTCGCCGCCTTCACCGGTGTTGGACTTTCCACCGATCCGGTTCATCGCGATCGCGAGCGTCTGGTGGGCTTCCGCAGAAATCGACCCGTAGCTCATCGCGCCAGTGGAGAACCGCTTCACCACCTCGCTCACGGGCTCGACCTCGTCGATCGAGATCGGCGGGCGCGTACCGGTCTTGAACTCGAACAGACCGCGGAGCGTGGCGAGCTGCTGCGATTGATCGTCGACCAGGCGGGTGTACTGCTTGAACACCTCGTAGCGCCCGGTGCGGGTGGCGTGCTGAAGTTTGAACACCGTCTCGGGGTTGAAAAGGTGGTACTCACCTTCGCGTCGCCATTGGTATTCGCCACCGATCTGGAGTTCGCGGTGCGCGAGTTCCGACGGCCGAGGTGGGAACGCGAACTCATGGCGAGCCGCAGCCTCTTTCGCGATGACGTCGAGCCCGACCCCACCAAGCCGGCTGGTCGTACCGATGAAGTACTCGTCCACCACGTCTTGACTCAGCCCGATCGCTTCGAACACCTGGGCGCCGGTGTAGGACGCCACCGTGGAGATGCCCATCTTCGACATCACCTTCAGCATGCCCTTGCCGCACGCCTTCATGTAGTTCTTCGCGGCCTGACGTGACGTGATCGAGAGGTAGCCCTCGCGCACCAGGTCTCGCAGCGCATCGAACACCAGGTACGGGTTCACCGCCGCGGCGCCATATCCGATCAGCAATGCGATGTGATGCACCTCGCGCGCCTCGCCCGTTTCCACCACGAGGCCTACACGCGTCCGGGTCTTCTCGCGGATTAGGTGATGGTGCACCGCGGCGGTGATGAGCACGCTCGGAATCGGCGCAAGATCCTCGGTCGCGTAGCGGTCAGAGAGAATGATCAGATCGGCACCGTTGGTGATGGCCTCACTGACCTCCACGCGAATGCGTTCGATCGCGAGCCGAAGGCCGTCACCACCATCGACGACGGGATACAGCGCGTCGACGGTAAAAGGTTGGTAGCCATCGACGCCACCGGGCTCGTCGATGTACCGCAGCTTCGCGAGGTCGTCGTTGTCGATCACCGGATGCGGCAACACGATCTGGCGACACGACTCCGGTCCGGGTGCAAGCAGGTTCGCCTCGGGACCGATCGTTCCACCGAGGCTCGTCACGAGTTCCTCGCGGATCGCGTCGAGCGGCGGGTTGGTGACCTGCGCGAAAAGCTGAGAGAAGTAGTCGAACAACATCCGAGGACGGTTCGACAACACCGCGACCGGGGTATCGGTGCCCATCGAACCAATCGGCTCGGCGCCGGTTCTCGCCATCGGCGCCACGAGAATCCGCACCTCTTCTTCGGTCCAGCCGAACATGCGCTGCTGCTGGACCTGCGACGCCCGAACCGGTGTGAGTACATCGCGAACCGGCAGGTCGTCGAGGTGGATCAGTCCGGCGTCCAGCCACTCGCGGTACGGACGCTCGGCGGCCAGGCCGGCCTTGATCTCTTCGTCATCCACGATCCGGCCGAGTTTGGTATCCACGAGGAACATGCGGCCCGGTTCGAGCCGACCCTTCTTCACGACCTGTGATGGATCGATGTCCAACACGCCGGTTTCGCTCGCCATGATCACGAGACCATCGGCGGTCACCCAGTACCGGCTCGGACGCAGACCGTTGCGGTCGAGCACTGCACCGATGACCTCACCGTCGGTGAACGCAATCGACGCGGGGCCATCCCATGGCTCCATCAACGACGCGTGGAATCGGTAGAACGCGCGCCGATCCGGGCTCATCGCCTCGTGGTTCTCCCACGCCTCGGGGATCATCATCAGCACCGCATGGGGCAACGAGCGGCCGCCCAGATGTAGCAGTTCGAGCACTTCGTCGAAGCTCGCAGTGTCCGACGCCTCGGGGGTACAGATCGGGAAGATCCGCTCCAGGTCACCGGGCAGCAGATCAGATTCGAGCAGCGCCTCGCGAGCGCGCATCCAGTTGCGGTTGCCCTTGAGCGTGTTGATCTCGCCGTTGTGCGCGACGAACCGGTAGGGGTGCGCAAGTGGCCAACTCGGGAACGTGTTGGTGGAGAAGCGCGAGTGCACCAACGCGAGTGCGGATTCCACCCGCTCGTCGCCCAGGTCGGGATAGAACTGCTCGACCTGAGGAGTGGTGAGCATGCCCTTGTACACCAGCGTGCGCGCCGACAGCGACGGAAAGTAGACGTCGAGATCGTGCTCGATCCGCTTGCGCACCACGTAGGCCCACCGGTCGAGTTCGATTCCCGTTGCCCCATCGCGAGCAATGAACAGTTGGCGGAAGCTCGGCATGGCCGCGGCTGCGGTCGCCCCCAACATCGACGCGTCGACCGGGATGTTGCGCCATCCCAGGACCCGAAGACCTTCCGACGCGGCGATCTCGTCGATCGCGGTCATCGCCTTCGCGGCATCGTCGGCCTCAGCAGGCAGGAACGCGATACCCGTGGCGTACGCGCCCGCGGCCGGCAGATCAAAGTCGACAACTGCCCGCAGGAACCGGTCGGGAACCTGGATCAAGAGTCCGGCGCCGTCTCCGGTGTTCACCTCACAGCCGGAGGCTCCGCGGTGTTCCAGGTTACAGAGGGCGGTGATGCCTTGGCGCACGCGCTCGTGGGTGGCCCGACCGTGCAGGTCCACCACAAAGGCGACACCACACGAGTCGTGCTCGAAGGCGGGGTCATAGAGTCCTTGGCGGCGAGGCAGGTCGCGGTTCGGCGTCAGGTCTGACATGTCGTCGTCTCTCCGGGTCAGGCGTTACAGCATGAGGGCGTGCAAGGACACCCGAAACTTTGCGCTACCCGGGACGACGTTGGCCCGAAAGTCAGAGGACTCTACACCGGCCCGCCTCGGGCCTTCCCACCGGTTTCCGGCAGTGGGTCAGGCGCCCACGACGGTCAACCCGAGGTTCCTTGCCGCCGCCGCTTGACGAACGTCGAAGGTGAGGAACGTGATCTCCGGGTCGCCGATCCGTCGCGCCGCACCCAAATGGAGAGCGTCGAGGGTACGAACCAATGTCTGCTCGGCGATTTCCGCCGCGAGCGCGCACGTCTCCGTATCGAGCTCCACAATCACAAAGCTGGCGAGGTCCCGCGCCAATGCCGTGCGAGCGGTTGGGAGCACCGAGTCGCCGAGCCCGACTGCGAGGGCGCGGCGCACCTCGACCATGGTGTGTCGGGCGGTGACATGGGACGGGTCGGCAGTCATGACGTCAACCGTGTACTGGCTCTCTGGCTCCGCGATATATCGCTTGACCAGTGCGCTGGAATCGACGTAGATCGTCACTCGCCGCGGTCCTCGGCGAAGATCTCCGCCGTCGGACGCAGACCGGGCTGAGGATGGGCGGTACCGAGTCCGCCCGGTCGTGTCGCCGGCGTGAGCCAACCCTCGGCGACTCCCTGCTCGAGCCGGTCGAGACCGGTCAGTGGTGCGAGCACTGCCTTCGGTCGACCGCGATCGGTGACTCGGATCGTCTCCCCCGCTGCGGCGCGCTCGAGGTACTCCGATAAGTGCTGTTTGAGCTCGCGCACGCCAACGTCCATGTAGACACATTAGCGGAACTGGTGTCCCCAGATTTGTGTTGTGACCTCAAGCGAGCAAGTTGCGAGCAATCTGGCTGATCTGAATCTCGTCGGTGCCGGCGTAGATCTGGAGCACCTTGGCATCACGAGCGAGTTGCTCTACCTCGAACTCGGCCATGTACCCATTGCCACCGTGAAGCTGTACGGCTTCGAGTGCCACTTCCATCGCAGCCCGGGCCGAATAGAGCTTCATGACCGACGCTTCGGCCAGGGTCATCGTCGCACCGGCCGCCGACTTCTCGATCGAACGGAACACCATGTTCTCCACGTTGAGTCGGTGCATCTCCATCGTGGCGAGCTTCTCTTGGATGAGCTGGTGGTCGCCGATCGGCTTGCCGAAACGGACGCAGGTTTTCGCGTACTCGAGGCTTACTTCGAGGCAACGCTCGATGATGCCGAGACTCATCGCCGCCACACCCACACGCTCGATGGAGAACGCTTCCTTCGCACCCTCGCGGTACGGAACATCCTCGGTCTCACCGAGTAGCCGATCCTTGCTCACGCGCACATCCGTGAGGAACAACATGCCCGTGGGCGACGAGTGCATGCCCATCTTGCGCATTGGCTTGGTCTGCTCGAAACCGGGCATGCCCTGGTCGAGGACGAAGCTCAGAATCTTGCGCTCGGCCGGCGGATTGCCTTCGTCGAGTTTGCAGATGAAGACGGTGGTATCCGCGTAGGGGCCGTTGGTGATGAAGGTCTTGGAACCATTCAATAGGTATTCGTCGCCGTCGCGCTTCGCGGTGGCCTGCATCCGCCCGAAGGCGTCCGAGCCGGAGTCGGCTTCGGTAATCGCCCACGCGCCGACCTTCTCGAACGTGAGGAGGTCGAGCGCCCACCGCTCCTTCTGGGCAACGGTGCCGCGGCTCATGATCGTGGATGCCGCGAGCCCCGTCGACACCCCCATCGCGGTGACCAACCCGGGTGAACACCGGCAGAGCTCGATGATGGGCAGGAGCATGAACCCGGCATTACCGCCACCACCGTCGCCCTCACGCGCGGCCGGCGCCTCTCCCTTGTCCTTGGCGATGCGCTTGGCAAATGACGCTCGTGCCATCTCGTCCATGCCGAACGTGGAGTAGAGCTTGCGGATCACCTCGTACGGCGGCGTGTCACCGAACTCCAACTCCTCCCGCCGCGGGCGGACTTCCTTCTCCACGAAGTCCCGCACCGCGTCGCGAATCATTTTGTGTTCGTCCGACCATTCGTACATGGGGTTGCTCCAGAGGTTCGGGCGTCGAGCGCCGGAAAAGACCGGGAAACCATAGGCTCCGGTCATGACAACCCACGAAGGCAGATTGGCCGGCAAGATCGCACTCATCACGGGTGCCGCGCGCGGACTCGGTGCCCAAATGGCCCGCCGCTTCCGGGGCGAGGGCGCGACCCCCATCATCACCGATCTCTCGGAACCTGCTTGTCGAGCACTCGCCGACGAGTTGGATGGCGACGCCTACGCGCTCGACGTGACCGATTCCGCCGCGGTCACCGAGGTCTTTGCCAAGGTGGCGGCCAACCATGGCCGACTCGACATCCTCGTGAACAACGCCGGGATCAGCGGGATGGAGGACCAACCCGAAGAGGTGCAGCGGGGCTACGACATCACGATGGCCCAGATGGCCGACTCGATGGCCGGAAACCGGCCGTCGGTCCACAACGACGTCACACTGCGGACCACCGACGAAGACTGGCACCGGGTACTCGCGGTCCATCTCGATGGCACCTTCTTCTGCACGCGCGAGGCCATGCGCATCATGGCGCCTCAACAATCCGGTGTGATCATCAACCTCGGCTCGATCATGGGCACCTCGGGCGGAGGAGGAGCGTCGGCGTACTGTGCGGCCAAGGCCGGCATCCTCGGACTCACTCGCGCCCACGCACGCGAGTTCGTGAGCCAAGGAATCCGAGTCAACGCAATCGCGCCGGGTTGGATCGAGACGGCCATGACCGACGCCCTCGGCCCGATGAAGCCACTCATCGCGATGCAGACACCGATGGGGCGCATGGGTGACCCCGACGACATCGCGTGGGCGGCCGTCTACCTCGCGTCGGACGAAGCCAAGTTCGTCACCGGCCAGGTGCTCTCCCCCAACGGTGGCTGGTACATGAGCCAATAGGTGTCACCCGTTCGCGGTATCGGTGACGACTCAGCGTTGCACTAATCGGAATCTCCACAGCTTGCAGAACTCGTTTCCTTCCGGGTCGGCGAGCGTGACCAAGTCGCCTGTGGAGCGGCGGTCGGCGATGACGATCGCACCGAGTTCGGTGAGCCGGGCAAGCTCCAGACCCGGGTCCTCCGCGACCACGTCGATATGCAGTCGATTCCCAGTGCGCGCAGCCGCGCGAGTTCGGCTTCGCCATAGGGCGCAACGTGGTAACCGTCGAGCACGGAGGCCCAGAACCGCGCCAACGACGCAGGATGTTCACAGTCGATGACGATGTCCTTGATCTGGGCCATCAGCGCAGCAGCCCTCCCATAAGGTCACAAGCTACCGTCGCTCGTCGTGACCGCATTCGACGAAGCAACCTTGGGCCAACTCAATCTCATCGAGTACACCCGAGAGGACGCTCGCTGGCAGCGGCCGCACGAGATCGTGGAACGCGACGGCATTTTGCTGTTCACCGGCGCGTCGGACTTCCCCGGATTCTCCAACGGTGCGCGACGAGTGGACGATTCCGTGCCCGGCGCCCACGTTGTCACCGCGGCCCAAGAGTTCTTCGCAGCCCGAAATCGCGGATTTTCGCTCTGGTCGCGCACCTCGAACGTCGACGACGACCTCAACGCGGCCGCGCTCGAGGCCGGCATTGCGCCGTTCGGGACCAACGGTCCGCAATTGATCCGTCGCGAACCCGTCGAACCGCGCGACCCGCCACCCGACGTCACGTTCACCCCGATCACCACCCGAGACCAGATCGATACTTACGCACAGATCAGTGGCGAGGCGTACGCGATCTACGGCGCGCCCGCCGCAGCCACTGCGTCGCATTTCAATGGCCCGGCCGCGCTGCAATCACCGCACGTGCATGCGGTGCTCGCTCACCTCGACGGGCAACCCGTGGGCGGCGCGCTCATCATGCTGAGCCATGGCATCGCCGGCGTGTATTGGGTTGGAGTGTCGGCGTCCGCACGAGGGAGAGGGATTGCGTTCTCCATGACGGCCCACGTCACGAACCTCGCCTTCGAGCTCGGCGCGGCCAACGTGCAACTCCAGGCCTCCGAAATGGGCGAGCCGGTCTACCGCCGCATGGGCTACGAAGAGCTCTACCGGTACCGACTACACCTCTCGATTCCGCCAGGTTGGCGCCCGTAGCGATTGACGCGTCTGGCGATCAACGCTTGAATCGACTCCGCTCAGGCGATCACGCGGCGGAGGCACACCATCAAGACACTCGGAGCGAAACCATGGATCGCGATCATCGTTGTCGTGGTGCTCGCTGCTGGCGCGGGCATCGCGTTCGCGCTCTCGGATGAGTCGGCGAAGTCCGACGATCCGCGCGTGACGGTCGCCGCATTTCTCGCGGCCTGGCAGACCGGCGACACACGCACCATGGCGCGTCTGGTTGCCGCGCCGACGCCCGTGGTCGCTGAGACCTACCGCCGACAGTCGCAAGCGTTCGGCGGCTGGCCGGGGACCCGCCTGATCAAGCTCCATCAGAGCGACAAGACCTCCACGGCGCGATTCGAGGCCACCTTCCGCTTCAAGAATCGGCAGACCTGGGCGTATCGCGGGTTGCTCTCACTCGCTCACACACCGAAGGGCTGGCGGGTGGGATGGACCCCTTCAACGGTCCATCCGCTCCTCAGCGCGACTACACATTTCTCCACCGCGCGGATGTTCGCGCCGCGCGCCGCGATCCTCGCCCAGGACGGAACCCCGCTCACGGTGGACGCACCGGTCGTCACCGTGGGCATTCAGCCGAGCCGGATGCTGAATCGGGATGACACCGTTCGGGCAGTGACCGACCTTCTCCAACTCGACCCCGCTCTTATCCCATCCCGACTCGACGCACCCGGGGTACTCCCCGACTACTTCGTGGAAATCACCACGATTCCGCGCACGCAGTACGAGGCCGTCAAGCCGGAGCTCTACCCGGTGCCCGGCGCGCTGTTCCGTGAAAGCACTCGTCGCGAGGCCGCAACCGAACAGCTCGGAGCGCATGTGGTTGGACGAGTGGGGCCCATCACGGCCGACGCGCTGAAGGAACTCGGCCCGAGCTACGTGGCCGGCGACATCGTCGGCCTGAGCGGACTCGAGCGCGTGTACGAAACTCGACTCGCGGGTACCGCATCACACACCATCGATCTGGTCAACGAGAACGGCAAGACCGTGAACCGGCTCGCGACGATTGCAGCACCCGCACCGAAACCAGTTCGGACGACGCTCGACCTCGTGACCCAACGTAACGCCGAGGCCGCGCTCGGAACCACCGCTCCCGCGGCGTTCGTTGCGCTACGACCATCCGACGGAGCGGTGCGCGCGGTGGTGAGCACCCCAACCGGCGAGCCCTTCGACCGAGCGCTCGACGGCACGTATCCGCCCGGCTCCACGTTCAAGGTGGTGACCGGTGCCGCGCTCCTCGAACACGGGACCACCGCCGATACGACGGCCACGTGTCCCCCCGCGATCACGGTGAACGGCCGCACCTTCCGGAACTTCGAAGGCGAGGCTGCCGCGAACCTGCCGTTCTCCGAAGCTTTCGCCATCTCCTGTAACACCGCGTTCATCGGCCTCGCTCAGCCGCTACCCGCCGACGCACTGAACACGACGGCCACGGAGTTCGGCTTCGGCGTTCCGCCCCGGCTCGGCCTCGCAGCCAAGGGCGCAACCTTCCCGACCCCGAAGGACGACACCGAACGCGCCGCCGCGGCTATTGGTCAAGCCCGAGTAACCGCGAGTCCGCTTGCCATGGCGGGCGTTGCCGCGACGGCAGCCGGCGGAACCTGGCATCCACCCACACTCGTCACCGACCCATCGATGCCCGCTCCCGGAGCATCTCCACCACTCGCAACGAATGTGCTCGACGCCCTCCGCTCGTTGATGAACGGCGTCGTCCAGCACGGCACCGGCACCGCGGCCGCGATCTCCGGCCAGCCGATCGGCGGCAAGACCGGCACCGCCGAGTTCGGTACGGACACTCCGCCCAAGACCCATGCGTGGTTCATCGGGTTCCGCGGCGATCTCGCGTTCGCCGTGCTCGTGGAAGGCGGCGGAGTCGGTGGCCGGGTTGCGGCGCCGATCGCACGATCCTTCCTCCTCGCTCACGCGCCCTGAAGCAGCACGCCACGAACCACCCTCACGACGCTTGTACTGTGAGCGCAGCGCGCGCCAACGAGACCAGCAGCCTCGGATCCTGTGCGATGGCCGACGTGACCTCCACGACACTGACGCCGACCCCACGGAGCGCATTTCGCCGCGCTGCGTCGGCATGCCGCTGTCGGACACCCGAATGCCACCGGTCACTGTCGTATTCGAACGCGACAACGGGCGGACCTGGATAGCCGAGGTCGCGTCGCTCAACGCGAGTCCGTCCAACTCCCCCGCCATGTCGAGGACCGTCCGCAGCGCGGAGGTCACCGGGATCGGTCCACGCATGGCGCGGTCCGCCGGGATCAAATTCTTGCTGGAGTGGACCACCACGTCCCGATGACGAATACGGCGGCCATCGGGAATCGTGATGTGGATCGGACCTCCATGGGTGACCCCTTCGACCTTCCAGAGCCCCCGGCCGACCGGTGCGAAACCAGGCCGTCGGGAGCCGACCACAACGCCGCTGCCATCGCCCGTTGGCGAAAGGTTCGCGGCGCCGAAGCAAACCGAAACACCCCCGGTAGCACCTCCGCGAACTCGCCGGCGTCACGCCGGCGCCGCAGCATTCGCAGCGAGACACCGGCCGCCACCGCAAGGTGTCGGCCGACGAGACCAAACTGACGCTCGGCCGTCTCTTCAATTGCCCTCAACGACCGCATACGGTCACCTGAGGGCAACTGGTCATCGGCGGATTCGGTTTCCGGCGGGTCCGGCGGGTCCGGCGGGTACTGATTGTCCATATCCCGACATCAAAGCCGCGGGGTGTGACACTCGGGCGCAGTGGCGGCTACGTGGCGGCGGCGCGCTTGCCTTCGCGCCAACCGGGGACGCTCGGTGCATTCGGCTCCAGCGATCGCAGATAGGTGACGATCTGGCGCACCTGCTCGTCGGTCATCGTGCCGCCGTAATCGAGACTCCAGGCCGGCATGTCGCTCCCGGAGACACCGCCCGAGATGAGCAACTGCATCTGGGCGTCGGTGGTGGTCTTCAAGAACTCCTTCGCGTCCAGCGTCGGGCCGCTCGCGCCCTCGGCCTGCTTCCCGTGACACTCCGAGCAGCTCGCGGAATACAGCGTGCGTCCGACGGCCCGGTACGACGTGGTCTGCGATCGCAACGCGTCCTTGCGAAGACCCGGTTCGCGGATTCGGTACGCGGCGAATCCGGCGATGAGGAGCACCATGAACACCAGTCCCCAGATCAGGTAACGATCCAGGCTCCGTTCGAGCTCAGCCGGTTCGAACGGTGGCGGTTGCGGCGCGTCACGTGGCATCGGTCAGCCCTTCCCCACACAGTCCGGGCCCTTCGGCGGAGTCAGGAACTTCTTGGCCCCTCGGTCGGGTCCGGTGATCAGCACGGCAGTGTCGACCACGAGGTTGTCGCCCTCGGCCTTCACGAAGTAGCGGTCCATGCCGCGCGGCGACGGTCCCTTGATGTATTCGCCGCCGAGGTCGAACACCGACCCGTGGCACGCACACTCGAAGCGGCCGGAACTGTCGCAGAACGGAATCTTGCAGCCGAGGTGGGGACACTTCTGCGAGAGCGCGAAGACTTGGTCTCCTGCATTCACCACATAGAAGCGACCTTCGGCAACGTAGGTCGACGTACCGTTCGCGAAATTCGACACCACGCCGACGTCGATCTTTCCCCCTGCCGCTCCCGTCCCGAGCGGACTCAACGCTTCATACGCCGTGTACCCCGCAGCGCCGAACAACAGCGCGCCGCCCACCTTCCATCCCGTGCGCAACACCGCTCGTCGTGTCGGTTCGGTCATGGCTGCCTCCTCCTAGAGTTCGACATACCAGTGGTCCCATGGCGGGATCCACTGCCATCCCGGACCACGGAAGAATGTGCCCACTACCGTCAGCACCACGGCGAGCACGAGCAGGATGCTGAACAGCGTCACCGCCACCTTGCGGTTCCGCGCCTCGGTCGCCGGATTGCGATCGATATACGGCAACACAATGAACGCGAGGACCGCACCGGCCGGGATCAAGATTCCCGCGACGAGCGGATCGAAGCGCGACAGCAGCTCCTGTAGACCGGCGAAGTACCACGGTGCTTTCGCCGGTTCGGGCGTGAGGTTCGGGTTCGCCAGTCCCCGCAACGGTGCCGCGAAG
Organism: Acidimicrobiia bacterium; assembly: GCA_046598395.1. Taxonomy (GTDB): domain Bacteria; phylum Actinomycetota; class Acidimicrobiia; order IMCC26256; family JAENVU01; genus JAENVU01. Next base: position 158,864 of record JBKJIQ010000047.1, read on the forward strand.
GCGACCCCGAGCGCGAGCACCGTGGCCAAGACGCCGAGCGCAACCACGACGTGCCGGACCACGAGATGCGGCCACGTGAACACGGTGTCGTCCACCGGGCGCGCTTCTGCCGTCACGGAATTGCGGTCCACTACCCCCAGCAAGCGGACGCGTCCGCCGTACAACTCCGGCGCGGCCTTCGCCGGCGCGGTGGCTGCCGGTTGTGCCGTGGCCGCTTCCTCGAATGCACCGACGTTGGCACGACGGACCGCGAAGCCGTCCTTGCGTACTCGCCAGATATGAATGCCGAGGATCATGACGAGTGCGGCAGGCAATACCGCTACGTGCAACGCATAGAACCGCAACAGAGTCGTCTGGCCGATCTGCTCACCACCGATCAGCAGCTTCTGCAGTTGATCACCGACGAGCGGGACGTAGCCCACGAGGTTCGTGCCGACGGTGACCGCCCAGTACGCCAGCTGGTCCCACGGCAGCAGGTAACCGGTGAACGAAAAGCCCAAGGTGAGCAGCAGCAGCATGATGCCGAGCACCCAGTTGAACTCACGCGGCTTCTTGTATGCGCCGGCGTAGAAGACCCGCACCAGATGCAGGAACACAACAAGCACCATGAGGTGCGCCGACCATCGGTGGACGTTTCGGATCAGCTGTCCGAACCCCACCCCGGTCTTGAGCTTCTGCATATCGCCGTAGGCCGATCCGACCGACGGCGTATAGACGAACATCAGGTACAGGCCCGTCACCAACAAGATCCCAAACAGCATCGCGGCGATGAACCCCAGCCGGAACGAATATCGAATGCGCAGCACTCGCCGCGGGATCTTCACCGGGTACACGTGGAGGAAGAAGTTGCTGAACCCCTGCAGCGCCCGCCCACGGGGGCTGTCTTCCTGGGGATGACGGAACATCGACCGCCAAAGATCGCTGCGATGGACCCGCGCCGAGAGCCCTCGCTCATCGGCACCTACCGCCTCCCTCGGCTCCAGCCCGTCCTGGTCAGACATCGACGACCTCCTTGGCGTGCACCATCGACAACGCGCCCGGCGGGCAGCGGTTGACGCAGAGTCCACAACGGATACACAGGTCTTCATCCAGCAGCAGAACCGACTGATCGGCGTCGCCCAGGCCGAGGACATCCGCTCGGCCGATCACGATGCAGTCCGTTGGACAGACATCGACACAAAGACCGCAGAGAATGCAGAGCTCGGGTGAGAGCATCACGTTGTCGAAGCATCGGAGGCAACGCAAACCTTCGAGTTGCGCGTCGGCTTCGGAATAGCCGACCTCGACCTCGGCGAAGCCCACCCGTCGCTCGCTCGCCACCATCGGTACCGACCGGCGCGAGATCGTGTCGTAGCTGGAGTCGATGCGACGAAACCCCGGCCGCAGCTCCAGGTGCATTCGCGTGTTCAGCACAACGGGTTGACCGAGTGTGGCCACAATCGACGCGGCGGCGCGGCGACCGTCGGCGATTGCATCGATGAGATTGCGCGGGCCGCGCGCAACATCACCTCCGGCCCAGACTCGATGATCCGAGGTTCGCAGTGTGTCCGGATCGACCTGTATGCCTCCACCCGGCGTCCGCGCCAGATCGGGACCCCCTTCGAGCAAATCAAGATCGGCCGCCTGTCCAACCGCGAGGATGACCGTGTCGGCCGAAATGACTTCCTCGGTCCAAGGTCGGAACGACGGCGCGAACCGTCCGTTGGCATCGAAGACCGAAACGACTTCGATGGTCTCCAATCCGGTCACCCGATCCTCGCCCACGAAACGGTGAGGCCCGCGGCGATACACGATTCGTATTCCCTCGCGCTCGGCTTCCGCAATCTCCTCCGGATCGGCGGGAATCTCTTCGGCCGATTCCAGCGCGATGACGGTGACCTCACGCACCCCCGAACGGATGGCTGCGCGCGCCACATCGAGCGTGGTCGTCATCGCGCGCCGGGCGTCTTCAATCGTCGCCTGATCGCGCACCGGTTCTTCGTCTTCGTCTTCATCCATCTCGGTCTCACCCGTAGCAGCTCGCAGCGCGGTTCGCGCCGCGTCGAAGGCAACGTTCCCGCCGCCGACAACCACTACCCGCTCACCCAGATCCACGTGGAAGCCTTGGTTCACATTCAGGAGGTACTCGACGGCACGCAGCACACCGTCGAGCTCGCGACCGGGGAGATCAAGGTCGCGTGATCGACCCGTCCCCACCGCCAGGAAGATCGCGTCGTGGCGGTCGAGCAGCGTCGCGACCGTTTCGTCCTCTCCCACTCGCCAGTCGGTGTGGACCTCGATCCCGAGCTCGAGAATTGCGTCGATCTCGCGAGCAATGAGAGCCCGCGGTAGCCGGTACTCGGGAATACCGAGCACCATCATCCCGCCGAGCTGGCGCGCGGCCTCGTAGACCGTCACCCGAAACCCGGCGAGCCGAAGGTCGCAGGCCGCAGACAATCCAGCGGGCCCACCGCCAATGACACCGACGGATGGTCCGGTGGCCTCCGGCACGGGTCCGTGACCCTCGTGCCATACCGCACTGGTCGTAAAACTCTCGACTCCGAACTGTTCTGTCACAAAGCGTTTGAGCGCGCGTATTGCTACTGGCGCATCCACCGTCCCGCGTCGACACGCGGCCTCACAAGGTGCCGCGCAGACGCGTGCGCAGATCGAGGGAAACGGATTCGGGCGCCGAGCGATGAGGTACGCCTCGCGGTAGTTACCCTCGGCGATCGCCGTGACGTACGCGCCCGCGTCCGTATGGACCGGACACGCGGCGCGGCACGGCTCGTTCTCCCAGAGCCATCGTTCATCAGGCTCCCTGATCGGGTTCAGAGCACGCCCCGTTTCTGGAGGCGGCGCAATACCCATCCAAAGGCCGCGAGCACGACGAGGAAATATGCAGTACTGACTCCAACCCGTTGACTGCGATCAAGACCAGTGAGCTTGGTCAACAGGGCATTGGTTCCGTACGCAAGCAACCCGAGGCCAGCGGCCACAACGATCACGGCGATCGCGACCGCTCGCGGCCAACCGATCACCGCTTGCGGTACGTCGTCATCGTCAACGCTCTCGTCCACAAGAACCCCCAAACGTTGTCGCGGGGTGACCACGCGTTCCCGCGCCGTCACCCCGGAGATTGACGGCGATCAGGTGACGGTGAAAGCGATCCGCATACCCATCGGGTAGTGGTCCTTGATGTTGCACACCAGGACGTACTTACCCGCCTTGAGATCGAGCGTGACCGCTCCGGACTTCCCGACCGCCAGTTCGGGGACTTCACCTTGGCTGTCCGCCTCACTGACTTTGCCATTGGTGACCTCGAGCTGGTCAACGGCCGTATCAGTCTTCAACACGATCATCTCATGCTCGATGGTGCCGGTGTTCTTGAGTGTGAAGGTGACCTTTCCTGCGGGCACCGATTCAGGCGACGCGGTCATCGTCATCGGACCGGTCACGCCCGTCGTATCACCGACGTCGACCGCGACCGGCGTGCCCTTCGCGGCGCCGCCGGTGCTGACCCCGCCGCCGTCGTTCGAGCCTCCGGACGAACCGGTGCTCGACGAACTCGACCCGCACGCAGCCAGCGTGACCATCATCGCCAATGCTGCCCCGGCCATCAGTTTCTGTCGCACGCTTCGAACCTCCGTAAGTGGATGGACCAACGCATCCAACCTACGGAGCGAACCCTGCCGGCCCTAGTGCCGAAAGTCCCCGATGTGGCGCCGTTCGACGCTGCGACCGACTAGCGAACCGTGATCTCGTCGATCATGCCTTTGACGAAATGGCTGACCTTCTTCCCCGAGATGGTCGATTCAGCGTTGCAGATCACGGTGTACGTGCCCTTCTTCAAATCGAAGTCCTTGGACTTGTCCGTCTGGGCCTTTATCCCGGCAATCTCGCCGAGGATCCGTGACTCCAGGGCCTTCTCGTCGAGTGATCCGTCCGCCTTCGTGGGCAAGTCGGCCTTCGTGCCGCGGACCACCAGCATCTCGTGCTCCTCGCCTCCGACGTTGTTCGCGACGAATGTGACCTTCCCCGCGTCAACGCTCGCCGGTTTCGCGGTGAGGACCCACTCCGAGAGCGTCACCTTCACCGCGGAGGCATCGCTCGAGCTACAACCCGCGATGGCACCTCCGGCCAAGCCAACCGCCATCATCAGCACCACTGAGGTCTTCCGCATCGTTGCCCCTTTGTCGAAGAGCCGGAATCATCACAGAATCGTAGGGGGCGCGTCCGACGCAGGGACTCGAATCTGACGACCCGTCAGATCGAAGGGTAGTTTCGCCCGGTGACCATCACCAACGACGAGATCAAAGCCATCGGTGCCATCGACCTCATGCTCGGGATCCCGACGGGCGACCCAAAGAAGTGGTACGAGTTCCTGCGCAAGCAGCTCCTCGACCGTGAGAGCCGCGAAGACTTCGAGTTTCCGGCGCAATACATGTTCAAGAACGTGCCGCACTTCGAGGAGAACATGGACGACCCGGTGTCGTACGTGCTCGCCCAGATGGATCACCACGGCATCGCCAAGGCAATGCTCGGCAGCAGCTTCCGCAATGACGAGACCCAGAACACGATCAAGGCCCACCCTGATCGCTTTTTCGGGAGCTTCGAGGTGGATCCCAACCGAGGCATGGAGGGCGTGCGCGAACTCGAAGCGGCGGTCAAGGAACTCGGGGTGAAAGCCGCAACCGCGTTCCCCGCCGGCATGTCACCTCAGGTACCGATCAACGACAAGAAGTTCTACCCGATCTACGCAAAGTGTGTTGAGCTCGACATCCCGATCTGCGTATGTTCGGGCATCCCGGGACCGCGTGTCCCGTTCGCATGTCAGGACGTCGCGCTCATCGATGAGGTGTGCTGGTTTTTCCCCGAGCTGAAGTTCGTCACGCGTCATGGGTGCGAGCCGTGGGCCGACCTCGCGGTGAAACTCATGTTGAAGTGGCCGAACCTCCACTACTCCACCTCGGCCTTCGCACCGAAGTTTTACCCGAAAGATGTCATCAACTACGCCAACACGCGCGGCGCAGAGAAGGTGATGTACGCCGGCTACTTCCCCATGGGCCTCACGCTGGATCGGATCTTCTCGGAACTTCCTGGTGTCCCATTCCGCGATCACGTGTGGCCGAGGTTCCTCCGTGAGAACGCGGAACGAGTCTTCAAGCTCAATGACTGATCCCGCGAGTCCCGAACCCAACGCCTACTTCGACGCCTGGCAGGGCGGCGTCGTCGACACCATGATCGGCATGCCCGCCTCCAGCGCCGAACGCAACACGAAGCACTACGCCCAGATGAACGCGGGGATCCTCGACAAAGAGGCGCGCGAGAAGTTCACGTTCCCGGCGCAGTACATGTTCAAGGACGTGCCCGAATACGGCGAGGTCGACGACCCGGTCGCGTTGCTGCTCGCGGAGATGGATCGGTTCAACATCACGCGCGGCATGATCAATGTGGCCACCAACGCTGTCGCGCAGGCGGCGGTGGTGAATCACCCCGACCGATTCATTGCATCCTTCAACGCCGATCCCAACCGCGGGATGGACTGCGTGCGCGAACTCGAAGCGAGCGTCAAAGAACTCGGAGTCCGATCGGCTCAAGTGTTTCCGGCGGGGCTCCTGCCCCAGGTGCCGATCAACGCCAAAAAGATGTACCCGCTCTACGCCAAGTGTGTGGAGCTCGACATCCCGGTCTTCGTCAACGCGGGGGTACCCGGCCCGCGTGTGCCGATGGCATGCCAGGACGTGGCCCACATCGACGAAGTGTGTTGGTTCTTCCCCGACCTGAAGTTCGTGATGCGCCACGGCGCCGAGCCATGGACCGCGCTCGCGTACAAACTGATGCTGAAGTGGCCGAACCTCTATTACTCCACCTCCGCGTTCGCGCCGAAGCACTACCCCGCCGACATCGTCAATTACGCGAACACTCGAGGCGCCGACAAGATCATCTACGGCGGCTACTTCCCGATGGGGCTCAGTCTCGAACGGATCTTCTCGGAGCTGCCCGGCGTGCCGTTCCGCGACCACGTGTGGCCCAAGTTCCTCCGCGAGAACGCGGAACGCATCCTCGGGGTAGGCCAACAGTGAGCCGTGAAGCATTCGAAGCCGCGCTGGCGGGTGGCGCCATCGATACCGCGACGGGAATCCCGAAGTCGCGCGAGGAGATGTTCGAGTTCTACGAGTTCATCCGCAAGCAGACGCGCGACGCCGAGAGCAAGGCCGGTGAGGGTGGCCTCGAGTTTCCGGCGGGCTACATGTTCAAGGACCCGGTCCACATCGAGGCCGACGAGCTTGGCGACCCGGTGGAGTTCCTGCTCGCAGAGATGGATCGTCACGGCATCACCAAGGTGATCACCAACGTCGACGACGGCGGCAACGGCGCACGCGCGGTGCGCGATTACCCCGACCGGTTCGCCGCGGGGATCGGGGTCGACCCGAACGAGGGCATGGAAGCCGTGCGGCGCATCTTGCGCGTTGCCGACGAGTTCGACCTGAAGTCGGTCGGCGCATTCCCCGCGGGCCTGTATCCGCAAGTCGCCGTCAACGACAAGAAGTTCTATCCGATCTACGCGAAATGCGTGGAACTCGACATCGCCTTCGCCACCACCATCGGCGTGCCGGGCCCGCGCATTCCGTTCGCACCGCAGGACGTGGCACACATCGACGAAGTGTGCTGGTTCTTCCCCGACCTGCGATTCGTGATGCGCCACGGCGCCGAGCCATGGGCTGACCTCGCGGTGAAGCTCATGCTCAAGTGGCCGAACCTCTATTACTCCACCACCGCATTCGCACCGAAGTATTACCCGGAAGACATCATCAACTACGCCAACACGCGCGGTGCCGACAAGATCATATGGTCGGGCTACTTCCCGGCCGGGCTGAGCTACGACCGCATCTTCGCCGAGCTCCCTGAGGTCCCGTTCAAGGATCACGTCTGGCCGAAGTTCCTTCGCGAGAACGCGATCAAAGCCTTCAAGCTGGATCAGTAGGAACGCATGGGACCACTCAACGGGATCAAGGTCATCGAGCTGCCGAACATCGGGCCTACCCAGTTCGCGGGAATGGCGTTGGCGGATCTCGGCGCCGAGGTGCTCCGACTCGACCGTGCAACGTCGGTCGCGAGCGGTGAAGGCACGATGCCCGCGTCGCCGTACGCGAGCCTCGACCGCAACCGTCGCAGTGTCGGCGTCGACCTCAAGCACCCCGACGGCGTTGCGACCGTCCTGCAGTTGTGTGAGACCGCCGACGTGCTCATCGAAGGTTTCCGGCCCGGCGTCTCCGAGCGGCTCGGCGTCGGCCCCAAGCAGTGCCGCGCCCGCAACCCTCGCCTGATCTACGGCCGCATGACCGGCTGGGGCCAGGACGGTCCACTCGCGCACGAAGTGGGCCACGACATCAACTACATCTCACTCGCCGGGGTGCTGGCCCACATCGGTCCGGCCGGTGGTCCTCCAGTTCCGCCGATCAATCTCATCGGCGACTTCGGCGGCGGCGGCTTGCTCCTCGCCTACGGAGTCCTCGCCGCCATCATCGAGCGGTCGACCTCCGGCGAGGGTCAGGTGATCGATGCGGCGATGGTGGACGGTTCCGCGATGTTGATGAGCGTCTTCGTCGGCCTCTCCGCGATGGGATTCTGGTCCGACGATCGCGGCACCAACCTGCTCGACGGTGGCGCGCACTTCTACGGCACGTACGAAACCTCGGACGCGAAGTGGATCTCCATCGCAAGCTACGAACCGCAGTTCTACGCCGCGCTCTGTGCCCTGCTGGTGCCGCTCGGAGTCGCGCTCGACCCGGCGACCCAGATGGACCAGAGCACATGGGTCCCGCTCAAGGAGCAGATGGCCGCGCTCTTCCACACTCGCACCCGCACTGACTGGACCAGCTTCTTCGCGGGTCACGACGTGTGCTTCGCTCCGGTGCTGACGATGAACGAAGCGCGCACCCATCCTCACAACGTGGAACGCCAGACGTTCATCGAGGTCGACGGCGCACCCCAACCCGCACCCGCGCCCCGTTTCTCACGGACACCCGGTTCAGTGCACCGCGCTCCGGTCGTGCCCGGAACCGACACCGATACCGCGCTCGTCGATTGGGGCATCAGTGCCGCTGACGTCGCCGCGCTGAAGGCTTCCGGTGCAGTCGCCTAGGGCCGAGTTAGCTGAGTGACCAGAGCGGAACGGGTTCGTCGAAGCCCTTCAACATGCGACGACCTGCGGGCTGGAAGTGCAGCTCGGCGTCCTCCTCGGCACCGACCACGATCTCCTCGGTGACCAAGATTTCACCGGGGACTGCGATATCGCCGATGCGCGACGCCAGGTTGACAATCGGCCCGTAAAAGTCGCCACCGCGGGTGAGGAGTCCGCCGATCGCGAGACCGCCATGCGGTTGCACGTCGGATTTCGTGAACGCTTCACAGGCCGCGCTGGCGATGTGGCACGCCGCCGCCGCACCCACGGCGATGAACATCACCTCGTCACCGATGTGCTTCACGACCCGACCGTCGAAGTGGGTGACGATCTCATTCGCTTGGCGCTCGAACTCCTCGATCAGATCGGTGAGTTGCTGGTCGTCGAGTTGCTGGGCCAGTGGGGTGAACCCAACCAGGTCGATGAAACCAACGGCGAGCCGGCGCGACCCGAACGGGTTTTCCCGGTTGTAGGAATGGCGTGACCGACGGACCGCCGTCTCGATGTGCAACCGAAACAGTCCACCCATCGCGCGCGGCAGCATTTCGAGCGCGGATACCCCTGCGTAGTTCGCCTCGGCGAAGGTGATCTCATCCGCTTCGCTCTCGGCCAGCGGCGCCTCCACGTTCACCTGAAACAAGGTGATCGCAGCTTCCGCGACCCGCGCCATTGCGTTCCCCATGACTCGGATGAGTTCCAGCACTGCGTCGCTCGTGAACAGTCCGGCGGCGGTCTTGAACAAGGCAAACGTTTCAAGATCGCTCTCGACAAAGGCCTGCTCCTGCCCCTCGGGGAGCGACGCACCGGCGGCGCGCAGAATCTCGTAGATCCGATCCTCGGACAGACCGACACGCTGGGCGAGATCCGCGATCGGGAGTGGCGCGCCGGGACGGATCAGCGCGTCGCCCGCGGCAGAGGACAACGCGCCCACTTTGGCCGATCGCTGCATCTGCTCGATGGTGGTTCCGTGATCCTCCATCCACTGCAACAACAGCCGCCGCTTCGCAGCACCCGGACTGTCCGGGTCGTACAGCCCCGCCCGTTCGTACGCCTGAAGATCCATGACCCGACCCTAGGCCGGAAAATTCAGACGGCCGCGGCTGCTTCTTGCGCGTAGCGCTTGGCCCACGGGTAGTCGGGCTTGCCACTCGGTGCCCGCACGATCGCGTCCACGAGGAACACCTGCTTGGGCGCCTTGTACGGAGCGATGTGCTCCCGACAATGCGCCGCGAGTTCATCGACCGTCGGCGCTTTGCCCGGCCGCGGTTGGACCACTGCGGTCACCCGCTCACCCCACCGCTCGTCGGTGACGCCGACCACGAGACAGTCGAAGACTTCCGGATGCGCTTTGAGCACGCCTTCCACCTCTTCGGGAAAAACCTTCTCGCCGCCCGTGTTGATCATGATCGAACCGCGTCCCAGCAACGTGACCAGTCCGTCGGCTTCCACCGTCGCGAAATCACCAGGGATCGAGTAGCGCTGGCCATCGTGCTCGAAGAACACCTGCGCGCTGCGTTCGGGATCGTTGTAGTAGCCCAACGGAATGTTTCCGGTTCGGGCGATCCGCCCGATCGCGCCGGAACCAGGGACGATCTGCACGTACTCCTCGTCCACCACGATCGAGTCGAGCGATGGCGCCACCGTGGCCGGGCCACCCCGGGGGATCTCGCCCTTGACCGCCACCTTGATGCCATTCATACCGGTCTCGGTCGCGCCCACGGAGTCGACGACAATCAGGGCCGGCATCCGCTCCATCAACTGGTCTTTGATCGACTGGCTAAAGATCGCGGCACTCGAGCCAATCGACAGCAGCGACGAGAGATCGACCTTGTCATGCATCTCCTCGAGGCTGTCGGCGAGGGGACGCGCCATCGCGTCACCCGTGATCCCCAGCACGTTGACCTTCTCAGCAGCAATCACTCGCCACGTCTGCTCGGCATCAAATCGCGGCGTCAACACCACCGTGTCTCCGGCGATGAGGCTCCGGATCGTGGTCACCTGACCGGCACCATGCATCATCGGTGCGATCGGGAAATTGATCAACGGACCGCCACCCGCTGCCACTTTCTCGGCGAGTACCCCCGGGTGCGCGAGTTTCTCATTGGAGTAGGCGTCGATTCCTCCGCAGAGCGCGTAGAAGATGTCTTCCTGGCGCCACATCACGCCCTTGGGCATCCCCGTAGTTCCGCCGGTGTAGATGACGTGGAGGTCATCGCCACTCCGTGGTCCAAAATCGCGGTCGGGCGAACCACTGGCGACTGCGGAGGCGTAGTCGGTGAACTCCAGCCCGCCCGTCGATGCTTCGCTGTCATCCTTGGCGATAATCACGTGCCGCAGCTTCGCCAGGTCGGCGCGGATCGCGGCGATACGCGGCGCGAACTCTTGTTGCGCCACGATCGCGACCAGATCCGCGTTCGTGCAGAGGTACTTCAACTCGTTCTCGATGTACCGGTAGTTGATGTTGATCGGCACCGCGCGGATCTTGTACAACGCCATCATCGACTCGACCCACTCGATACCGTTGTAGGCGTAGATGCCCACGTGGTCCCCCGGACAGATTCCCGAGTCCTGCAGGTGATGGGCCAGCCGATTCGTCCGTGCTTCGAGTTCGCGGTAGGTGGCACGCGTATGGCCGACGACCACCACCGCCTCGCGATCGGGAGCCAGATCGACGATGGCCTCGAACATGTCGGCAAAGTTGCATTCCATCAAGGTCCCCTTAGCTGTCAGTCATCAACATGCGGGCGGCGCGTTCCAGGTCATCGCCGATCACTTCCGGTCCATCGACCCCACCGACCCAGCCGATCAGCGACGACAGCCACACCTGGCTGAGCACCCGCGCCACCGCTTGATCGCGCTCCGACGGGTCACCCTCGTGCATCGCGCCAGTGATGATGGCCGTCATCGCTTCGCTGACCTGGGCTACGGCGTCGGATTCCTCGGGTCGTGCAGTCCCGAGGGCGCGCACCATCGCCGCAGTGGCCTCGGGCCGGCGAGTCTGGGTCCGGGTGGCTCGACGCAACACATCGACCACTCGGTCCGCCGCCGTAGCGCCCGTTGGCGGGCGCTCCGCCAACAGCCCCCCCAACGCGCGCACCTGTTCCAGATTGGCCTCGAGCAGGAGCCGTTCCTTGCTATCGAAGTAGCGGTAGACCGTGCCGAGCGCAACGCCGGCTTCGGCGGCGACGTCTCGCATCTGCACCCCGTCGAACCCGCCGCCCGCGGCCAACTCGAGCGTCGCATCAATGACGCGCCGACGACGTGCTGCCTGACTGCGCGCCAAGGCACCCACTTCGATCTCCGGGCCGGTCATGACCGTATGAGAACACGTTCTCATTCCGAACCGCAACCCCGAACCGCAACCCCGGACATGCAACCCCGTCGAGGAACTATCCGGAGTGCGGCCCGGCGATGAAGCGAGCCCGAGAATCTTCCACGGCCTGGTTTGCGGCCGCGGCGCCTTCCCAGCCCCGGGTCTCCACCGATTTCCCAGGCTCGACGTCCTTGTAGACCGCGAAGAAGTGTTCGATCTCCGCGAGCAGAAACGGCGGGAGGTCCGCCAGGTCGTGCATCCCACTGGAGCGCGGATCACCGGCCGGGACACACAGGATCTTGGCGTCGGGTCCTGCCTCGTCAGACATCCAGAAGACGCCCACCGGACGTACTCGAATGTGACAACCCGGGAACGTGGGCTCGTCGAGGAGCACCAAGACGTCGAGCGGATCCCCATCCTCCGCGAGCGTGTTGGGGACAAAGCCGTAGTCGGCCGGATACTGGGTTGCGGTGAACAGCATGCGGTCCAGCCAGATCGCGCCCGTGTCGTGGTCCATCTCGTACTTGTTCCGTGAGCCACGGGGTATCTCAATGATCACGTCGACGTCCATGCGTCGAGTCTGCCCGATTCCACCGCATCCGTCGGGCCACTCGGATCCAGAACCTGCGAAGCTCTGCGGATGACCGACATCCTCGAGCTGGCCGATCGTCTTTTCACCGGAGCGGAGATTCCGACGCCGGCCACCCTGTTCGGATGGAACGGCGAGCTCGTCGAGGTGGCTCCCGATACGGCATTCGTCGCCGCATTCTCGAACGTGGCCGCATTCTCCACCGCCGACGGCTTGGTACTCGCGGATACGAGCAGTTGGTTCGCGTGCAAGCAGGTCCACGCGTCATTGCGGACTTGGCGCGACCAGCGGGTCGATACCGCCGTGTTCACCCACGGTCATACCGATCACTGTTTCGGTGTCGACCTTTACGAGGAAGCGGCACGCGTCAACGGGTGGTCGCCGCCGCGGGTCATCGCACACGAAGCAATCACCGCCCGCTTCGATCGATACGTCGAAACCCGCGGGTACAACGGGATCATCAACCAGCGCCAGTTTCAACTCGCGAGACCAACGTTCCCGACCAACTTTCGATATCCCGACGAGACGTTCCGCGACGACCTCGGCATCACCGTCGGCGGCGAGCTGTTCGAGCTTCATCACGACCGCGGCGAAACTGACGATCACGTGTGGATGTGGGCCCCTGCTCGCAAGGTGCTCTGCACCGGCGACCTCTTCATCTGGGCGGCACCGAACTGTGGGAACCCCCAGAAAGTTCAGCGGTACGCCATCGAGTGGGCCCGCGCGCTCCGAAAGATGGCCGGTCTCGGCGCCGAGATTCTCTTACCCGGTCATGGCCTTCCGATCATGGGCGCCGATCGCATCAACCTGGCCCTCACCGACTCCGCGACGTTGCTCGAGCACCTCCATACCGAGACGATCAAGATGATGAACGAAGGTGCTCGCCTCGACGACATCGTGCAGAGCGTGCGCGCCCCCGCTCACCTCCTCGACAAGCCGTACCTCGGGCCGATTTATGACGAACCGGAGTTTGTGGTGCGGAACATCTGGCGGCTGTTCGGCGGCTGGTACGACGGCGACCCGTCGCACCTCAAGCCGGCACCGGCCGCGGCGTTGGCCGGCGAAATCGCATCCCTCGCCGGCGGAGCGTCCAAGCTCGCGCAACGGGCACTGGTATTGGCCCAGGCCGGTGACCTCCGACTCGCCGGTCATCTCGCCGAACTCGCATGTCAGGCCGACCCGTCTGATCCCAAGCTTCACACCGCCCGGGCCGAGGTCAACGGGGCGCGAGTCGCCGCGGAAGCATCAACGATGGCCAAAGGCATCTTTGCCTGGGCCGCAGCCGAGTCCGGGCGTCACCGCTTGGCGGAGCCCGTCGACCAAAACCCACTGACCTGACGGGTACCATTCCCGAATGCCTGAATCTGCCCTCGTGACGACTGGGGCCACCGAAGATTCGGGCGAAAGCGTCCCCATGTCTCGCCTGGGCGGCCTCATTCGTACCGCAAGACCAAAGCAGTGGATGAAGAATGTTCTCGTCGTCGCGGCCCCGGCCGCCGCCGGCGTCCTCGGCCAGCGGTCCGTCATCTTTGATACGACCGTGGCGTTTGTTGCGTTCTGCTTCGCCGCGAGTGGGACGTACTTTCTCAACGACGCCCAAGACGTGGAAGCCGACCGTCGGCACGCCAAGAAGCGCTTCCGTCCGATCGCGGCAGGAGTCGTGTCGGTACCGCTGGCCCGGATCGTGGGAATCATCCTGTTGGGATCAGGCGTGGGGATCGCGTTTCTCACCGGCTGGCGACTCCCGATCGTGATTGGCACCTACGTGGTCTTCACCACGACCTACTCGTTCTGGCTCAAGAACGTGGCGGTCATCGACCTTGGGATGGTGGCTGCCGGTTTCGTGCTGCGGCTCATTGCCGGCGCGGCGGCCGTCGACGTCCGCATTTCGGTCTGGTTCATCGTGGTCGGCAGCTTTGGGTCCCTCTTCATGGTTGCCGGCAAGCGCCACGCCGAACATCTCGAGCTCGGCAACGACCGGGCCGGACATCGCGCCACCCTGGATGAATACACAGTGGAGTACCTCGGCTACGTGCGTTCGGTCTCCACCGGCGTCGCACTCGTGGCGTATTGCCTCTGGGCATTCGACCCCGAGATTCACCACCAAGGCATCGTGCTGTTCGAAGTATCCATCGTGCCGTTTGTGCTTGCGTTTCTCCGGTACGCGCTCTTGATCGAACGGGGCGAAGGCGGCGCGCCGGAAGACTTGGTACTCGCCGACCGTCCGCTGCAGGTGCTGGGCGCGATGTGGGTCCTCATCGTGGCGATCGGTTTGTATGTCGCTTGACGCGCCGCCGGCGCAGCTGCCCGGAGATGAGAAGCTGCTCTTCGGTTGGGGTGGCACCGCACCGACTCGGGCGCGCCTCGCCACCCCGCTCACCAATGACGATGCCCATGCGCTTCTGCAACGTGCACCGGTGCGCGGCGTTGTGGCACGTGGCCTCGGGAGGGCCTACGGAGACGCCGCTCAGAACGCCGGTGGGCTCGTGCTCGACGCCACCGCGCTCGCGGGCATCGTGGACGCCGACCTCGAGCGCGGCATCGTCACCGCCCGAGCAGGGACCAGCCTCGACGAGTTGATGCGCTGGTTAATTCCCCGTGGCTGGTTCCTCGTCACACCGGGGACCCGCTTCGTCACGGTGGGCGGCGCCATCGCGAGCGACATCCACGGCAAGGGTCATCACGTGGACGGCACGTTCGGCAACCACGTGCATTCGTTCCGTCTCCTCACCGGCACCGGCGACGTGCTCGACGTCCGTCGCGATACTTCGCCTGACCTCTTCTGGGCCACCACCGGTGGCATGGGACTCACCGGAGTGATCCTCGACGCCACGTTCGAACTCATTCCCGCGGAGACCCGTTTCATCCGGGTCGACGAAGAGCGTTGCTCGGACCTCGATGCGATGTTCTCGGCGATGGAAACCAGCGACGAGGCCTACCGCTATTCCGTGGCGTGGATCGATTGCGGCGCGCGGGGTAAGCATCTCGGGCGCGGCATCCTCGGGCGCGGCAATCACGCCTTTCTTGATGACATTCCGAAGGCGAAACGGGCGGGCGCCCACGTGTTTGCACCTCGCCAACTTGCGGTGGCCCCTCCGCTCATGCCGTCCGGTCTCGTGAATCCGTGGACCGTCCGCGCGTTCAACGAGTTCTGGTACCGCAAGACACGCGTGACTCATCGCAGCTCGATTCAGGACATCGGGCTGTTCTTCCACCCGCTTGATCTGATCGACGAGTGGAACACCGTTTACGGCAAGCGCGGATTCGTGCAGTATCAGTTCGTGGTGCCCTTCGGCGAAGAGAACACCGTCCGCGCCATCGTGGAGACGCTGAGCAACGAGAGCTTGCCGTCGTTCCTCGCCGTACTCAAGCGCTTCGGGGCCCAGAACCCCGGGATGTTGTCGTTTCCGATGCCGGGCTGGACCTTGGCCGTCGACATTCCGGTCCACAAGAGTTCACTCGCCCGCATCCTCGACCGGTTCGACGACATGGTGCTCAAGGCGGGCGGCCGCGTCTATCTCGCCAAGGACGCGCGCACTCGCCCGGAGAACCTTGCACGCATGTACCCGCGGCTTCCAGAGTGGAAAGCGATCCGCGACCATCTCGATCCCGAACATCGCATCGAGTCCGACCTCGCCCGCCGACTCGGGCTCTGAAAGGCAGATTCCCATGTTCGACTCGCTCGGTTCGGTGCAATCAGTATTGATTCTCGGAGGCGGCTCCGACATCGCGCTCGCCACCGCACGCACCATGGTCGCGAGCCGTTGCCGAACGGTGATCCTGGCCGGTCGTGACCCCGAGGCGTTCTCCGGCGCAGCCAAAGAGCTGCAGTCCGCGGGGGCGACCACCGTCGAGTCGGTCGCGTTCGATGCCCTTGATACGGCCTCACATCCGAAGTTCGTCGAGTCGATCTTCGAGGAGTTCGGCGATATCGATCTCGTCCTCGTGGCGTTCGGCGTGCTCGGCGATCAGGACCGGGCCGAGACGGACCCGATCGAGACGTTGCGCATTATGAACACGAACTTCGTGGGAGCAGTTTCGGTATTGGTGCCCGTGACCAACGCGTTGAAGCGCCAGGGGCACGGCACGATCGTTGTCCTCTCCAGCGTCGCCGGCGAGCGCGCCCGCAAATCAAATTTCGTCTATGGGGCAAGCAAGGCCGGCCTCGACGCCTACTGCCAAGGACTCGGCGACAGCCTCGTGGGCACGGGCGTCAAGATGTTGATTGTGCGCCCGGGATTCGTGCATTCCAAGATGACCGACGGACTCGCCGCCGCACCGCTTGCCACCGATCCAGAACACGTGGCCGAATCGATCGTGACCGCACTCGGGCGCGGCACTGAGATCGTCTGGACTCCCGGCACGTTGCGCATCGTGATGTCGGTGTTGCGCCACGTACCGCGCGTCGTGTTCCGTCGCCTCCCCCTCTGACGTCGCCGACATGACGGAAACGCGATCCACCGATCCTGCGCCGTTGCGCCGTTGCGTCGCGGCCTTCGACTTCGACGGAACGATTTCCCGGCGCGACACCCTCGGCCCATTTCTTGCCCGAGTCTCGGGAACGGTTCCGCTGGTTCGGACGCTCGCCCGCAACGCTCCTCGCTTGGCACTGGTGATCGCCGGTCGCGTCGATCGTAACGCCGAGAAGGAACGGGTGATCGGACAGCTGATCGGCGGCCGTACCGCGGCGTCAGTCGAGGCCGCCGGACGCGCGTACGCCGAGGCACTCTGGGCGCGGCAACGGTTTCGCGCCGACATGTTGGACCGTCTCGCGTGGCACCGCGAATCCGGGCACACGATTGTGATCGTGTCGGCGTCGCTCGACGTGTACCTGCGCCCGCTCGCGCCCTACCTCGGCGTCGATCATGTGATCAGTTGCAGCCTCGACACCGACGGAGCCGGTCGGGTGCGCGGCACGCTCGTCGGCGGTAACTGCCGTGGCCCCGAGAAGGCCCGCCGTCTCCGCGAGTGGTTGGGGGCCGAGCCCGTGGAGCTCTGGGCTTACGGCGACAGCTCCGGCGACGACGAACTCCTCGCGATGGCCGACCACCCCACCCGCGTATGACCGGCGAACAACCTGCGATCCAGGGATCGAAACGCTGGCTCGTCGCCCTTGTGCTCCTCGCGATTGCGTCCGCCGCGCTCTCGATAGCCGTCCAACGCAATGTGTTTCCGTATTACTCCGGCGACCGCGACGAACCCGTCTACCGCTACCAAGCCCAGATGCTCGAAGACGGTCTCCTCACGATTCCTCGGAGCCAGGAAGCGTTCTTCCGGCCGTGGCTTTCCGGCCCACACGGCGACCACTTGGTGATGGCGTTCGAACCAGTCTGGCCCGCGGTCTTGGCAATCTCGGACGCGACCACAAACTCGATGCTGCCGGCGCTGGCACTCTCCGCGGCGGCGGCCGTCGTCGGCATGTATGCGTTCGCGCTCGCCCTCATCCGAGACCGAAGAGTCGCGATCGTGAGCAGCGCGCTCCTCGCATTCTCGCCCTTCGCGCTCCTGCTCGGCGGGACGTATCTGAACTACACGTTCGGGCTCGCGCTCGGCATTTGGTGCGCGTTCGCAACAATCCGGGCGGTGCAACGCCGATCCCCAGCGGCGGGACTGAGTGCAGGACTGCTCCTCGGGGTGCTCTTCTTTACGAGACCGTACGACGCGATCCTGGTCAGCATTCCGCTTGGCCTCTTCGTCCTCTCCAGCCGGATGTCCCGCCATCAGTTCATGCGCCTCGTGCGCTGGGCGATCTTCGGTATTTTGCCGCTCCTGGCGTTGGCCTTGGCCTACAACGCGTTCATCGACGGATCTCTCTTCACGTTCCCCACCACGGTCCAAAGCGGCGGATGGTCACGCTTTGGATGGGGTACCCGCTCGCTCGCTCCGGATATGCCCCGCCTGAACTACTCGTTCTCCGGGGCGTTGAAAGCCCTCGGCCGAAATAGCGCCGCCACTCCGACCTGGATGATTGGTTCGTATCTCAGTCTCGGAATTGCCGGCGTCGGTGGGTTCGTCGTATTCCGACGAGATCGCCGGTTGTTCATGTTCCTCACCGCGATGACCCTCGTGTTCCCCCTCGGCTATCTGGCCTGGTGGGCGAGCAGCCTCACCAACGCGGGCGCCTTCACCGGCCTGGGTCCGCACTACTACCTCCCCGTCATGGTCCCGCTCTCGCTGCTCGCCGCAGTTGGCTTCGGCGACCTCGCAACCCGAATGCGCCCGGTGCTCTTTATCGCCATGCTGTTGCTCCTTGCCATCGTGACGGGTTTCTTCGTTCGCCCCAAGCTCGATGAACAGCGCTACGTCAGCGAGGTGAGCCGCAAATATTCAAGCGCGGTCTTCAATGCGACCGCCCGTCAACCGGGCCCGTTGATCGTCATCAACGAACGCGCTTCATACCCGTACGTCATGCTCAAGAATGGACTTCTCGCCAATCGCCCGCGCTTGGATACCCGAGTCCTCTTCGCGATCGACCGCGGCGCGAAGAACATTGACCTGTTGCGGAGCCGGCCCGGCCGACGAGCGTTCCGCGTGGTTCGCATGCTTGCCTCCGGCGCGCCACTCAGCTCGATCCATCCAGCGCTTGTCCCTCAGCACACCCGGACGGCACCGCAGATCTCACTGACCACGACCATCGTGAACACCGACGGATCGAACGTTGTCACGGCATACTCCCGGTTCGCAGGCATACGACGGGCGTTCGTCCTGGACCGTTCGTCCACCAAGGGTGACCGATACCGCGTCACCTGGATCATCCGTCCGGGCTCCCTCAACCTACGCTCGTCCCAGCAACGCCCCCAGCGAGTCCACTACCCGCGGGTGAAAGCGACTCCCGAGGACCCCGCTCCCAGGTCAGGCGCAGCACCGCCCGTCGGCCTCGTGGTCGGCGCCGCGTTCGGAAAACGGACGAGCAGCCGAGACCCGAATCGCGTCGAACTCCGGTACTACGAGCGCACCAACCACCACGCGATTGAGCTGCTCACCGGCGCCGAGTTCTGGACCCGACTCGGCGCGCCGTACCGGGCGTGGTTGCCCATCACGGTCGACCGTTCGATCCGGGTGCACATCACAACGTGACCTTGCGACCCGAGGAACGTCGTGGCGAAAGGCCGTTACAGTTCTCCTGGTGACCGTACCCGGCGACATCCGAGCAACCGATGACGAACGCCGACGGTTCCTCATCGTGGCGGGATCCGCAACCGCGCTCGTGACCGCGTTGATCGTGGCGCTCTCCGTACACGCGGCGGACGGCCACCTCGTCTACGTGATCGACGATCCCGCGATTCACATGAGCATGGCGAGACAGCTCGCGCAACATGGCACCTGGGGTGTCACCGCCGGCGTCTACGAACCGGCATCATCGGCACCACTGTGGACCGCGCTGCTGGGGTTGATCGCATGGATCATCCCGTCGTCACTCAATCTGCTACCGCTGCTCCTGAACGTCGTCGCGGTGGGCGCGGTGTTGTGGATCTTCGCGTCGTACCAGACCTTCGTCACACCGCGGCGCGCGAATCCGATGTCGTGGATCGCCACGATCACGATGCCTGTTGTGTTGCTCTTCCTTCCCGGGCTCATCATGCTCGGCATGGAGCACGTGGCCCATAGCGTCCTCTGTCTCATCGCGATGGTGCTCCTCGTCCGACTCGAAGACTCCGACCTTCGGCTGCGTGAACTCGCGCCGCTGTTGGCGGTCGTGTTCGTGGCCGGGACTATCCGCGTGGAAACAGTCTTCCTCGCACTCGGCGTCGCGATCGGGTTCCAAATGCGCCGCACCACGCGATTCGGCGATGCGCAGATTCGGTGGACGCGGGGTGCGGCACTACGCGCCGGCGCACTCGTTGTGGGAACCGCGGCGGCGCCGTTCATCATGTACGGGATAGTGAATCGGGCCTTTCACCGCAGCTTCCTTCCCAACTCGATTATCGCCAAAGCCGCGCAGTCCGGACGGGGCCCACTTCAGAGCCCGGGCAAGGTGCTCGAAGCGTTGGCCTCAGATCCGATTCTCATCATCCTCGGGCTCGGCGCGGCGGCATACCTTTGCTGGGTTGGCGTCTCGGGCCATCGCGACCATGTGCTTCCGGTCACCACCTTCCTCGTGGCGCTCTTGGCCCAGGGAATGTGGGGCGACATCGGCTGGTGGGGTCGGTATCAAGCCTGGCTCATCATGCTGGGTGTCTTGGTCCTGTGCCGCGCCGCGAGCGAGATCGCGGTCGGTGTTCTGCTCCGGCCTGCACTGCTCGTCTTCCTCCTGGCCTATGGGACGGTCTCGACCGGGCGGACGGGTCTCACCATCTCCACGCCCCTCGCTTCGAGCAACACGTACCGCCAGCGGTATCAGCTCGGAAAGTTCTTCGCCGCCGAATACCAGGGTCAAGCGATCGCCACCGGCGAACTCGGCTACTCAACGTTGTTCCATGACGGCCCGGCCGTGGACCTCCTCGGACTCGGCACCTACGACGTCGCCATCGCAATGCGGGATCACAATGGCACGGTTCCGGCCTCCACCGTGGCCCAGCTCCTGCACGACCATCACGTCCGGGTTGTGGGCGTCTACCCGGCCACGCTCGGGGTCGCGAAACCACCGAAGGCGTTCTGGCAGGCCGGGCGCTGGAGACTCACTGAGGAGAACGTCTCCACGTTTCAGGACGCCGTCGACTTCTTCGCGCCGAGCGCGCAATATCACCGCGAGCTCGAGGAGCGGCTCGCCCGCTTCTCGCACCAACTACCGAGTCACGTGAAGTACCTCAATCGCGCCGCGATGCTTGAAGACTTCTTCAAGCATCCACCGCAGTAGCGCGGAACGGTCGCCATGGAGATCGCCGGAAGCGTGGTGCTCGTCACCGGCGCGTCATCAGGGATCGGCGCGGCGCTTGCTCCGCAACTTGCGGCGCGTGGCGCGACCGTCGGCATCGTGGCTCGGCGTGCGGAACGGTTGGAGGAAGTACTCGAACAATGCCGCGAGCACTCCCCCGAATCTGCGCAGTGGACCGCCGACCTCTCAGATCTCGCCGCCGCCGAGCGTGTCGCCGAGGAAGCCCGGGAACGATTCGGCAGGGTCGACGCGCTGGTCAACAACGCAGCAATCGGCAAACGCAAGCTGGTGCAGACGCTGACCGCGGATGACCTCGATATCACGATGCGCACCAACTTCACGTCGCCCATCCGGATGGTTATGACGCTGCTTCCGCACATGATCGAACGCGGCACTGGCCTGATCGTGAACGTTTCGAGCATGGGCGGGCGGCTCGGCATCGCGCACGAGGCTGCCTACAGCGCGTCGAAGTTCGCGCTGTGCGGTTGGAGCGAATCGGCGCGCATCGATCTCCACGGTACGGGTGTGAAGGTCAAGCTCGTGCTTCCGGGGCCGATCGCCACCGAGATCTGGGAACTACAACCGGGCGAACTGCCGAGCATGTACGACGGTCCGTTTGTGACGGCGTCGGACTGCGCCGCCGACATCGTGCGCGCCATCGAGGACCCCGATGGCTTCGAGTACTACACGCCCGACGAGGTGCCCGGCGGTTGGCGCCAGAAGGATCTCATCGTCGCCAAGACCCAGGACTGCGACCAGTTCCTCACCGGCATGGCCCAGATGGCCGCCGATGCTGGCTAACTCTGGGTGATCAAGCGTTGGCAGGAACGAGCGCCTCGACAGTGACCGGGATGCCGTTCAACACCGAGTTGCCAGAGAGCGGATCCATCAACTCGCCGTCGGCCAGGATGTTGGAGTTCACTCCGGCATACTCCGCGGCCACATCCATATCGGCGCCTTTGGCATCGTGGCCCCAACCGTGCGGGATGCTCACGACGCCCGCCATGATGCCGTCGGTGACTTCGGCCACGATCTCCACCTCGCCCACCCGTGATCGCACCAGGGTCATCGCGCCATCGGTCACGCCGAAGCGCGCCGCGTCGTTCGGGTGGATCTGCAAGGTGCAGCGAGGCTTGCCTTTCACCAACACTTTGATGTTGTGCATCCATGAGTTGTTGGAGCGAAGGTCTCGACGGCCCACGAGCACCATCTCGCCGTTGGCCCGACGTTCGAGGGACGGGATGAGGCGAGCCTCCACGTCGGCCAGGATCGGTTCCGGTGCGAGGTCGATCATGGAGTTGGGCATCGCGAGCGCGTCGGGCAGGCGGGGTTGCAGCGGTCCGAAGTCGATACCGTGCGGATTGGCTTCCAACCGTGCGAGCGAGAGCCCACCTTCGTGGCCCGCGGCGCCAAACTGATCGCCATACGGTCCGGTGCGGAGCATGAAGTCGAGAATGCGTTCTGGGCCGCGCCGGCCATTCGTTGACAGATCCGCAATCAGCTCATCGGCGTCACGTCCCTCGATCGGCGAGCCGGAACGAGTGACGCCCTTCTGCACCACCGTGCCCAGCGCGAAGTCGTCGAGCATCGCGGCCGCTTCGATCGTGGCCCCTTGACCCGCAAGCAACGCAGAGAGCCGCAGGATCGTCTCCCATTCGTGCGCCTCGGCACCGGCAAGCTCGATCACCGGTGGCGAGTAGTTCGCGATGTTGCGCACCGATAGCGAATAGAACGCAATGTCGTAGTGACCCTTGGTCAGTACCCGAGGGGCCGGGAGAATGACATCGGCGTGCTTGGTGGTCTCGTTGCGGTAGATGTCGATCGACACCATGAACTCGAGCGAATCAAACGCTCGGTCGAGCCTGCGCGCATCGGGCGTTGAGACCACCGGGTTCCCGGCAACCGTGATCATCGCCTTGATCTGGCCGGGGCCGGGAGTTTCGATCTCATCGGGAAGCGTCGCCACCGGAAACTCACCGAACGCTTCGGGCATCTGCTTCACGCGGCTGGTGCGACGGCCGAGGCGAATCCCGCGACCCTTGCCGCCTTTGGTGCCGGAGGTGGCGCCACCGGTCGCCGGCAGCGGGAACATCATCCCGCCCTCGCGGTCGAAGTTGCCGGCGAGGATGTTCACGACGTCCACGAGCCACGAGGTGACCGTCCCGAACTCCTGCGTGCACGTACCGATGCGGGCATAGATCCCGGCTCGTTCTGTGCTCGCAAGCTCACGCGCGACCCGCCGGATCACCGCCGCGTCGATCCCGCACACGGGTGCAACCGCTTCCGGGGTAAACGTGGGCGCCAGCCGCTCGATCTCCTCCATTCGCTCCACGAACGGTTCGCAGTGGCCGAGGTTCACGAGCCCTTCGGAGATCAACACGTTCGCCACACCGAAGAGGAAGTGCGCGTCGGTACCGGGCCGGATGAAGAGATGCTCGTCGCTCTTCTCGGCCGTTTGAGAACGGCGAGGGTCGATCACCACGATCTTGCCACCGCGTTCGCGCAACGCTTCCAGGCGACCCGGGAAATCCGGTGCGGTCATGAGGCTGCCGTTCGAGGCGTAGGGATTCGCCCCCATGATGACCATGTATTCCATGCGGTCGATGTCGGCAATCGGCACCGACAGCCCACCGCCGAACATGAGCCCAGCCGAAATCTGTTTCGGCATCTGGTCCACGGTGCTGGCACTAAAAACATTCGTGGTACCGAGACTCTGGATCAACACCTTGTTGTAGATGATCGCCGAGAGATTGTGAGCGGTCGGGTTGCCGAGGTACAGGCCCACTGCGTCGCGACCGTCGCGCTCGATGATCGGCAAGAGGCGCGCCTCAATCTCGGCGAACGCTTCGTCCCACGTTGCGTCATGCCACGTGTCACCGCGGCGGATCTGCGGCGTGCGAATGCGATTGGGATCCGCGTCGAGCTGCTTGAGCGCGGTGCCCTTCGGGCAGAGGAACCCGTTGCTGAAGACGTCGTCCTTGTCGCCCCGTACGAGCGTGAGCTCATCGTCGTCGAGGTGGAGCTCCAGCCCGCACGTGGCCTCGCACAATGGACAGGTCCGGTACGCAATCCGCTTCGCCATGACGTCATTATGCTCCGTCCGCTCGGATGGCACGAACGAGTGTTGGGTCGGGACGCTCCCGAACTGCTCGGCTCCGCCTCGGGTGCCGCTTGGCCGCGAATATCCTGCACACTCATGACCGATGATCGTTTGTACTTTCGGCAGTTGTTGGCCGGACGCGAGTTTGCCGCGACGGATCCGATTGCCCAGCAAATGGTGAACTTCGCCTACCTCGTGGGCGACCGGGAGACCGGCGAAGCGCTTCTCATCGACCCGGCGTACGCGGTGCAGGAACTCGTCGACATCGCTGCGGCCGACGGACTGCGCGTCACCGGCGCGCTCGTGACGCACTACCACCCCGATCACGTGGGCGGAACGATGGCCGGTTGGGACATCGAGGGTGTCGCCGAACTCCTCGCCATCGATGGCATCAACGCACCGATCCATGTGAACCGCGCGGAAGCAACGGGCGTGAAGCGCATGACCGGCGCGTCGGACACCGATCTCGTGCTCCACGATGGCGGCGACGTGGTGAGTGTCGGCGCGATCGACATCACGCTCCTGCACACGCCCGGGCACACCCCGGGAAGCCAGTGCTTCCTCGTCGATGGCCGTCTCGTGGCGGGTGACACCTTGTTTCTCGACGGCTGCGGTCGCACCGACCTCCCTGGCGGCGATGCCGATGAGCTCTACTACTCCCTGACCCAACGACTCGCGACCGTCTCCGATGACACCATCCTCTATCCCGGCCACCTCTACTCCGCCGAGCCGTCCGCCACGATGGGAGCCACGAGAGCGAACAACTACGTGTTCCGCCTTCCCACCATCGATCAGTGGCGCACCATGTTCGGAGCGACGTGAATGA
This sequence comes from Acidimicrobiia bacterium, assembly GCA_046598395.1. GTDB lineage: Bacteria > Actinomycetota > Acidimicrobiia > IMCC26256 > JAENVU01 > JAENVU01. The sequence goes on from JBKJIQ010000047.1 coordinate 183,674, forward strand.
AGGCTCGTCCGCTCCGCGCAACAATGGCCAGCACCGTATTCGTCCTCGTGGTGATAGCCGTCGCATCATGCAGCGGCTCAACGTCAGGACCGCGTACCTCGAAGGCACACTTGATCCGCGCGGCCGGTTTCGGACCTACGCGATTCATCTCACCCAAGTTTTGTGGGACCTCACGACACCCCACGAGATCAAGTGTCTCGTGGCAGCACAGCCCCATCGCCAATCCGAGGCCGACCACCCACCGAAGTTGACCGGTGGGGCACGGGGTACGCCGCAGACGTTCACGTTTCCCGTCGGATCGTGTCTCCCGATTCCTGCCGGTGGGGGCGTCGGCCGACCGGTTGGATGCTCCGAACCTCACTCGTACGAGGTCACCGGCATCGCCGACATCGCCGGCCAGATCGACCACTTACCTGGGACCCATGAACTTGATGCGTTCCTCGGACCGGCGTGCAGCGCGCTGGCAGTGCAATATCTCGGGCACCCGATCGACCGCGATCTCACATCGTCATGGTTGACCATTGGCGAGCCAAGTTGGAACGCGGGACGACGACAGATCGAGTGTCTTGTTGCGCATGGTCCGAGCGGGCAACATCGGGCCGTATCCGGCGCGATTCGTTCCGGAGCATGACACCGCCGGGTTCACAACGGCCATAATGACTCCCATGAATGATCAGCCTTGGAGTGGAGACGCGATTTCGTTGGTGGATGCGTTCCGGAGTGGTGAGCGATCGCCGCTCGAGGAACTCGACGCGACGTTGGCCGCCATCGAAACGTCGGACCTGAATGCCTTCTCGCATCTGGATCCGGAACCGGCACGGAAGGCCGCGGCGAACGCGGACGTGACCCAGCCCTTCGGTGGTCTACCGATCGGCGTCAAGGAACTCGACAATGTGGCCGGATGGCCGGCCACCGAGGCATCGGTACCCCTCAAGGACGAGATCGCCGCGAGCGACTCCACCAAGGTCGCGCGTCTCCGCCACGCCGGCGCGATTCCGATCGGACTCACGACGGCCTCGGAGTTCGGCGGCGTCAACCTCACGTACACGCGGCTCAACGGGTCCACCAAGAACCCGTGGAACCTCGAGCACACGCCGGGCGGTTCGTCCGGGGGCAGTGCCTCGGCGGTTGCGGGTGGTCTGGTCACCATCGCAACCGGTGGCGACGGCGGCGGATCGATTCGGATTCCGGCCGGGTTCACCGGCCTTCCCGGGTTGAAAGCCACGTACGGACGCATCCCGAAGGGTCCCGACATGGTGATGGCGTCGCTCACGGCGGTGAGCGGATGCCTCAGCCGTTCGGTGCGCGACATTGCGCGCTACTTCGACGTGAGCAACGGCTTCGATCACCGCGACCCTTACAGCCTGCCGCGCGTTGAAGGCTGGGAAGCCAGTCTCGGCACGTTGCACGACGCGCTGCGCGGCAAGCGCGTGGCGATCGCGATCGATCTCGGCAGCGCGACGGTCGACGACGAAGTCGCCGCCGCGGTCGACATCGCGGCGCGTGCACTCATCGCCGATGCGGGCCTGGTCCTCGTCGACATTCCAGTACAGACGCCCGAACTGTCTTATGAGTGGGCGCTCTCCGGGCTCAGCGAGATTGTGATGTTGCTCGGCGATCGGTATCCCGATTGTGCCGACGACCTCACGCCCGAGATCGGATTCGGGATGAAGGTCGTTGGCGACATGTACGACATCAAGGCCCGCGCTCGCATTGAGGCACAGCGGGTACGGATGAACGAGACGATGGCTGCGATCTTCGACCAGGTCGACTTCGTCATGGCCTCGACCAACCCCGACGTTGCGTTCGGCGCCAAAGGCCCACTCCCCACCACCGTGAACGGTCAGACCGTCGGACCGGGAAACAACGGCGCACTCACGATCCCGTCGAACATCTTCGGCAACCCGGCGATGCAGATTCCCGCAGGACTCGTGCGCGGCCTCCCCGCGGGGCTACAGGTCCTCGGCAAGCATCATGAGGAACAACTCCTCTTGGAACTCGCCCAAATCGTCGAACAGGCTCGACCGTGGGCGCTGGTCGCGCCCTAATAATTGAACGTCTGGCTTCCGTCTGAGGGTCGTCGACATCACAAAAATGCGGAGTGCAGGGACGCCTACGTCACTGCTCACCTCCACTCGTTCCTCGCTTCGGTTCGGGAGCGGTCACGGCGCGCTTCCCTCATCAAAGAGAACCGGTAGCGCGTCGGGGCCGCGGAAGGCGTAGCCCTGGATCACGGGCGCAGGCGCGTCGGGGTCGAGGCGGAGGTTCGGGAGGCGGTCCAGGATCGCGGCGAGCCCGGAGCGAAGCTCTCGTCGAGCCAGGTGCATCCCGAGGCACTGATGCGGTCCGGTACCAAACGCAAGGTGGTGTTGGGTCGGACGACCGAGCTTCCAAACATCCGCTTCGTCGAACCGATCGGCGTCACGATCGCACGAACCCGTCAGGACGTTCACGGGCGAGCCGGCGGCGATCGGGCAGCCTCTCACCTCGGTATCAGAGGTTGCGATCCGGGAAACCATGGTCACCGACGACTCCCACCGCAGGGTCTCTTCAATCACCTCGGGCAACAGGCCGTCGGGATCGGCGATAACCCGGGTGAGATCATCCGGATGGGTGAGCAGCGCGTAGAGGGCATTGCCCATCACCCGAAACGTGGTCTCGGCCCCGGCGGGCAGCAACAGCCGTAGGAAGCCGTAGAGCTTTTCGTCCGACAACGTCTCGCCATCAACCTCGGTGTGCACCAGCTCCGAGAGAAGATCACCCGTCGGTTCGGTACGACGCGCGTCGACCAGCGGTTCGAGGTACGCACGCATGTCTCGCGACGCGGCCATGCCGCGCTCGTGATGCAGCGGGCCCATGTTGATCTCTTCCGCCCAGGTCGCGAACTGCGCGTGATCCTCCAGGGGGATACCCACGATGCCGCAGATCACCTGCACCGGATACTGCGACGTGATCGACGCAACAAGATCCGCGCGACCAAGCGGCGCGATGTGGTCAAGCAACGCACCGATCACCGGACGCACCAGCGTTGTATCCCATCGGTCGAGGACCGAGGCTCTGAATGCGTGCGCCACGAGATTCCGGTACTGGCGGTGTTCCTTACCGCTCATGGCCAGGATGAGATCGCCCATGTACTGACCGATGACCTCGGCATTGATCGAACTCGAGAACGTCTCCCAATCGCGCAGCACGCGCTCGGCGTCCGCGTAGCGGGTGACGTGAAAGCTGGGACGGGCATCGAACCCGGATCCCTCGAAGCGGATCACCTGATCAGTGGCGCGACCCCGCTCCCACATTGCGTACGGTTGGAAGGTGGTCCACTCCGCCTCGCTCGTCGGTTGCGCGTACTCGCTGCTCATGATTTTCGCTCCTGATTCGCGCTCCGGCTCCTTCGGCGGGCCCGTTGGACTGCGACCTGACACGGTAGTCAGTTTTGTGCGCACGCTCCTTCGAAGTTGCGTCGGGCGCGGGATCGGGGTCCTACGCTGCACCCGTGAGCCTCCACAGCCCGATCGCCATCATCGTGTGTGTCGACTGCGGTGGGCGCGCGCACCTCGTGCAACCGGGTACCGACGAATCACCCTACGTGGAGGGTGACATCGCGTCGTACCGGTGCGAAGACTGCCTCGACCGGTGGGACCTCGTCGTCACCGCCGAAGATCTGGAGCCCGGCTCCGACCGCTAGCAGCTACTTGTGCGGATTCCACGACAGGATCGCGGGCACGGGGAATACCGGCGGCACCCCGGGCGCGGTGGTCGGGTCAGCGAACGACACGCGCGACTTCAACGTGGGCTCGGTGGCGGTTCCGACGGTCGCCTCAAACGCCACGATCCTGGTGGTGTAGATCCCACCACCGGGCAGCTCGATCGGGACAAAACTTGGATCGCTCGAAAGGTTCTCGAGGATCACCGAATCGGCGACCACCCCGCGGCCAAACTTGAACGCAGTCCTTCCGCCGAGGTCCGCGTGTACCGCGGCGGTCGGCAGGTAGACCGTTCCCCACACGAACGCCGATCCGGCAGATCCGTTGTCGATATCCACCACCCGACACCTGCTGTCCGGGCATCGTTCGGCTCGAATCCCGGCCCGTGTCACGTTGGCTCCGACCGCCACATAGTCCAACTGTTCTATGGCCGAGTTGTTGTCTCCGCCGTTCGTCGTAAAGGTGAGCGCGACCTGGAGATCGGGAACATCTGCGGGGTTCGGTGCCGGAATCGGCCGGGCCAGCGTGCACTGAAGTCCGTCGGTAGTCCAGTTCTCATTCGGGCCGACACGTCTGCACGTTGCGTCAACGCCGAGGCCGCTGATCACCGCGGAGATTCCGTCGATCTGATCGCGACGGTCGCCGTCTCCGTTGTCCGACGTTGGTTCGCGGTGCCGAACCTCGAGGACGAGCGTGTTGATCTTCGCGTTCTCGGGGATTCGGTTGGGTACCAACATCTGGACGGTCCCGGTACGACCTCGCCGTCCCTCCAGTCGACCTTCCTGGAACAGGCGAGGCTCGCAGCTGTCGCGAGAACACTCAGGGGCGGCAAGTGGGTTCGGTTCCGGCGGCACCGGGAGCGCCGGTGGCCAACTGAAGCCGGTAGAAGCATCCGGCACCGCGGTCCTTGGGGTAGAGACCGCAACGTCGGACGACGGGGCAGCCTCGCTGATCTTCGGACCCGAAATAGCCAGGTGCTGCCCCGACGAATCGGTGCGGAAGGGACAGAGCTCGAACTGCGTCGAGCTGTTGACCGTGAGGTGACTCGTGCTTCCCAGCACGAGTTCGACTCCCGGCGCGCCAAGGTCACACGCACCAGCGGTCGTCGCGGCGTTGTCCTGGTTCACCGCGGCGCGCGCGGCTGCGTTCTGATCCGGTGCGCCGCCTGGATCCCAGCCGACCGGAACTCCGCCGATCACCGTCGCCGTACCTCGACTCGATCCACCCATGGTCCATTCCGTGTCGGCCCGGGGGTCATAGAAGTCGAAGTCGAAGTAGTGAGGACCGGGCTGAAGCCAAATCACCACGTTGGGATGACCGCTGCAGCGCCCCGTGGATGCCTGAGTGAGAAAGGCTGCATCCCAGTGGATACCCGGCGCTAAGGCCAGCACGCCGTTGGCCTGAATGGAGGCACAATCGAGAACCCGATCCGCGTGGGAGCCTGCGAGCGTCGCAAGCGTCGACGTGTAGCCCGGGTCCTCAACCACCCGATTCGAGTCACATTGCAGCGGTGCAGCCCAAATATGGGCACCCGCCGATGGGTGGCAGCTTCCCGTCGCGCCGAAAAGGTCATCCGTCGCATCGATCTGGACCCCGTGAATGTCGGCGCTGGTATCACCAGCATTGCCGTTGGCCCACCACGCACCTCGGGTCTTCAGTCGGCCGTTGACATCGGTTTCAATGTCGACGCTGTGCCGGCCCGGGTTCAATCCAAGGACCGCATAGGCAGGTATCGACCCGTTGTCGAACGGGACGCCGCTCGTTGCAAACCCCGTGCACTTGACCACCACGTGGCGGTTCGACGTGACCGATTGCCCGGGGACGTCGGTGACGATGTCCGGGCACGGCACGTGCTCTCGGCCCGCGGTCCGGCGGCTCGCGGCCCAGGCGATCGCGGCGTTCATGCCGTTGTCCGCCGCGTACCGGTCGTAGCGCTGGCCCTTCACGATGTAAGCCGAGATTCCGTTCACGGAACCGAACTGGCCAAGCACCGGAACGATCAAACCGAAGATGGTGAGCGCGACGAGGACGAGCACCAAGCTCACGCCGCGCTGATCCTTCCGACGACGCGCGACGAGCCGGTTCATGGCCCCACCGGAGCGGCGACCTGGGGGATCGCCGCGGCGCCATCCACGCTGAACGTGAACTCTTTGGTGGGCTCATTGGTATCGGGTACCGAGACCGTGATGCGGTACTCCTGCTCCGACAACTTCGAAATCTCCACCCGGTCGTTGGCAACGGAGGGAACCACCGTCGCAGTACGAGGCGGCCCCGCTCCACCACACTCGGTTCGCACCACCTGGTGACGCGTGCCGTTGGTGACCCGCGCCCACGTTGCTTTCCGGGAGGTGCCGTCATCCATTTCGGGCGGGTTGGCAGCGTCGGCACCGGCCACCGACGCGAGCGTCTGCCAGGTGAACGTCACCAACGGTTCCCCGCTTCCACAACCACTGACACCCAGCTCGATCTTCTCCGCACCTTCCACGTCGGGCACCCAATAGGTAGAGACGAGCTTCGGTGCACGTGATCCTTCGAGCTGAGCGCGCACGATCGTAGTGGTGCGGAACGCAGTGGAGATCATGGCGCCGATCGCCACCATGATGATCCCGAGAATCGTGATCGCCACGAGTAACTCCGGCAACGTGAAACCGTCCTCCGCGGAAGCATGACGGCGGATCATGGCGCGCTTGGGGCCGGGGCCGACGGAGTGGGGTTGCGCTTGAACAGTGTAAGGCGCTCGGTGGCGCGTCCGGTCGGGTTGCCACTCCCATCGACGGCCGCGACTTCGACCTTCAGCTGCTGCAACCCGCGATCGACCGTGCAGCCCGACTGAAACCTGACGGGCCCCAACGACGGTGCTGGCGTGGTGGTGGCAACCACCTCCGGGCCGGTCCCATCCCAGTACTCAACGCTCGCGACCTTCGCCCGATAGCGCGATGGAGGATCAAAATTTGCGGGCGACTCGTACGCCGCAGTTCCCGCACAATCCAGGTACGGCGCCGCGGTGATCGCCGACGCGTACGAACGCAGCACGGTCTCGGCCTGCGATGAGTGGCGATCGACGTCGGTACTGATCAGCACTGAGGCAATCGCGCCGATGATGCCGACGCCGATGATGCCGAGCAGGGTCGTCGAGACGAGGACCTCGGCGAGCGTTTCGCCACCCTCTCCTCGTCGCTTCATGAACATCCCAACCTCATCGGTCACCCTGCGTGACCGGACCGCCGTTTGGGCAGCATAGATCGGCGCTTTCTCGCTCGTCCGGGCGACCCCCGAGGAGTCTGACGAACGCGTCGGGGGCTCGCCCTCTGAATCGGCACTCAGCCGGGGTGGGACTGGGTAGCCTGCGCGCCGATGGCCAGTACCGGAGCCGACCCGTTTGCCGAGACCGACGACCAGCTGGCCCTCCGAGAGTTGGCGCGCGGCGTGGCTGAGCGATCGTTGGCCCCGATGGCCCGGGCCGGCGACGAGACCGAGGAGTTCCCACAGACCTCGTGGGATGCGATCCGTGCAGCCGACTTGTTCGGCATCACCATCGGCGAGGCCTATGGCGGCATGGGGCTCGGCGATATCGAGGCGGCAATCGTGCTCGAAGAACTCGCTCGCGCCGACGTGTCGAGCGCGATCCTCGCCCAGCTCACGTTCAACGGTCCGCCACGGGCGATCGAACACCTCGGTTCCGATGCGCTCAAGGACCGCTGGTTGCCGATGGCCGCCTCCGGCGACGCCCTTTTCTGTATCGGCATTTCCGAGACCGAAGCCGGATCGGCCGTGGGGCATATGCGCGCTCGGCTCACCCCCGATGGAGACGGGTACCGCCTCAACGCCTACAAGAACTACGTGACCGGCGGCCACAAGTCCCGGGTGTGTCTGGTGTGGTGCCGTTTCCCCGGCAGCGAGGGCACGAAGGGCATCGGCGCCGTGATCGTCGACCTCGAAGCCGACGGTGTGAGCATCGCGGGCACGCACGAGAAGATGGGCCTGCGAGCCACGAGTGAAGCGGAACTCGCGTTCGACAATGTGCGGATCGACGCGGGCGACGTCCTGTTGGCGGGCGACTCCGAATCGAATACCGCGTTCCGAACTCTGATCGCTCACATCAATCACGAGCGCTGTGGGAATGCCGCTATGTGTGTGGGCGCGGCGCAGGGCGCACTCGAATACGCGATCCAGTACATGAACGATCGCGTCATCGGAGGCCGACCACTGGCGGATCTGCAGGGCCTGCAATGGAAGATCGCCGACATGGCGACCCGCCTCGAAGGCGCACGACTCCTGCTCAAGCGAGCCGTCCACCTTGCGGGCGAGCACGGCACTCCCCCGCCGCTCGAAACCGCGATGGCCAAGACCGCGGCGAACCTCGCGGCCAAGTTTGTGTGCGACGAAGCGATCCAACTCCTCGGTGGGTACGGCTACTCGCGTGAGTATCCCGTGGAGCGGGTGTACCGCGATATTCGCGGCCTCTGTATCGGCGCGGGCACCGTGGAGATCCAGAAGAACTTCATCGGCACCAACATCCTGCGCGGCGCCACGCCGAGCGGACACGCGTGGAAGACTTCCCCGCGCTGAGCCTCCAAGACGCAAAGCCGGTGAGTTCGCGGGCCACATACCGTCATCCTCGGGCCGCCGACTACCGCGCGCCCGGTGGTGCCTGGGACGTCCCCACGTTGGACCACTTGGTGGGAACCGCGTCCCATCTGGCCGCAGGACTGCGCGCGGCCGGCGTCCGACGCGGCCACGTTGTCGCGTGGCAGGCACCCAACTGGCCGGAAGTCCCGGCGCTCTACCGGGCGTGCTGGCAACTCGGCGCGATCGCCGCGCCGGTCCACCACCAGGCCGGCACCGCCGAGATGGAGCGACTCGTCGAGCAGCTCGATCCCAAACTCTTCTTGCCCAACGAGGAACTGCGCGCACGGGTCGCTGCGCTCGCATCCGGACCCGCGTATCCGAACAGGCACGCGCGACCCGCCGATCTCGCCGTCATCTTGTGGACCGGCGGATCAGAAGGTGAGCCGAAGGGAGTGCTCCACACCCATCGCGGCCTTGCCCACAAGGCTCTGACGATGGCCGGCGCCCACGGACTCGGAGCCGACGATGTGGTCCTCATGCCCGCGCCCCTCGCGCACATCTCCGGCCTACTGAACGGCGTCTTGGTCCCGGGCGCGGCCGGGATGCGTTCCGTGTTGATGGAGCGGTGGGACCCCGAGCTCGCGCTCGAACTCATCGAGCGCGAGCGCGTCACGTTCATGGTTGGTCCGCCCACGTTCTTTGTCGGTCTGATGGCCGCGCCGGGCTTCTCGGCGGCACGCGTCGCAACGCTGCGACTCATCTCCTCCGGCGGGGCTGGCGTTTCGCCCGAGTTCGTCAACGAGGCCACTCGTCGTCTTGGCGCGGTCGTGAAACGTTCCTACGGTTCCACCGAAGCCCCCACTATCACGACGTCGGCGGCGAGCGACCCGCAAGCACGAGCGGTCGAGACCGACGGCCGCGTCGTCGGCAACGCCCAACTCCGCATCGCGGCCGACGGCGAGTTGCTGGTACAGGGACCGGAGCTCTTCGCTGGGTATCTCGACGCAGCGCAGACTCGCGCGGCGACCACCCGCGGCTGGTTTCACACCGGCGACCTCGCGATGCTCGATGACGGCTGGCTCACGATCGTGGGCCGCAAGAAGGACGTAATCATCCGCGGTGGCGAGAACATTGCGGCGGCGGAAATCGAACGGATCATCGCGGCCCATCCGGCGGTGCGTGAGGTCGTGGCGGTGGCCGCTCCGGACGCACGACTCGGCGAGCAGGTCTGCGTGTTCGTGGTGGCAGACCAGAGCTTCGACCTCGACGAATGCGCGCGCTGGTTCACGATCCAAGGCGTGGCACGATTCAAGACACCCGCCCGCGTTCTTCACGTCGACCAGATGCCCACCCTCGCCGCCGGCAAGATCAACCGCGCCGCACTCCGCGCTCGGGGCGCCCGGTAGCAACGCCCCGCCCGGCTGCGAGTCGTCGCAGAGTTCCACCGACCTCGAACCGATCGCGGCGGCGCGCGGGGACGCCCAAAGGGCCCGCCTTGGTCATCCGAAGAGTGTCTATTGTGCGTTCAGCATCGGCATCCGATGGGCGTCGAGAAGCTCACAGACGCGGTGCCGCTGGGCAAATGTGTCCGGATCGTGGTATCGACCGAGTGCGCCGGGAACTCTGGGGCGAACCAGCGTCATCGAACAGTGACGACGTATCACCCATCGCTGCCCCGATGACATCCGAGCAGCGTTCATTGTCCGGATTCCACCGCTATACATGGCAGACGCACAATGAACGCAGAATCGCGCTGGCCAGCGAGGCCGAACCGCGCACCCAGGCGTCACGTCACTCGACGTGAATCAGATTTCTAGGATCTGCCATGCTCCGCGGAGCGCCGACCGACAACATCGACGGTTCGCACCCCTGTCCAGATCGGCCGACCGAGCCCGCCCGGTCTCCCCCTGCAACCCCCAGCTCGGCGAGTTCTTTCAACGTTCGCCGAGTAGCCGCGGCTCCCAGAAATCTCGACGCGGGAGAGTTGCGACCAACAGATCAGCCACCACCGCAGGCGGCCGCCGGGTCGGGGCTGGCATTCGCGTGAGCACGGAATAGGTCTCGAACGCGGCATGGCCCGCCAGTCCCAACGTCAGACCGCGAACCGACTCGATCACCTGGGAATGGAACTCATGGTCGGCCACGACGCGCGACGGCCACACTCGTATCGACCTACGCGGGGTCGTGCGCGGACAGTGCGAATGCGAGGCCGCGGTCAGGATCTTCCACCGCGATGCGCAAGACCCAGCCGGTGGCGCCGATGCCCATCGCATCCCAGACGAACCACCGCATGCGCTGGGCTCGCGCTCCGAGTGCAACCGGGTCGGGCGGCCAGACCTCGCCGAGATCGACGAGTTCCGCCAGCACCATCCAGACGTCGAGCCGACCCGCCGCCGCCCCCCGGCGCCGACCGTGCGCGCCCCCACTCGCTCCGGCCCAGCCCAACCACGCCAACGCAGTCGCGAGTTCGACCTCGGAGAGACGCACCTCTGGACCATCGAGCAGGCCGATCGCAGCGGCCACGTCACCTCGTACTGCAGCAGTGGTCGCGCTGCCGTCCGCGGTCCAGGGATGCACCAAGTCACGCAGCGTTCGGGCGACGCCGCTATGTGCCACCCGCGACGCACCAGTACGCACTTCCGTGAGCACGCCGGTTGGCTCCGGCCCCGGGGACGGGAAGGCGGCTTCATGCGACCGGTACTGCGCCACCGGATATTGCGGCTCCCAATCACACACCACGTGCGGAAGTTCGAGCGGGTCCGGACCCGGCAGCGATGCGGCGCGGAGATCCTCCCCTCGCACCACACACTCGTGAAAACACATCGACGCGGGCGGTGAGCCAGGCGCGTACGCGGAGAGCTCTCCCCACCGGTGACCGGCCGCGCAGACCTCGGCAAGCGGTCCGAGCCCGAACTGGCCAGCGATATCGGTGAGCATCGCGGCTGCGAACTCCGCGGGCGCCTCGAGCGCGAGGCGGTACTCCACATGGTTGGCGGCAGGCCACAGTTGTTTGCCGCGCTCTACCGCACGCCGACACCGATCACGCAGGTCCACCAAGACCTGCCACTCCCGGGCATCGCAGAGGCGATCGGTGGCGCGCAGCAGCTCATCGAGATCGCCGATCTCCACCAGTTCCGCAAGGTTCTCACTCACCGGCGCGTCTCATCGTCGGAGGCTCACAGCACGCTCAGCCCGGCGTCGACTTTGGCGCGCAACATCGCGCCGAGCCGGGTGCGGTGCCACACCGAATCTCCAAACGTGAGCTGATCGAGGTGCGCACGCTTGAGATATAGATGGAGATCGTGTTCCCACGTGAATCCGATTCCACCGTGCACTTGCAGCGCGCCGGCCATCACCCGCTTCGATGCGTCGCCCGCCCAAGTCTTGGCCGTCGAACACGCGATCGACCGCTCCGGGTCATCAGCGTCAAGACACCACGCCGCCCAGTAGGCGCTGGAACGAATCCCTTCCACGTCAACCAGCATGTCGGCGCACCGATGTTTGACCGCTTGGAACGACCCGATCGGACGTCCGAACTGCTCGCGGTCCTTCGCGTATGCCACCGCGAGTTCGAGTGCGACTTCACTCGCGCCCAGCAGTTCGAGCGCAACTGCGGCGGCGCCGAAATCGAGGGCGAACTCTGCGAGGTCTGCTCCGCCCAATCGCGTAGTCGACGTTCCGGAGAAGGTGAGCCAACCAATGGGGCGACTGAGGTCCATCGCCGGCTCGATCGGCGGCCGACCATGGGCGTCGAGATCCACCAGGAACACCCCGGAACCCGCGGGGTCAGCGGTGTGGGCCAGGACCACGATTGCGACGTTGGCCACCGGTGCGAACACTGTGGGATCCGATCGGCCGTCGAGCATCCAGCCTGCACTGGTCTCGACGGCGCGCACGGAACTCGTGCCGGCGCTCCACACCACACACGCCGTGCGGGACCCGTCGACGAAACGAGCGAGATCGAAATTCGCGAGCGGCTCCGATCGTCGGACGAGCTCAATCGCGAGCAGGGTCGACAACAACGGAACCGGAACCACATGGCGACCGGCTTCCTCCAACAGCACGCCGAGTTCCACCACGCCGAGCCCAAGGCCACCGTCGGATTCCGGCACCGCCACACCCAACCACCCGAGCGCAGCCATCGAACGCCAGAGATCGGGATCCCAGCCGCTGCCGGCGTCATGGATCGCGCGCACGCGCGACGGCGGACACTGCTCATCGAGAAACTCGCGTGCTGCGTCCCGCAGCGCAGCCTGGTCCGCAGAGAGGTCGAAATCCATGACCCGCGGACCCTAGTTCCCAACCCCACCCCGATCGGTTGAGGCCCGACAGGACAGGTTCACGCCGCCCGGAACAGCACTCCGCACGCAGGGCATTGGTAGATTGCGAAGACGAGTATCCACCGCCGAGGAGCCCATGTGACCGCCGAGCAACCTGCCTACCTGCGCCACGGCGAGACCGAAATCGAACTCCCCGTGGTCCGGGGCACCGAGAACGAACTCGGGGTCGATATCGGGAAGCTCCGATCCGCGACCGGCATGATCACTCTCGACTACGGCTACGTGAACACCGGCGCGACCGAGTCGGCGATCACCTATATCGACGGCGACAACGGAATCCTGCGCTACCGCGGGATTCCGATCGAGCAACTCGTCGAGCGCGACTCTCCGAGCTTTCTCGAGACGTCGTACCTGCTGATCTACGGACACCTCCCCACTACCGACGAACTCGACGAGTTTCGTTTCGGTATCCGCCGCCACACCTTGCTCCACGAGGACATGCGCGGCTTCTTTGGTGGGTTTCCCAAAGACGCCCACCCGATGGCGGTGCTCTCCAGCGTGGTCAGTGCGCTGTCCACCTTCTACCAAGACAGCGACGATCCTCACGACGCCGATCAGGTACAGCTCTCGATCCTGCGGCTCATGGCCAAGATGCCCACGATCGCGGCCTACTCCTACAAGAAGTCGATCGGTCAGCCGTTCCTCTACCCGGATAACGACCTCGACCTCATCGAGAACTTCCTCACGATGACCTTCGCGGTCCCGTCGGAACCGTACGAGGCCTCGCCCACGATGGTCCACGCGCTCAAGCAGCTCCTGATCTTGCACGCGGACCACGAACAGAACTGTTCGACTTCGACGGTCCGCATGGTCGGATCGTCCGATGCCAACCTCTTCGCGAGTGTCGCGGCCGGCATCAACGCGTTGTGGGGTCCGCTGCACGGCGGCGCGAACCAAGCCGTGTTGGAAATGCTCGAAGCCATGCAACGAGACGGTGGCGACATCGACACCTACGTCCGCATGGCCAAGGATCCCGACTCGAAATTTCGGCTCTCTGGTTTTGGGCATCGCGTGTACAAGAACTACGACCCTCGGGCTCGGATCCTCGCGACCACGGCCGAAGCCGTCATCGGCGAACTCGCCGGCCACGACGAGTTGCTCGACTTAGCGCGCCGGCTCGAAGAAGTAGCACTGACGGATCCCTACTTTGTCGACCGCAAGCTCTACCCGAACGTCGACTTCTACTCGGGTCTGATCTACCGGGCCATGGGCTTCCCGACCGAGATGTTCACCGTGCTCTTCGCGATGGGCCGCCTGCCCGGTTGGATTGCCCATTGGAAGGAGATGATGGAGAGCGACAAGACCAAGATCGGTCGCCCCCGTCAGATCTACACCGGCCCCACCGAGACCCAGTACGTGCCGATCGACCAGCGGTAGCGCTCGAAGGGCCAGCGGTAGCGCTCGCCCGGACGTTCCGCGGCAATAACCTTCGCCGCTCATGGATCTCACGCCGAACGCGAGCGAGCAGGCCCTACGCAACGATTGTCGAGCGTGGCTCCAGGCTCACTTGCCGTGGCCCTACGGCCAGGGACTCCCTCCCCGCTTCGATGATCTCGCCGACGAGGTGGCGTTCGGGCGCGAGTGGCAGGCGAAGCTCGCCGGCGGTGGCTGGGTCGGCGTGGCCTGGCCCGAGGAATATGGCGGTCGCGATGCCGGGCCGATTGGCCACTACATCGTGACCGAAGAACTCGCGCGAGCCCGTGCTCCGGAACTCGTCGGTCGTATCGGTGTGAACCTCGTTGGCCCCACAATCCTCGCGCACGGCACGGCGGAACAGCGCGCCCGTTGGCTCACCAAGATCCTGTCCGCCGAAGAAATCTGGTGCCAACTCTTCAGCGAACCCCGTGCCGGGAGCGACCTGAGTTCTCTCACCACTCGAGCCCAACGCGTCGACGGCGGATGGCTGCTGAACGGCCAGAAGGTGTGGACCAGTTACGCGCAGTTCGCCGACTGGGGGGTGTGCTTGGCCCGGACCGACCCCGACGTTCGCCAACAGCAAGGCATCTCCTATTTCGTGATCAACATGCGCGCTCACGGCGTCGACATTCGTCCGCTGCGCCAGATCACTGACGAATCCGAGTTCAACGAAGTCTTCTTCACCGACGTGTTCGTCCCCGACGACTGCCTCATCGGACCCGAACGCGAGGGCTGGCGGATCGCGAACTCGACCCTGACCCACGAGCGAGGAGTGAACCCGCGCCAGCTCGTGGTCCACACGCAGCTCCTTGACGAAATGCTCCGGGTGGCCGCCGAAAACGGCTCGTGGGACGACGCACGCACCGGGCAACAACTCGCCGAGACGTACGTCGAGCTGCAACTCTTCCGCCTCCATAACTGGCGGTCGGTGTCACGCACCGCCCGGGGCGAGGCGCCCGGTCCCGTCGGCAGCATCAACAAGCTGTGGTGGTCCGAGATGAGCAAACGGCTGCATAACACCGTGATGACGGTGCTGGGTCCCTACGGTCCGCTGTGGGCCGGTGCACGGGACAACCCCGGCGACGGCCGCTGGCAACGTTCATGGCTGTACTACCAAGCCAGTTCGATCTGGGCCGGGACCAACGAGATCCAACGGAACGTGATCGCAGAACGCGTCCTCGGCCTCCCCCGTGAACCTCAGTCGCGACCGTGACGACGACCTCGACTCCCGACTCGCTCGAAGACGACGCCGAGCGCGGCCTCGAAGCGAACCCGCCGCGCCGACGCCGACTCGGATTCGGCGTGCTGCTTGGCGTGATCGTCCTGATCGGCATCGTTATCCGCGCGGTCTACATCGTTCGATTCGCCCCTTCGCAACACATATTTCCCGATTCGTTTTGGTATTACGCGCAGGCCAAGAACTTGCGGGCGGGTGACGGCTACATCGACATCGCCCGACAACTCGGTGCGTTCAACGGTCATGCCGACATCGCCGGGAAACGCCCGACCGCGTATTGGCCGCCGTTGTTTCCCATGCTGCTCGCGGCGTGGCAGACCGTGGTGGGCGACTCGATCCGAGAGTCCCAGCTGCTGGGGTGCCTCACCGGCGCGGCGACCGTCGGACTGACCGGCCTACTCGGCCGCGCCGTCGTGAGCCGCGCCGTGGGCTTGGTGGCTGCGGGGCTCGTCGCGATCAGTCCGTTCATCATCGCCGTCGATGGCTCTTTGATGTCGGAGACGCTGTACCTGCCGCTCGTAATCCTTGCGCTCCTCTTCGCCGCGCGCGCTCGCGAACGACCGACGGCATGGTCGTGGATCCTCCTCGGAGCCACCATCGGCCTCGCGTCGCTCGCGCGGGGCGACGCGCTGTTCCTCATCCCCGTGGTGATGATCCCGGCCGCGATCCTCACCCGCGACTCGTGGCGTCAGGTTCTTTCCCGAATTGCGCTCGGACTGCTCGCGCTGGCGATCGTCGTCGCCCCGTGGGTCGTCCGCAATGCCATCAAGGTTGACGACCCGAGCCTGTCGACGATTTCCGCGAGCGCGGTGCTTGCCGTGGCGAACTGTCACGCCACCTATTACGGCCGCCAACTCGGATCATGGAGCTATCCGTGCATGCAACCGAAGCTGGGCTATCAGATGAGCGAGACGGCGTACGCCGACAAGATGCAGCGGAAGGGGATCAATTATGCAATGGCGCACGTGAGCCGATGGCCGGTGGTCGGTGCGGCGCGCGTGGCGCGGGTCTGGAGCTTCTGGGATCCCCGCGATCTCACCAAACGGGAGGCGGTGGAGACGAGAAACCGAACCTGGCAATGGTTGGTCTGGCCCGCTTCGCTTGTGACGTTCTGGCTCGGACTGGCGGGATTCTGGATGGTCCGACGACAACGCCGGCCGATTGCGGTGCTGGTTGGCCCGGTGGTCATGGTCACATCGGTCGCGCTCCTCACCTACGGAAACACTCGCTTCCGCGCGGCGGCCGAACCGGCACTCCTCATCGGGGTGGCAGTCGTACTCGTTGCCGCCGCGCGTCGGCTTCATCGTCCATCGCCCGTCACCTGACGCCTGAGGCACTCACGCCGACCGCGCTCGCCAGCGCACGCCACTGATCATCCAAAGATGCGGGCGGGCTACTCGGCGTGCACGACTGCGGCGAGGGATCGATCAACTTCTCACCGTTGCGCTTGGCCCACCTGGCCAGTACAGCGTTGAACGATCGCGCCGTCGTTTCGGGCGCGGCCCCCGATGCGGTTGCGCACGGGATCGGGAGTATCACCATTCGGCGGCCGCCGACCGCCGCACGCATCTGATCGAGCCGACGGACCACGTGAGTCCGGTCGTGCGAACCGGTTCCCGCGCCCCCCACCGCATCGCGCTCATCGGCCATCAACACGACAACTTCAGCCCCAAACGCATCGACGATCGCGGCAAGGTCGCCAGGTACCGCCGAGCATCGCACATCCCCACTCGTGAGACCACAGTCATTGGTGCCGAGCGCGAGGCCGTAGATGCCGTTCGCGTCGTATGGGCCCTTGGTGACGAACCCGAGCAACGCAGCTCGACTACCGCCGACCACGAGAACCTTCGTCGCATCACGCGGCGCTTTCAGCGCGGCCTCGTGGAGCACAAACCTCAAGACCTTCGACCTCGGCTGCGGGGTAGGTCCGGCGAAGCCGATTGTGGTCGCCGCGACGACTCCCACCGCGGCCAGCACCCCGACTGCAATCAGGCGGCGGCCGGAAAACCGACCGTGGCGGATCGGTTGTTCGATCAATACGAATGAGACCGCGGCGACCGCCAGACTCACGGCGACACGAAGCATCAGCAGCGCCGCGCCGTCGAGGCCCGTCCTTTCCGAATCCAAGAAGACAAACAGCGGCAGGTGGTACAAGTAGATGCCGTAGGACCAACGGCCGACCAGGACGAGCGGGCCGACGGCCAGGACGCGGCGCACCATACCGTCGGGTTGCATCGCGGCGGTGATGACAAGTGCTGTCCCGAGCGCGAGCACGAAGAACCCGCCGTTGAACCAGCGAGGGCCCTGCGCGATTCCGATGGCCGAACCCACGATCGCGAGCAACGCGATCGGTCCGGCGATGCCGACAAATCGACGAGCGCGCCGTGTCAACGTGGTTCCGACCATCGACAGGACCACAGCAAGCGCCGCGCCGATCAGCAGTTCCTGGGCATGAGTATCGGTGCCGCGGTACGCCCGCACCAATCCGCTTGTCGCCGCCACGCGTGACGCCCACACTGCACTCGCGACTGCGAGTCCGATGATGACTGCGAGAACTTGACGCCACCGGCCGACGAACCAACGCAACAGCAGCGTGAGAACAACGGGCCACACGAGATACCACTGCTCCTCAACGGAGAGTGACCAGGTGTGCGCAAGCGGTGAACGAAGCGCTCCATGCCAGACGGCTTGATGCCAGTTCTGGAGATACGCCAGCGTGAACCAGGTGTCGGAGCGAACAGTGGGCGCGAAGTATTCCGGATACGCGAAACGCGTCAGCACAGCAACCAACAAGAGCATCGCAACCAGAGCCGGGCCAAGACGGCGCGCCCGTCTCGACCAGAACCTGGCCAAGCCGATCGATCCGGCGCGGCGATGCTCCGCCACCAGCAGCGCCGTAATCAGATACCCGGAGAGCACGAAGAAGATGTCGACACCGAGGAACCCGCCCCGGGCCAAGCGGTGACCCAGCGAGTCGTGGAACAGCAAGACCATGCCGACCGCAACCGCACGCAGCCCGTCAAGCGCCGGTTGATACCCCAACTGGCGATCGTGCTGCGCCGTACCGGCCTCGATCACACGCCCCGCCGCTTTGTCGATGGACGAACGGTACCGGGCCTGGGCATTAGATTCGCACGCTCGGGGGTCGGCGGTATGGAACAACAGACGATTCGCTACGAAGTCGACGGTGCAGTCGCGACCATCACGCTCACGCGCCCGAAGGCGGCGAACGCGCAGAACTCGCAGATGATCACCGAACTCGACGCGGCCTTCGACGCCGCGCTCGCCGACACGGCGGTGCGCGTGATAGTGCTCGCCGCTGCCGGCAAACACTTTTCGGCCGGTCACGACCTCAAGGAGATCCTGGCGGGCCAGGAGTATTGGGCAGCCCAACGAGCCACGCCGGAAGGCAAGCTCGAACACGAACAGGTCATGTATTGGGACAAGCTCCTACGGATTCGGGACTGCCCCAAGATCACCATCGCCGCGGTTCAGGGTGTGTGCTCTGCCGCCGGCCTGATGTTGGCCACGATGTGCGATCTGATCGTGGCCGCATCGAATGCCACCTTCTCGAATCCCGTCGCGCGGATGAGTGGCGTCGGCGTAGAACTGCTCATTGAGCCGTGGGAACTCGGCCCCCGCCGCGCCAAAGAGTTTCTCCTGTGCGCAACATCGCTCACCGCGACGGAAGCGCAACGGATCGGGCTCGTCAATCGAGTCGTCGAACTCGATCAACTCGCAACCGAGGCCCGGGCCATGGCCGACGCCGTTGCCCTCGTTCCGCCCATCACCGCGGCGGCAATCAAGGACACGATCAATCACACTGTCGACGGGATGGGTCAACGCGAGTCGTGGCAATACCACTTCGATGTACATCAGGCGGTGAGCAACTCCGACGAGGCGATGTCACGCGCCGCGGCGAGACGAGCGGGCGGCATGGATGCAGTGCGCGCCGAACAGGCCGGAGAGCCCGCGTGAGTTTCCGGGAGGGGCAGTGACGGGACCGCTTGCGGGATTGCGGGTGCTTGATCTCGGCACCCGCATCGCGGCGCCCTTCTGCGCCGGACTCCTCGGCGAGCAGGGCGCCGAAGTCATCAAGATCGAACAGCCGGGTTCGGGCGACTTCATGCGCGAGATCGGCCCGTTCACCGACGAGGGTTACTCCCTCTTCTGGGCGGTCGAAGGACGCGGCCGCCGCAGCGTGACCCTCGACCTGCGCACCGCCGCCGGCCAGGCGTTGTTGCGCCAACTCGCGGCGACGGCCGACGTCGTGGTGGAGAACTTCCGCCCCGGCACACTCGAACGTTGGAACATCGGACCGGGCGACCTGGACCCACGACTCGTGACCGTGCGTATCTCCACGTTTGGCCAGGACGGCCCGCTGTCCACCCGACCCGGCCTCGACCGCGTAGGCATTGGTTACGGGGGCTTACTGCACCTCACTGGTTACCCCGACCGTCCACCGGTACGCGTTGGCGTCACCATCTCGGATTATCTCACCGGAGTCTTTGCGGCCCAGGCCGCCACCGCCGCGCTGTACGCCCGCGACGCCCGCGATGGCGGCGGCGCGGTGGTGGACGCCGCGCTCTACGGCTCGGTGTTGCGAATCCTGGAATGGACCATCGCCGGCTACGACCGCCTCGGAATCGTCCGGACCCGCGAGGGGAATCGACTGGCGAATAGCGCGCCGCTCGACAACTACCCCGCGGCGGATGACAAGTACGTCTGCATCGTTGCGGGTTCCGATGCCAACTTCTCTCGACTCTGCGCGGCCATGGGTCGCGAGGACCTGCTCGTTGACCCTCGGTTCCGGAAACTCGTCGATCGGGCAGCGCACGGAGACACGATCAACGGCATCGTGGCGGAGTGGACCGCATCCCACACCGCGGCCGAAGTGGAGGCTGCGTGTGTACTCCACGACGTTCCGGTTGCGACCGCGTACACGGCCGTCGACATGTTCAACGACGCGCAGTTCGCCGCGCGTGGTGACCTCATCGCGGTGGATGATCCGGTGATCGGTCCGGTCCGTCAACAAGCGCCGTATCCACGTTTCGTGGGTGAACCGGTACCGGTACCGACCGGCGCACCGATGCTCGGCGCTGACACCGACGCCGTGCTCGCCGATCTCGGTCTCACGACCTCCGCGATCGACACCCTGCGCCGGGATGGAGTGATTGGGTGACTCTCAGCGAGCGTCCCGTCGTCGATCACGTCTTCAGCCCGGACCCGCCCGCGCTCCTTGGCGCGCACTGCACCGCGTGTGATCAGTACTCGTTTCCGCGGCTCGCGCAGTGCCCCTACTGCGGCGCCGAGGACGTCCACGCCGTAGAACTCTCCGAGCGCGGAACGCTCTGGGGCTGGACCACCGTGACCACTGCCCCACCCGGCTACCGCGGCGCGGTGCCCTACGGCTTCGGGATCGTCGAACTCCCCGAAGGAGTTCGCATCGTGACGCGACTCGCAATGCCGAGCGAACACTGGACGTTCGGCCAGCCGATGACCCTCGGAGTCGTGGTGCTGCACACCGATGACACCGGCGACGCTGTGACCACGTGGGAGTTCGCACCGTGACCACCACGACCACCGTGGAAGTCGCCGGAATCGGGCTTCACCCATTCGGTCGCTTCGACGGCGTGAGCGTGACCGATATGGGGGTGACTGCGGTGCGGGCCGCGCTCACCGATGCCGGCATCGGGCCCACGGATCGTCCCGGATTCCAAGCCGCGTTTTGCGGCACCGCATATTCCGGCGTGGCGGCCGGGCACAAGGTGCTCAGTGCATTGGCGCGTACCGGAATGCCGATCGTCGACGTCGAAGCCGGATGCGCAAGCGGCGGTGCGGCGCTCGGGCTCGCAGCGGCGGCGATCCGGGCAGGCCAATACGACACCGTCTTGGTCTTCGGCATGGAGAAGATGCCGAAAGGAATCATCCGCTCCACATTCTTCGAGCCCTGGCGCGAGGAGGCCGGGCTCGCGGCCACGCCTGCCTACTTCGCGCTGCGCGCCCAAAGACTCATGCGTGAGCGTGGCATCACCAAGGAGGATTTGGCGCGGGTCGTGGTGAAGAACCGCGCCCACGGAGCGCTCAATCCCGACGCGATGTACCAATCCGAGACGTCCATCGAGGCGGTGCTCGCCAGCCGCGTGGTGTGTGAACCGCTCCATC
This sequence comes from Acidimicrobiia bacterium, assembly GCA_046598395.1. GTDB lineage: Bacteria > Actinomycetota > Acidimicrobiia > IMCC26256 > JAENVU01 > JAENVU01. The sequence continues at coordinate 205,105 of JBKJIQ010000047.1, forward strand.
TCTTCATGCTCTGCTCTCCCAACGAGGGCGCGGCCGCCGTGGTGTTGCGACGCGGTCGGGGCGATCCCCACGCGGTGCGACTCGATGCCGCGGTCCTGCGCTCGCACCTCCCCGGCAGTGTTCTCGGCGAGGCGACGCCACTCGCCGGCATCGACGACACGAACATCACTCCCCCCACCGCCCTCGCAGGCACGGCCGCCTACGCCGAAGCCGGCATCGGCCCCGACGACGTTGACCTCGTGGAGTGTCAGGACACCGACGCCGCCCGGGAACTCCTCGGTTGGGAAGAACTTGGGCTGTGCGCGCCCGGCGACCAAGCGCGGCTGCTCGCCTCGGGCGCGGCCAACCTGGGCGGGAGCCGCCCGATCAACCCATCGGGCGGGCTCTTATCGAAAGGCGAACCGCTCGGCGCATCGGCGCTGGGTCAGGTGGTGGAACTCACCCATCAGCTTCGCGGCACCGCCAGCCCGCGCCAAGTGGAACACGTGACCGTCGCCCTCGCCCACACCGTGGGCCGCGGCGCCAATGCCAGCGTGACCATCCTGTCCCGCTGACTACTTACCAACCCTCGTGTTGTAGTCCTGAATGACGGCCGTGGAATCCTTGGCGGCCTTCGTGAGCGCTGCCTTGGGATCGGTCCCCTCGGAGAGCATCTTGGTCTCGGCGTCGCGCACCACATCGCGGACCCCGGCGTAGTCGCCGATCACCGGGCCCGCCGTGGCGCGGTTGTCCTTGCCGGCCAGCATCTGGTCGTAGGCCACTTTGTATCCCGGGTTGCTGGCCCATTGCGCGAGTAACACCGGCTCCTTGACCGATGACTTGCGAATCGGGACGTAACCGGTGCCCGCCGCGAACGTGGCCTGGGTGTCGGCCTGGACCAGGAACTTCACGAACTCCCATGTTGCGGCGATCTTCTCCGGTGCACTCTTCTTCGAGATGTACAACGCGCCACCGCCGACGAGCACGCCACCCGATCCCTTCGGCCCCGGCATCGCACCCACACCAAGGTCGACGCCTCCGCCTTCGCCACCGGCGAGCACCTGGGAGATGGTGCCCAGCGCCGCCGAACTGTCGATGGTCATCCCTTGAACTTTTGATCGGATCCCGAGGAGGTTGTCGAAGCCGTTCGGACCACCGTCAGGGTTGGTGCGCGCGAGCCCGGAGTCGACCATGTCTTTCATCCATGCAAACGTCGCCTGACCCGACGCATCGTCGAACCGCGCCTCGGTGGCGCGGGCCGTTCGACCGTTGTCGTGGTTGACGTAGAACGAGTCGGACTTGGCGGCCCATTGCTCGAGGTACCAAGGGTTGAGCTTGAGCCCGAAACCGGTCTCATACCCGTTGGCCTTGATCTTCTGTGCGTCGGCCTTCACCTCGGCCAGCGTGGTAGGCGGCTTCTCGGCGTCGAGCCCCGCCGCCCGGAACGCGTTTTTGTCGTAGTACAGCACCGGGTTCGACACGTTGAACGGCATCGGTTGCAGTTTCCCGTCGACCTGGTATCGCTCCAGGACTCGGTCCACGAAATCCGACGTGTCGTAGCTGTCGGCCTTGATGCAATCCGCGACCGGGACAATCGATTGGGTATCGACCATCTGTTGGGTCGCGGTGTCCTCCATCTGACCGAGATCCGGGAGGTCGCCGGTGCCGAGACCCCCGACCCACTTCCGCAGGATCTCCTCGTAGCCGGTCTGGTTGATCAGATCGACGTTGACCTTCGCCTGGGAGGAGTTGAACTCGTCGACGAGTTTCTGGAGCGTTTCCTCGTTGGCCCGATTCAGGCCGTGCCAGAACGTGATGGTCACCGGACCCTTGGCCTTGGCCAACGCGTCGACCGGGCAGGCGTTGGCGGCCTTGCCATCATCGGTTCCTCCATTCGAGGTTCCCGCCTTACTCCCGCTGCTCCCGCTACACCCGGCGAACACAAACATCGCCGAGCATGCGAGCGCCAGAACACGGAACCATCGGGATCGAGACATCAGCACACTCCAGGTCGAGAACATGGGTCAGCCTTTCACGGCACCGGCGGTCAGGCCGCGCACCAGGTGCTTTTGGAACAACAAGAGGATGATTGCGATGGGTATCACCGCAATGACTGCCCCCGCGAAGGTGACGTTGACCGCGTCGAGGCTCGTGGCGCGCAGCTGCTTCAGGCCGATCTGTACCGTTCGCAGCCGATCGTCCTTTGTGGCGAGCAACGGCCAGAGATACTGGTTCCATGCACCGAGAAACCCGAACACCGTGAGCGCAGCGATCGTGGGCCGAGCCAGCGGCACTGCCACTCGGGTCATGAATCGCCAGTGGCCGTAGCCGTCGAGCGCCGCCGCGTCCGAGAGATCGCGCGGCACCTGCAGAAATGCTTGGCGGGCCAAGAACGCACCGAATCCGGTCGCCAAGAATGGCACTGCGAGTCCTTGATAGGTGTCGTACCAACCGATCGCGTTGACCGTGTCGAGGTTGGTCACCACCGTCACCTCGAACGGCACCATCAGCGTCGCGAGGAACACCACGAACAGTGTGCGTTTGAACGGAAACTCGAGAAACGCGAACGCATAACCGGCGAAGACGGCCGTGACCACCTGGCCCACCGTGATCAGGATCGTGACGATGAAGCTGTTGAGCAGGTACCTCGACATGTGGCCGCCGTTCCACGCTTCGGCGTAGTTCGACCATTTCGGGTGGAACGGAAAGAAGACCGGCGGCCGTGATGCAATGTCGATCGGGCGAAGTAACGAGTTCACGACGGTGATGTAGATCGGGAAGAGCACCACCACTGCCAATATCGTCAACAGTGTGTAGTTCCCGATCTTCCGGATCCGGCGGTAGCGGCGCGAGTCAGCGCGCATAGTGCACCCGTCGCTCTAACACTTTCATTTGCACGAGCGTCAACCCAAGCGTGATGACAAACAGCGCGATGGCGAGCACCGCGGCCTTGCCGGGGTTCGCCGCGTGGTTGGCAGTCGTCAGTTCGCTGTAGATCGCATAGGTGAGGACGTTCGTGCGTTTGAACGGACCGCCGCTCGTGATGATGTCGATCTGGCCGAAGCTCTGGAACGCGTGGATCGATCCGACCACGAAGGCAAAGAACAGCGTGGGCGACAACATCGGGATCGTGATCCGCCAGAACCGTGTGCTCGGGCCGGCGCCGTCGACTGCGGCCGCCTCGTAGAGGTCCTCGGGGATCGCCTGGAGACCGGCCGACAAGAGGATGAAAGTGAGCCCGAGGGTCTGCCACACCGTGACGAGCGCGACTGCCCCCAGGGCAAGATCCGGGTTCTCGATGATGGGCGGTGTCGGGTTGATCCCGAGCCACGGCAACAGGCCGACGATCGGGTTGAAGAGCATGCTGAAGATCACGGCTGCGACCGCGACCGACGTCGCCACCGTCGACGAGAAGATCGTGCGGTAGATCCGGATACCGCGCAGCTTGCGGTTGGCGGCGACCGCGAGCGCGAGGCCGAGCCCGATGCCCGCGGGGACCGTCATGAACGCGAACACGATCGTCGTCTTGAGGCTGTTGATGAAGCTGGCGGAGCTCAGGACCTCGCGGTACTGCTCGAAGCCGATCCAACGCCGTGGGAGGTTCGGGAACGGAGGGTTGAGGTAGAAGCCCAGGACAAAGTTCCGGAAAAACGGATAGAAGATGAAGACCCCGAAGATCGCGACCGCCGGGATCAACAACAGATATCCGAGACCGGCTTCGCGCCGACGGCGTCGGGACCGGGTGGTCATCCGATCCGCGCTCCGGTGGACGCGTCGAACCGGTGCACATCGGTTGCCTCGTAGCGCAGTACGACCTCGGTACCCGTGCGAGGCCCATCAGTCTCGGTGCTTTGCCGGATGATGACCGTCGTACCGTCGGCGAGTCGGCAGATCACGTGGCGCTCATGCCCAAGCGATTCGATCACCGCCACCGTCGCCGACAGGCCATCCGCACCACCATCGAGGTGGAGGTGCTCGGGTCGCACCCCGATCACCACGCTCGCGCTCGCGCCTACGAGCTCACCCGGGATCGTGTTCATCGGTGGCGTACCGATGAAACGAGCGACGAACAGATTCGCCGGACGTGCGTACACCTCTTGGGGCGGGCCCACCTGTTGCAGGACGCCGTGGTCCATGATGGCAATTCGATCGCCCATGGTCATCGCCTCCACCTGATCGTGGGTGACGTAGATGACCGTGGCTTCGAGGCGCCGCTGGAGTTCAACCAACTCGGCTCGCGTCTGAACCCGCAACTTTGCGTCGAGGTTGGAAAGCGGCTCGTCCATGAGGAACGCTTCGGGGTCTCGCACGATCGCGCGTGCGAGCGCAACCCGTTGGCGCTGACCGCCTGACAGCTGGCCCGGCTTGCGATCGAGCAGCCCGTCGAGACCGAGTGACTCGGCCGCCGCCTCCACCTGCGCGGTCCGCTGGGATTTGGGAATACCGCGCGTTCGGAGCGGGAACTCGATGTTCCTTCGTACCGTGAGATGTGGGTAGAGCGCGTAGCTCTGGAACACCATCGCGAGATCGCGATCCTTGGGCTCTACGTCGTTCACGACTCGATCACCAATCGTGATCGTTCCCTCGGTGAGCTCTTCGAGGCCTGCGATCATGCGCAGCGCGGTCGACTTGCCGCAGCCCGACGGTCCGAGCAGCACCAGAAACTCGCAGTCGGCGACCTCGAGGTCCAGATGATCGACGGCGATCACATCGCCAAACTGCTTGGTCACCCCGCTGAGCGACACGCGTCCCACGGCCGGGACACTAGGGCCGCGCTACCACCCGCCGCCGGGACCCTCAACCGGTCCGTTGGCACGCCCTCTCAGTTCGTCGTCACCACCAGCGACACGGTCGTGGTCGCGCTGCCGCCGATGTTCAGGGTGGCCGCGGTGCGCGCCCCTTCAACCTGACACTCCCCCGCCCGGCCCCCAACCTGGCGAGCCACATCGTGGAGCATGCGGATACCCGACGCGCCTACGGGATGGCCGCCGCCGATGAGGCCACCGGAAGGATTGACGGGAATGGGCCCATCGGTGAAGACAGCTCCACTCTCGATGGCTTTCCACGACTCTCCGGGCGCGGTGATCCCAAAGTGGTCGATCGCCATGTAGTGCGTGGTGGTGAAGCAGTCGTGACACTCGATGGCATCGAGCGCACGCACATCTGCGACCTTGGCGCGCGCGAGGGCGTCGATGATGGCACCGTGTACGTGCGGGAACACGAAGGGCGAGCCTTCTGAATCGCGGAGCTTGCCGGCAAAACTCATGCGTGCCGTGCGGTGGCCCCAGCCGCTGATGCGCGGCACCGTGGGCAACGCGACGCCACGCCGGTTCGCCCAATCGTGCGCGAACCCCGGCGAGGCCAGGATCACACAGGCCGCGCCGTCGGTGATCTGGGAACAGTCGTGGCGGCGCAAGCGGCCCGCGACGACCGGGTTGTCGTGGTCGTCGTCGGTGAAGGCACCTTCGGGAAGCTCCCATCGACGCGTCTGCGCGAGCGGATTGCGGCGAGCATTCGCGAAGCTGCTCGCACCGATGGCTCGGAGGTGTTCATCGTCGAGTCCGTAGCGGCGGTCGTACTCGTCGCCGAGGGTCGCAAAGATCGAAGGCCAGATCATGGGCACGCCGTCGGTCTCGCCCGGGACCCAGGCGGCTGCGCCGAGGTTGTCAACCGCGGTCATCGAATCCACGTTGCGCATCATCTCGATCCCGAGCACCAACGCAACGTCGTATCGGCCGGCCTCGAGGTCGGCCATCGCCGCGAGTACCGCGACACTCCCCGATGCACACGCGGCCTCGTGGCGAGAGGTAGGCAAACCGGAAAATGCGGGATCCGCTTCCACCAGCAGCCCGCCCAGGTGGCCCTGGCCGGTGAAGATCTCCGTGGCGAAATTCCCCACGTGACCGACACCGACTTCGTCGGCACCAATCGTGGCGTCGGCCAGCGCGCCGTGCGCGACTTCGGCGATGGCATCGGCAACGGTCACTCCCTCGCGAGTCCAGTTACGGAGGAAATCCGTCTGCGCTCCACCGAGGACGAACGTCTCAGGCATGTGCAGCGAGCTCATCGGCTCCGACCCACCACGAGTGGTACCCGATCGGCACCCGCTGCGGGATAACCACGCGACACACCGGCTCGTCGCTCACACGCTTTGCGTCGACCACCACCACCTCGGAGTGGCCGGTCACGGCATCGGTGACGAACGTGAGGACGTACCCGTCGTCATCGGCGTCGGTGGCGCCGACCCTCGGCGCGAAGAGCGTTTCTCCGCCATACCGTCCGTCGCCGTAGACGTGAGTCTCGCCGACTCCGTTGCTCGTGTCGTACTTCACGAAGCCGTCGAAGAGCAGTTCGTCGGCCGCGGCGATCCTTGGGCTGTAGGCCACATTCGACGCGCGCCCCAACCGGCGGTTGTCCATCCGCGGGAACTCGGTCATGACATCGTCCAGCGGTCGTTCCCGCACCGTTCCGGTGGTGAGGTTGAATCGCCACTCGTGCAGGTACGGCTCTAACCCCAAAACGTCGATGTGGGGAACTTGGTGGCCGTCGTTAGCGCGCAGCGGGTTCTCGATCCGACACCCCACGAGCACGATCTCGTCGCCCGCTTCCCACGCGTTGATCGCGTGATACATGTAGCAAGATTCCGCTTCGAACCAACGGATGCGATCGCCGGAGTCGTGGCGCCCGATCACGCCGAAGCGAGCGGGAAGGTCGACGCGAAAGCTAACGCGAGTCCGACCTTGCGCAAGGAGCTCCGGATCCCACATGAGCGGGAAGTCCATGAGGATCGTGTGATGCTCGGTGATCGCAAGGTCGTGCATCAAGCGCGATCCCGGCAACTCGATTTCGGTCGTGTGCGCCAGCCGACCATCAGCGCCGACGACGCCGTACGTGAGATACGGCGGCATAACGTCGTAGTCGAACACCATGAGTTCACCGGTGACCGGGTCCAACTTCGGGTGTGCCGTGAGGCTGGGAAGCGTGCCGCCGAAGTCGTAACGGCCGACGGTTTCGAGCGACGGGAGCGCCACCTCGTAGCACGGGCCACCCAACCACCAGAGCGCGAGGAGCCGTCCTTGATGGAATACGAGATCGGTATTCGCCGTGTCCTTGAACGGGCCCCCGGGATGGCTGAAGTCGGGACGTTCGTTGACGCCGGTCCAGATCGCGGACCCGGCCGTGGTCTCGGCTGCCAACGCCTCGGTCGCGACGTATCGATTGCGGTACGTGGCGCGACCGTTCCCGAACTCCAGCGCGTGCAACATCCCGTCGCCGTCGAACCAGTGGTACCGACCAGGTGGCGAATACTTCGGATTCGAGCCGTTGCGGATGAAGACCCCGGCGAGGTCGGCGGGGAGCTCACCCACGATCGTGCACTCGGCGGTCAGCTCCGCGTCAATCGGCGCGAACGGGCCCTCAAGGTACGGATTCGGCACCGTTTCCGGTCGTGGTGCAAGCGCGGTCATCGAAACTCCCCCAGCGCTCGTCCCCCGTGGTGCAGCGCTGCCCGAGCCTACCGGCGGCGACGCCGAATGCGGGCCGATCAGCCGCGCAGAAACCAGCCCTGAGGATCCCAACTGCGCAAGGCCGCAATCTCATCCACCGTTGGGACGGGCAGTTCCCCCACATCAGCGGAAACATCGAGGTCCCAGCCGCACGCCGCGATCGCACGGTCGATCCGCGCCTCGATGGGCCCATCGCCGGCCGCGACCGAGGTGAGCACCAGTGCACCGTTGCGCTTCTCGAGTATCCCGAGATCGGTCACGAGCGCGGCCACGGTGCGGCCGGGCGAGGTGACGTACCCGCACTCGAGCGGGGTCCGTTGTGGCGTCAGCGTCGCGACCACCACATTCTCGGTCGCCACACTCGCAACGTCGTTCCCGCCGCCGGAACCAACCAGGAACGGACCGTCGGGAATCAACGTGGAGTTGATGTTGCCCGCGCGATCGATCTGTGCGCCACCGAGACAACCGATGGTGGTGGTACCCATGCCGCCCACCAGCGCGCCGAGCACCATCTCCGCATCGCCCAGCATCGAGGCCGTCGGGAAGTTGCCATGGTTCAACACGAATGGATCGCCGAGCATCGGCTCGTAACCCCACAGCCCGATCTCCGCAGTGAGCTGCACCTCGGCGCCGCGAGCGCGAGCGTGGCGCACAGCCAGCCACGCGGCGAGATTGGCGACGCCGGCACCGGCGAGAACGGCATCGGCATCGAGCGCGATCACACGATCGGCAAGGTGGCGGGCCGCAAAGGCCGCGGCGCACTCCCACGCGTTCGGCGGCGCCCCGAGGTCAGGCGTCGTTACGGCGGCGAGCCGCGCGTGGGCCCCGGGGTCGGCCTTGGCCCGCAGCGCGTCGACCCGGTCGGCACCGAGCCGCTCCAGATACTCCGTCTGATCGTTCGGTTCGAGCACCCACCTGCGGATCCACTCGTCGTAGTCATCGCGGCGACAGGCAGACCGCGCTTCGATCCAAAAGTCGTAGTCCTCGCCGTAGCCGTCGACCGGTAGACCGCGGGCGAAGAGTCCTCCCGGATGTGCACCCATCGGGACCTCGCACACGGCCAACACTCGGTGGGCGGGGAGGCGCACATGATCGGAGAACGCCCGCAGATCGTCGACGACGCGCTCCACCGTCACGATTGCACCGCGGCGCGCGCCGAGCGCGCCCCACACTCCTTCGAGGAGCGGTGGCGCCACTGCAATGTTCCCGGCGCGGTCTGCGATCGGTGCGTGCAGGATCGCAACGTCAGCTTGGAGTGGCGCTAACAATCCCACCTCACCGAACGGAGTTTGCAGCTGCGCGTAACCGGCGTTGTGGGCCATCGACGATCCCGCAATCGAGCGCGTGGCGATGGCAGGCAAGCCACGCGCGCCGGCTTCGAGCCGTTGAGCGAATGCGAGAAACGACCAATGCTCCACCGCTACCGCACCCGACGTGTAGCCGCGTTGGAACCACGGGTTCGGTGTGAAGTTGGGGAACGTGTCGCCCGAGTACCCCGTGATCACTTGCTTCACGAGTTCACCGCGAAAGAACAACGCACCGAGACTCGAGAGGCTGAGCATCACCAACGTGAACTGCGGATCGCGCTCCCACCATTGGCGTACCACCTCCCGCGCCGCGGCGCTCCAGCGGCTGTGGCCCACGACGAGATGGAGCGAATCGCCCGCATGCACGTGCTCTCGCACTGCGACCTCGACCGTGGTGAAGTCGGGCACCCCTATACCCCGTCCAACACCAGATCCGAAATGCGTTGGCGATGCCAGCCTGCGCTCCCGCCGAGCACATCGTTCTGTTTGGCGCGTTGGTAGAACACCCCGGCGCGCGAATCCCAGGTGAAGCCCACCGCGCCATGCACCTGAATGTTCTCGGAGGTCACCATCACCGCCGCCTCCCCCATCTGCGCCTTCGCGATCGAGGCGGCTCGGCCCGCGTCGGCAGTGGCCGCATCCGACGCCCACGCCGCGTAGTGGACTCCCACTCGCCCGAGTTCGGTGGCGTGCAACATGTCGACGAGCTTGTGCTGTATCGCCTGATGGGCAGCGATGGGTTGGTCGAACTGCACACGATGCTCCGCGTAATCCATGGCCATTGCGAGTGACGCGTCGCAGACTCCCGTGAGTTCGGCGGCGAACGCTACCGCGATGTCATCCGCGATCGCGCGCCAGATCGGGGTGTGATCTCCCTCCGGACCCACCGGTTCCGCGGCGACGTCGTCGATCGCGAGACGGCCCGCGCGGCGAGTGGCGTCGATGCTCGCCACGGCTTCGCACGCGGTGTCGGTCATCCGGAACGTGTGCAGCCCGTCCGGGGTCCGCGCGACGATGAGGATCCAATCGGCATCGGGTCCGTTCAGAACGAGCGGCTTGTCGCCCGTCACCAGCCACTGCGCACCCCGCCGCCGAGCCCGGGTACGGACGCGGTCGACGGGATCCCCATGCCCAGACTCTTCGAGCGCGACGGTCCCAACACTGCCGAGTGCGAGCTCCGGCAGCAGGTCGTCGAGACCAAGCCGGCGCGCCGCGATCGTTGCGATCACTGCGGACGCGAAATACGGACCCGGAAAGACCACCCGACCCATCTCCTCGAGCACGACGACCGCGTCGACCAATCCAAGGCCCAGGCCACCGAACTCCTCCGGCACCAACAGCCCCGTCCAGCCCAACTCCACCAGCGCATCCCAATCGGCCAAACCGAGCCCGTCGCGCGCATCCGATCGAGCCGACCAATCGTCCATGAACCGCCGAACCGCACCACGCAATGCGTCTTGGTCAGCAGAGAATTCGAAATCCACGAGCCGACGTTAGGCTGAAAACGAATATGGACTTTGAGCTCACCGCTGCGGACATTGCGTTTCGAGATGAGTTGCGGGCGTGGCTCGATGCCGAACTCCCCCGATTCCTTGCGGACTGGACCGACCACGGCTCCACCACCGACTCGTTCGAACGCACCCAGGCGCGCCGCAAGGACTGGCAACGGAGGCTCGACCAGGCGAGGTGGGCGGCGATCAACTGGCCGCGGGCCTGGCACGGCCGAGAGGCAACACCCGTCCAGAACACCATCTACTCCGAGGAAATGGCACGGATACAGGCGCCCGGCGTCTACAACGCAAACGGCATCTGGCAGATCGGCCCGATGATCCTGCAATGGGGTACCGAGGAGCAGCAACCGCGGTGGCTGCCGGGAATCTTGTCGGCCGAGGAGCACTGGTGCCAAGGCTTCAGTGAACCGGAAGCCGGTTCGGATCTCGCCAACATGCGCACCCTCGCGATTGCCGACGGCGATGACTATGTGGTGAACGGCCAGAAGACCTGGATTTCGTCAGCCCATCTCGCACAGTGGGGCCTGTTCCTCCTGCGTACGGATCCCACCGCCTTCGAGCGGGGCGCAAAACATGAGGGCATCACTGCATTCATCGTCGACATGCGAACGCCGGGCATCGAGTGTCGACCGATTCGCGACCTCACCGGCGACACCATGCTCAACGATGTGTTCTTCACCGACGCGCGGATCCCGCTCGGTGATCGTCTCGGCGGCGAGGGCGAGGGGTGGCAAGTGGCAATGAGCACGCTCGGCCACGAGCGGGTCGGAACTGCCGGCCTCTCCATCACGATGGCGGCCGACCTTCGCTCAATGGTCACCTCCGCGCGGTCGTTCAATCCCGACGCGCTGCGAGACCCTGCGCTGCGGGACCGCGTTGGGCGCGCGTTCGCCGAGATCGAGCTCACCCGATTGCTCAACTATCGAGCGCTCACCAAGATCAGCAAAGGTCAGCCGAACTGGCCCGAGGTTCCGCTCGCGAAGTTGCAGTGGTCATCGATTGCGCAGACACTCGCGGAGCTCGCCGTCGACCTCCTCGGTCCCGCTGGACTCCTCGCCAAAGGTGGTCCCGACGCGATCGATGGCGGCCGCTGGGCGCGGAACTACTCCTGGCAGCGCTTCACCTCGATCGGTGCCGGCGCTACCGAGATCCAGAAGAACATCATCGCGAGGCGCGCGCTTCGATTGAAGAGCAAATCTTAGCGCACGCTTGGAGCCTCGCTGACGCTCCGCTCTTGCAAGAAGGCGCTGCGCGAGTCAGTCCGTCGCTAGGAGTTACACGTCAAGTGCGAACACGGGGCGGGATGGCCAAGCCACCTCTTTACCGGCGTAGTCCCAGGGGGCACCAGCGAATGTCCGCAGCGCGTCGTGCGCGCGCTCGAAGGACCAAGGGTCGCTCTCAAGGCCGGGTAGCGCGACAACCCAACGCCCGACGACGACGAGCAACGAACCCGCGAGCCCTCTCTGGCATAGTGGGTGTTGCCGCTTCTGGTGTTCCTATTCGTTGAGTGGGGCGGGGATCGAGAGTGCTGATGAGTGTTACTACGGTTGGGGT
>JBKJIQ010000041.1:0-37978 GCA_046598395.1 Acidimicrobiia bacterium
CGAAGCGTTCCATCAGTTCGGCGACCTCGTCGCGGAACTGCTCAAGCTCGCCGCATTGTTGTTGTTCGGGGCGCTCATCTCACCGACGTTCCTCGGCGAGATCCCGCTGAATGGGTATCTCTTCGCGTTGCTCGCACTCGTGCTCGTCCGACCGGCCGCGCTCGGGGTGGCGCTGTTCCGCAGCCGGCTCGACCGGCGCGAGTGGCTCGCGGCCGCGTGGTTCGGGCCCAAGGGCTTCGCATCCGTGGTCTACGGGCTGCTGATCCTGTCGTCGGGCATCGGCAACGCCGACGAGTTGTTCCATCTCACGGCGCTCGTCATCGTCGTGTCGATCATCGCGCACGGCTCGACTGACGTCCTCGTCGCGCGACGGTTCCGCGAGGAGGGCTGACCGACCGGTGTGGTGATCGTCAGAACGCCCGGGGCTCAGGTCACTGACGAGGTGGGAAGCGGTGCAGGTACTCCTGTTCCAACCATGCGAGGTCGACCGGATCCGGGCCTGCAGTCCGAGCGGCGACGACCACGAGGCGCGCTTGCTCGACCAGGTCGGCGACGACCGCTCGCGGTGGCGCTTCGAGCGAGGTGATGAGGTCGGCGATGCTTTCGACGAGAGTCATGCAGACGGTGGTCATCGATGCGGCCGCGGCTCGGACCTCCCGGTAAGCCAGGGCGATCAGTTCGTGGTGGTCGGCGACGTGGGTGCGGACGAGCCGGCGGTGTCCGTCGGAGAGGTCGGCGTCGGGTGGCGCCGTGCTCAACGCCCGGTGGAGGACCGTGGCCAGGTGCCAGATCGCGTCGCGGGCGGTGGTGGCGTCATTGATGCCGGGTGACAGCGCCTTGAGCGCGACGTCCACGATCTGACGAATCCCGAACGCCTCGTCCTGGCGGATCGTGCGCGATGCCCCGGTCGAGATCGCGTGGAGCGCTCCGCGTGCGACCATTTCCTCGTCGTCGGGAACGGGCCAGATCGTGCACGCCGGTGCGCCGGCGACGGCATAGCGGCCGACGGCGGTCTCGAGCCGCACGGTGCTACCCACCGGCGTCACCTTGAGCAGTCCCGTCGGGTCGAGGAACTGAATCCATCCCGACTTCTCGAATCGGACCGTGAACCCGGGCCCGTCGGGAAGGACATCGGGGAGGGCCAGTACCGACGGTTCGAGCCCCGCAAACACGGCTCGACTCTGGTCGACCGCGGCGAGGGTTTCGCCTGTGACCGAGTCCAGGATCTCGCTGATACTGATCGCGTGCGCGCTGTGGTTGATGAAGGCGATGATCGCGAGGATGGCAACTATGCCGAGCACGAGGCCGACTGTCACCGAAATGTTCGGGATCACCGGACTGCCCTGCTGCTCGAGCGGTGCCCGCACCGAGCGCAGGACGACCAGGCAGTACGCGAATGTCCCGGCGACGATGCCGATCACGCGCTTGTTGAATTGATCACGGAACAACCCGCCGACCACCCGAGGCGAGAACTGACTCGACGCGAGTTGGATGGTGAGGATCGCGACCGAGAACGCGATACCAGCGACGGTGATCGTCGCACCCGCAATGGTCGAGAGCACGGCGCGTGCGCTCTGCACGGTCGACGTAACGCCGAGCGGGAAGTCCCCGGGTTTGACATCGAGGTGGCCGTCGACCGTGATACCGATTTGGGCCATCACGATGCCGGCGACCACCATGGTCATCGGGACCGCGAACAGACTGGCCCGGTACCGCTCGGCGACCTCCTGCAAGCGGTTGGATCTCACCTGAAGGTTCTACCCGCCCGGTGGGCCGCCCGAACCGGCATGAGCGATGCGCTCGCGCGATTGCCGATCATTGCGGCCGTTATTCAACGACAACAGTCGTCCCAAGTTGCCCGCCATCCGTTGGTGGCTCGGCCGCTCTTGGGCCGCGTTCGACGCCACGGTGATGCGGCCCGATCACCAAAGGCGGCAAAGATCGTCGTGATCTCGGCCATCTCCTGCGGACGGCGTGTTCACGATCGCACGGATGACGAACCGCAGCATGTGGCGTCTTCAGTCGAGACGAGCACCCGAGCGGGGGAGCGTTTCGGTCCGCGGCTAGTCCGCGAAAAGTCCGCAGAATGTCGAAAACTGGTGCGCGACGCCGACAAGCTTCGAGGGGTAAAAGTGCTGGTCAGAGGGGGAGCGAAGAGCAAATTGGCAGGTCACCGAATTGGCCCCGAGCGCACTCATAATCCCTCGGTCGAAGGTTCGATCCCTTCCGGCCCCACCAGTGTGACCAGCACTTTTGCACTTGGCACGACACCACGACTTCGGGCGCAGCCGCACTACCGCCGCACCGCGGCACCTTGGTTGGGGAGGGCCCGTTGCGGAACCGCATCTGTTTGCAGCTGCGCACTCATGCGGAGGGTTGATCAGAGGTCGACGCTCGTGAACTCGTCTCGGTGCGCTCGGACATAAGCGATTCGGCTCTTGTCCGACCATGGGACTCCATTCCATGGAGGACCACCGAGCTCTTGATCGAGAGCGTCGAGCGCTTCGTAGTCGTTGCTCGAGGCTTCGGCCCGTCCGAGCAGCTGGGCCGACGCCTCGTCGCCGAGTAGTCGGTACCCGGCCATCGCCTCGTCGAGGAACTCGTCGTATTCGTTGTCGAAGACTTGCCCCATGCCCCCGTTGCCGATCTCGCACTCGATCATCCGGGTTGCGAAATACATCCGGACACCGGCCGGGTAGGGGGCGAGATCGGCAGCAGAGACGATCTTGCCGCACAGGGCGAGCCACACGGCGTCGTCGAACTCGTCGTCGGCCATCGGGCTCGCCTCGTCTGTGGCCATGACGTCGGCGACCGGCCGTTGGGTTGCCGCTTCGGTGGAGGCAAAGAAGTCTTCAAAGCTGGCGGCGCTCATCGTTCGCACCCTCTCGTCCGGTTGTAACACGGGTATCGGCTGGACGAGCTTTTGGCTTGAACGGTCGCACGCCTGCATTTGGGCAGAAGGCCGGCTGCGCGCGGAGGCGCCGAGGCCGGCCTAGGCCTTCGATGCTCCGGCGAGAGGGTGACGCGTCCGTCGTAGCCCCGCGCCGGCCGGTTGACCCCGTCCTCAGCTTTGGTCAGGATATCGACCGATTCGTGCGGTTCTTCGCATGGGCAGGCCCAGGGGGTACCCATGGCAATCGTCAGCACGTCCCGTCCCGAAACTCGGGGGTGGACTCGTTTCGTCGGCGCTCTTGCTGTGACCGCGATCGTTGCCGGAGGCCTGATTCCCGCCACCGCCGCCGGAGCCGATGTTGACCTGGGCCCGGACACCACCAACGTCATGGTGGCAGGATCGACCCTCTCTGCGACCGTCACCCCCACGATCGGTGGATACAGCGTGGTCGGCGCAGAGTTCTTCCTCGACTTGGTTGACGCCCAAGCCGACGGCAGCGGTACCCCGATGACCGTTCTCGGGAACCAGGCGACGGGCACGTTGCCAGCCCTCGTGGTGGGCAGCACCCACACTGTCTCGGTCCACGGCCAGGACAACGCGTTCGGTGCGTCCGGCGTATGGGGTCCGACGGCGTCGACCACGTTCACGGTGAACGCGACCACGGTCGCCACCGACCTCGGCGACATCAACGTCGCCGTCGCCTCGGATGGCGTCTACACCAATGCCTGGACACCGACCGATCCGTGTACGCCGGTCAATCCCTGCAAGACCTTCGCGTCGGTGAAGACCAAGTCCGTCACCACGACGCTGGGCTTCACACGGTTCTCGGTGACCGTCCCCGCCGGGCATCTCGACTTCGACACCTACATCCCTGGCAACCCGGTCATCCCTGGCAACCCGGTCATCCCCGGCAACCCGGTGCGGGTCCTGGTCACCACGTTCGTCGCGACCAACGGCTTGAGATACAAGGCGAAGTTGAGCGGGCTCGTCACCACGTTCATCCCGGGGAACCCGGTCTAGAGGATTCGCCATTGAGCCTCACGTCCGCACAATCCCTCGGAGTTGACGGTCACGGTCCCTGGAACCTCGCGCCGGGGGATCCTGCCGACGCTTGATCTCCGGTTCCGGTACCTCGCTGTTGCAGATGAGGCTGGTGTGGCCCCACGATGTCGGAACGCTCCGCGGAACGCCCAGCGGAGCGTTCCGCGGAACACTGCTCGCAACATGCCGGGCCGTGAGAAGGTCACCGCTAATGCCCCCGGCGTTGACAGATTCGGGCAAACTGTACGAAGCTCCGCCGGTCATGCGATCGAGGCGGAGGCAGCGGCACGTGCAGGAACTCCATCGCAACGTTCGCGGGGTCGTGATGGCCGTGGTCATCGCGGCGGGGATGGTCGTGGTCCCGCCGGCCGCGACCGCGGCCACCGTCGGGTCCGTGTCGGCCACACCAACCACGGGGCTCGGATGGCGCACGAACGTGACCGTCACAATCACGAGCGCGCCGGCACTCGCAACGCTGCGGATCCTCGAGTGCTACTGGGACATCGAGCCGGACGGTGGGTGCAGCACCATCGGAATGCCCACGACCGACGCGGCCGGTGCGGCGACCGCGATCGTTACGACGCTGCGCTCGGTCCATGATGAGGAGGGTGGCGGAGACTGTTGGTCGCCCCGCGCGCTGCGGTGTGAACTCGCAGTGTTTGCTCCCGACGTTGGATTGATCGGTGAGCGCATCCCCATCACGTTCGACACGTCGACCCCGCCACCACCGCCCCCGTCCGTTGCGGTCACTCCGACGAGTGGTCTTCCCGCCGAGTCGCTCCTGTCGGTTCACCTCGACGGGCTACTCGCGTTCGGAAGTGTGCAACTGGAGCAATGCACGTCCGAAGTGACGATGCGCTGCCGGAGCGCCGGCTCGGGCCAAGCCGACGCCCACGGGATGCTCGACGCCGAGCTCGTCGCGACCCGACTGATTGGCGCATTCCCGTTCGACTGCGCGACTGCGCCCACGCCGTGTTTCGCTCGCGTGTCGAGTGAAGGGCCCAACGTCGAGACCGTCCCGCTGTTCTTTGATCCCACGGCGCCGCTCCCGCCCCGTCCATCCGTCGATGTGTCGCCCACCGACCACCTCGCTGACGGTCAAACCGTGACGATCTCGGGAAGGGGTTTCACCGCGTCGAACCTGGTGGCGTTCGCGGTGTGTGCCGCGGACGTGCGTGGCACTGACGATTGCGACACGCAGCATTTCGGGGCGGCGCCCACGGGTATTGGTGGCAGCTTCGCATCCACGCTGAACGTACATTCGGTGATCATCACGTCCATCGGGCGCACGGTGGATTGTCGGCGCGCGCCGGGTACGTGTGTGCTCGCGGTCGCGACGTTCTCGGATCTCTCACAGACCGCGGTCGTGCCGCTCACATTTCTGGCAACCGGTCCGGATCCCACACTCACAATCGAAGATGTGACGGTGCCTGAGGGGACCGGAGGATCGGGTCTCGTACCGGTTCCGGTTCCGATCACATTGTCGGTGCCGAGTGAGAGTCCGGTCGTGGTTGCCGTGTCCGCGCACGATCGTTCGGCGACGAGGGGGCTCGATTACGTGGCTCCTCTCCCTCTGAGCGCCGTGATCCCGGCGGGTCTCATGCACGGCACTGTGACCGTGTACGTGAACCCGGACGCGCTCGACGAACTCACCGAACGCTTCGTGCTGACCGTTGATTCCGTTGCGGGCGCGAAGGTGCAGGACGGGACTGGGTCGATCAGAATCACCGACGACGACCCTGCCCCCGATGTCATGGTGGACGACGCGATCGTGAGTGAAGCCAATGGAACTGCGAGCGTCGCGGTTCGACTCTCCGCTCCGAGTGGGCGCACCGTCACCGTCGACTACAGCACCCATCACGGCTCCGCTCGAGCCGGTCGCGATTACGTGCGGACGCGCGGTTACGTGATGTTCGCGCCGGGGACAACGGTGCAAACGGTCAGCGTGCCGATCGTGGACGATCGCATCCATGAGGGGACGGAAGGGTTCCGCCTGCAGGTCGATGAACCTGATCACGGACGCCTGGCCGATGCCAACGCCACGATCTGGATCGGCGACGACGACTGACCGTTAGAACTCGCGCAGAAGATCGGGCTGCTTGAACGCCGTCCAGCCGCGGTCGCAGTTGAGGACCGCGCCGGTGAGGCTGCGCGACGCGTCGGACGCGAGGAACACCACCACATCGGCGATCTCGGCCGCATCCTGCAAACCGGTGGCGTGGCCAAGCTCGAACGCGTGTTTCACCGCTTCGTTGCCCCAGATCATTTCGTTCATCGGGGTGTCGACGTAGCCCGGGCTGATGGCGTTCACGCGAATGCCGTGCTTGCCGGCGCTCGGCGACATCGACTTCGTCAAGAGCGCAACGCCACCTTTACTCGCGGCGTACCCGTCGAGCCCTCCGAGCGGAACGTGCGCCATCGACGATGCGGTGTTGATGATCGAACCCCCACCGCACTTCACCATCTCCGGCACCGCGAAATGACAGCAGTAGAACGTACCGCTCAAGTTGATCGCAATGACCCGATCCCACTCGGCCGGGTCAACATCGGGCGCGAAGCCGTCGCGTCCGGGCCAGGCCACACCCGCGTTGTTGTGCAGGATGTGCAGCCCGCCGAATCGTTCGACGGTCGCGTGGATCAGATCGCCGCACTCCGGCGCAATGGACACGTCGACGTGGTGCGCGAGTGCATCGCCGCCCGCCGCCGTAATCATCGCGACCGTGGCGGCGGCGCCGGCATCGTCGACGTCTCCGACCATGACCTTCGCCCCCGCGTGCGCCAGCGCCAGGGCGCTGGCCCGCCCGAGGCCCGATCCGGCGCCCGTGACGACCGCAACCTTGTCCTGAAGTTCCATGGGTCCCTCACCTCTTCGTCGCAGAGGAACGACGGTAACGTTCGCGCTCATGGAGATGTGGGAACTGGTGGCGCGTGAATCGATTCGCGATACCGAAGCGCGCTACAACCACGCCGGTGACCGCGGCCGCTACGACGAGATGATCGCGTGCTTCGCCGACGATGGCGTGCTCGCGATTGTGGGTGGCGAAGACCACCGCGGTCACGCGGCGCTGCGGTCGTTCTTCGGCGGCGTTGGTGCCGGTGCGCAGCCAGGGTTCACCCACCTGCGGCACTGCATGACGAACCTCCTGATCAACATGGAGTCGCCAGAGCGGGCGAGCGCGCAGAGCTACTTCCAGGTGATCACCGACATCGGCTTGGATCACTGGGGTCGGTATCGCGATCGTCTGGTTCCCGTTGGCGACCGGTGGTTGCTGGCGAACCGCAGCGTGAAGACCGACGGCTACGCACCGAACAGCTTTTTCGCCTGAGCCGCGTCAAGCGGGGGGCGCGGGGTCCGAAGCCTCCGTGATCGCGGTGGCCCACTCGTCGCAGGTGATCCAGAACAGGGCGGCGGGGAGTTCGCCCCGTTGGTCGTTGGCGGGGATCGTCGCGATGCGATCGAGGCGCATACCGAGACGTTCGGCGACGCTGACGGACGCGGCGTTCTCCGCCTGAGGGATCGAACACACCTCCGCGAGCCCGAGTGTGGTGAACGCCTGATCGAGCGCGCACCGCGCGGCTTCGGTGGCGTAGCCGTTGCCCCACACGTCGGGATCGAACCGCCAACCGACCTCCACCGCGGGGAGTATCGCGGGGAGAAACATCGGCACCGAAAGTCCCGCGTACCCGATGACGCGATCGGTGGCCCGTTCGATCACCAGCCAACAGCCGAACCCACAGGTGTCCCAGTGCCGTATCTGGTTTTCGAGGAACGTCGCCGTTTCGTCACGCGAGAAGGCGCGCCCGTGCGGGAACTGCCAGACCTCCGGCTTCGCGAACACCACTGCGAGCGCGTCCAGATCATCGCGAGTGAAGCGCCGCAGTTCGAGCCGCTCGGTCGTGGCATCGGGGAGCGGAGCCACGATCGGCGGGTGATGGCCGGCGGGTTCAGGCATCTCGTCTGCCTATCACGCTCACCGTCGGACGCGTGCCGTTCGGGTTGGTCCCGGCGGGTGAGGTCTGGTTGACGGTCCCGACCGCGGCTCCGTACGGTGGCCGACGTGATACGCCCTCCGGTCTCGGCGGTACCCACAACGCGCCGAGCGCGTACAGACGAGCTGATCATGGTGACTCAGGTCGCGCCATACCGCGATGGCCCTGCGGGTGTTCACGGCGTTCTGGCTCAGGCCGCGCAAGGAGTGGGGCAGGTGGCCGAGCTCAATGGTCTGCGCGGCGCGATCGTCACGGATGTTCGCGACATCGATTTCGCGCAGTTGGAGTGCGCCCGCGCCCTGGCCCTGTTCACGATCGGCGAAACGCCATGGTCGACCGCGCAGCGTGATCTCCTGCTCCGCCGGCTACGTGCAGGGGACCTGGCCGTGCTCGCGATTCATTCAGCCACCGATGCGTGTGACGGCTGGGATGAGTACCGACAGATCGTGGGTGCTCGGTTCGACGGCCACCCGTGGACCCAGGCGATGGAACTCGAGGTTGTTGACCCTGGCCATCCCGCGACCGCGCACCTTGGTCCCACGTGGCAATGGCACGACGAGGTGTACCAGTTTCGCGATCTGCGCCCGGATGCCCGGATCCTGCTTCGGGTAGACCCTCACCAACTCGATCTCACGGCTTCCGGCGCCCGTCCTCCCGCCTTCGGGTACCCACTTGCGTGGTGTTTCGAGGAGGGCGCGGGCCGCGTGTTTACGACGGCGTTGGGGCATTTCCCCGCCGCGTGGGAGAGTCCGGCGTACCTTCGTCATCTGCATGGCGGTCTCCGCTGGGCGCTTCAAACTGGCGAACTTCAAACTGACGAAGTGAAAGGTTCCTGAGTGGCGAACGAGGACGAGGGATTTGTGGTGGCGCTCTCAGCTGAGGAACTGCTGGATGACGACGCCTCGGTGCGGCGAGATTCGCCGCCAAGAAATTTCTCGCCGTGGGCTCAGGTGCAGCTCGAACTCGACGCCGCGCAAGCGGCGGAATCGGTACCGCACGTGGCGGCGTCGGTCCCTGGTTGGCGCGCCCGTACTCGAGGTCGGCTGACGGATCTCCTCGGTCCGTTTCCGCGTTCGGTGGCGCTCGATCCGGAAATCTCCGACCGAGTGGAATGCGGGAGCTACACGCGCGAACGGATCGTGTTCGACACCGAAGCCACGATGAGCGTGCCTGCGCATCTACTGATTCCCCACGATCGTCGCCGCGCGGGTCCTGCGGTGATCGCGATCCATGGACACGGTCCCGGGAAGGACCAGATCGTTGGTCTCGACGCCGCGGCTCCGCAGGGAACCAACGATGCCGGTCTCCATCGCGACGACTACGCGACGCAACTGGTAGAGGCGGGCTACGTGGTCCTGGTCCCCGACCTTCGCTGCTTCGGCGAACGCGCCGACTGGACTCCCGACGACAAATACCTCTGCGATGCGAACCTGGTCGCGGCCGCCGCGGCGGGCCGGAACCCTCTGACCGGCAATCTCCACGATCTCGTGCGCGCGTTGGATCTGATGGGGGAGCATCCGCTGATCGATCCCACTCGCATCGGCGTTGTGGGCTTTTCCTACGGCGCGACCATGGCCCTGTTTCTGGCGGCCTGGGATACCCGGGTCCGCGCCGCGGTGGTCTCCGGGTACTTCTCCTCGTGGAAGGCCGCACATCGGGTCCCGTACAACCTGTGTGGGTCGCAGGTCCTGTTCGGCATGCTCGGCCAACTCGAACACGTGGACCTCGGCGCGCTGATCGCACCGCGTGCCCTGCTCGTGGAGTCGGGATCCGAGGATCCATTGTTCCCAACGGAATCCGCCACCGCGGCGATTGAGGAGTTGGCGTCGGTCTATACGGCGATGCGCGCTCCGGCGGGGACGCTCGAACATCACCGCTTCGATGGGGGTCATCGATGGGACGGATCCACGATGGTCGACTTTCTGGAGAAATGGCTGTGATGGGACCAACCGAGCGTCTCCGCGATCTCGGCATCGTGTTGCCCGGGCCGTTTCCGCCCCATGACCCACTCGAGGCCGTGGTGGTCCACGGCGGTCGGGCTCGCACCTCCGGTCAGTTGCCTCGTGACCTCGACGGTCGGATCCAACACCTCGGCGTGCTCGGCGAGTCGCTCTCCGCCGAGCAGGGCGCCGACGCGGCCCGCTGGTGCGCGCTGAACGCGTTATCCGTTCTCCGTCACGAACTCGGCGATCTCGATCGCATCGCTCGGGTACTGACGGTGATCGGATTCGTGGTGAGTGCCCCCGGATTCGCGAGCCAACCGCAAGTGGTCGACGGTGCGAGTCGACTCTTGTTCGAGGTCTTCGGTGAAGGGGGTCGCCATACGCGGTCCGCGATTGGTGTGGCGGCACTGCCGCGCGGCGCATCCGTCGAAATCGAAGTTGAGGTGGCACTGGTGTGAGGCCCGCCGCGGATCGTCCTCGGATCGTGGTCATCGGCGGCGGCAGCTATCAATGGGTGCCGAAGCTGCTCGTCGACATTGCGAATACGCCGTCGCTGGTCGAGTCCGAGATTGTGCTTCAGGACATCAACCCGGAGCCCTTGGGGCGGATGGCCGAGTGGGTGGAGCATGTGGCGGCCCAGCGTTCCATTCCGCTCTCGGTGCGGACCACTACCGACCAGCCGAACGCGCTGGCTGAGGCCGACTATGTGGTGGTCACGATTTCCACTGGTGGATTCGCGAGCATGCGCCACGATCTCGAGATCCCGCGCCGCTATGGGATCGAGCAGAGCGTGGGCGATTCGGTTGGACCCGGTGGTATCACGCGCGCCGTACGCAACATTCCAATCTTTCTCAACATTGCGCGGGACATGGAGGAGTGGTGTCCCGAGGCGTGGATGTTCAACATCACCAACCCGATGACGACGATCTGTCGGGCCGTCACGCGAGAAACGTCGATCCGCACCGTGGGCCTGTGCCATGAAGTCACGGTGCTCCAGTTCTTCCTGTCGCTGCTCCTCGAGGTGGATTTCCGCGAGATCGACCTGGAAATCACGGGGGTCAATCATTTCCCGATTGTGACCCGGTGTTCGATTGGCGGTCGCGACGGTTTCGAACTCCTCACCGACCTGCTGGAGGATCCGACCCGATTCGACGAGCCGTTGTCGAACGACCTCCCCGACGCGCTGGGCCTCGAGAAGCGGACACCGGGGCGATGGACGCGCGGGGATCTCATCGCCGCCAATCGGTTGAAGTTCGATCTGTTCCGGCGCTTCGGCGCGCTTCCTGGCGCAGGGGACCGTCACCTCGCCGAGTTCTTCCCCGGCTTTCTCACCGCCGAGTCTGGTTGGGGTGAGCGGTGGGGGGTGCATCTCACGACCATCGACGATCGCGAGCGGTGGCAAGGCCGACACCGGGCCGAGCTCGACGCGATGTTCACGGAGCCCGAGATTTCCCGGATGCCCTCGGGGGAGTTGGTAGCCACCGCCATCGACTCGTTGATCACCGGTCACCCTCGAAACCTGCCGCTGAATCTTCCGAACGCCGGTCAGTGCCCTGACCTTCCGGCCCATGTAGTGGTCGAGAGCATCTGCACCGTGGACGCCGACGGCATGCGCGGACGCGACCGGGCGGTGGCGCCTCCGGTACTGGCCGAGCAGTTGCGGCGAGTCTCGGCGGCACAAGAGCTCACGGTGGAGGCGGGAGTCACCGGCGACCGCGACGCGATGCTCGCGGCGATGCACGCGGATCCACTCGCGGGCCGTATCGACTTCGAGGCTTTGGTCCGAATGACTGACGAGCTCCTCGCAGCTACCGCCGAGTGGCTCCCACAGTTCGCGTGAGGGTTCAGACGCTCGACGATCCCCAGGCGCTGGCGCGGGCCGCCGCCGCGTATGCGGCCGCGACGATCAGCGATGCTGTTGGGGCCCACGGAGTGGCGCACGTGATGTTCGCATCTGGAAATTCACAACTCGAGTTTCTTGACGAGCTCACCTCGGGTCGGGTCGAGTGGGATCGCGTCATCGGGTTCCACATGGACGAGTACATCGGCATTGGCACAGAACATCCGGCGAGTTTCGCTCGGTACATGCGAGAGCACATTGTTGGGCCCATGCATCCGCTGGCGTTCCACCTCATCGACGGCCTCGCGGACCCGGCGGCCGAATGTGCTCGCTACGCCGCGCGGTTACGCGAGCATCCGCTTGATCTGTGCGTGCTCGGGATCGGCGAGAACGGTCACCTGGCGTTCAACGATCCGCCGGTCGCCGATTTTGCCGACCCACTCGATGTGAAGGTGGTGGAACTGGACCGCGCGTGTCGGACGCAACAGGTGGGGGAGGGCCATTTCCCGGCTCTCGATGCGGTTCCCTCGAACGCGATCACCGTGACGATTCCCGCGTTGCTCCGAGCTCGCGTGGTGATGGTCATCGCCCCCGATGCGCGGAAGGCCGCGCCGGTGGCCGCGGCGCTCGAAGGCCCGATCTCCACCGTGTGTCCGGCCTCGATCTTGCAACGGACCGGACACGCCCACGTGTTTCTCGATCCCGAGTCTGCGTCCGGCCTGACGTTGGCGGGCCTGCGATCATCTGACCTGTGACTACCGCCGCGCAGTCCGGGCCCTCCGACTACGTGGTCGTTCGCTTTGGAGACATCGTTGAACTCCGTCGTCGGTTCCCGAGGCTGGTGCTCGGACTGCTCCTGCTTGGTACCGGCATTGGCGCAACGCTCCGGGCGCGCCTTGGCGTGAGCCCGTATGACGTCCTGCACCAGGGGCTAGCTGATCACACCGGCTTGAACTTCGGTGAGGTGGTGGTTGGGCTTGGAGCGCTGATCCTGTTGCTGTGGATCCCATTGCGTCAGCGGCCGGGCGTCGGCACCATCATCAACACCTTGACGGTCGGCTTCATCACCAACGGAGTGTTCGACCTGCTCCCCGCCACGTCCGACCTTGCGGCTCGTTGGGGTCTGCTCATCACCGGAATTGTGACGACCGCGCTCGGGATTGGTCTCTACATCGGCTGCGGGCTCGGACCGGGGCCGCGCGACGGGCTGATGACCGGCATCGCGTCTCGGGGCTACCCGCTCTGGCTCGTGCGGACACTCCTGGAGCTTCTTGCCCTCGTCGCGGGCTCGTCGCTCGGAGGCAATGTTGGAATCGGCACCGTGGTCTTTGCGTTCGGTATCGGTCCGATCGGCCACTTCTTTCTTCATCGATTCCACCTGGGAGTAGATATCGAGGATCCTGACCCCGCCGCGACGTTCGGCGAATGACCCGAGCGTCGGGCGAGGTCCACCCTCGTTTCGTGTCGCGATTCCGTCGTTCCAACGACGGAATCGCGACACGAAACGGGTTACGAGGGCGGGTTGAGACCGTCGGCCATCGAGCGGAAGAGGCGTTCCCATCCCGCGGGCGCAAGTGCGGTCCGGTCCAGTAGGTCGAGTGCCTCGGCCGCGGCGGCTTCACCGCGAGCAGATGTTCCCCACAGCGCGGCGGCGGCCAATCGGGCGACGGCCTGGTCCAGTACCGCGCCGGTGGTGTCGATCGTGGTGAGGGCATCGGTCATTTCTTGCTCGGCACCGGCGGCATCGCCGGTGTGGGCGCGCGCGAACGCGCGGGCGAGCGCGTGTCGGAGCCGATCGGCGTAGGTCACCAGCGAATCTTCGATCTCGGCGCACAAGACGAGTGCCTCCGCGCTGCGTCCGGCCGCGACCAGCGCCATTGCGTAGGCAACGTTGGTTGCCGCGTCACTTCCTGCTCCGAGCGCGATTTCCCGGGCCCGTTCGAGGAGGGTGATCGCTTCGGCCACCTCACCGTTCTGCAAGCACGCGAGTCCGAGCAGCATCCGTTGTTCGTCGTTGACGAAGCGTTGACCGGCGAGGTCGCCGAGGTGCTCGCGCGCAAGTTCGTAGGCCTGCGGGTCGCCAGCCATGATCGCGATCGACACGCGCACCATCATCGGGAAGCGACTCATCGTCTCGTCGAGCACGGTGAACCCCACCGTCTCGATCTCGTCGACCAGGGCCTGGCCTTGGGTGTACTCCCCGCTCACGGTGAGTCCGAGGATCAGGGGAGCCATGGCCTGGAGTTCACCCCAGGGATCCGCAAGTCCGCGGAAGACTTCGAGGGCCGCGCGCGCCTGGTCGATCGCGGTCTCGGGGTCGCCCGACCACAGCCCAACGTTGGCCAGCAGGACGTTCATCATCGCTCCGGCCCAACGATTCCCGAGTTCACGGGCTTCTCGCTCCATGCGCACCGCGAGTTCGCGGGCTTCTTCGAGGTGGCCCTGCGTGAATCGGACCCACGCAAGGAGCCCGAGGGCCCAGGAAACTCCACCCCAGTCGCCGATCTCGCCGAACTTCGCGGCCGAGATCTCCAACCGCTTCTCGGCAGTGGCGTATTCGCCTTCGATGAAGCTCATCCACGCCAGGTTCTGGAGCGCCCACGCCTCGCCGCGCAGATCGTGCGCGCTGCGGAAGAGTGCGAGCGCCTCCTCGATGCGCGCCCCGGCCTCGGCCATCCGGCCCCGGAAGAGGGCCGTCATTCCGGCGAATCGGAGCGCCTCCGCGAGTCCGAACGTGTCGTCGAGTTCGCGCCACAGGGCCACGGCCCGATCCAGCGTCTCGGTCGCGGTGACGAGGTCACCTTCCTTGTACTGCACGTCACCCAGGATCGTGGTGGCCGACGCGATGGCGCGCGGGTCGTCGAGCGCTTTGGCCATCCGTTCGACGACTGCGAGGTCGTGGCGCGCGCCGGGCGTGTCGCGTTGTTCGGCGCGGGCGTGGGCGCGGGCGAGTTGCAGCTGGAGTTGTTCAGTTCGTTCGCTCGGAGCCACCAACGACATCGCTTGGGAGACGTACTTCTCCGTGGTCTTCCAATCCTCGCGCTGCTCGGCGCGGCGGGCCGCGCGCCACAGAAAGGACGCGGCTTCGCGAGCCATCTCGGGTGGGAGCTCATCGCCGGTACCGAGTTCGAGAAGCAACGATGCGGACACGTTGAAGTGATGGGCGACGCGGTCCATCACTTCCTCGATGCGGCCAGTGCGTTCGCCTTCGATGGCCATGGTCTTGGCCAGAAGGCCGTGCCGTTGCGCGCGGGCGGCCTTGGTGAGGGTCCCGTAGGCAATCTCACGAGTGAGCTCGTTGCGAAACGCGAATTCGTCACCGGAAAGTTCGAGGAGCCCGGCGTCGGCGAGGGCCGCGAGTGCGGCGAGGGCGTCGGCACCGTGCGTGGCCGCGAGCACCTGCACCAGCGCCACCGGTCCGTTGACTCCGATGACCGCGGCGTCTTCGAGGACGGTGCGCTCCGCGAGGGCGAGTCGGTCGAGGCGGGCGGAGACGAGGCCGTGCAAGGTGGCGGGGAGTTCGTTGGTGCCGGCGTCGCCGTCGGCGGCCATGGCCGCGAGTTCCTCGACGAAGAAGGGGTTGCCCCCGGACCGGTCGCGCAATGTGGCGCGCGTGGCTTCGGGGGTGTCGGGCATGAGCGCGGCGAGGAGCGCATCGGTATCCGGACCGTCGAGCGGATCGAGGAAGACGTTGACCACGTTGTGTCGTCCCGGCGGTGGTGACCATTCCTCGCCGAACTCGGCGCGGGCGCTGGCGAGCAGCACCACGGGGAGTCCGCTCAGGCGCTGCAGCAGGCGAGGGAGAAACTCGAGCAATTCGGGGTCGGCCCAGTGGAGGTCCGAAAGGATCAGCACCAACGGGCGTTCCTCGGCCAGCGCACCAAGGAACGCGAGTCCCGCGCGCAGGGAGTCCTCCCGAGCGCGGCTCGGATCCACCGCATCGAAGCGGCCGGGCTTACCCATCAGGACGAGGAGACCGTCGGCGATGCGGCTCACCTCGGGATCCTCGGGCGGAAGGTGCAGCGCGGTGGCAACGCCGTGATACGCCGCCGCGAGCTGGATGTCGGTGTCGTCGTCGAGCGCAACGCCGCACGCGCTCGCAATCATCGCCCCGATCGGATACCAGGCGTCGGTTTCGCCGTACGGGATGCACTGGCCGGTGAGGACACGCGCATCGTGGGCAATCTCGGCTTCGCGGCCGAGCTCCGCGGCGAGGCGGGTCTTGCCCACGCCGGCCTCGCCGACCACGAGAATGAAATGGGCTCGCCGCCGGGTGGCCGCAGTGGTGAGTGACGCCCGCAGCACGATCAGCTCATCATCGCGACCGATGAGTGGCGTCTCCGGACGCGCCCGACGAGACCCGGGTGGTGCGATCGCGGCGACGGCATGCCACGCGTCCACCGCTTCGTCGCGTCCTTTCACGCTGAGCGAGCCGAGCGCTTCGTAACGCACCGCGCGTACCGTGGCCGCGTAGGTGGCGGGCCCGACCACCACTTGGCCGGGATCGGCGATGGTCTGGAGTCGACTCGCGGTATTCACGACGTCGCCCATCGCGGTGTAGTCACCACCGGCGCGCAGCGCGCCCACGAGCACTTCACCGGTATTGATGCCGATCCGCATCCGGAGTTGTTGGCCGGTCTCACCACAGAGTTGGTCGAGGCGCTCTTGCATGCGCAGGCCGGCACGCACGGCGCGTTCGGCATCATCCTCGTGCGCGATCGGCGCGCCGAAGATCGCGACGAGCGCGTCGCCAATCACCTTGTCGACCTGTCCGCCGTAGGAGACCACCTCGGCTGCGAGGCGTTCGAAACACTGGTCGACGATGTTCTTGATCTGTTCCGGATCCGCGCTTTCCGAAAGCCGGGTGAAACCAACGAGATCTGCGAAGAGCACGGTCGCCACGCGGCGTTCGTCGTGGCGGGCCACGAGCGCGTGTCCGCAGGAAGGACAGAACCGTGCGTCAACGGGCGCAAGGGAACCACAGGAAGGACACGTCATGTCGCAATGGTACGGCTGCTGATCCCGATTCATTCCCGAAGTGGACGTGTCGGTGGACACGCTCAAAATCGCCTGGAAAATGGGCCCGGATCAGTTACCGTCGTGGGCATGTCGTTACTCCGCGATCGGCGAATCGCGCTCTTGATCGTGGGCCAGGCGATCAACGCGATCGGGAGTTGGTGCGCGCTCATCGCCATTTGGGGTTACGCGAGCTTTCAGTTCCACGCCGGCGCGGGGGAGTTGGCGCTGCTCGGGGTGTCGTGGGCCCTTCCGCCGATGTTGCTGTCGTCGTTGGCCGGCGTTCCGATCGACCGGTTCGGTCCGAAGCGGGTCTTGCTGGTGGCCGACGCGGCGGCTGGGGTCGTTTCGTTGACGTTCCTCCTGGCGGATTCGTATTTGACCGTGGTGTTGCTGGCCGCGCTGGTGGGCGCGGTCAAGGCCTTCGCGGAACCGGCGTTCCAGGCTTTGCCTCCCCGCCTCGTCGACGACGACCAACTCGCCCAGGCGAACGCGTTGCTCGCGACGGCGTTCCAGTCGTCGCTGGCATTCGGCCCGTTGGTGGCCGCGGTCGCGATCTCGCGGTTCGGGGTTGAAGGTGCGTTCATCGTGGACGCGATCACCTACGGCGTGGGGATCGCGGTGTTGATCCCGTTCCGGGTCGGGCCCGCCGCGGTCCGGGAAGTGTCGGCGGGGGTCCGAGCGGAGCTCCGGGAGGGGTTCGCGCTGGTGCGCGGATCATCGGAGCTGCGCGGCCTGTTGGGCAACGCCGCCGCGGTGTACCTCATCTGGGGTGGATTCGCGGTCCTCGAGCCGATCTACGTCCGTGACGTGATCGGAGAGTCGACCACCACGTTCGCGCTACTGCAGACCGCGTTCGGCGTGGGGATGATGATCTCGGGAATCATCGTGGGTCGGCTCGGTGATCGCGCCGCCAAGCGTTCTGTGGTCGCCATCGCGATCTTTGGTTCGGGCGCGGCCGCAGTGATCTACGCGGCGACCCAATCGCTGCCCGTGGCATTTGTGGGCATCGTGGTGTGGGGAACCGCGACGGCGTGGTTCGTGGGACCGCTGATGACCTTGATCCAGCGGGCCGCGCCCATCGAGGCCCACGGCCGGGTCTTCGGTGTGAACACCACGATCCAGAACGCGGCGCACCTCGTGTCGCTCCCATTGGTGAGCCTGGCGATTGGGGTCATCGGCGTGCAGTTCACCGGCGTCATGGTGGGACTCGTCCCCATGACGGTGGGGATCCGTGCCTGGCGCCGATCGCGGGGCGCGGTACCGGAGGCCAACGCGGTCATCGCCTCGTCCAACGCCCATGGTGCGGCGAACCACATTCCCGCCGTGGCCGGTTCGATTGATGTGATCGACGGGTCGGTAGCCTGGTCGCATGCCAAGGCGCCTGGATCCAGCTGAGACCGACGAGCACCTGCGGGCGATCCCCAGCTGGGCGCTCGAGGGCAACGAGATCGTTCGGACCTTCGAGTTGGCCGACTTCGCGGCGGCGATCGCCTTCGTGGTGCGGATCGGGTTTCTTGCCGAAGCCAAGGATCATCACCCCGACCTCGACATCCGGTGGCGCTCGGTGCGGGTTGCGCTGACGACCCACGACCTCAAGGGACTGAGCGACTGGGACTTCGAACTCGCCGCCGCGATCGACGCAGTGGGGCCGGCCGCGTGACTATTGCCGTGGTCATCACGCTGGTGGTGTTCCTCGCGGGAGCCGTGGTGATTGCGGTGGCCCGCGATGCCGGTCCGACCCCCACCGACGTTGCGATCGGGTACGGGTCTGCGCTCGCGCACGGCGATTTCGATGCCGTGTACCGCATGACGGACCCCGACGTGTTGCACGGTCGGAATCGTCTGCAATGGATTGCGGAGCAGGAGGGCGGGGCGCGTCCCCGCATCGAAGCTCCGAACGTTGCCGCACGGTCGACGGTGGTGACCGCCGATGCCGCGCGGGTCGTGCTCACCACCGACGGGAACGGTGGAACGGCGACGGTGGAGTTGGTGTGTCGCGCGCGGATCTGGGTCGTGACCGCGTTCACGCCGCTCGCGCGCGAGACGCCCACGACGTCCGCGCCCACGACGTCCGCGCCCACAACCATGCCGTGATGGACCCGGCTCCGGCGGGGATCGTGCTCACCGGCGGGAGCAGCCGCCGGCTCGGAGTGGACAAAGCCACGCTGACCCTTGGTGGCGAGACGC
Organism: Acidimicrobiia bacterium; assembly: GCA_046598395.1. GTDB lineage: Bacteria > Actinomycetota > Acidimicrobiia > IMCC26256 > JAENVU01 > JAENVU01. Next base: position 18,914 of record JBKJIQ010000041.1, read on the forward strand.
TCGCGGCGCGAGGGGCACGTCTGCTGCGGTTGATCTGTCTGCACGTTGTTGAGGTGGGCCCCGGGGCCAGCGACCTCCCCGCGGTACGCGAGGCTCCTCCTGGTAGTGGTCCGCTGCGCGCCCTGGTCGCCGGTGTGGCAGCACTGGGCGCGAACGGTCCGGTGGAGTCCGTGGTGCTGCTGGCCTGCGATCTCCCCAACGTGGCGCCGGTGCTTCACGCGTTGGCCGCGAGTTCGGGCGATCAGGTGGTGGTTCCGGTCGACGAACATGGACGTCGCCAATACGTGTGTGCGCGGTATGGCGTCGATGCGCTCGCACGCGCGGCCGCGCTGGCCGCGATCGGTGAACAATCACTGCGTGCGCTGTTCGAAGCGATCGGGCCTTCGGGTGTGGTGGAGCTGGACGGGTTTGCTCCGGGGGTCTTCGCCGACATCGACTCGCCCACGGATGCGCAGCGCGCCGGTATCCACCTGCCCCGGTAGCCTCCGTCGGTGCCCGCCGACGTCACTCGCCACCCCACCACGGCGGTGCGGGTTCAGGTCTGGGATGGCGATCAGTTGCGAGACCGGCCCGACCGGTTGGTGACCGAAGAGCCCATGCAGATCCGTATCGACGCGCCCGGCACGAGCGGGGTGCCGCTCGCGGTCGTGATGCGCACGCCGGGCCACGATTTCGAACTCGCGGTGGGCTTCTGTCTCACCGAGGGCATCATCGAGGGCGCGGCGGATCTTTCCGAGGTGCGGTACTGCGTGGCGGTGGATGCCGAGCAGCAGTACAACGTGGTCACGGTGGCCACCCGGGTCCCGCTGGATCTGGAGCGCCGCCAACGAAATTTTGTGAGCAGCGCGAGCTGTGGCGTATGTGGGAAGACCACCCTCGACCAACTCGAAGTCATGTGCGCACCGCTGGCCGCCGGACCGCAGGTGTCGCTCCGGACCATCGTCGGTCTCCCGGACCGGTTACGCGCCGAACAGACGGTGTTCGACGCAACGGGCGGACTCCACGCGGCTGCGCTCTGTTCCGCCGATGGTGATGTGCAGTTGGTGCGGGAGGATGTGGGCCGCCACAACGCGGTTGACAAACTGATCGGTCACGCGGTGCTGGCGAAAGCGCTGCCCCTCGACGATGTGGTCCTCGTGGTGTCCGGCCGCACGAGTTTCGAGATCATCCAGAAAGCGGCTCGGGCCGGCATCACGATAGTGGTCTCGGTCTCCGCGCCATCGAGCTTGGCCGTTGCGACCGCGCAGCGGTTGGGTATGACGTTGGTCGGGTTCGTGCGCGACGGCCGCGCCAATGTGTACACGGGCGCGGCGCGTATCGAGGCGCCCTGATGGCCTGGCCCGGTTCCGCTCGCATCAAACCGTCGCGCCGAACGCAACGGAATCTCTGGGTCGGATTCGCGCCGAACGGCATTGGCCACCAGAAGCCGAATCACTACCTCGACATGGCCCGCACCGTCTGGGTCAACCGGCGCAACTTGGCCTACGCGTGGCGGATCCTGCACAAGGGCGTGTGCGACGGTTGCGCGCTCGGGGTGGCGGGCTTTCACGACTGGACGCTCTCCGGCGTCCACCTCTGCACCACCCGGCTCAACCTCTTGCGCCTCAACACGATGGGGCCGCTCGATCCCGCGGTGCTGGCCGATGTGGCCTCGCTGCGCGCGCTCGACGGCGCGGCGCTGCGGGAACTGGGTCGATTGCCGTATCCCATGGTGCGGCGCGCCGGTGATGCGGGATTCCGCGTCGTCACGTGGGACGAAGCGCTCGACCTGATCGCCGAGCGAATCCGCCGTTCGGATCCGGATGCGTTCGCGTTGTACCTCACTGCGCGCGGCATTACGAACGAGGTGTATTACACCGCGCAGAAAGTCACGCGCTTTCTCGGCACGAACAACGTGGACAACGCGGCGCGCGTCTGCCACGCGCCGTCGACCACTGCGTTGAAGCGCGCCATCGGCGCGGCGGCCACCACATGCTCGTACACCGATGTGATCGAGAGTGACCTCATCGTGCTGTTCGGCAGCAACGTGGCCAACGGTCAACCCGTATTCATGAAGTATCTGTACTACGCCCGCAAGCGCGGCGCGAAGGTGGTGGTGATCAATCCGGTGCGAGAGCCCGGCCTGGAGCACTACTGGGTTCCGAGCAACGCCGAGAGCGCGATGTTCGGTACGGTGATGGCCGACGAGTTCTTCGGGGTCCATACCGGCGGCGACGTTGCGTTCATCAACGGGGTCCTCAAGGTCTTGCTCGCGGAGGGTGGCGTCGACGATGCGTTCGTGCGCGACCACACCGTGGGCTTCGAGGAGCTGCGCGCCGAACTCGAAACCCAGTCCTTCGATGAGCTCGAAACCGCGTCGGGCACCACCCGCGCCGAGATGGAGCGTTTCGCTCGGCTCTATGCCGACGCCCCCGGCGCGGTGTTGGTGTGGTCGATGGGAATCACGCAACACCGGCGGGGGACGGAGGCCGTCACGGCCATCGCGAACCTGGGGTTGGCGGGCGGCAATGTGGGCCGGCGGGGGAGCGGGCTCATGCCGATCCGCGGTCATTCCGGAGTGCAGGGTGGCGCCGAGATGGGCGCGTATGCCACCGCCTTCCCCGGTGGGGTTGCGATCACCGCCGAGAGTGCGGCGGCCTTGAGTGCGCAGTACGGCTTCGCGATCGGCTCGCAACCCGGTCTGACCGCGGAGGAAATGGTGCTGGCCGCCGGCCGTGGTGAGATTCAGGTCCTGTATTCGAGCGGCGGGAACTTCCTGGACGTCCTGCCCGATCCGGCTGCCGTGGCGGTGGCGCTCGGTCGGGTGCCGGTGCGGGTGCACCAAGACATCGTGGTGACCACCCAGATGCTCGTCGACCCGATCGAGACCGGCGAAGCCGTGGTGCTCCTGCCGGCGTGCACTCGTTACGAACAACGCGGTGGTGGGACCGAGACCACCACGGAACGGCGGATCGTGTTGAGCCCCGAGATCGACGGCCCGCGCATCGGCGAGGCACGTGCGGAATGGGAGATCTTTTGTGATCTCGGCGCTCGGGTGCATCCGGATCGAGCGCATCTCGTGGCCTTTGCCGATGTGGATGCGATTCGCGCCGAGATTGCGACCGTGGTGCCGAGCTACGCCGGCGTTGAACGGCTCGCCAAGTTGGGCGACTCGGTTCAGTGGGGCGGTCCGCGTCTTGGAACCGACGGGAAGTTCTCGACCCCGGACGGGAAAGCCCACTTCTTCCCGGTGCGGCCGGCGGTGGACGACCTCGGCCGTGGCGCGTTCGTGCTGAGCACCCGGCGCGGGAAACAGTTCAACTCGATGGTGTTCGCGGAGAAGGACCCGCTCACGGGCGCGCCGAGAGACGGGGTGTTGATGAATGAGGCGGACGCCGGGCGGCTAGGCCTCACGACCGGATCACGAGTGCGCGTCCGCTCCGAGCACGGCGAGATGGTGGCTCGTGCCCACGTTGCACCGATCCGGGCGGGGAACCTCCAGGTGTTCTTCCCCGAAGGAAATGTGTTGCTCCCCAGCGGGATCCGGGACCCCGAGTCCGGCGTGCCCGACTACACCACTCGGGTGGATGTGCTCCCGGGCTGATCTTCTGCACCCGGCGGTGATCCCGGCCCCGGCGCGCCGGTTGGTATGGCGTCTGGCAGACTCGCCCGCTCATGGAACCCAGCGCGCTGATCGAGATGTTCGGCGAGGTGTGCGAGGCCATTACGCGAGCCGTCGATCCCATTCAGGGCGACGACCGCCGGGCCCGAACTCCTCGTCCCGGCCAATACGCAATCGACATCGTGGCCGATGAGGCCGCGCTCGCGGTGATGGACGGTCGTGACCTCACGATTGTGAGCGAGGAGTCCGGCATTACCGGCCTACAGGGTTCCGAGATCACCGTGGTGATCGATCCGATCGACGGTTCGAGCAACGCGTCGCGCAACATCCCGTACTGGGCTACCAGCCTGTGCGCGCTCGACAAGGACGGCGCGTTGGCCGCGATGGTCGTGAATCACGCAACGTGTGAGATGACCACCGCGGTGCGGGGTCAGGGGGCGTTGCGCAACGGGGAGCCGATCCTCGCGTCGCCGGTGACGCGCGTGGAAGATGCCTTCGTCGCGCTGAGCACCTTCCCAGGGCGGATGCTGCAGTGGAAACAATTTCGGGCCCTCGGATCCTGCGCGCTTGCACTCTGTGATGTGGCGGCCGGGGTGTTCGACGGCTATTTCGATGCCGGGAGCGTGCACGCGCCCTGGGACTACCTCGGTGGCTACTTGGTGTGTCGGGAAGCCGGAGCGTTGGTGGTGGACCGCCACGACCGGCCGCTCGCGATTGCGGATCCCAACGCGCGGCGTCATCTCGTGGCGGCGGGATCACCGGAACTGCTCGCGGCGCTCAGCCAGGCCGCGGGATGAGTGGCGTGAGCGGAGCGTGCGTCGCACGCGGTCGCGGCCGATGGACCAGCGGAGTGTGGCCCGTCCGGCCCGCTCCGCAGGAGCAAGAGGACAGATGATGGATCTGGTGGAACTCACGCGGGTTGCAGAAGCCGCGGCGCGTGCGGGTGGCGAGGTGGTGCTCGCCGGGTTCGAAGATCCGAGCAACGTGCGGGAGAAGTCGCTCGGAGATTGGGTGAGCGACGTCGACACATCGAGCGAGCGTGTGATCCAGGAGTTGCTCGCGGAAGCGGCACCTTCGATTCCGTTCTTCGGTGAGGAGAGCGGGGGAGAGCGTGCCGCGTTGGGTTGGATCTGTGACCCGCTCGATGGCACCGCGAACTTCTTGCACGGTTTCCCGTCGGTAGGCGTATCGATCGGGCTTGTGCGCGACGGCGTTCCGATCGTGGGCGTGGTCCATGCACCGCTGTTGCACGACACCTACGTTGCGACGCTCGGTTTGGGAGCGACGCGCAACGGAGTCGCACTGCGCGTGTCCGAGCGCGAACCGTCGCGCGCGATGGTCGCCACCGGGTTTCCTTTTCGTCATCACGACCTCAAGGACCCGTACCTCGGAGTGTTCGGTACCGCGTTGCATACCTTCGAGGACCTGCGCCGAGCGGGCGCGGCGAGCCTCGATCTCGCGTGGACCGCGGCCGGGGTGTTCGACGGTTACTTCGAGTTGAAGCTCGGGCCGTGGGATGTGGCGGCGGGCGCGTTGCTCGTGCGTGAGGCCGGTGGAGTGGTCACCGATTGGTCGGGGGACGATATGGCGTGGCTGGACTCGGGCAACATCGTGGCCGCCCCGCCCAGTGTCCATCCGACGATCCTCGAGGTCGTCCGAGATCGGATCTCCAGTATCTGATCCGGTCTGCCGATTTAATCGTTTGACCGGCCCGGGGAAACCTGACAGTCTCCAGGCCAACACGCACCACACGTACGAAGCCGCACACCAGCCAAGGAAATGACCAGGATGCATCGCCTCGCCGAGTTCCAGCACCAGCATGACGCTGGGCTTGCGCGCGCGTACGCCCTGGCCTCGTGTGTGATGCCGACGACCGCTTCGTGGACCGATGCCCCGATTTTCCGGGCAAATGTCACCGGCACGAAGCGCCGGCCCCGGGCCCTGATCTTCTCGCCTTAGCGAATCCGCTAGCGCAAGAACTGACCAGGCCGCCGGGGCAACCCGGCGGCCTTTCGCTATTTCCGGCCCAATTCCGGGCTGTTCTGTTTCTTTCACCGACACCAGTACATCAACCAGACCAGGGGGCGACACATGTTCGCATTGCAGTGGGAAATGACCGACACCGAAGTGTGGCGAGACCTCGCGGCGTGCCGCGACGGTTCCGCCGCGCTCACCGAGCTGTTCTTCTCGGAGCAGCTCGACGACATCGCCCGGGCGAAGGCGTTCTGCCGGGAGTGCCCGGTGCAGACCGATTGCCTCGGGGCCGCGCTGGAACGGCGTGAGCCTTGGGGAGTCTGGGGCGGTGAGCTTCTCGCCAACGGGAAGATCCTCGCCCAGAAGCGGAACCGAGGTCGACCTCCCAAGGTCCGGCCTCCCGAGTTCCTCTCGCCGGTGATTTCGGTGCGGGAGGTGCTCGCCGCCCGTCAGTCCGCGTAAGCGGATCGACACATGGGGATCGGGTGCAGTGATCGCGCTCGATCCCCAGCTGGGCCGTCGCTCTTTGCGGCGGGCCGGGGTGACGCAGTCAGAGTCGTGGTCGGGGCGTTCCCCCCATCGCCCCGACCGAGACGAGGACGGATCACGTCCTCAGACGAGCCCCGGCCCGCCCGGCGACACATCCCGGCGCCTGCGATCTCGCCCGTTCATTGTGCGTATTCCCTTTGTGGGGAGGGCAGACGCACAATGAACGTTGGTGTTGACCGAACCGCGGGTTCAGGTGGTAGCGAGGCGGACGACTTCGGCTTCGGGGATGACGCCTTGCCAGCCCTTGATCGTCACGCCGTTCGCGGCCATGAGGACCGATGCGGGTTGACTGGTGACTCCGAACGCATTCCACGTGTCGAACGATTCGTCCCACAGCAGCGAGAACGTGATGTTGTGGCGAGCGCGGAACTTCTTGGCTTCGTCGAACCCGTCTTGGGTACCGATGCCGATGACGGTCAACTGGTCTTTGTGCTGTTGAGCAAACTGCTCAACTCCGGAAGCTTCCCGGTTGCAAATGGGTCAGTGCGGCGCCCAGAACCAGAACAGCACCGGTTTGGCCGCGGGGAGCAGGCTGGAAAATTGGACGGTCTGGCCGGTCGCGGTGTCGAGTACCTCCACCGACGGAAGCGTGGGTTTCTTCGGGACCGCGGCCGCGCCGTCGGTAGAGTTCGACGGGCGTTGGGGACCAGATGTGCCGGTACTGACCTTGGCCGAGGTCGATCCACCTCCGCAGGCAGCAAGTGCCACGGCAGCGATGCCGAACATGATCAGCCCGGGTCGTGTGTGGTTCATCACTGGGGAACTCCCGTGTTGTCGGTTGATGATCGGCGGAAACGGCGGACGAGCACGACCGCCAAGGTTACGAGCACGAGTCCTATCGCCAGGGGCCAGCGCGGGAGATCCGAGACGTATTCGGTGAGCCAGGTCTGGACCGTCGCGGCTTCGTCGACGATCGGATCCGCACCGAAGTTGCCCTGCAGCTCCCAGTACCCGTACCAGGCCACGTAGGCCCCGGCGAGGACGAGCAGCGCGCCCGAGACGCGGTTGACGATTGGTCCGAGCTTGCGGAGGCGGGCGACCCAGGTATGTTGTGCACCGGCGAGTGCGACGGTCACCGTCGCGACCACAAGTCCCATCCCGAGGGCGTAGGCCACGAACGCCAGCAGGCCGGATGCAGTCCCGGAGTGACGGAACGTTGGCGTGAGCGCAACGAGAAACGGTCCGAGGGTGCACGAGAGCGACGCCGTCGCGTACGAAACGCCGAAGAGGTACATCGAGAGGAAGGTGCGGTCGCGTCCACCGCGCTGCAGCCTGGGTCCGTTGATGCGCAACTCGTGGCCGGTGAGCAACCAGATTCCGAGCAGCACGAGCACGACACCGATACCGACCGTGACCTTCGACAGGTGGTCGTCGATCGACTGGGCGACCGTTTGGACCAACAGTCCGACGATCCCGAACACGGTGACAAAACCTACGGTCATCGCGCCGCTCACCAAGAGGGCGCGGGCCAGGCGATCGGGCAACGGTCGGGCGATGCCGTCGTCGCTGCCGACGAAGAATCCGAGATAGGCGGGGAGCATGGCGAAGCCACACGGATTCACCGTCGCGACCATGCCCGCGCCGATCGCCAGCGCGTACGGGACGTCAAGCACTCCGTCGTGCCGTTCGGTGCGGGTCGGCACGGGTGCCGACGGCGATGTCATCGAGCATTGGTGCGACGGTACCGGCATCGGGTGCCCCCGATGGGCCGGGCCGTCTGGAGTTTCGCGGCTGTTTCGCAGCGTGATGGTCGACCGACTGCGGCTACCCTCGACCTTCTGCCCGGGGCGCTTAGCTCAGCTGGTTAGAGCACCTCCCTTACAAGGAGGGGGTCGGGGGTTCGAGTCCCTCAGCGCCCACCCGTTGTCAGAAAGACAACGTTTGGCCTGGTCAGTGGGCACTTCGCGTGTCCGGTCGCTCGACGATCTTCGTCGTCTCTTTCAAACCCCTCGCGCTTGGTAAAATTGAAGACCCGCGCCGGCACGCAGTTGATGTCAACGGCGCCGACCCGGTGAGCTCGACGGGTCCGAGGCGGCGGGGCTCGGCACCCGCTGCCTTCCCGACACGCGGCGGTTGGCAGGGCGAGCCAGGGAAGACCTCGGTCAGCTCATGGTGAGTTCTTCGGTCGCGACGCGGCGATCATTGTCTCGACGGTGTCGGCGACGAGCCGTGCGGCGCGGTCGAGCGACACCTCGAGGACATCATGGAACTCGAAGAGTGCTGATGAGGACACGAGCAATAGCGTGAGGTCAACGATGTCATCCCTGCGCTGAGGATCCAGGTCGGGCGCTTCGCGTTCCAGCAGTGTCGCGGTCACCTCGCGAAAGAACGGGATCCGCGCCCGACGGATGGCTGCGCCGTTTGGGCTCGTATGCTGTGCACGGATGAACGCCTCGCGGGCCAGCAAGTTGGCCCAGGCCTCCTCAAGCCATGGGCCTAGATCCGCGAGGGCGAACGCCGCAGACGGAAGGTTTGAGGCGGCTGCCTGATCTGCGACCGTCGCAACCGTATCGATGACGTGCTGGCGCGTCGGGAAGTAGCGGTACAGCGTCCGCAACGACACGCCCGAGGCCGCCGCGATCTCCGGCATTGTGAAGTCTGCGTCGCCTCGTTCCGAGACCAACCCGACGACGGCGTCGAGAATCCTGGTGCGGGTTCGGGCTGCATGCTCTGCTCGGATCGTTCTGGGTTCTGGCGTTCCGCTGTCCATCATGGCATTGTAGTTGACATGTGCATGTCAAAATGACAGGCACATGCCATGTTGGAGGTTCAGCGGTCGGTTCTCATCCGAAGGCCCGTTCGTATCGTCCGCGAGCAGTTCGCCGACGTCGCCTATCACGAGCAGCGTGGTCATCATCGTGGCACTCGCTTTTCGGTCGTCGAGGTCGGCGGGGACGTCTGCATCTACGAGCAGGTCACGGCCGTCGGACCGTTCCGGATCCGTCAGAGATTCCGGCTCAAGTACGACGATCCGGGCCGTCAGGTCAACGAGTTGATCAGCGGCGCGTTCGCTCCGGGAAGCATCACGTTCGAAATCGAGGGCGATACCGACGAGACCACGGTGACGGCGACGCTGCGCAGCGAGAGGCGCGGCCTCGCACGATTCCTGGCCCCGCTTTTTCGTCGCGCGCTCGGCCGGTCCCTTCAGCAGGCTCTGGAGGAGGACCGAGTGGATCTCGAATCCGGCGACTACGAGCAGCTGCGATCCGCGTCGTGAACCCAGTTCGACTGCTGGGATCTGCCTCGAGCAGGTCGACATCCCGCGGCGCGCCGCCCACCAACGGGCGTCGTTCGCGAGAGGTTGTCCGTCGTCGACCAGGTTCACGGCCTGGGAGCTCAACGGCGGTGTGTTTCAACGAAATGGAGGTCCGATGCACAACTTGAGATGGCTGGCAGTGCTTCCCGCCGCGCTGGGAGCGGTCTTCTTGATAGTCGCGCTCCTGTGGATGTCATGGCCGCAGCTCGTCGCCGGCCTTGGCCTCCTGGTACTGGCCTCGGTGCTTTGGCGCGTGTTCGACGGCCGTTGGCTTCCCGTGTCCGGCGTAACCGTCCGGGAGCCGACGCCTAGGTGGCGAACTTTGGCGATGACACGGTGTCGGTGATCGCGACAGCATCGGGTCGGGTCACGACGACGACCGTAGGCGACGGGCCGACCGGCATTGCGATCACTCCCGACGGCCATCACGCCTACGTGACCAATGCCTTGGATGGCACGGTGTCAGTGATCGCGACAGCAACTGGTCGGGTGGCGCCACCCATCTCGGTCGGCACGCGTCCCACCGGGATCAGGATCACTCCGGACGGCTTGCACGCCTACGTGGCCGACTTCGGAGATGACACGGTGTCGGTTGTCGCCACGGCCACGGCTGTCGTGTCCGCCCCGATCGGCGTCGGGAGGTATCCGGATGGTGTTGAGATCACCCCTGGACGGCCGTCACGTCTACGTGACGAATTACGGCGATACAACAGTCTCGGTGATCAAGACGTCGATGCAGAAGGTCGCGACCACCATCACCGTCGGCGACCATCCACCCGAGGTTGCGATCTGTTCGACTGGGCTCAGGCGCCGATCGGAGTGAACGCGCCCGACTGTCGCCCGCTCGCCTGCATGGCTTCTTTCACCGAACGGGTGTCGATGCCGCCATCGCGGGAACTCCGCGCCGTATCGCTCGGCCCAACCACGTGATGCGGACGTATCAGCGCTGTTCGTGGGTCCGGTGTCTCGGCGCGCGAGCAGGTTCGGTTGTGTTGACCCTGTGGCCTGGTCGCGGATCGTATGTGTCGGCTACGGTTGCCGCTTCTCACCATAAAGGGGGCAGCAATGCGGAAACTGTTCATCACGGTCGCGCTCGGTGTCGTCGGAGTGTTGGCGATGGCCGGACCGGCGTCCGCGCACGAGTGTTACAACACCAGCCGGTCCGCGCAGGGGAACCAGTCGATCGCGGCACGCACGTCCAACTTCGCAACGTTCAACGACGTCGCGTTCTCGTTCCTCACCCAGGCGCCCGATGGGCCCGGACTGTGCGACGCGGGCGCGAACTACCTGATCGGTCTGGTGGACGCCAACGCGTCGTCGCTCGGCATCTCCAGCGACACGGTCGTGTTCATGAAGACGGTCCAGGCCGGTGGCGTCGGCCACAACAAGGCCGTGCCGGCGATCCAAGTGCTGTCGAACGGCAAGGGGATCGACCACCTCGCGGAGAACACGGCGCTGAACGACTTCCTCGGTGCTCACATCGGTGAGGCTTTCGCACTCTGTCCGTGACCTGCACGGTCTGAATCGTGAAGGGGTTCGCCGCCCCCGGTTCGCTCGCGACACTCGCGACGCGACCGGGGACGACGAGCCGCGGATACCGTCCAGAGTGCTGTGTTTGGCTTGACAATGCCGGACCAGTTCCTCATCGCTTCTTTCTCGGGAGTCGCTGTCGTCTTGGGCCTATGAGCGCGGCAGGGGAGTGACGGTCAGGGGCGCGGGCGCCGGCGGGGTCGGATGGATGCTCCCGCTTGGCGGAGCTCCCTCGCCAGGTCCGCTGGTGCACCCCGAACTGGCTCGCCACGACCGCGAGCGACGCGCCTTCCTCGTACCGTGCTGCGGCGAGGGCAACCGACTCGTCGGTCATCTTGCGCATGACGCGCCGTCGAGTGACGCTGGCCCGGTCGAGATGGTGGATCACTGTGGTCCGGTGGATCTCGTACCGACGGGCGACTCCGTCGATCGACATACCCTCTCGGTAGTCCTTGATCAGCTGTCCGACTCCCGTTATCGACAGCCGTCGTTGCACAGGGTTTGAAAGCCGTCCCCTTTCCTCCTGCACCGCGTCGCCGCACGGGTCGCGAGCCCGATTCAGGCCATCGTCGGGGGTCGTCACCGAGCCTCTCGACGCCCGTGACCCCTGTTCCGCAAGGGTTTCGACGGCCTCCTCAGGGTTTGAAAGCCGTCCCCAAAGGTCCACCCGTTGTCAGAAATGACAACAAGATCGTCCGATTTCCCCTGGTCACGGGCAGGGTTTGAAAGACGATCATACCTCTCTCTCGCCATCGCGACAGTCAGTTGAGGAGACGGCGAACCTCGGCGACGGCCACGGTTCGGGCATCGTTTATTGGCTCGGTGGTGCGGCCGGCTCGACACAGCAGGAACGCGCCCTCGAGCAGCATGATCACAACGCGGGCCAGCCGTGGCGCGTCGCCGGGAGCGATGCCGTGCTGGACGAATCGGTCCGAGGCCCGAGCGACCCAGTCATCAAAGACTGCGCTGGTGGCTCGGCGGAGGTCCTCGTTGGTCGACGCCACCTCGAGTGCCACGGTTGCGATCGGGCAAGCGTCGGCGTAGTCGGTCTCGGTCAGGGACCATGCGGCACCAGCGAAGAATGCCTCCGTGGCCTCGACGAGATCGGTGGCGCCGTCGCCGAAGAACAGATCGATGAGATCGCCGTAGGCGAGGCCCGACGCAGTGATGGCCGCGGCGCCGAGCTCCTCCTTGCCGCCCGGAAAATGGTGGTACATCGATCCGAATGGCGCCTCGGCCCGCTCGACGATCGCCTTCACGCTCGTGGCGTGGTATCCGCTGACCCTGAACAGGTCGGCGGTGGCGCCGACGAGGCGGTCGCGCATCGTGGAGTCGGCCATGGACCAACGCTACTCACAAGATTAGAGCGTTCGCTCTAACCGTCTAGAGTGATCGCTCTAGACGAAGGAGCAGCCATGTCCACAACCCCACTCGACCTGCCCTCCGGCACGATCGACGTGTTCGACTCGGGCGGCGACGGCCAGCCGATCGTGTTCGGTCACGGACTCGTGATGGACCACACCGAGTGGACTGGCGTGATCGATCGGCTCGCAACCGAGTTCCGATGCGTCGTGCCCGTCCTTCCTCTGGGTGGCCACCGACGGCCCATGCCCGACGACGCCGACCTCACCATGCGAGGCATCGCCCTGCTCATAGCCGAGACGATCGAGACACTCGACCTGCCGCCGGTCGTGCTCGTGGCCAACGACTGGGGCGGCCCGCAAATCACCGCAGTCGAACGGCCCGATCTGATCGCTGGCCTTGTACTCACCTCGGAGGAGGCCTTCGACAACTACCCGCCGGGGCTCCCGGGAGCGTTCGCCGCGCTGTCGTGTCGGCTGCCCGGCGGTCTCACCATCGCCGGCCGGTCGCTGCGCATCCCGGGCGTTCAGCGCCTACCAATGACCTTCGGGCGGATGACGGTCCGCCCGATTCCGATGGACACCATCCGGGGATGGACCGAGGGACTCATCACCGAGCCTGGCGTCCGGCGCGACGTCCGGCAGTACGTGGCCACCACGCCCAAGGACTGCCTCATCGAGGCAGCCGAGGGGCTGCGGATCTTCGACCAACCGGCACTGGTCATCTGGCCCACCGACGACCGAACCATGCCTCGCAGCCATGGCGCGCGCCTAGCCGACCTCCTCCCGCAGGGACGACTCGTCGAAGTCGACGACTGCTCGGTGCTCATGCCCCTCGACCAACCCAGTCGACTGGCCGACGAGATCCGGGCCTTCGCCGGCGGCCTTTGACCCTCCGCTCCGCCCCGTCCGTTACCGCTCAGCTCCTTTCGCCGTGGGGCGCTGCCCGCGAGGTGCCGATCCGGGATAGATCGTCTGAGCATCACGACGACAGTTCGGGCTGAAAGCTGTCCCATCAGCTCCACTCGTCGTTGTGGAAGTGGCAATGATCGACAGCGTCGTTTCTGTAGCCGAGGGTGTGCGAGCGGGAACCTGGTCGCTGGGGCGGGCACTGCCTCAGATGCTGAGGATGTCCACCGAAGACCGAACGGTCAGGAACAGGCTGAATCCGACGAGCCCGGCCACGACGACCCTCCCTGCCAACTGGATGGGGCGTCGCTGGAGCACGGCGGACAGGCGCCCCGGTAGGGCGGTGCGGCCGATGATGTAGGCCACCAGGGCGACGAGGAATGGTGGCACCAGGGCGAAGGGGATCACACCCAGGATGGGCACGTTGCGGAACCGGCTGTCGCCGCCGACTGTCTGTTGGAGTCGAGCAGCCACCGAGCCGAGGGCAGCGCCGAACATGGCGGTTCCACCCACGATCAGACCCACCGCAAGCCAGGTCGGCGTCAAGATCGAGAAGTCCAGGTTCTCTGATGAGAAGTCCTTGTCTCCGAATAGGACCAGTGGCACCAGCCCAGCCATCAACCCTGCCGCCGCACCGTTGACGTGCAACCAGGGACGCGCAACCAGGAGCACGATGGTGGCGACCGCGCCGGCGCCCAAGCCGACGAAGACGATGAAGCTGATGGTCCCGGAGAGGGTGATCTCGCCCACGACTTCCTCGGCATCGGTGAGAAGGCCTTGGGCGCCATCGCCTGATGTGGCCGCTAACACCCGCATGACGAACCGGCCGAGGAACCCGGCGACGAGCACACCGCAGATGATTCCCGCCGAGCACACCGGACCGAGCGCTCGGAGCGAAGCGGCGAGCCTGGACGGCCACCGGCCATCACCCGCGCTGCCTCGGGGCGCGGGCGCCTGGATCGGGAGCCGACCCCATCGGAGGATCGCCAGTGCGGAGAAGGCCACCGCGACCAGCGCAAGCCCGATGATGATCAGGTTGTCGGCACGCATCCGACACCTCCCCTGCCCGAAGACCCCGAAAGAGGACACGAGTCTCGCACACTCGACAGTCTCGCCGTAGCCCGAGCGGGGCTACGCAACGGCGTTCGGGCGATGACCAGGGCCTACGAGTGGGGCGTCACCCGAGAGGCGCTCGAACACGACCCGACGGTCGAGGAAGTCGCCGACCAACTTGGTCTCGGATCTGACCGGAACGGTGGTTGCCAAGTGCGCTGCTTGGTGCCGACCAGCGTCGTGACTACCGGGTCCAGCCCCGACGGAGTCGGATCGCCGTTCCAGCTCGGCGAAGCTCCCTCGCCAGGGTTCGTTGGTGCACGGCGAACTCACTGGCCACGATTTTGAGTGATGCGCCCTGCGCGTACCGTGCCGCGGCCAGGGCGACCGACTCGTCGGTCATTTTGCGGACGACGCGCCGTCGAGTGACACCAGCCTGGTCGAGGTGGTGGATGACGGTGGTCCGGTGGACCTCATGGCGACGGGCGAGTCCGTCGATGGGTGCACCCTCGCGGTATTGGTGGATCAGCTGTTCGATCTCGGCTTGGGACAGCCGTCGTTGCACAGGGTTTGAAAGCCGTCCCCTTTCCTCCGGCGGTGCATCTCCGGAAGGTCGGGAAGCCAGATTCGGGCCTTCGCGGGGGCTGTTCGGCGAGCGTCTCAACGCACGTGACCCTTGTCCCGCAGAGGTTTCGACGGGATCGTCAGGGTTTGAAAGCCGTCCCCAAAGGTCCACAACCGTTGTCAGAAATACAACGTTTGCGCTGGTCAGGGCACAGATCGCGTGTCCGGTCGCTCGAAGATCTTCGTCGTCGCTTTCGAACCCTGGCGATCGTGCCCCGATGAGAGCACCCGTCATGGGAGCGTTCGACGCGTGAAGCGTCTGGAAGCACTCGGCCTCGGGGTCGTCGGGGAAGTGCGGTGTGGTTGTCGCGCCGCGTACGGTGCTCATGTGCTGGCAGGGGTAACGCGTCGATGACGACTGAGAACGTGACGGTGTTGTTCACCGATCTGGTGGGTTCGACGGCGTTGTCGTCGAGCCTCGACCAGGATGCGGCGGACGTGTTGCGGCGGGAGCATTTCTCGATCCTGCGGCAAGCGATCGCGGAGTCGGGTGGCACCGAGGTAAAGAACCTGGGTGACGGCCTGATGGTCGTCTTCGGTGCAGCATCGGCGGCGTTGGCGTGTGCGGTCGGCATGCAGCAGGGGGTGGATGCCGACAACCGGTCCCGCGACCAGGCGGTAGGCCTACGGGTCGGGTTGAGTGGCGGCGAGGTCAGTAAGGAAGAAGGCGCCGACTATTTCGGTGATCCGGTCGTCGAGGCGGCCCGGTTGTGCGCCAAATGTGAGAGCGGTCAGATCTTGGCGGCGGATGTCGTGCGGTTGATGGCGGGTCGCCGCTCCAAACACCAATGCACGCCACTCGGTGAACTCGAGTTGAAAGGTCTGCCGGATGCGTTGGAGACGGTCCTGGTCGAGTGGGAGCCGTTGACCGCGACCGAATCCGGGGTGGGTGCGAACGCGATTCCGTTGCCGGGGCGTCTCGTGTTCCGTCCGACGGTGGGTGTGGTGGGACGCGAGGCCGAGACCGCGACGACCACCCACGCGTACAAGCGGGTCGCGAACGGTGAGGGTCGTGAGGTGTTGTTGGTCGCGGGTGAGGCCGGTCTGGGCAAGACCACCCTGGTCGCCGAAGCGGCCCGCTCCGCGTTCGACGCGGGCGCCATCGTGTTGTTCGGGCATTGCGAGGAGGACCTCGCGACGCCGTACCAGCTGTTCGCGGAGGCGCTCAGCCACTACGTCACCCACGCCCCGGAGGAAGAACTCCACGCCCATGTCGCCGCGTACGGCTCCGAGCTCGCCCGGCTGGTCCCCGCATTGGCGAGTCGGATCCCGGATCTGCCGCCGTCGAAAGCGACGGACTCGGATACGGAACGGTTCTTGTTATTCGCGGCGGTCGTCGGGTTATTGGGCCAGGTATCGCGCCGGCAGCCGGTCGTGCTTGTCTTGGACGACTTGCACTGGGCCGACAAGGCGAGTCTGGCCTTGCTGCGGCATCTCGCTGCGGCAGACACAACCATGCGGGTCCTCGTCGTGGGTACCTACCGCGACAACGAGCTGTCGCAGTCGCATCCGCTGCTCGACACGCTCGCCGCATTGCGCCGCCAGACCGGCGTGTCGCGGGTCGAGTTGGCTGGTCTCGATGACACGGGGGTCCTCGCGTTCTTGGAAGCCGCTGCGGGCCAGACTCTCGACACCGCCGGGGTCGGCCTCGCGCACGCGGTGTACCGCGAGACGGATGGGAACCCGTTCTTCGTGAGTGAGGTGCTGCGCCACCTCGCGGAGACGGGCGCGATCTTCCAGGACGACACCGGCCGGTGGACCGCGGACGATTCCCTCGGGCAAATGGGCCTGCCCGACAGTGTCCGCGAGGTGATCGGCGCACGGGTCGGACGCCTCGGTCCCGGTGCGGGGAGGGTCCTGTCGACCGCGGCGGTGATCGGCCGTGACTTCGACCTCGACCTGTTGGCGAAAGCGACGGAAACGTCGGAGGACGATCTGCTCGACATCCTCGACGCCGCGACGACCGCCGCCCTCGTGCGCGAGCTCGCCGAAACACCGGGCCGGTACAACTTCGCGCACGCGCTGATCCAACACACCCTCTATGAGGACCTCGGCCCGACCCGCCGCGCTCGCGCGCACCGCCACGTCGGCGAGGCCCTCGAAGCGCTCTGCGGCGATCGCCCCGGCGCGCGCGTCGGAGAGTTGGCCCGTCATTGGACGAGCGCGACCCAGCCCGCCGAGGCCACCAAAGCCATCGCCTACTCGCGCCAAGCCGGCGACGCCGCGCTTGCGGCGCTCGCCCCCGCCGATGCGCTCGGTTACTACGCCCAGGCCCTCGACCTCTACCCCCAAGCCAGCGACCCGGATCCGGTCCTCGCGCTGGACCTCGCGATCGGGCTCGGCACCGCCCAACGCCTCACCGGCGACCCGACCTTCCGCGAGACGCTCCTCGACGCCGCGCGCCGCGCCGCCGACCTCGACGACACGAACCGGCTCGTCGCCGCGGCCCTCGCCAACGATCGGGGCCTCTACAGCAACGCCGGTGTCCTCGACGCCGAGAAGGTCGAGGTCCTGGAGAAGGCGCTCGACCAGGTGGACACCGACCACCTTGACCGGGCGCTCCTGCTCGCTGCTCTGTGTGCAGAGCTCGGCTTCGTCGGTACGCTCGAACGGCGTCAAGCCCTCGCCGACGAAGCCATCACCCTCGCCGGACGCTCCGGTGACGACGCCACCATGGTGCGGGTGCTCAACCTGGTCGCACAGCCGCTGCACGTTCCGGCACTCGTCGAGCAGTCGCGAGTCCGGACCGCTGACGCCATCGTGCGCGCCGAGCGGGTGGGTGACCCCGTGCTGGTCTTCTGGGCGGCGAACGCGCGTGCGCGAAGCGCGGCCCAGATGGGTGACCTTGACGAGATGGACCGCTGTCTCGACGTCGTCAGTTCGCGCGCGGAGCAGTTGGCCCAGCCCAACCTGCTCTGGTGGCATGCCCTGCAGCGGGCGACGCGAGCCACGATCGACGCTGACACCGACACCCTCGAGCGGTTGGCGAACAACGCACTGCAGATCGGTGTCGACAGCGGCCAACCCGACGCGCTCACCCTGTTCGGCGACCAGTTCTTCCAGGTCAACTGGCGGCGGGGAACGCTCGAAGCGATGATCCCCATCCTCGAGCCGATGGTCGCCGACGCGCCGGACCTCGACTCCATCATCAGTGGCGGTCTCGCGCTCGCCTACGCCGAATCCGGAGATCTCGACGCGGCACGGCGACTGCTCGACGAGGTCGCGGGCGACAACTTCGATGTCCCGATGAACGAAGTCTGGTTTCCCACGGTCACCGCGTATGCGAGCGTTGCAGCCATGTGCCGGGATGTGCCCAGTGCCGAGCGCCTCTCTGAGCTGCTCGAGCCATGGGCCGGGCTGTGGAGCAGTACCGGCACCTCCATCACTTCTCCGATCGACGTGTCCCTCGCGAACCTCGCCTCCGCCCTCGGTCGCTACGACAATGCCGAGATGTTCTATGCGCAGGCGTCCACGATGAACGTGAGGGTCGGGCGGGATTCGTCCTCGTTCTTCTCAGCCCAGAACGACTTGGCGTGGGGCGAGATGCTCACGGAAAGGAGCGCGCCCGGTGACCTCGATCGCGCGCGCGATCTGCTCCGGCGCGCGCACACCAACGCTGCAGCGAACGGGTACGCGTACATCGAACGACGCGCCACGGAGGCACTGCAGCGTCTGGCCTGAGCGCGGCGGCGATCGTCAGCGTGGCGTGACGTCAGTGCGTGTTCAGGTGAGCCGCTCGAGCACGAGGCGTGCGTCGCTCTCGATGTAGCCGTATCCGCCCGAGGTCGCGGCGGTGAGGGCGTCGGTCGCCATCGCGCGCGCCCGATCGTGGTCGTCCCCGGTACCGCGCTCCGCGAGGAGTCCGGCCCAGGCCGCGTTGGTCTGCGCGACGAGCAGCGGCGACTCGAATCGCTGATGCATTGCCATGGCCTCGTTGAACCAGCGGTCCGCGTCGTCGTGTCGGCCGAGGAGGTGGTCGATCAGGCCGAGATAGTGCGCGATCGACGCCTGCGCGCCTATCGAGAAAGACACCAACAGGTCGTGGAAGGGAACCAGCCGTTGGCGTACCGCGGCGGCCGTTTCCTGGTGTCCGATCAGGACGGCGGCCTCAGCCCAGTTCGCGTGCGCGGTGGACCATCCGAGGTCGATCGGCATCTCGAAGTCAAGGACGCGTTCGGCGTCGAGGAGGGACGTCGCCTCGGCTTCCC
>JBKJIQ010000035.1:0-91268 GCA_046598395.1 Acidimicrobiia bacterium
ATGTGGAATGACCCTTTCGAGTGAGAGTGGACCGCACCCTACGATGCCGCCGTGCGCGTGGTCATCCTCGGGGGAACTCGCTTCATCGGCCGGGCGATCCTGGAGCGGCTGGCACCCGCTCACGATGTGCTCATCGTGCACCGCGGCGCATCCGAGCCTGACGCCCTTCCAGCAGTCGCACACGTTCATGTCGACCGCGCGGAACTCCGTGATGCCGGCACCGAGTTACGAGCGTTCAATGCCGACGCGGTCGTCGACGTCAGTGGCATGAGCGCCGCCGATGCACACCGCGCGCTCGACGTATTCGGCGCCAATCCCCGCTTCATCGCGATCTCGAGTGTCGACGTCTATCGGGCGTACGCGTCGTTTCATCGTGGCCTTGCCGTTGAGCCGGTCCCGCTCACGGAGTCGTCGCCGCTGCGAAGCCCTGAGCACTTCCATATTGACCGACCCGATTGGGAGAACATCGAGTTCGAAGCCGTGTACCGCGCCGCCGGTGGGACCGCGCTGCGGTTGGGGGCGGTCTACGGACCGCACGACGATCCCTCGCGTTTGGAGTTCATCCTCCGCCGCGTGCGCGCCGGACGTTCGCGGATTCCGATTGGAAGCGGCGGGTTTCGCTTCAGCCGGGTCTACGTCCACGACGTTGCCCGCGCCGTTGCGAACGCGCTGGTCGTCGACGGGATCGCCGGCCAGGCGTTCAACGTCTGTGAGTCCCAGACGTGGAACTACGCGGAGTTCGCGGCCCAGATATTGGCAATGGCCGGTTCGGACGCGGAGTTGGTGCGAGTGCCCGGTCGAAACTTGCCGGCCGACCTGCTGATCACCGCCAGCTTTCGCCAAGACCTTCTTGCGGATGGCACGCTCGGCCGTGCCGTGCTCGGGTGGGAAGAGACTGATCGGGTCGAGGCGTTGCACCAGTCGGTGCGCTGGCACCTCGAGCACCCACCGCCGGTGACCGTTCCTGACTTCGAATCCGACAACACCGCACTCTCGACTCTCGAAAGGGAACCATGACCGAACTCATCACGAACACGGTGCGAGGATCGAATGCCACCCGCCTGTTGGTGCTGCTCCACGGCTACGGCTCCGACGAACAAGATCTGGGCGGGTTGCTTTCGCACCTCGATCCGGACGGTCAGTTCGCCGCAGTGATGCCGCGCGGTCCGCTCGCCGCCCCAGGCGCGCCCGGCTACGCCTGGTTTCCGATTGCCGAGGACGGCCTCGATCCGACGGCGTTCGCCGCTGCGTTGGGACTCGTCGACACCCTGGTCGAAGAACAGTGTGCGGAGTTGGGTTTCGCACGGTCCGACGCGATCTTCGGTGGGTTCTCCCAGGGAGCGGGCGTGGCGCTGCACCTCGCACTGCGCGGTGGCGCGGCCATGCGACCGGCGGGAGTGTTGGCCATGAGTCCGTTCGTTCCGGGCCTCGACGCGAGCGACATCGACTGGGATGTCGCGCGAGAAATCCCGGTGCTGCTCCAGCACGGGACCGAGGATCCGATGATTCCGATCACGGTCGCCCGCCAACTGGCCGAGGTGCTGACCGAGCAGGGAGTGCCGCTCGTCTACCGCGAGTACCCAATGGGTCATCAAGTGGCGCTGGAGAGTGTGCAAGACGCGCAGGCCTGGCTCACCCAGATCGTGGCCGGCGAGACGCCGCGCGCCGCACTCCCGGAACCGCCCCCGGTTGGTCCGGTCATGCCGGTGACGACGGCAACATTCGCGGCCGAAGTACTGGGGAGCGATCTCCCGGTCATCGTCGACTTTTGGGCGCCATGGTGTGGACCGTGCAAGCAGGTCGGACCGATCATCGAGCAGATGGCGTTGATGCGCGAAGGCTCGTACAAGGTCGTGAAGGTGAACATCGATGAGGAGCCCGCGCTCGCGCAGCAATACGAGGTCCAGAGCATCCCCATGATCTCGCTGTTCCGCAACGGCCGCTTGGAACGATCGACGCTCGGCGCGAAGGCCCGGCCGCAGCTCGAGGCCGAGCTCGGCATGCTCGTCATCCCCTGATGCTGCGACCGGCGACCCGGTCTCGGTGAGCGATCTCAGTGGGGCCGTCTCGGTAGGGCCGTCTCGGTAGGGCCGTCTCGGTGGGGCCAGTTAGGGGAGTGTCTGGACCCGGTGCCTGCCCCACCACAGTGCGCCCCCGCCAAGGGCCAGCGAGCCGAATCCCGCGAGTGCGACACCGAGGGTGCCATCGCCGGTGTTCGGCAGCGTTCGCGCCGGCGGCCCCTGGTTCGCAACGTTGGTTGCAGGCCGTTCCAGCCGCGCGTCCGCCACGTCGGGCTTGGTCACCGTGACCGGTTCGCCGATCTCGGTCGGGATCGTGACCGTGGTGGGTGGTGGCGCATCGGCAATGGTGAATGGGAGCGGGTCGAAGTCGAACGACCGCACGCCGTCCAACGCGGGGTCGTCCACGATGCAGCGCGCGAGGAGTTCGTAGTCGCCGGGTGTGATCGCCGTGGCGTCTGGGATCGGGACGGTTCCCGACCATGCGCCGCCAGATGTCACGCGAACGTTGCCAAGTGGAATCGCGGTGCCGGCTGCTTCCAGTCGCAGTTCCACGCGTACACCGTCGAAGATGATGGGGTCGCCGGTCGCGGCTGCGTCCCGCGCCGGTTCACCGGCGCTGGGCCCATTGGGAGCGGGAGTGGAGGCCTCCCCGGCAGCGGTGGAGGTGGTCGAGGTGGTGGTGGTCGATGACGGCGGGTCGGCGGGTTGGAGCCACTGGCAGAGTGCGCTCGGTGACGACGCCACGTGGACCGACCCACCGGCGAGCGCCGATCCTGGGGTTCGGGACCAACCCGCGGCCGCGGCCGCGTGGGGTGCGAACGCCAGCACCGCGAGCATGGTTCCGGTGAATGCAACGCTCGCGATCAATCGGCGAGGAATATCCGTCGCCGATGAACGCGCTGCCGATTGCACCGTTGACTCCGCCCAATGCCGCACGTGCGGACCTCCCGAGATTGGCTCCGCCGGCCGGTAAATGACGGTAGCCCTCGGTTCGTCCGTTTTGGCGGATGGTGCTGCCCGTATTCGCGCGCTCAGTGAACGGTGATGTGCCCGGGCACGCCAGGGTTGGCCCCGCCGGCTCCGATCTCACCAACCACGGCTGCGCACGGTGTCCCTGCGAGTTCGAGCGCGGTGACCAGCGCACCGGCGGACTCCGCGTCAACCGCGAACAGGAGTCCACCGGAGGTTTGAGCATCGGCGAGGAGCAGCTGTTCGTTGGTATCGAGCGTGCCCCAGTCGACGAACTCCGAGACGAACGCGTGGTTGCGCTGGGTTCCGCCTGCAACAAAGCCGGCGCGCACGAGATCGCGCACACCGTCGATGATTGGCACCGCGTT
Source organism: Acidimicrobiia bacterium (assembly GCA_046598395.1). Taxonomy (GTDB): domain Bacteria; phylum Actinomycetota; class Acidimicrobiia; order IMCC26256; family JAENVU01; genus JAENVU01. The sequence continues at coordinate 3,359 of JBKJIQ010000035.1, forward strand.
GATATCGACGCGGGCCGACGCGCCGGAGGCCCTGGCCATCTCGCCGAGATGGCCGAGCAGTCCGAAGCCGGTGATGTCGGTGACCGCATGGATTGCATCGCCGAGTTCGCGGCCCGCATCGCGCGCGCCCTCGTTCAGCGTGGTCATCAGGTCGATGGCCGTTGCCAACAGATCCTCGGTCGCGGCCTCGCGCTTCACGGCCGTTGAGATCACACCCAGCCCGAGAGGTTTGGTGAGCACGAGCGCGTCACCGGGCCGAGCGCCGGCGTTGCGCCACACGCGGTCAGGCTCCACCGTCCCCACCACTGCCAGCCCGAACTTGGGCTCCGGGTCGTCGATCGAATGGCCACCGCCGACAATCGCACCCGCGCTTCGCACAACGTCGGCGCCACCGTCGATGACGCGCGCGAGGAGTTCGAATGGCAGTCCATCCCGCGGCCACGCCACGAGATTCAGCGCCAGCAGGGGAGCGCCGCCCATCGCGTACACATCCGAGAGCGCGTTGGTGGCGGCGATGCGGCCCCAGTCGTACGCGTCGTCGACGATCGGGGTGAAGAAATCGGTGGTGAGGACCAGCGCGAGGTCATCTCGCACGCGGTATACCGCCGCGTCGTCCGCGGTATCCAGACCAACGATCAGGTTGGGATCGTCGGGAGCATCGAGCCCACGAACGAGTCCGAGGACGGTGCGCAGGTCGTGGGGGGAGAGCTTGCAGGCACAACCCGCACCATGAGAGAACTTGGTGAGCCGGAGCTCGCGAGCAGCGGCCAACGTTGGTGCGCTGGGTTAGCCGTGGACCCGGCCGTAGCCGGAGGCGTTGCCGTTGTAGCCCAGCGCCACGAGGCGGACACCGGTGGCCGGGTTTGAAGCCGAGACCACCATGCCGCCGCCGATGTAGATCTCGACGTGGTTGGCTCCACCTGGTCCCAAGAAGACGAGGTCGCCAGGTTGGAGATCCCCGGCCCCGATGCGGGTGGTCTGCTGGTATTGCGCGCCGGAATAGTAGGTCAGGGACACTCCGCCGGCCTTCCAGGCGGCACCGGTGAGTCCGGAGCAGTCGAAGGTATCCGGGCCCGACGTTGCGTATTGGTACCCCTTGCCCACCTGGGCCTTGGCGAAGTCGACCGCCGCCTGGGCGCCCGCGTTCGGCGCTGGCGTATTCGGGAAGTTCTCGGGGATCGGTGTTCCCCGGCTACCGCCACCGTTGGCACGCGGGGGAGATGCTGCAGCACGCCGTGCTGCAGCAGCCGCTGCGGCCTGACGAGCGGCCTCTTCTTGATCCATGATGGTTTTGATCTCACCATTGACCTGGCCGAGCAATGCTTTGCTCTCCCGGTTCGCCTTGTCCAGGTTGCTCTGTGCTGCGGTGGCGGTGTCGGCTTCCGCGTTGGCCGCCGCGCGCTGACTCTCGAGGTCACTCTTGCGGATCGCCAAGGCTTCCTTGGACTTCTGGAGTCGCGCGATCAGTACATCGTCACGGTCCGCTGCGGCCGCTGCGTACTTGGACCGGGTCGCAAGTTCGCCGAGGGACTTCACGTCCATCTGCTGGAGGGGGCTACTGGAGCCGGCACCGCGGTAGATCTGGGCGGCGCGTCGGCTGAGGATGCTGCGAATCCGACGGTGCTCGGCCTCCGCGACATCGGTGCGGCGCTGAGCCTCCGCGATCCCCTCTTCCGCTGCGGTCATGCGAAACCGCGCGCCCTTGAGCTGCTCGGCGACCATCTCAATACGATTGTTGTTCGCGTCGATCTGGCTCTGGAGCTGTGCTGCTTGGCGCCGTTTGTCGTCGATCGGACTGGCACCGGAGAGCGCAGGAAACGCGCTCCCGACCGCCGTTGCCGAGACGAGGATGACGACCGAGACCTTGGTCCGGAGGTTCATCTAGGGGGACTCCCTTTGGCTCGAGGATGCTGCCGCCGTCGGTCCGAGCTATCGCGGTCCTGGGAACCGGGCCCGAATAAAACTCACCGCCCGACTGGCCGTCATAGATCGACGGTGGAGGTCGTGCGGTTCATGAGATCCTACGCGAGGTCCCCTTGGGGTGTCATCTCAGGGCAGAGAAAGGACGTTGACCAGGGAGTTCGCGGGCCGGGTATGGCGCATACACCGCTGGAAGTGTGATACGGCTGTGGCCAGTGTTGCCAAACAATATGAATGTGCGGATTGGGGAGGTCGGTCGAAGCCAGGATCGGGATTCGCCTTAGGTCAAACGGCCCAGCCTCCGGTTTTCGCCGGTACCCGCGTTCCGGGCGGCGCCACATCGGGTACCGACCACGCCATGTCCTTGGCCACCGAGCGGGCAACTCGTTGCCACGCTGCCGGGTCCCAGCCTTCGGCGGTCGCTCCGAGGCTCGTGTCTTGGCGGATATGCACGATCGCGGGCAGGTGGGTAAGACCGAGGCTGCTGATCAGCGTGCGGTCGGGATCAACAAAGACCATCGCTCGGTCGGCCTCGTCGCCCAGAATCCGTGCGGCGATTGCCGGCGTGCTCGGAATCACATACGCGGTCCGGGCGTCGCTGTCGCCGAGGACTCCGAAAATGCGCCGAGCGACCGGGATCCACTGCTGCGCTTCCGGCCGGTCCGGCAGGACCACCAGGCAGAGGTGGAACATGGTGGTCCAGTCGTCGAGTCGCCGAGTCATTCCGGCCGCGGTCGACAATTCCAAGGTTGGATCAGGGTTCTTTGCCACGGCCGGGAACGGTAGCGCGACGCCTGGCACGCGCCGTGGCTCCGGGCGCGTGGCTCAGGGCGCGTGGCTCAGGGCGCGTGGCTCAGGGCGACGTGGCTCAGGGCGCGTGGCTCAGGCGAGGCCGATGGCTTTGAGCATCGAGGGTGGCATGCCATCGTCGCCGAGGCGGAGCATCGCCGCCTTCTCGATGTTGATCGGATCGCGCTCGGCGCGCTCGATCCAACGGTCCCAGGGGCCCGGCGGGATCTCACCCCTCACGCAGTGGAGGAGGTAGTCACGCAGCTCCAGCACTTCGGCTTCGGAACCGATGGGACCGTGGCCGGGAACGATGGTCTCCGCCAAGTCGCCCACGACCGTCAGTACGTCGGCCCACGCACGGGGATCGCCTTGGAATGCAAGTGGGGTCACTCCGAAGAAGCACAGGTCGCCCGAGAAGAGCACGTCGGCGTCGGCGACGAGCACCATGAGGTCGCCGTCGGTGTGGCCCCGAGCCGGGAGGACTTCGATGCGCGGTGTCAGCTGCGCCGATTCATCCACGATGTGCGACACCGGGCGGGTGCCGAGCACCGCGAGCTCGTCGAAGCCTTCGGTGAAGGCGGGCATGAACGCCTTGTAGGCATCGACGGGCATGGTCTGATCGAGCAGTTCGCTCGTCATGGGCGAGCCGAGCACCATGGCGTTTCGGAACGCGGAGGTCCCGCCCACGTGATCGATGTGGGCATGCGTGAGCAGCACGCGTTTGACCGTCTGCTTCAGTGCCCCGACGGCGGCGGCGAACGGCGCCCATTGCGAGCGCACCATCAGGGTGTCGACGATGGTGAGTCCGTCTTCATCGGCGACGACACCCGCGTTCGAGACGCCGGACTCGCCGCCGGGCTGGAGCCAGACCCAGACTCCGTCCGCGATCTCGTGGAGCGTGAGGGTCGGTGCGTCGATCATGCCGGAACGGTACTGAGCGCGGCGAGTGTTGTCACTCGGCGAATGCGGGTTGCATCACCGCGGGGTCGAGATACTCATCGATCTGCGCGATGTGCTCGCCGTCGATACCCACGATGAGACACGCCGGCATCACGAACGACTTCCCGGTGGCCGCGACGGTGCCGTGGAGAACGTGTTGTTGGAGCACGCCGCCGTCGATCTCGATGCGGCGCTGGATCTCGTAACGCCGGACCGAGGTTTGGCCGATGAGCCACTCGAGGACCCGCACCGACGACTCGATGTCACGAGCCTTGCCATCGAAGTTTGCCCAGACGGTGATGTCCGGGGAGTAGCAGGATCGAACTCCGCCAACATCGCCGGCCTCGATAGCCGCGATCATGTTCTCCACGAGTTCGATTGGTTTTGTCATCGGCAGATCATTGCCGACCCGGCTGGTTGGTCAGCGGCTCGGTGAGTGGGCTGGTTGGCGGGTTGGTTGGCGGGTTGGTTGGCAGAGGAGGTGCCTGCCTACCCTTGCGCCATGTCTGAACGCACGAAGAACATGCCCCGTCGGTCCTGCCATGCCACGCCCGGCTCGAACGAGAAGATGCTCGGCAAAGCCCCGGGCCTCGGCGCCGACCAGGTCTTCCTCGATCTCGAGGACTCGGTCTCCCCGTTGGAGAAGGAAGCGGCACGCGAGAAGATCGTCAACGCGATCAAGAACCAGGACTGGGGCGACACCGTCGTCTGCGTGCGCGTCAACGCATGGGATACCGAGTGGACGTACCGCGATGTGATCACGATCGTGGAGAACGCCGGTGACCGGCTCGACGAGATCATGCTGCCGAAGGTGCAGCACGCGGCCGATGTCGTGGCGCTCGACCTGCTCCTCACTCAGATCGAGAAGACCATCGGCCGGACCAGCCGAGTGGGTATCGAGGCACAGATCGAAACCGCGCGGGGTCTGATCAACGTGGAGGAGATCTGTGCGGCGAGCGATCGACTCGAGACCATCATCTTCGGTCCCGCGGATTTCGCGGCGTCTACCGAAATGCCCGTGCTCACCGGTGGGGTACAGATTCCGGAATACCCGGGTGACCATTTCCACTACGTGTTCTCGAAAATCCTCATGGCTGGTCGTGCCAACGGGTTGCAAGTGATCGACGGACCGTTTCTCAAGATCCGCGAACTCGACGCGTTGCGTGATTACGCAATGCGGACGCGCATCCTCGGCTTCGACGGGAAGTGGTCGCTGCACCCGGACCAGGTCACGGTAATCAACGAGGTGTACACACCCACCCAGGAACAGTTCGACAAAGCGTTCGACATCCTCGATGCCTACGAAACGGCCACCACCGAGGGCGAGCGTCGGGGTGCGGTCATGTTCGGCGACGAAATGATCGACGAAGCAAGCCGCAAGATGGCCAACAAGTTCGTGAGCCGCGGCTCGCGCGCCGGTATGACCCGTAGCGCCGGCTGAGATCGGCCGCGCTCGCGACCACATCGTCGATGTCACTCCACCGGTAGGTTCGGCCCGTAGCCTGAGCCGATGGTGCCGCGCGAAGTCGTAATCGTTGGAGCCGGCGTGATGGGCGCTGCCGCGGCATGGCAGCTCACGAAGCGGGGCGACCAGGTCACGGTGATCGAACAGTTCTCCGACGGACACGAGCGCGGTAGCTCGCACGGCGCATCGCGCATATTTCGCCTTGGTTATTCCGATCCGTTTTGGGTACGCCTCGGTCGCGAGGCGCTCGCGGTTTGGCACGAGCTCGAGCGGGATGCGGGTGTGGGCTTGATCGTGCAGACGGGTTCGGTTGATCACGGCGATGCGGCTGCGGTCAGCGCGATTCTCGCTGCGCTGGATGCGGAGGGCGTGCCGACCGAGCTGTTGACGCCGAGCGTTGCGGCGGACCGGTGGCCCGGCATGCGCTTCGAAGGTTCGGGGGTGTTCCAAGCGGGGGGTGGGCGCATCGCGTCGGGCGCGGCTCGTATGGCGATGATCGAGCAAGCGCAACGTCACGGTGCGACGGTTCGGTATGAGGAGCCGGTACGCGCCATCGAGGTCGCCGACGATCGGGCGCGTGTGGTACTCGATCACGAGGTCATCGATGCCGATGCCGTGGTCGTGGCCGCCGGCGCATGGGCTAAGAACCTGCTCGACGGCATCGTCGATCTCCCGCCGTTGCGCGTCACCCAAGAGTCGGTGTTCCACTTCGCAGCGCGCGAGTCCCATTCCTGGTGGCCGAGCTTCATCCATCATCACGACCGCGTCACGGTCTATGGACTGGAGACGCCGGGGGTTGGTGTGAAGCTGGCGGAGCACCACACTGGTCCAGCGGTTGACCCTGATCGCCGCGATGGCATGGTGGATCCGGGCAGCCGGGAACGCATCGTGCAGTTCGTCGAGCGGTGGATGCCGGGCCTCGTGCCCGTGCCCGTCGACGAGATCACGTGCCTCTACACCACCACACCGAACGAAGATTTCATCATCGATCGTGTGGGACCGGTGGTGGTCGCGTCGCCGTGCTCAGGTCACGGTTTCAAGTTCGCGCCGCTCATCGGCTCGATGATTGCCGACGTGGTCGACGGCGGAAATGCGCCTGAGCGCTTTCACATCGTCCGCTGAATCACCGGCCGGCCGGGTCAGTCTCGGGTTCGAAGTCTTCAACCATGTCTTCGATCGAGTCGGGTTGGCGAATGCCGTCTTTCTGCGACCAGAGGACCCACCCGACGACCAGTGCGATCGTGCCGAACGTGAGGTACTGCTGGTATTGGTTGATGAAGTCCGAGACGTCGAGCACGGTGCTGCTGAATCGTTGCGCGAGGGATCGCACGGCCCAGTAGCGCAGGACGATGCTGGTGAGCGCGACGCCGAAGAATCCGACAGGGTTCATATTTCCCGCGCCGGCCAGCATCGCGGTGATGTTCATGGGGAAGAGGAACGTGATCGGGTAGCGCGCCTTGTTGAAGTTTCGCTCCACCCACAGCAGGGGCTTCGCGGCCTTCCCGGATCGATCTTCGGCCCATCGCAACGCACGGTCGTTGTACCAATGGCCGAGGAGGTACCACGAGGTGAGCACCATCGAGGCGCGGGCGAGCGGGAGCAGGTAGTACGCCGCCGGGCCCACCTTGTGACTCACCAACGCAGCAAGCTCGAGCCTGGGACTCAGGGTGAGCAGCACATAGGGAGCGTCGGCGATGAGCGTTGGCGCGAGGGCATTCCCAACCCACACCGCGATCGTGAGCAGGACGATCGGCGTGGCGACCAGGGTGATCCGGAGCTTCGACCCAGATCTCGCAGCGGTGTGGCCGGGGTTCGCCTCGGCGGGCGTGGCGCCACCGGTGCCCGGATCGGTCGACATCGGAACAGTCTGACCGGCCAAGCCCATGGCGGTGACCCGCGACCTGAGTTTCCTCGGTCCAAGGCCAGCCCGCTGCAAGGATGGGGGTGTGCAGATCCGGAACTTCGAACCCGGTGATGGGGCGGCAGTCATCGGGATCTGGCGCGCTGGTGACCTCACGCGGCCCTGGAACGATCCGGCGCGCGACATCAAACGCAAGCTGGCGGTGGCCGATGATCTCTTCCTGGTCGGCGTCGTCGGTGGCGGTGTGGTGGCAACGGTCATGGCCGGATACGACGGTCATCGAGGCTGGGTGAACTACCTCGCGGTTGACCCCGCACACCGGGGCGCAGGCTTTGGCCGCGCCCTCATGCTCGAGGTCGAGGTTCGGCTCCGCGCCCTCGGTTGTCCCAAGATCAATCTGCAAGTGCGGACGGCGAACCCGTCGGCCATCGCCTTCTACGAACGACTGGGATTCGCCGTCGACGATGCCGTCAGCCTCGGCAAACGCCTGGAGTCCGACGAACGCGATTGAGCGTGCGCCAAAGTCGAGCGGGTGGCTCACTGGGCAGAGAGGCGGGTGCGAATCGCGGGTCATTCCGACGGAGTGATCGAGTACATCGCGCTGTCCCGGGCGTGATCATCCTCGCCGGCGACCTGTGAGGGTTGCCAACTCCGCATGATGCCGTCGAGGCGATCAAGCCTTCACCCAGCCTCGCAGCCCAGACTCTGAGCGCTTGTCGATTTTGTGGCGGTGAGCGCACACGATCCGACAAACGCTCGAACGGGCAGGATGTGGCGGACGGGATAGCTCGTAACGGCTACGCAGTGAGGGCTTGTTCGGTCAATCGTCGGGCGATCACGCGGAGACACAGGGTCTCGTCGGCGCCTTCGAAGATCGAGAGCACGCGAGCATCCACGAAGTACCGCGACACCGGGAACTCCTCGGCGTAGCCCATTCCCCCGTGAAGTTGGAGCGCCTCCCGTGTGACCCACTCGGCGGCGCGGCAGACGTACGCCTTCACCATGCTCGCCTCGAGCGCACCTTCACCGCGGGCCATCTTGCGCGCGACGTCGTAGGAAAACTGGCGGCCTGCGCACGTCAGTGCCGCCATCTTCGCGAGCTTCACCTTCGAGAGCTGGTAGGCGAAGATCGGCTTGCCGAAGACGTTGCGATCCTGCGCGTAGCCGAGCCCCGCTTCGAATGCGGCCTGCATGAGTCCGACGGCGCGCGCCGCAGTCTGCAGCCGGCCGTTTTCGAAGCCTTCCATCTGCAGATAGAAGCCCTTACCGAGGCCCGCCTCCATGCCGATGAGGTTCTCGGCCGGGACAAACCAGTTGTCGAACGCGACCTCGTAGGAATGCATGCCGCGGTAGCCGAGGGTGTCGATGGCGCGGCCTTCCATTTTCCCCTCGCGCCCGTCGTCGAACGCGAAGTGATGGCCGGGCGCGGGAGGCTTGTCGACCACGACCACCGACAGCCCGCGGTGGCCAAGAGATCGATCCGGGTCGGTGCGCACGAGCACCATGAGCGTGTCGGCTCGGCCCGCGAACGTGCACCACGTCTTGACCCCGTTGATGAGGTATCCACCCTCGACCGCGGTTGCGCTGGTCTTGACTCCCGCAACATCGGAGCCGAAATCCGGCTCGGTCACCATCACGCCCACGATCCGTTCGCCGCTTGCGATCTGGGGCAGCCACCCCTGCTTCTGCTCCTCGGTACCGCCCTTGACGATGGCGCGGGTCAGGATCTCGGGACGGGTGATGAGCGCGCCGCCCGCGCCGAGCGAACCCCACGAAAGTTCCTCGGTGGCCACACACATCGCGAGGTAATCGGACTCGCCACCGGCCGCGAAGCCGCCGTATTCCTCCGGCACGGACAACCCGAATCCCCCGATCTCGGCCATCCCGTTGATGATCTCGTCCGGGATATCGGCGTTGGTGCGGTGGATGTGTTCGGCGACGGGGCGGATCTTGTCCTCGGCGAAGCGGTGGAAGGTGTCGCGCACCATGTCGAAATCGTCATCGAGGTGGGCGGGACCGGTTCCGTGACGGGGCAGGTCGTCGGCGAGAGATTCGAGGAACGCGGGATCACGATGCGCGGCCACGAAACCGTGCGCGCTTGCGAGTTGCGAAGGGTCGACGCCCCACTCGGCTTCGCGGCCCACGAGCCGGCCCACGATGTCGGTAAAGACATCCGCGATGTAGGCGTAGGCGAGCCTTGCTTCGAGGTCGCCATGCTTCGCGTAGTCGAGCATCACGCGCGAACCGGCGACGGCGGAGGCAGCGTGGGCGAGGTCGTACGCGACCACCTGGTGTTCGTCGAGTTTGGCCACCGAGATGCGACCGTTGTCGCTCGATGCGGCGGCGAGGTGGCGGGCGGCGGCGTCGACCAATGCGGCGGCCGAATCGACGGCCGCGCTCGCGACAACATGGGGATCAGTCATGGCCGGGGAGCCTACCGACGCGCTCGGTGGTTGGACCCAAGCGGAGACCTAGGTGGGGGGCGGTGCCGGCGAGATTGTGGCAGTCGTGGTCGTGGTGCTGGGCGCGGTCGTGGTGGTGCTCGACGGGCCCGAGGTCGATGTGGTGCCGGCAGGACGGGTGGTGGTCGTGGTTGTGGTGCTTCCGCCGCTGTTCCCATTGGCTCCGGTGTCGGTCGTGATCGTCCGATGGGTTCCGGCCACTTGGGTTGACCCCTTGGTCTCGCGCACCGTCTTCGCCGCACCGGCAACCGCTTGGTCAGTGAGTCGCCACTCGGGATTCAGCAGGTTGAAGATGACCTGACCGAGATAGTCGGCACCATCGACCGAGAAGTGCACGCCGTCGTCGGCGCGCATGACGTTCACAACGCCGTCGAGCCCCGCGAACTCGTACTGGTACTTGCCGCTCTCATCGTCGAACAGTTGGTGTGCGTCCACGTAGGTCACGCCCGGAATGGTTCGCGCGATCCCCTGCTGGATCTTCGCCACCTCCACCACACCCGCTTCAAGGTGTCGGTCTTTGGCGACGGGTGGACCGACCCAGAAGACCTCGCGCTGATTGTCGCCGACCAACTGGTGCATCATGAGCGTGGTCCGCAATCGGTATTCCTGTTCCAGCGATGCATCCCAGACGTTCGCGTCGTTGGTGCCCATGAGGAAGACCACGACCTCGGGGTTCAGATCTTGGAGTTCCTGTCCGGCTTGCTTGGGCCAGTCGAAAAAGTCGGGGTTCAACAGCCCACTCGAAACTCGTGAGTCGTACTGCGGCTGTACCACGCCGGTCTTGGCGGTGAGCTCACCGAGCGACGGTCCGATCGATCCGGCGAGTGAGTCGCCGCCGATCCACAGCCGGAGGGGGTCGTCCGGGGTCAGTGTGCGACGGGTGGACTTCGCCAGCCGGGTGCTGGTGGTCGACGATCGGGCACCCAACTGCGGTCGCTTCGTATTCGCACGATCGGTGGTCTTTGATGCGCCGAGATCGATGACGCCGGCCACGGTCAACGCGGCGCCAACCGCGCCGAGCACGAGTATCCCGACGGCCAGGAACCCCGCGATGCGGTGGGACCGAGATCGGCGCCGCGACCGCCCGGCACGGCGGCGCGAGAGGGAGAGAATTTCGGGTTCGGCCATACGGTCGTCAACGTCACCGGGATCGAGTGCGGAGTGATGATGGTACCGGCGGGACGCCTCCGAACCCGGGCAGGACCGCTCGTTGGCGGGGGCTGCGGGTCGGTTAGGCCGATTCCGCAGCAGGATCGGGCACGACCACGGCACCGAACAGGCCGGCGGTGTGTTGGAGTTCATCGCGGTCGAGCTGGGTGCGATAGAGATCGGAATAGAGGCCGCCGTGGCGCATCAAGACCTCGTGGGTGCCTTGTTCGACCACCTCACCGTCGTTGAGCACGAGGATGCGATCGGCGTTCACGACGGTGGACAGCCGGTGGGCGATCACGATTGCGGTACGACCCTCGAGTGCGGCATCAAGCGCCCGTTGAATCGCGAGTTCCGACTCGGTGTCGAGGTGCGAGGTCGCCTCATCGAGGATCACGATCGCGGGCTGCTTGAGCAACACGCGCGCAATCGCGAGCCGTTGCTTCTCGCCGCCCGACATCCGGTAGCCGCGCTCGCCAACGATGGTGTCGTAGCCATCGGGCAGTGACATGACGAGGTCGTGAATACGTGCGCCACGACACGCGACTGCGAGATCCTCATCGGTGGCTTCGGGCTTCGCGTACCGCAGGTTTGCTCGGATGGTGTCGTGGAAGAGGTGCGGATCCTGCATCACGAAACCGACTGCGTCTCCGAGCGAATCGAGGGTCAACTCGCGCACATCGTGGCCGTCGATGCGGACGGCGCCTTGTTCAACATCCGCGATGCGTGGCACGAGCATTGCGGTGGTGGTCTTACCCGCGCCGGATGGACCCACGAGCGCGATCATCTCGCCCGGCTCCACGGTGAGACTGACGTCGCGCAGGATCCATTCGCTCGGCTCGGTCTCGAGTTCAGTGACTCCTTCTTCGAGGGACGGAATCGACGTGTCGGCCGGAGCGGCGTGGCGGAACCACACGTGGTCGATTTCGATCCGTCCCGTGGGATTCACCAGGTCGTACGCGCCGGGCTTCTCAGCTACGAGGGCCGGGAAATCCAACACCTCGAAGACCCGTTCGAAGCTCACGAGCGCCGTGAGCACATCGACCCGGGCGTTGGTCAGCTGGGTGAGGGGCTGATAGATCTGCGCGACGAGCAGGGTGAGGGCACCCAAGGTGCCGATCGTGATCGTGTCGCTGATCACCAGTCGACCGCCCACGTAGTAGACGATCGCGGTACCAACCGCGGCCACGAACCCGAGCGCCGCGAACAAGACTCTCGAGTACATCGCGGTTTGGACGCCGATATCGCGTACCCGAGCGGCACGGCCGGCGAACTGCTCGCGCTCTTGTTGGTGGTGACCGAAGAGCTTCACCACGAGCGCGCCCGCCACGTTGAACCGCTCGGCGATGGTGTTGCTCATCGATGCGTTGACGCCAAAACCCTCGCGGGTGATCACCTGGAGCTTTTTGCCGATGTGACGCGCCGGGAGGATGAACGCAGGCAGGACGAGCAACGTTAGGAGGGTGAGCCGCCACTCGAGTCGGAACATCACGGTGAGGGTGATCGCCAGGGTGATGGCGTTCGAGATGACGGTGCCGATGGTGTTAGTCACTGCTTGCTGCGCGCCGATGACGTCGTTGTTCAACCGACTGATCAGCGCGCCGGTCTGCACCCGGGTGAAGAACGAGATCGGGAGCCGTTGCACGTGGTCGAACAACTCGACCCGCATGTCGTAGATGAGGCCTTCACCGACGCGTGCGGAATACCAGCGCTGGAACAAGCTGAGCGCGGCGGTTGCGAAGGCAACGCCGACCGCGGCGAGCGACAGCCAGAGCACGAGGCTCTCGTTCTTGTTGGCGACCGCGTCGTCGATCAAGGCGCGGAACAAGAACGCGGGCACCACGCCCACCATCGCCGCGAGGATCACGGTGATGAGGAACCCGATGAGCGCGCCGCGGTAGGGACGGGTCATACCGAGGACGCGACGGATCAGGTCGCGTTCCACTCGTTTCCCTCGGATGGCGTCGTTGTCGCGCCGGAAACCCATCATCGTTTGATGCATCTGCATAGGAGACAGAGAACCTAGGTCGTGGGCCTGCTGTTCCCGGATTTGCGGATCAGCGGTGGGCCCTACGGACCTGCGATGCTCGACCGCATGCCGGACACAACGATTGTGGTGGAAGACCTCGGAAAACGGTTCGGCGACGTCGTTGCGCTCGACCGCGTCTCCTTCGGCGTCGAAGCCGGCACAGTGTTAGGACTGCTGGGACCGAATGGTGCTGGCAAGACGACCGCGGTGCGGATCCTCACCACAATCCTGCCGCTCGGGGAGGGACACGCGTCCGTCCTGGGAATCGACGTGGCGAAGCACCCCGAGTCGGTGCGGCTGCGCATCGGACTCGCCGGCCAGTATGCGGCCGTCGACGAGGTCCTGACCGGCCGGGAGAACCTTCGCCTGGTGGGCCGGTTGTGCCATTTGCCCAACCGCGACGCCGACGCGCGCGCCGAGGAACTCCTGGGTCGCTTCGGCCTGAGCGAAGCCGGCGATCGATCGCTCAAGACCTACTCGGGCGGTATGCGGCGACGCCTCGATCTCGCCGCCGCGCTCGTGCATCGCCCGCCGGTGCTCTTTCTCGATGAGCCCACCACCGGTCTCGATCCCGGTTCTCGCCTTGATCTCTGGGGCATCATCGGTGAACTCGTCGCCGACGGCACCACGGTGTTGCTCACGACCCAATACCTGGAGGAGGCCGACCGCCTCGCCGATCAGATCGTCGTGATCGACCACGGCCGGGTGATCGCCGAAGGAACGGCGTCCGAACTCAAGGGGCGGATCGGCACCACGCACGTGGAGGTCGCGGTCCCGTTGTCCGAGGTCGAGCGGGCTCGTGCGGTGTTGGCCTCGGTCGGGACCGTTGCGCAGCCGGACTCTGCGAATGGCGTGGCGATCCAAGTGGCCGATGGAGGCCGAGCCGTGCTCGCCGCGGTGCGAGCGCTCGACGCGGCCGGACTCGACGTCGAGTCGATCGAGGTCCGAGAGCCCACGCTGGACGATGTCTTCCTCGAACTCACCGGCCACACGGCTGAATCGGGATCGATGAGCGAGGTGACGTCATGACGGTTTCGACGGTCGACCCGGACGTCCTCGCGCGGGAATCGCATCAGCGGCCCCGCGATGTGATCCGCGATGCCAAGACGATGACGTGGCGCAATCTCCTGCGCCTCACTCGCAATCCCGAGCTCATCGTGTTCTCTACCGTCCAGCCGATCATCTTCGTGTTGATGTTCGTCTATGTCTTCGGCGGCGCAATCAAGATTCCCGGCGGCACTCCGTACGTCGACTTCTTGATGGCGGGCGTATGGGTGCAGTCGGTGACCTTCGGCGCGCTGAACACCGGCGTGGGGCTCGCCGAAGATCTCCAAGCCGGCTTGATCGAGCGGTTCCGATCGTTGCCGATGGCGCGCTCGGCCGTACTCGTCGGTCGCACGACGGCCGACCTCGTGCGCAACGTCTTCGTGGTCGTCGTCATGACTGCCGTCGGCTTCATGGTCGGCTTCAATTATCACACCAGCGCCGCGGCCTTGGTGGGCGCGATGCTCCTGGTGCTGTTGTTCTCGTACGCGCTGTCGTGGCTGTCGGCGCTGCTGGGGCTCATGGCTCCGAATGCCGAGACGGCACAGGCGGCGTTCTTCCCGATCGTTGCGGTGCTGGTCTTCGCCTCGGCCGCCTTCGTCCCCGTCGAAACGATGCCCGGTTGGCTGCAAGCCTTCGCCAATCATCAGCCGGTGACTGCGGTCATCAACGCGGTACGGGCTCTTACCCTCGGTGGTCCCACCGCGGGCAAGGTGGTCGCGGCCCTGGCGTGGATCGCCGGGATCGTTGCGGTGTTCGCGCCGTTGTCGATTCGTCGCTACCGCAAGGTCGCGTAGCGCGTCGTACTCTCAGCGGTCATGACGACGACTGATCCAGAAATTCGTGACGAGCTGCGTACCACCGTTCGGCGGTGGGTCGAGCGCGAGGTATTGCCGGTTGCGAGTGATCTCGAGCACGACGACGCCTACCCCGCAGACCTGGTGGGCCAGATGCAGGCGATGGGCCTGTTCGGTATCACCATCCCCGAGGAGCACGGCGGCCTCGGTCTCGATCTGATGGCGTACATCGCGGTGATCGAGGAGCTGGCCGCGGGCTGGATGTCGCTCTCAGGTGTGATCAACACCCACACGATCGCGGCCAGTCTGATTCTCCACAGCGGGACACCGGAGCAGAAGGCGAGATGGTTGCCGGAGTTGGCCACGGGTGCACCGCGCGGCTGCCTGTCGTTGTCCGAACCCGACGCAGGAAGCGATACGCGTAACATTTCGTGCCGGGCCCGGCGCGACGGCGATGAGTACGTGATCAGCGGTACCAAAGCCTGGGTGACGAACGGCGAGCGGGCCGGCATCGTGGCGCTGGCGGCGCGTACCGATGAAGGCATTACGTGTTTCATCGTGGAGAAGGACCCCGGACCCACCTCCGGACGAATCAGCGTCTCGAAGAACATCGGCAAGCTCGGATACAAGGGCATCGAAACCGTCGAAATGTTCTACGACGATCATCGGGTGAATGCCGACTGCGTGCTCGGCGGCGAGGACGGTCTCGGCCACGGACTCGGGTTTATCCTCTCCGCGCTCGAAGTCGGTCGGATCAACATCGCCTCACGCGCGGTTGGGGTGGGGCGCGCCGCGTTCGAGGCCGCGATTCGCTATGCGCAGGAGCGCCACACGTTCGGGAAGCCGATCGCCGAGCATCAGGCGATCCAACACAAACTCGCCGACATGGGGACCAAGCTTCAGGCCGCTCGGCTGCTGACTGAGCACGCCGCGCAGTTGAAACAGTCGGGCGCGCGTGCTGATGTGGAAGCGGGGATGGCCAAGCTGTTCGCGAGCGAGACTGCGTTCGAGTTAGCCGCCGAAGCGATGCGGATTCATGGCGGCGTGGGCTACACCACCGAGTTCCCGATCGAGCGCTACTACCGCGATGCACCGCTGATGATCATCGGCGAAGGCACCAACGAAATCCAACGCACCGTGATCGCCCGCGGCCTCCTACAGCGTTACGCGATCTAACCCCGGGACTACGAAGTGAGGAGATGGTGATCGCGGGTGGAGCCGTCGCGCCGCCGAGCGGGGCCCGAGCGGCCTGCGACGAAGTCGCAAGAGCGGGATTACGGCACGTAGGCGTGGAGAAATGCGAGGGTGGCGTAACCGGTCATCGCGGTGCCCGAAAGTAGGAGGAGCGTGCGTTCGACTCGGCGGTCTCGAGCGAGGATCGCGCCCACGATCACGAGCGGGAACGCGCCGAGGGCGTAGCGCTCGAAGGAATCGAGGTTGTTCGATGTGACCGCGCTGGCGATCGTCACGAGGGCGAACCAGCCGTAGCTCGCGGGCAGTCGCCGGAAGCAGATCACGATCAAGACGGCCGCGAGGATCATCCACGGCACGTGGAGCCCGGTCCCGATATGGCCGTGAACGAGTCCGCGCAGCGCGCGGACGATCGAACTGGCCGGATTCGTAAACGAGCCTTTGAGGTTGGACCGGGTTTGGACGCGGAACGGCAGCAGTGCATCGCCGAACCGGTCCCCGACCCAGAGCAGAAAGAGTCCGGCGCCAACAAACGGAGCCAGCACCGCGGTGGCGCGAGCGACGACCTCGCGAGGTCCGACGGTTCGCAACGCCCGAGCGGCTTCGACGGCGATTGGCACCGCGAGGATGAAGCCGCCCGGTCGGCTGGCACCGGCGAGGACGCCGAGTGCCGCCGCAACGAACCATCGGCGATCGCGAATCGCGACGAACGCGCTGATCGCGATGGCGAGGAAGATGCCCTCGGCGTACCCGAGCACGAGCACAAATGCCGACGGGAAGAGCGGGAGAAGCCATGCGGCACGGTTCGCGGTAGCGCTCGAGAACCCTTCGCGTTGGATGAGTGCCCAGAGCAACGCCCCCGCCACGAGCGCGGCAAGGTTGGCGACGATCACCACACCGATCCGCGGCCCGACACCTAACCAGCCCGCGCCGCGACCAAGGAGGGATGTCAACGGGAAGAATCGCAGCGCGGCGCGCGGCAACGAGCCGTAGCCGTGTTGAGCGATGTCGGCGTAAAACGAACCGTCCCACGCGAGCAGTCCTTGGCTCGACGTGATGCGCGCGACGGGATCGTCCACGTGTCCGTGGTCCACCAAGAACCGCGAGAGCGCCAGCGCGATTCCCACGAGCACCCGAGCCAGAATCCACCCGGGAAGCGCTGCGGCCAGGGCGGGTTTTGCGTGTGCCCATCGGAGCGGGACGGAGAGGGGAGCAGGTGTGGTCATCGCAGTGGTGTCCCGAACCGAGCGGGAGTTCCGGACCATAACCCCGCCGCAGCCCCTGGTTGCGTGACGGTCCGCGGCCCGCCGGCCGGCGATATCTACTCTGCGGGTTCCCGATGAAAGGTTCTCACTGATGCGCCGGCTTCTCGTTCTCGTCTTGGTCACAACGGTGCTCGCGGCGTGCGGCAGCGATGGCGCGGCATCTGACACGGCAGCCGGAAAGAAATATGTCGACGCGTTGATGGTGAGCTACCGCTCTGGTCAGGCCAAGAACGCCTTCACCCCGTCGCAGGCGCAGTGCCTCTCCGGGCGGGTGGTCGATGCCGCCGGAACCGCCGGCCTCCGGCACGTGGGCCTCAAACCGAGCGACCTCGACCACGGCAGTTCGTTCAAGACGATTGGTTCGAAGTTGTCGAAGGCCGACGCCAGGAAGGTGGCGACTGCGATCGTCGGCGGTGACTGCGTCAATCCGGGTGACGCGCTCCTCAAGGCCGGCGTGGGGCGCAATAAAGCGTTCGTGAAAGTTCCGAGGGCCAAGCTCACGTGCCTCTTCAGAACCCTGGGTCGCCCGCAGCCGGCGCGCCGGGCCTTTGCCGATTCACTGCTTGGCCTTCCCCAGGGAGACGCCGAGTTCACGAAGTCGTTCCAAGATGAAAAGACATTCAGGAAGGTAGCGGCCACGTGCAAGGTGGACCCCGCGCTCCTCAAGTGATCTCGGTCAGGGTCGACCGGCCACTTCCGCTCGGGAGTTAGCGCGTTTCGACGCGGCCGTCGGCGTGGCGCGCGAAGCGTTGCGCGTCGCGGTCGTGGACGGGATCGTCGCTCGGCCAGGGCCAGCCACCGAACTGCGTGGCGCGGTAGTCGGAGAACGCCTGCTCGAGCTCGGCTCGGGTATTCATCACGAACGGTCCGTATTTCTCCACCGGCTCGCCAATCGGGCGGCCTTGCAGGACGAGCAGTTCGACCTCGTCGTCGCCCGCGGTGAGCATGATGTTCACATCCGCGCGCACCGCCGCCGCAGTGTTGCGCTCGACGATGGTGCCGTCGATGTCGAGGGTGGCACCCTCGAAGCTGTACAGCGTGCGTGTGGTATCGGGGCCGACTGCGGCCGGAAGTTCGAAGGCTGCGTGGGCGTCCATGCGGATCAGCCAGATCGCCACATCCGCCTCGGGGTGCGCCGCCCACGAGTTCGGTGGTGGAGTGGGCAGAGATTTCGTGTCGGCGGTGTCGGTTGCGAGTCCGGGGAAATGCCCCGCAACGATCGAAACCTCGGTGACGTGCGCGTGCACGTCGGTGTGGACGACGCGCGGGATGTCGTCGGCCCAGATCATCGTGAAGTAGGGGTCAGTCAGCTTGTCGGCCGCGGGCAGGTTCAACCAGATCTGAAACAGCTCGAGCGGGTTTGGCGCGTCCGAGTTCAGGAGCGGGAACATTTCGGAATGCACGACACCGCGGCCCGCGGTGAGCCACTGCACATCACCGCGGCCAAAGCGCGCCGCCGCGCCGAGGGAATCGGAATGGTCGATGAGCCCGCGACGCACGATCGTGACCGTCTCGAAGCCGCGGTGCGGATGTTGGGGAAACCCGGGAACGGTGGCGCCGTGGTACATGTTCCAGCCGTCGATCCCGTCGAAGTCCATGCCGATGTTGCGGCCGTTGAGGGCTGCGGCCGGACCGAGCTCATCGTTGCCCCGCGGGTAGGCGTCGTCGTGGTGGGCGCAGAAGAGAAACGGATCGAGCGTGGGCCACTGGGCGCCGAGAGTCACGGTCTGACGGACGGTCGGATTCTCGGCGTCGGGCTTGGCTTCGCTCACTGGCCGAGGGTACGCCCATCTCGAGAAATATTCGGTGTCGACTCCGGACGGGAACCGGCCCGGATGCGCGCTGAGTGATTCTTGAACCGTCCCGGCTTCGCCAACGTTCGGGGGTTCTGAACGGTGGGCTCGGGCCGGGAGCGGCCGTCTCGACCAGTTCCGGGCATGAGGGTGAGGGGTGCGATATGGGCGATCAGATGGTGATGGAACGTCCGATCGTGGTCCTACACGCCGGGGTCGACGCGATCGGCACCCTCGATCCCGCGGACCTTTCCGACACCCAGCTGGCAGGCGAGGTGTTGCGGGCCGGCGAGAGATGGACCGCCTCGATGCCGTCTTCGCGGGTCTGGTCTCTGCCGCCCATTCCCGTGGGGTGGGTGACAGCCATGGTTATCAATCAACGGCCGCGTGGTTGCGGTGGCAGGCCGGGATGCGCACCGGAGAGGTCCGCGCGGCGATCGATGCCGGTGCCCTCGCTGAGGTACTCCCCGAAACGATCGTGGGGTGGCGGAACGGCGAGATCACCACTGGCGCGATGCGTACCATTGCTGGCGCTCGCGTTGATGGTTTCGATACCGAACTCCAAGCCGTTGAGCCCGAGTTTTTGGACGCGGCGCGTCGTAAAGACCTGTGGTCGTTGCAACGCATGACCGCCCTGTTCCGTGCGTGCGCCAAACGCGACGGGGACCTCCCATCTGACCGGTCCGGGCTACGAGCCGCGATCGTCGGCGACCGGTTGGTGCTCGATGGTGAGATTGGTGGCCTCGCGGACGAGCCGACAAGACGCCGATGGCCGGGATGTGAGAAACCTCCCGGATGGTGTGAAGCGCATCACGTCCAATATTGGGAGAACGGCGGTGCCAGCGACCTCGCGAACGGTGTCCTCTTATGTAGCCGCCATCATCGCTTCCTCCACCAACACCCCGACTGGCAGATCGAATGGGACCAGACCACCTTCCGCGTCTACCGGCCCGACGGCACCGAACTCGCCCCCTGGACCGAAAACTGGGAAGACCACTGGCACGACACCTCAGACCACACCGACCCGGCCGCCTTCCGCGCCTACCAGCCCGATCCGGGCGAGCTCCCAGGAACCAACAACTGACACACCGGCAAACGTCAGCCCGCCGGTGCGGAGCCGGTGTCGGTACGCTCCCACCATGACAGTTCATGAACGGCCCTTCGGCCGCTACTTCGAAGACTTCGAGCCCGGCGACCTCTACCGGCACTGGCCCGGGAAGACCATCACCGAGTACGACGACCATCTCTTCTGCATGATCACCATGAACCACCATCCGTTGCATACCGACGCTTGGTATGCAGAGACCCAGACCCAGTTCGGGAAGAACGTGGTGGTCGGAAACTTGGTGTACTCACTCGTGCTCGGGATGAGTGTGCCGGATGTGTCGGGGTTGGCGATCGCGAACCTCGAGATCGAGACCTTGCAACACAAGCGTCCCACCTTCCACGGCGACACCATCTACGCCGAGACGAAGGTGCTGGAGAAGAAGGAAAGCTCCAGCAAGCCGGATCGTGGCATCGTGAGCGTTGAGACCTTTGGATACAACCAGCGCGGCGAAGAAGTCTGCTACTTCCGCCGCAAGGTCATGGTCCCGAAGCGCGAAGCCGCGAAGCCCCGCCAACGCCCGTACGACACCTCCAATTCCTGAGGCGGCTCAGAGTTTGACGGGTACTGCAGCGAGGCCGTTCTTCACCCGCCAACGGTTGAGTTCGGCGATCTCGCCGCGTTGACCGTCGACCATTGACGCGGCCCACCGCTTGACCGCCGCGGTCTGAGCGTGCGCTTCCGCATACTCGGCCATGTGCACGCCGCCCGCGTGATGTTTGATCACGAGCTCGCTGAACACGTTGTTGAGTTCCGCGCCGCGCGACGCGGCGAGCGTCCGCAGTTCGGCCTTCGTCGCCAGTCCGAGCATCTGATCGCGCGGTTTGGCCATGCCCATCCAACTCATCGCGGTGTCGGTTTCGGTGCCGGCCTGTCCCCACTGGGTGAGGTAGTTGCCCATGACCCCGATCTCCGATGCTTGGTAGGTGACGATCTCGCCTGCGATCTGGCGTAGGAGGGGGTCGGTTCCATGCGCGAGGTATGTGAACGCCATCGAGATCACCTGGTTGTGATGGGTACTCATGTCCTGGAAGAAACCGACATCGACCGACGTCCTGCCCGGGGCGTCGTCGCGGCGTTCGCCGATCTTCCATCCGAGGACACCCGCGAGGAATGTCAACGCGACGACCAAGGCGACGAGCGTGACGCCGCTGGGGCCTCGGCGAACTTGGTCGGAGGCGGGCACGTCAGATTCGGTCGGCTGCGCGCCGGCGGAGCTCTCGTCCGGTGTGGTCATGTATGGGAGTTTGGTACAGCGGTCGCAGTGGATCCGTGCACCGTCTGCGCGCAGTCGTGACATTCGAGTTCGAGGGTGGCGTGCTCCAAACCGAACCGTTCCACCAGGAGCGTCCGCAGCTGGTTGCCGATGAGCTGGGCGTCATGCAATGACGGCTCGTCGCGCAGCACCACGTGCGCAGAGACCGCGGGAGTCTCGGAGCCGAGCGACCAGACATGAACATGGTGGACCGCCTGCACGTCGTCGACCTCGACGAGCGCGGCTTCGATCGCGGCTGCGTCCATGCCGCGGGGCGCCTGTTCGAGGAGCACGCTGGTGGCGTCACGAAGCAGCGACCATGCGGCGACGAGCACGAGCACGGTGATGAACAGCGAGATCGCAGGGTCGGCCCATTCGGCGTTCACCGTGATCACGAGGATGCCGGCGACGAGCACACCCAGCGAGCCAACCGCATCGGCTGCGAGGTGGAGAAACGCGCCGCGCAGATTGAGGTTGGTGCCGCTGGCGCGCGCCACCACGAGCGCGCTGCCGGCGTTGACTGCGAGTCCCAATCCACCGACGATTGCGACCCCCAACCCGTCGACGTCGTGGGGATCGGAGAACCGACTGATCGCCTCGACCGCGATCCAAACTGACGCGGCGATCAACAGGAACGCGTTGATCAAGCCCGCGAGTACTTCGGCCCGATCCCATCCGTACGTGGTGCGAGCCGAGGCGGGCCGGGTGGCCAGGATCTGCGCTCCGAGGGCCAGGAGGAGTGCGACGACATCGGTGGCGAGGTGCACGGTGTCGGCAATGAGTGCGAGCGATCCGAACGCGACGGCCGCGCCCAGCTGGACCACGAGGAGCGCTCCGTTGGCGCCGATCGCGATGGTGAGGGCTCGGCGCCGCGCGGCGGGGCTGGTGGCCGATGAACCGGCGTGATCATGGGACCCGGACACCCGGCCACCGTACGCCCTGGAGGGTGCCGCCAGTACGCTCCCAGCTTTTCCCGACGAGGAGAGCGACATGGCCGGACGGCTGGACGGACGGGTAGCGGTGATCACCGGTGGAGCATCGGGGATCGGCCTCGCATGTGCTCGACGGTTCGTGGCCGAAGGTGCGCGGGCGGTGCTTGCCGACCGCAACCCCGAGGCACTGGCCAACGCGGCCTCCGAACTTGGTGAAGCGGTGGTGACCGAACAGATCGACGTGACCGTGGAGGCCGACGTCGAGCGGATGGTCGCTCGCGCCGTGACCGAGTTCGGTGGGCTCGACACCGCGGTGAATGCAGCCGGGTTCGGCACGTTCGGATTCGTGGCCGATCATCCGGTGGACGAGTGGCGTGCCGTGATCGACACGTGCCTGACGGGTGTGATGCTCTCGGTCAAGCATGAGGCGGCCGTGATGCGCGCATCGGGAACGGGCGCGATCGTGAACATCGCGTCGATCAACGCGCGGGTCCCTGCCGAGGGCATGAGCGCCTACTGCTGTGCGAAGGCCGGAGTGGAAATGCTCACTCGCTGCGCGGCGATGGAGCTCGGACCCTCGGGCGTGCGCGTCTCCGGTATTGGGCCGGGATTCGTCGACACGCCCTTGACCGCCTTCACCCAGATGGTGCCGGCGATCCGCGATGCATACATCGCGGCGACGCCAATGGGTCGCGCCGGTCAGCCCGAGGATGTCGCCGACGCGGCGCTGTTCCTCGTCAGTGACGACGGTCGCTGGGTCAGCGGCGACACGCTCTTTGTTGATGGCGCGTCCATGAACAAGGGCTATCCGGAGATCCACAAGATCGCGGGCGGCTGAGCGTCCGAACTTGCGTCACTTTCCGACGTGTGGCGTCGGAAAGTGACGCAAGTTGGGGTCAGGACGTGAGGAAGTCGAGGATCAGGCGGTTGACGGTTTCGGGCTGATCGTGGTGGAGGAAGTGTCCGGCATCCGGGATGAGATGCATTTCGAGCCCGGCCGGGAAGTTGGGCCGGAGGAGTTCCTCGTTGGCCGATTCCACACCCATGCATCCGCAGTCGATGCCGTGCAGATACAGGGTCGGGACGTTGATGGGGCCGTCACCGGCCGCGGCGATCGACGCGAGCGCAGGATCGCCCGGGATCGTGCCCAGCGTGTAGCGGTAGTAGTTGATCGCGGCTGCGAGACTGCCGGGTGAACCGAGGGTGTCCTTCAACCGCCGCATGTAGGCCGGGTCGGGGGTGAAGCCGGGCGACCAGTAGCTCCACAAATAGTCGATGAACTCGAAGTCGTTGGCTTGCACGACCATCTCGGCGAGCGGAGTCTGGAAGAAGAAGACGTAGAACGAGCGCTGCAGTTGCACGGGCGTGAAGAACGTCGACATCAAGCTGCTCGAGTGCGGTACGGCCATCGCCACGAACTTGGAGAACCGATCGGGTCGATGGCCGACGGCGGCGTAGGAGGAGATCGCACCCCAGTCGTGACCGATGAGTACCGCGTCGCGCTCGCCCGCGAGCGCGTCGGCGATACCGAGAATGTCGAGCGCGACCGAAGCGCTCTGGTAGTTGCCATCGGGAGCGAGGCCGGTCGGCGCGTAGCCGCGTAGCCAGGGCGCGACCACGTGGTACCCGGCGTCGGCGAGTTCGGGCATCAACAGGTTCCACGTGGGCGCGTGGTCCGGAAACCCGTGCATACACAAGGCGAGCGGTCCGTCGACCGGGCCGGCTTCGAGGTACGCGAAATCGATGCCGTTGACGGTGACGTGCGATGGTTCGGTCATGGATCCGATCTTAGGAGAACTCGCTTTGCTGGAACCCAGTAGGCGATGAGGTTCGATTCCAATGGATGACGTCGTGATTCGAACCGAGCAGCTCACCAAGGTCTACCCGGGCAACATCCTCGCGGTCGATCATCTCGACCTCACGGTCCACGCCGGAGAGATCTTCGGTCTGCTCGGTCCCAACGGCGCCGGGAAGACCACCACGGGCGGAATGCTCACGACCAGGGTGATCCCCACCGATGGCCGCGCGATCGTCGGCGGCGTGGATGTGGTGGCGCATCCGACGGCGGCGAAACAAGTGATCGGCGTGGTGCCACAGACCAACACGCTCGACCGTTCACTCGATGTCTACGAGAATCTTTACTTCCACGGTCGATTTTTCGGAATGAATGCCAAGACCGCGAAGGCCGAGGCGCTGCGTCTGCTCGACCAGTTTCGGTTGGCTGACCGCGCCCGGGTACCGGTCCTCGCGCTGTCCGGCGGCATGGCCCAGCGGCTCATGGTGGCCCGAGCGATCATGCATCGGCCTGCGATCCTGTTTCTCGACGAGCCCACCGCGGGGCTGGATCCGCAGAGCCGCATCGCGTTGTGGGAGATCCTCGGCGAGCTGCACCGAGATGGTCAGACGATCCTGCTGACCACGCACTACATGGAGGAAGCCGACCAACTCTGCGATCGACTCGCGATTATCGACCATGGTCGACTCCTTGCCGTCGATACTCCGACCGCGCTGAAACAGTCGGTAGGGGTCGACGCGATGGTCACCGTCACCGCGATCGGCGACCTCGAAGCACTGGCGGTGGTCCTTCGTGAGCATGTCCCGGCGGCGACACGTGCCGAGGTGGCCGACGGCGCGGTGCGGCTGTGGGCGTCTCAGACCGTTGGAATCCTTCCCCTCATCATCGAGGTGGCCGAGGGGGCCGGGTTCACCGTCACTGACCTCTCGGCGGCCGCGCCCACCCTCGAAACTGTGTTCATCACCCTGACCGGATCGGACCTCCGCGAATGACCGATGTTCGAACGCTTCCACCGACTCGTGATGAGTTGATCCCGCGCCGTTCGACCGCCGCGGCCGCGGCGGTCGCCTTCGGCGCACTCTTGTTGCGCGATCTCGTGGTGTTGCGCAAGAACGCGAAGGAGTTCGTGCCGCGCACCTTGCTCCAGCCGTTGCTGCTCGTGTTCGTCTTCGCGTATGTGTTCCCGAAGATCGGTCAGGGCGTCGGCGGGGGAGC
Organism: Acidimicrobiia bacterium; assembly: GCA_046598395.1. Lineage (GTDB taxonomy): Bacteria > Actinomycetota > Acidimicrobiia > IMCC26256 > JAENVU01 > JAENVU01. Next base: position 28,365 of record JBKJIQ010000035.1, read on the forward strand.
CGGTGCCGCGGAGTTCTCCACCGCGCTCGTCGCGGGCGTAGTGGGCCTCGCCATCATCTTCCAGGGCATCCAATCCGTGGCGCTCCCGATGGTCCAGGAGTTCGGATACACCCGCGAGATCGAAGACCGCGTGCTCGCCCCGATGCCCGTCAACCTGGTGGCATTGGAGAAGGTGACTGCGGGGGCGTTGTACGGAGCGGTGAGTGCGATCCTCGTGTTCCCCATCGCGAAGTTCGTTCCGGCCACGCCGGTGCATCTGGACATCAACTGGGCGGTGCTCCTTACGCTCACGCCGCTGTGCTGCTTCATGTGCGGCGCGCTCGGGCTCGCCTTCGGCACCCGATTCGAGCCGCGTACCGTCCCGGCGCTGTTCGGCATCATCGTGTTGCCGCTCACGATGCTGGGCTGCATTTACTACCCATGGCAGTCGTTGGACGCGGTGCCGTGGTTGCAGAAGCTGGTGCTCATCAACCCGCTGGTGTACATGTGTGAAGGGTTTCGTGCTGCGCTCACACCAGGCCCCCACATGAGCCTCTGGGCGATCTACCCGGCGGTCATTGGCTTTGCAGTCCTCTTCATGATCATCGGCCTCGCGGGATTCCGAAAACGCGTCCTCGCCTAGATCCGGCTCGAGGTGTGGGCCCTCTTCCCCAAGGGGCGGATTTCTGACTATTGTCCCACGCCGTGTCGGGGGACCTCGTGGTGACGTTTCATGGAGTGCGCGGGTCAACGCCCTGCGACGGTGAAGGCCTTGCGCGTTACGGCGGCAATACGTCATGCGTTGCAGTCGAACGCGACGGCGAAGCGCCGATCGTGTTCGACTTGGGAACTGGCCTCCGTAACTACGGGAACGCGTTGGCGGCGGCGGGGCGGGCCGAGGGTTTCCAAGCGTCGGTGCTGTTGAGTCACCTGCACTGGGACCACGTCCAGGGGCTCCCGTTTTTCGGGCCGATCCATCATCCCGAGGCGAAGCTCGATATTTACGGCCCGCGCCAAGGTGAGGGACCATTGGCCGAAGTATTCGCGGGCTTGATGTGTCCGCCGTACTTTCCGATCCGGCCGGATCAACTCGTGGGCGCAGTGGTGTTTCAGGACACCGGCGACGATGTCTTTTCGGTCGGGGATGCGAAGGTGCGGTCGCGTTGGATCCGCCACGTTGGCCCTACCCTCGGATACCGGGTGGAGTGGGATGGCGTGAGCATCGCGTACCTCTCGGATCACGGCCAAGGTTGTGGGATCGGGCATGCCGACGATCACATCCCGAACGACGTCCTCGAACTGTGCGATGGCGCGGATCTCTTGATCCATGACGCGCAGCACACGCCGTCCGAGTTCCAGCAGAAGCGCCACTTCGGACACTGCACCGTCGACTACGCCGTGCACGTGGCCAAAGAGGCCGGTGTGGCCACCCTTGCGATGTTCCACCACGATCCGAGCCACGGCGATGACGAGATCGATCAGCTGGAACGTGAGGCCCAGGACGCCTCCGCCGCGATCGATGGGGCTGCGGTGGTTGCCGCAGCCGAAGGTATGGTCCTGGCGTTCCCCACCAGTTCCTGACCGACCACCTCGCGGAGTTCCTCATGTCACCGGCTGCCGACGGCCCAGCATTCGACCCGCCCGATACCGATGTCCTCCAGCCGGACTCGCCATCGTTTCGCGCCGTCCTCGGACACTTCGCGACCGGGATCACGGTCATCACCGCGATGGACGGCGACGAGCCGGTCGGCATCGCCGCGAACTCGTTCACCTCGGTGTCGCTCGACCCGCCGCTGGTGCTGTTTTGTGCCGCGAAGACGTCGTCCACCTGGCCCCGCATCCAACGGGCCGGCCATTTCACGGTCAACGTGCTCGACGAGCATCAAGAGCCGGTGAGCAAGCTCTTTGCCACCCCCGGCGCGGATCGGTTCGGCCAGATCGGGTGGCGCGTGGGCGACCACGGGCCGATCCTCGACGATGTTCACGCCTACCTCGACTGCGATATCGAAACCGAACTCGATGCCGGCGACCACGTGATCGTGGTGGGCCGCGTGCAAGCCCTCGGCCTCACTGCCGATGCGGGACCATTGCTCTTCTATCGCGGCCAGTACGGTCGCCTCCTCGGGAGCGAGTGACATGGCTGACGTCATGCCGTCTGAGGTGATCAAGGACGTGGTCGTGGTGGAGCCCACGCTCTGGAAGGATCCCCGCGGATTCTTCGCCGAGACGTTCCGCCAGGAGTGGCTGCCGGAGAATGCGCCGTTGATGGTGCAGGGCAACCGAGCCGATCGCTTGGCGAACACGCTGGTGGGATTGCACTACCACCGGTTCCAGTCCGATTATTGGTACGTGCCGTTCGGTCGCGTGCTTGCGGCGCTGCACGATCTCCGGGTTTCATCGCCCACCCGCGGCGCTTCGCTCACGGTAGAGCTCGACCCGATCGATCACCGAGGGCTGTACATCCCGCCTGGGGTCGCGCACGGCTTCTACGCGATCACCGACGCGACGATCACCTACCTCGTCGACAACTACTACAACCCCGAGGACGAGCTCGGCGTGGCGTGGGACGATCCCGCGCTGGGGATCGATTGGCCGTGCGGCGCGCCGATTCTCTCGGACCGTGATCGTGCCAACCCGCGGATCGCCGACATTCCGGCCGAGATCGTTCCCGCGTAACGCTCTCGTCTACCGCTCATCGTCTACCGGCTTCTCGGCGATGGGCCGTCGATTACGGACGCGGTCCGTGACCCGCTCGGTGACGGACCTCGGCGGCAAGACTCACGATGCCCGTCGCGCCGAGTGCGGCGACGACGGCGACCACCGCAGCCACGATCGATGCCAGCGCAACGGAGCCGAGGATCAGCAGCCCGGTGGCCACGGCCAGGCCGGCGGCGATGAGGAGGCTCTGCAGTCGGGCCACGTTGGCCGCTTCAAAGGTTCGGGCCGGGGCGACGCGGCGAGCAATGAGCTCGTTCCAGACCCGGATCACCGGCGACCGCTCGCCGAATGCCGCACCGATGCCGGCAATCACCGCCGCGGTCGGGATGCTCCACGGAGCGGCGAACGCGAAGCCACCGAGGAGGATCACCACGAGGATTGCCTGTTCGAATCGGCCCGCGCGCACGTCGATGAGCCGCATTTCATCGACCCTACAACCCGACGCCGGCATTCCCTCAGGCGAGAATCTCCCCAGAATAGGTAGGCGAAATGACGGAAATGCACCTAGGGTGAGCACTCGGTTGCTCATCGCTGGCAAGGGGACTCGGATGGACGTAGGGCTCATCGGTGGAACAACTGTGCTCGGCGCGGCCGGAGACGTGGCGCGCATCCGAGAGACGCGCCGTCGCAGGCGGCTGATGCGGATAGCCGTGGTGCTGCTGCTGCTCGTTGACTACCCGCTCGCCCGATCCCTTGGCGGCCACCCGGTCACTTGGGGTGTTCCCGGACTTCCGTCGACGTGGTTGGACCAACTCCCGGCGTTCCTTCTCGTGGGTGTGCTGGCTGCGGTCATCCTCCTCCCGATGCTCGCAATGGGCCGGTCCCAACACACCATGTTTCGGCCGAGCGAGATTTCGGTCGGGCTTGACGATGTTGTAGGCCTGGGCATGGTGCGCGACGAAGCGATCAAGACCCTCAACCTCTTCCTGGCGTACAAGACGTTCCGCGATCGCATGGGTGGTAATCCGCGCCGTGCCATTTTGTTCGAAGGCCCGCCCGGTACCGGCAAGACCTACTTAGCCAAGGCGATGGCACGCGAGGCCGGCGTCCCGTTTCTGTTCATCGCGGCGAGCACGATCCAGTCGCCGTACTTTGGCCAGACCAACCGCAAGATCGCCAGCTTCTTCAGGCAGCTGCGCAAACAGGCGCGCCGCGAGGGTGGCGCCATCGGCTTCATCGATGAGATCGACGCGATCGGCGCCACGCGCGGGGGTATGGGCAAAGACGCGGAGTCCGCTACCGACGCGCCGAGCGCATTCTCGGTGCACAAGGCCGGGCTCGGTGAGAGTTTCGCGGGCGTGATCAATGAGTTGCTGACCCAGCTGCAGTCGTTCGACGAGCCGACGCGCGGCGAGAAGTTCAGCGGATGGTGGCTCGGCAAGATCAACCGGCTGCTACCTGCCCGGTTCGAGATTCCGAAGCGTCCTCCGGTGTCATCGAACATCCTCGTGATCGGAGCGACGAACCGAGCTTCGGTGCTCGATCCTGCGTTGATGCGTCCCGGCCGGTTCGATCGTTCAATCCATTTCGATCTGCCCGGCCGGTCCGGTCGCCGAGAGATCATCGACTACTACCTGGACAAGAAGGCGCACGTTCCCGAGTTGGACAAAGAGGAGCGCCGAGATCAGCTGGCGGCATTGACCGCTGGCTACTCGCCGGTGATGATCGAGCACATCTTCGATGAGGCGCTCGTGTGGTCGCTGCGCGACGGGCGTGAAGCGATGGAGTGGGCCGACATTCACAGCGCCAAACTCACCTCGGAAATCGGGCTTGCCAATCCGGTCGAGTACACCGACCTCGAACGCCGGATCATCGCAACCCATGAGGCCGGCCACGCGGTGGTAGCCCATCTGGTTGGGGTTGGTCGCAAGCTCGAAGTGCTCTCCATCATCCGGCGCGCCGGATCGCTCGGGTTGCTCGCGCACTCCGATACGGAGGAGCGCTTCTTGCGCAACCGGACGGAACTGCTGTCCCAGATTCAGATCAGCTTCGGCGGTATGTCGGCCGAGGAACTGTGGTTTGGCGAATCCGGTACGGGGCCGGGTTCTGACCTGGCCCAGGCCACCACCATTGCCGCGACGATGGTGGGTGCGCTGGGCATGGCTGGTTCGTTGGTGAGTTTCCAATCTTCGGGTGGCCCCCTGGACGGCGGACTGGTCACACGGGTGCTGGCCGACGAGAGTTCTCGGCGAGAGGTCGAGGGGATCCTGGATCGGTCGAAGGAATCGGTGCGGGTGCTGCTCGACACGAACCGCCACCTCGTCGAGGCGCTGCGCGATGAGTTGCTCGTGCGAGAAGAACTGGTTGGCGACGAGATCACTACCGTTCTCGAAGAGGCGCGACTGAAGGCGTTGCTCGCGGACGCGTAGCCGGAGTGCGCACCCACGCCGCCTGACTCGCGATGCGGGTACTGTCGACGACCCGTGGAACCGCAGCGCAACGAAGCCGACAAGGCCGATTCCGACAAGGCCGATTCCGACAAGGCGCGCCGGCGTGACGGTTGGCGGCTCATGGGGAGCGCGATCCGGCCCCAGCGCAGTTGGGTGATCGGTGGCGTACTCGCCGGGATCATGTGGACGGCCGCGAAGCTCACGATCCCGTTGCTTGCCGCGGCTGCGATCGACGACGGCATGCGCGCGGGTGACCAGGGCAAGGTCATTCGCCTGACGATGATCATGGTTGCGGTCGGGATCGTCCAGGCCGTCTGTACCGGACTGCGGCGTTACGCCGCGTTCCGGATCGCGCTGCGCACGGAGACCGACCTTCGCCAACGCCTGTTCGCTCATCTGCAACGGTTGCACTTCGCGTTTCACGACCAGGCGCAGACTGGTCAGTTGATGGCGCGCGCGAACACCGACATCCAACAGGTTCAGACCGTCGTCATTTTGATTCCGCTCACCGTGGCGAGCGTCTTCACGATGGGCGGTGTGCTCGCGATCATGCTGTGGAAGAACGCGGTCCTCGCGCTGCTCGCGTTGGGCGCGCTGCCGCTGTTGAACGTGGCCGCCACTCGCTTTTCGCATCGGATTGCGCCGGTGAACCTGCAACTCCAGGAGCAACTCGCGAACGTCTCGGGTGTGGTGGAGGAAAGCCTGTCGGGAATCCGCGTGGTGAAGGGCTTCGGCGCGGAGCGCCAGCAGATCCGTCGCCTCGAGGTCGAAGCGGATGCAGTGCTCGACCGATCGCTGCGCGCGGCGCGGTTGCGGGCGGGATTCATGCCGCTCGTGGATTTCCTTCCCACGGTCTCCATGGTCGCGATCCTCTGGTACGGCGGCCATCAAGTGCTCGACGGCAACCTGCAGGTGGGTGACATCCTCGCGTTCAACCTCTTCATCCTGATGCTGATCTGGCCGATGCGGATGATGGGCATGCTCGTGGCCCAGGCCTCACGCGCCTCCGCGGGCGCGGGCCGAGTGTTCGAGGTGCTCCAGACGGCCCCCGAAATTGCCGACGGCCCCTCGGTGGTGCGGCTCGCGGATGGCCCGGGGGAGTTGCGCTTCGAAGGGGTGCGGTTCGGATACGGGCCGGGCCGGGCGGTGCTCAATGGCTTCGACCTCACGATCCGGGGCGGCGAGGCGGTCGCGATCGTGGGCGCCACGGGCAGCGGCAAAACCACCGTGGCGCGGTTGGTCCCGCGTTTCTACGAGATCGAGGGTGGTCGGATCCTCCTGGACGGCATCGACATTCGGTCCATCAAGGTCGACGATCTCCGCTCGGCAGTGGGCATCGTCTTCGAGGACACGTTCTTGTTCTCGAACTCCGTACGCGAGAACATTGCCTTCGCCGACCCCGAGGCGTCGATGGCGGTCGTCGAACGCGCGGCCCGGCTCGCGGGTGCGGCGGAGTTCATCCACGCCTTGCCTGACGGGTACGAGACCGTGATCGGCGAGCACGGCTTCTCGCTCTCCGGCGGACAGCGCCAGCGCATCGCGATCGCCCGTGCGGTCCTGGCCGATCCGCGAATTCTGATTCTTGATGATGCGACGTCGTCGGTCGATCCCACGAAGGAACACGAGATCCGCACCGCACTCGCGGAGGTGATGGACGGGCGAACCACCTTGATCATCGCTCACCGACCGGCCACTATCGCGCTTGCGGATCGCGTGGTGTTGGTGGGAGACGGACACGTCATTGCGACCGGAACGCACTCCGAGTTGCTCGCGACCTCGATCGAGTACCAATCGGTCCTGGCCGCGGCAGAACATCAGTCGGCCGCGGCCGTCAGCCCGGAGCCCGCGCCGTGAGGGGCGGCATGGTCAACTCCAATCCGCTCGACGACGAGACGAAGCTGGATCGGGCCGCGGCCGGTCAAGTGTTGCGGCGGCTGGGCCGAATGCTCCGTCCGTATCGCGCGCAGATCGTGGTCGCCACGGTGGTACTCGTCGCGCAGACGGCGTGTCTGCTTGCCGGCCCCGCGCTCGTACGCATGGGGGTCGACCAGGGTCTGGTCGGCAAGGACCCGGAGGCACTGAACCGTGCCGCGATTGCGTTCCTCGTGGTCGCGGTGCTCGGACTGATCTTCGGCCGGTCGGTGATCTGGCTCGTCAGCCGAACCGGCGAACGGTTCCTGCGGTCGTTGCGCGAGCGCGTATTCCGGCACCTCATGGCACTCTCGCTCGACTTCTTCGATCGAGAAAAGACCGGTCGGCTGGTGGCGCGGATGACATCGGACATCGACGCGCTGCAGGAACTCATCAGCACCGGGCTCGTGATGTTCGTGCAGAACTTTCTGATCTTCGTCGGCGCGATCGCCGTCATTATTTCGATGAGCTGGGAACTCAGCCTCGGGGTGTTGATCATCGTCCCGCCGGTGCTCATCGCCAGCCGTTGGTTCCGGCGGCGTTCGAACTTGGCGTACCTCGAAGTGCGAGATCGCATCGGCGAGAACCTCGCGACCCTCCAGGAGGGCCTCGAAGGGGTCCGAGTGGTGCAGGCGTTCGGCCGTGAAAGCGGCTGGATCGGACGCTTTCGCCACACCAACGAGCGTCAGTACGAGGCCAACCTCGAAACGGTCCGGATCTCGGCCAAGTACTTCCCGTTTGTGGAGTTCACGGGCGTGATCGGGATCTCGGTGATCGTGGGGCTCGGCGGTGTGTTTGTGGAGCACGACGTCGTGACGGTGGGGACCGTGCTCGCGTTCGTCCTGTACCTCAACAATCTCTTCGAGCCGATTCAACAACTGAGCCAGCTCTACAACACGGTGCAGTCGTCTGGGGCGGCGTTGAACAAGCTGTTCGGGCTCCTCGACACGGAGCCGTCGGTGTCCGAGAAGCCGGGCGCCGTGGATCTGCCCGTTCGCGGCCGCCTCACGGTGGATGCGGTGTCGTTCGCGTACGGCGGTACCACCGATGCCGACGGTGTGGTGCACCCGCTCGGCCCGGTTGTGCTCGACGGTGTTTCGATCACCGTGGAACCGGGTGAGCGCGTCGCGCTGGTGGGGCCGACGGGTGCCGGGAAGTCCACGCTCGCCAAGTTGATGGCGCGTTTCTATGATCCGCGCTCGGGGTCGGTGAGCTACGGCGAGGTCGATCTGCGCAATGCCACCTTGACGAGCTTGCGGCGTTGCATCGTGGTGGTGCCCCAAGAAGGGTTCTTGTTTGCGGGCACGATTCGCGACAACGTACGCGTGGGCCGCGACGGCGCGACCGATGCCGACGTGGATGCCGCGGTCGAAGCTCTCGGCCTCACCGAGACGTTTGCGGCCTTCCCGAACGGTCTCGATACCGAGGTGCGCGAGCGCGGCTCGAGGCTCTCGGCGGGGGAGAAGCAGTTGGTGTCACTCGCCCGCGCCGCGCTCGCGGATCCCACGGTCCTGGTGCTTGACGAAGCGACGTCGAACCTCGACCCGGGGACCGAGCACGCGGTCGAGCGCGCACTCGACCGTCTGACCGTTGGCCGTACGGTGGTGGTGGTGGCGCACCGCCTCTCGACCGCGGCTCGCTGCGACCGGATCGCGGTGGTTGACGAGGGTCAGCTCCAGGAGGTTGGGACCCACGCCGAACTCCTGGCCCGTGGTGGTCGCTACGCCCGGTTGTTCGCCGCCTGGGACGCCGGCCAAATGGACCGCTCCGCATAACGGTTGCGGTGCGTAGGGAAGCTGGCGGGAACCCAGGGTCCTTCAGTCAAGAACGAACTCGCGGATCAATGAAAATGCGGCGTCGGGCTGATCGCGCCAGACGCCGTGGCCGCAATCGGCGAAGCGTTCGAACCGGCAGAGGTCGGCCGGGATGCCGGCCGCGATGAGTTCCGCGCCGGCAGCCGGGCATACGGGGTCGTCCTCTCCGGCGAGCAGCAGAACGGGGCGCTCGACCGAGCTGAGCCGATGGGTGAGATCGAAGGACCGTTGTTCCCCGCGACCCCACTGTTCGAACAGGTCGTAGTTCGACACCTCGAGTTGGCGGCGCATGCGGTCCGCCGCATCGGGCTGAGTGGTGCGGCCGTACAGCGGCATGCAGAGCTCGAAGTAGCGAGCCATCGACTCCGGGGTCGGTTCGGCCCAGAACCCGGCCGCGGCATCGCGTGCTTCGGGCCCACCCAACCGCTCGAAGACCGGCAGCATGAGCGCGGGGTCGGAGCGAGCGGTGGTGGAGTCGAGTATCACGCGCGCGGCATGGGTCGGGTGATCCACCAGGTATTGCAACGCAACCATCCCGCCGAACGACACGCCGTAGACGATCGGTGACTCCACCTCCAGCGCATCGCAGAGCGTGACCAGGTCGGCAGCCCACTGCTTGAGATTCCAGGTGTCGGGATCGGATCGGTCACTCCGGCCCTGCCCGCGATGGTCGTAGTAGATGATCTGCGCGATGTCGGAGAACCGTGACCAGTGCGGTTTGAAGCTCGAGTGATCGAACCCGGGCCCACCGTGTAACAGGATCAACGTCGGCCTGGTCCGCATGGTGGGTCCGTCGGGAACGAGACCCGGCCCTTCGATGTCGACGAACAGGCGGCAGTCACCGATCGAGATGCGCATGCGACGACGGTAGTGGTCCCTGCGGGGGCCACGCTTCGGCTCGTATCCTCGGCCGATGGATGAACTCAACGGCAAGGTTGCAGTCGTCACGGGTGCGGGGAGTGGGATCGGGCACGCGCTGGCGGTTGCGTTCGCGGCGGAGGGTATGAACGTCGCGATCGCGGATGTGGAGCCGGGCGCGCTTGATGCCGTGACCGTTGAGCTGCGGGCCGGCGGCGCGTCGGTACTCGCTCGGACCGTGGACGTGTCGGTCGCGGCCGATGTGGAGCAGTTCGCGGCCGCGGTCGACTCCGAGTTCGGCGGGACCGAGGTGTTGTGCAACAACGCGGGCGTCTTCGCCGGCGGCCAGATGTGGGACCGGCCGCTGGCTGATTTCGAGTGGGTCATGGGAGTGAACTTCTACGGGATGCTCCACGGGATCCGCGCGTTTGTGCCGGGCATGATTGAGCGAGGACGGCCCGGCCACGTCGTGAATACGATCTCGGCGGCGGGCCTGTTCCCGTCGGCCTTCTCGTCGCCCTACACCGCGTCGAAGTTCGCGGCGCTGGGATTGACCGAATGTCTGGCCGCGGAACTGGTGGCTGGGGGTGCGCCGATTGGCGTCACCGCGCTGTGTCCCGGCGCAGTCAAGACGGCAATCGCGAGTTCAGAACGCAATCGGGCCGACCCGACTGCATCCGATCCCGCGTCGGAGTTTGTGGGCCGAATGCTGACCGAGAACACCGAAAGAGGGATGCCACCGGCGGGCGTCGCCGCGATGGTCGTCGACGCGATTCGCGCCGGACGCTATTTGCAGCTCACGGGCGACGGTTACGCGACCGCGCTCGGAATGCGGACCGACGAACTACTCGCCGGTGGCCTTCCCGCCTTGCCGCACTTCGACTGATCACGCGGTCACGTTGCGGTCAACCATTGCATCGGTGACCGGTTCGAACTCCGTGACGGGATCGAGACGGTGGGCGAAGCGTCGCAACGTGGCGAGCACCGGCCGCCCGGTGAGCAGGATCAACACGAGGGTCGGAAGTGCCCGCGCCGCATCGTTCGCAAACGAGGTGGCCACATAGAAGGACCAGTAGTGATGGAGCGTCGTCCCGATCCCGGATCCGGGGACCCACGACAACGCGCCGCCGTCACGCTGGTAGGGCCAGAACCAGAAGTTCATGACGGCGCCGAAGAGGAATCCCCATATCCAACCGAAGGCGCCGAGCGCGAACACCTCGATCCGTGGTGACCAACGGCGCGTGATCTGACCAACCCATCCTGCGGTGGCGCCGAGCCAGGCCAAGGCGAGCATCTGGTAGGGCAACCACGGCCCGATGCCACCGGTGATGACTGCGGATACCGCCATCGCGCTCAAGCCCAACAACATGCCGAACCGAGGCCCGAACGCGACGCCGGCGAGGACGACGAAGAAGTAGAAGGCGTTATTGCCGAGGGGGAGCGCGATGAGCCGCAGGAGTCCTTCGGACGCTGCCAGCACGCCCAGGACCGCGACGGTCATGGCAGTCATCGAACCGCGTCGGACCTCGAGGAGGAGCGCGGTCAGGGCGAGGGCCCCGACCACACCGGCCACGAGTGGGGCATCGCCGGAATGGGCTTGATCGGGGAGCGCCTCGGTGGGAAGCCAGAACGGGTAGAGGAATGCGGCGATGCCGATGACCGTCACGAGCGCGTAGATCGCGACGGGTTGGATCCGGGTGACCCACGATCCCGTGCGTGATGGCGCAAGCACGGCGGCACTCATACCGGATCCAATGCGGCAGCGACCTGTTCGACGGTGAGGAACCCCGGCAGCACCTTCGCGATCTGGGGGGCGAACAACGAGTCGGCCAGGGTCGTGGCGGCGGGCCCGGCCGCGACGATTTCGCCGTCGCCGAGCACGACGGCGTGGCTCGCACATCGCGCCGCGAGCTCGACATCGTGAGTAGCCAACACCACCGCGCCGCCGGTCGCGCGATGCGTTCCGATCGCGCGTTCCAGCGCGTGTCGCGATGCCGCGTCCATACCGCGGGTCGGTTCGTCGAGCAGGAGAACGGGCGCGCCGCCGACCGCTACTGCCGCGACGGCCACTCTTTGGCGCTCTCCGCCGGACAGCGAGCGAGGGTGGCGGTCCGCGAGTGCGGTCAGTCCGAGGGCGTCGAGCCAGTGATCCACTGCCTCGGGGGACCGGCGGCCGAGCAAGCGCAGCGTCTCGCTCACTTCATCGCGGACCGTCGATCGGAAGAGGAGGCTGGAGGGATCCTGGGGAACGTACGCCCGGGCGGCGGTGCCTTCGACGGTGCCTCGTCGGGGTGACACGAGGTTCGCGAGGGTCCGGAGCAGCGTGCTCTTCCCGGCGCCGTTGCGTCCGAGCAGTGCGACGACGTCCCCTGCGTAAATGTCGAGGTCGATGTGGTGCAGCACGGGTTGGTCGGAGAGATCGACGTCGAGGCCGCGGGCGCGCACGAGCAGCTCGCCGGACAAAGCTGGTGGTACTAGTTCGGGTGCCGCGGGGATGGTGGTGGCTCGGGCTCGGCGGCGCGCGTCGCGTACCGTCAGCGGCGGAGGATTCCAGCCCAGCAAATGGCCGAGGCGGGTGACGGGCGGTGCACCCGGGTACTCGGTGAGCACGATCTCGGGAGCCGCCGGCGCGCCGACCAATCGACCGTCGGCGATCAGCACAGCAACGTCGGCGATCGGGGCCGCGCGTTCGAGACGGTGTTCGGCAATAAGAATGGTGGTGCCGAGATCCGCGTTGAGCCGCGCGATCGCGGCGAGCACATCTTCGGCGCCTTGAGGATCGAGCTGGCTCGTCGGTTCGTCGAGGACGAGGACCGACGGCGTGGTCGCGAGTGCTCCCGCGATCGCACAGCGTTGTCGTTCCCCACCCGAGAGCGTTGCCGGGTTCCGGTCGCGGAGATGGGCAACGCCGAGCGCGTCCATCACCTCTTCCACGCGTCGGCGCATTCCGGCCGGATCTCCTCCGAGGTTCTCGAGCCCGAACGCGATATCGGCTTCCACCCGATCGACGACGAACTGAGCTTCGGGATCTTGGTGTACGAAGCCGACGACGTCGGCAAGTTCGCGTGGTGGGTGGTCGCGAGTGGAGCGGCCCGCGACGATCACCGTGCCGCCGAACTTGCCCCCTGACGTGTGAGGTACGAGTCCATTAGCGGCGCGAAGCAATGTGCTCTTGCCCGAACCGGACGAGCCGACGACGAGGAGGACGTCGCCCGGCGCGACGCAGAGGTCGATATCGGCCAACGCTGTAGGACCATCGGGATATCCGAAGGAAACGCCCTGATATTCAAGTGCGCCGGTCACGGGGTCACCACCGCGGCGGGTTCGCGTCGGACCGACGGGGCGCTCGAATCCGGAGCTGCCGCGGGCACAGGCGCGCGGCGTGCGAGTGGGGCGAGGAGCGGGAGCAGCGCGACCGCGACGAGGGGATCGAAACGCGGCCAGGCCACCGGGCTGGCGTACCAGGCGAGGGTTGGGTTCCCGGCGCCAGAGAGCGCGGCGAGGGCAAGGGGGCTGAGCGCGACCGTGGCCATGAGCAACCAGTCGGCACCTTGGAGTGGCCGGCGCCGGTAGGTGGTCCGGTGCACACCGCGCGAACTGCGCCAGATTCCCGCGATGAGCGCGACCACGCCGATCGCCCCACAGACGAGCGCGGGGGTGGCACTGTTGCCAATCAGTGCGAGGAATCCCACGGCGAACGCCACGAGCGCGACGAGCACGCACCAACCCGCTTCAACCTCCGCGCGTTGCGGTCCGCGAATCCCAAAGCCGCGTGAGTCCATCGATTCGGCGAGTGAGACCGCGCGTTCCATGCCGCGTTCGAGGACCGGCAAGATCGATCTGAGAATTCTCCCACGGCGTACGGCGTGTCCGCCGGTGCGCGCGCGATCGGCCTCGCGTACTGCTCGCACTGATTCGATGGTCGCAGGGATATAGGCGAGGGCCACGGTGACGACGACCCCGAGTTCGTAAAATGAGCGCGGCGTCGATTGGACCAACTCGTAGTGCGACCAGATGGTGTTGACCGCACCGAACACGGCCATGACCCCAATGACCGTGAAGGCCACGGCCGCGGCTTGTAGCACGATGTCGCTCTCGACGGTTCCGCCCACGGTGAAGCCGCCGAGCGCATCGGGCATCGTTGCGTGCGGCACGGCGAACATCACGTTGAGGCCGTTGTGGGTGGTGAGTGCGGCCATGAACACTCTCAGGAGTCCGAACACCACGCCGAGTGTGATCAAGATCGGGAAGGCGCTGCGGTACGGGCCGTCGGGCGCGTGGGCCTCCACCAACAGCCAGGCGACACCGATGATGAGCGCCACGTAGACCGGGCTCGGCGCGAGCTGGACGGCCGCGGCCGCCGAAAGTGCCCACGCGAACCAGGCCACCGAATGCCAAGGGTGTGGCGTTGCCGCGGGCCGATGCATTCCCCTAGGGTGACCGCTCGAGCGCGGTCGTGCCCAACCCCGGATGGTGGGCGTGACCGATTGACCGGGTCGATCTCGGTCATTGGGTGGAGGAAGCCGGTGCGAGACCGGCGCTGACCCGCAACTGTGAGCGGATCGAAACTACGAGTTTCGGCCCGTGAGCCAGGACTTCCGCCGCGCTCCACCGGCCCGCCGGTGTATCCGCCCCTTCGGGGTCCGAAATGAGCGGCCCTCGTGGAGAGGGGCCCGCGGAGGTTGGTCATGATCCAACGAAGAGCTGTGCTCGCGGCATTGGTCGCGGCGTTCGCGACTGCCGGAGTGGTGGGTATCCCTGGTTCCGGAGTGGCACACGCCGCCGGCGCGCATCGGGCGATGGTCGTCGTGGATACCGGTACGACCACCTACCAGAAGGTCATCAGCTTCGATGGCGACTCCATCACCGGAATCCAGGCGTTGCAGCTCGCCGGCGCGGAGCCCGTGGTCTATTCCTTCTCCGGTCAGGGTGGTGCAGTGTGTCGGCTCTTCGGCGTTGGTCGCGATGCCGGCCCGAACTGTCTCGGCGGCACCGACGGCGACAACCGATACTGGGCATATTTCCGCGCGCCGAGTGGAACGTCGTCGTTCACGTACTCCCGAGCCGGCGGCGGTTCGACCCAAGTCCGCGACGGCGATGTGGAGGGTTGGAAGTTCGGGACCGGCACCGCGCCGGCGTGGTCCCCGGTGCCGCCGGAACCCGCAACCACCACCACGACCGTGCCCGCGCCGCCGCCTTCGAACCTTCCGCCCACGGGAGGTGCTGGGGGCGTCGCTCCGGCGGGGACCGGGCCTACCTTGGCGCCGGGCGCAACGCCGGAACAGATCGCTGCGTTCTACGCTGCGCTCGGTTCGACCACCACCACGACCACGGTCGTACCCGCGACCGCGGAGGTGCGGGCCAATCGAGCGACGCGCGGCGCGACCCGGCGGGTGGCTGCGGGACGGGTTGCCGGCGCGACGGACTCGCCGGGTTCGAACGGCGATGGTGGAAGCGCGGGGTCACTCGCGCTGTTCGCGATCGTTGCCGTTGCCCTCGGCGGTGGTGGCATGCTGCTCCGTCGCTCGCGTCGGCGGGTTGTCTAACCGGCGCCGGGCGAGGTATTGAGGTATTAAGGTCTGATCAATCAGATCAGTTCGAAGTACCCGGGTGTGTCCCCGAGCGCAGTACCGAGATAGATCTTCGCCTCGGGTGATCCAGAGAATCGTCCGTGACTCCAACGGATCTCGACGTGTCCCGCGACCTCGCAATCCGCGTGCGTCAGTCGATCGCGGGTGACCGCTCGCCAGGCAACCTCGGGCTGACCGGCCGAGCGCGCTTCGACCGTGAGCGATCTCAGTTCGAAGGACTGCATCCAATCCCACGCGGAGGCGACCCGAAGCCGGAGATGCCTCGTGCCGTCCGCACCGAGGACAAAGTACGGAGCGTCACCAACGCGCAGAAGTCTCCAGAGCATGCGAACTTTGGCGCCGGGGGTGGTGAGCTGCGCACGCCAGCGCTCCGCGGAACGCACGGCCACCGCCGCGCTCAGCTCCTGCCAGGGCTCGTGCATTTCATCAGGTAATCGGCGTGGGCGCAGGGCCACCTTCAGTTTCTCACGCGCGGTCGCGTCGAGTTGGTCAACCGACTCGGGAAGGTCGGTGCCGGCGATCACCCGCGCAACGTCGTAGAAGGTCTGATACTCCTGAGGTGCAACCTCGTGAAACCAATCTGATCCGGCGCGTCGTTCGGTCGCAAGGCCGTGATCGAAGAGTCTCGCGGGCCCGGCGTTCTGCATGATCCGGGATCGGTACTTGCAGCTCACTTGGTAGACGTGGTCGATACGGAGATCGGCAGGAATGACGTCATCACCGGGCGGGTTGTGCGGCCCTTTCCACTCGACGAGCTTGGGCTCGCGCCCGCGCAAGCCGTCTTCGGCGATTCTGAACGCCATCCCATTCTCGAATGCCGTCTCGAACTGGATTCGATGATCGCCGGCGTCGAACGTTCGGGCGAGTCGGTCCCATGTCACCGCGTCGACATGACGGAGGATGGCTGGCCGCCGGACGATGCCATCGCGAAGGTCGTAGGCGAGAATTCCGAGTGCCGTTGCGAGTTCGGTCACCTCGGTCAGGACACCCGGCATCGGTCGGGGAACTCTCAGTCTTGGAACAGCGGGCTGAACTGAAGTTCTTCGGCGGCCAGCGCAACGTCGGATGCGCCGTGGAGGTCATACGACGAATACACGTCGATGTTTCCGGGGCGCACTTCCATCCAGAGGCCGACAGCCTCGGCCCAGTGTTCGGCCAACACGGCCGCACGCAATTGCTGCCGCAGGCCCGGAGAGATATCCCGTCCGGGAGTCGACGCAATGAGCTTCAGCGCGAGGACCCAGTTGAGGGTTTCGAGATCTTCGGCGAGGAAGACCTCAGGAGGATCGTCGTGCACGATCGCGCAGGCGATGATTTTCGGCACCTAGGCCGACCGGTTGTCGAGATCGCGGATGGTCCAGAATCCGACTTCGGGTTCCTTGACTCCTCCGCTGGCGTAGCGCGCCAGACGAGCGCGACCCTCGTCCGACAGCATCTCGATTGCGTCGAAGAATGCGTTCGGTCCGGCGGCCCTCAGTGCGGCGTCACCTTCGCTGGGCCGCTTGGGGAGGTGGGTCGTGAGGAACACGAGCGGTATTCCCTCCAAGACCTGTGATCG
Source organism: Acidimicrobiia bacterium (assembly GCA_046598395.1). Taxonomy (GTDB): domain Bacteria; phylum Actinomycetota; class Acidimicrobiia; order IMCC26256; family JAENVU01; genus JAENVU01. The sequence continues at coordinate 45,184 of JBKJIQ010000035.1, forward strand.
CAGCGCATTCGCTCGACCGAGTGACTTCCACACCGTGTCGGTGCGGAGGAGTCCACCTCGGTGTGACTTGAACGCACCGGAGACGTCGAAGAACCAGGTTGCGCCGTCTTGATCGTGCGCGATGTAGTTCATGGTGACGCCGGTCTTGGGTATCCGCTTGTTGTGCTCGTCGATGATGAACCCGGCTTGCTCGAGCACTTCCTCCGCGAGTTTCTGGGCCGCCTTGCCTTCGCGCGTGGCCCGCCGCTGAAAGTCTTCGGATTCGTCGTCACTCCCCGAGGGTGCCGCGGATGGTTGACGCGCCGTGGACCCTGGCGCTCGCACGGACGGCTCCGGTTGGCTGACGGCCGCCACCCGCTCCCGAGCGATCGTGACGTACGCCGGGTCGAGGTCGTAGCCCGCGTATCGGCGTCCGAGTCGGGCCGCGGCGACGAGGGAGGATCCGCTGCCCATGAACGGATCGAGGATGAGGTCGTTCTCGAAGGTGTAGAGCCGGATCAACTGCTCGGGGAGTTCGACCGGAAATGGTGCCGGATGGCCGACGCGCCGCGCGCTCTCCGGCGGGATATCCCAGAGGTCCAGGGTCATGGCCATGAAGTCCTCGGTCATCAGGGTGTTTTGATGCGGAAGCCCTTCGCTGGCGCGCTGTTTGACCGACCGAGCGCGATCGAAGCGGCCCTTGCTGGCGATCACGACGCGTTCCGTGATGTCGCGGAGTACCGGGTTGGCGGCGCTCCGGAACGATCCCCACGCGCAGGAGCCTGACGCACCCTCACCCTTCTGCCAGATGAGTTCACCCCGCAGCAGCATCTTGTGATCGTCTTGGAGAATCCTGATGACGTCAGCCGAGAGGCTGCGATACGGCTTTCTCCCCAGGTTCGCCACGTTCACGGCGATGCGTCCACCGGGTTCGAGTTTCCGCTTGCACTCGCCGAACACGTCGCGCAGTAGGTCCAAGTACTCGAGGTAGGAGGCTGGGATGCCTTCTCGCTCGAGTTCCTCCTCGTACTGCTTACCGGCGAAATACGGCGGCGATGTGACGACGAGCGCCACCGAGCCGTCGGCGATCGCCGTCATGGTGCGCGCGTCTTCACAGAGGAACGGTTCCGCGATCGGGTCCGGGTCGGGGACGTCGTCCGCCTTTGAGAGTTCCGGCGCCTGGAACCGGTCGTAGAAGGCTGATGCATCATGGCTTTCGCGGCGCGACACGCCGAAGTTCGATGTGGTTGTGGGACGACGTTCGGTCATTGCTTCCTCCTGCTCACCATGCGGTGGCGAGGCTAGCGGAGAGGTGAGACAGAGGCGAACAAATGTTCGTCTTTGGGCGATTCGTTACGGGGGATCCCGAAGCCGAGGTTGGGTCGGCCGGGCCGTAGCCTGCGCACCGTGCTTGGCGTGTCGACGGCCGACGTTGGGGTGATCGTCGCGTTCGGCGGCGGAGTGGTGTCGATCCTGTCGCCGTGCGTGCTGCCGATGGTGCCGGGCTACTTGAGCGTGGTCAGCGGACTTTCGGTGCCCGAGCTCGAAGCGGGTGAACGGGCCAACTTCGGACGGATCGCGATCACCACCGCGCTCTTCACCCTCGGCTTCGGATCCGTGTTCACCGTCCTCGGCCTCGCGGCCAGCCGGATCGGCCAAGCGGCCTTCGACAACCAGCACACGCTGACGCGCGTCTCCGGCGTCATCGTGATGCTGATGGCGCTGTATCTGGCAGGGTCGCAGCTGCTGCGCGCGCCGCGCCTCTATCCGGAAGCGCGCTTCCAGGTGGACCGCCGATTCGGTTGGGCGACGGCACCGATTGTGGGGGCGGCATTCGGCTTCGGGTGGTCGCCGTGCCTCGGCCCCGTGCTCGCCGCCGTCTTTGGTGTTGCCGCCACGCAAACGACCGGGCGCGCGGTGTCGCTGCTCGCCGCGTATTCGATCGGGATGGGGGTGTCGTTCCTTGCCGTTGGTGTTGCGTTCGGCGCGTCGACGGCCGCTCTCGGATTTCTGCGCCGCCACCTTCGGGTCATCACGCTGATCTCGGCTGCGATTCTTTTCGCGTTCGGTGTGATGCTGGTGCTCGATCGGATGTCGTGGCTTACGGCCCAGCTCACCGACCTGTTGGACTGGCTGGGATTGAGCAAGCTCGTCGAACTCGGATAGCCCGAACTCGAGGAGTCACGACCGTATGCTCGACGGTTGATGACATCAATCACCGCCACTTCGGAATGGCAGGCGCTACTCGCGCACTTCGACACCGTTCGCGACGTTCATCTGCGAGACCTCTTCGCCGCGGATCCGAGCCGCGGTGACACCTTCGTGGTGGAGGCCGGCGATCTGTTCGTGGATTATTCGAAGAACCGGATGACGGCGGAGACGATCACGCTCTTGGCCGCGGTCGCACGTCGGGCCGGGGTCGAGGAACTTCGTGACGCGATGTTCCGCGGTGATCCCATCAACGTCACCGAGCACCGTTCGGTCTTGCACGTGGCGCTGCGAGCGCCACGGGACGCCGAGATTCTCGTCGACCGCGTGAACGTGGTCACCGAGGTGCACGAAGTCCTGGATCGCATGCGCTCCTGTGCGGATCGGGTCCGGTCGGGCGACTGGACCGGTCATACCGGGCGGCGCATCGAAGCGGTGGTCAACATCGGCATCGGGGGCAGCGACCTCGGCCCGCGCATGGCGACGACTGCGTTGGGAGCCTTTGCGGATCGCACGATGACGTATCGCTTCGTCTCGAACGTCGACGGTTCGGATTTCCGGGAGGCGACGCGCGATCTCGACCCCGAGACCACACTCTTCATCGTGGCGTCGAAGACGTTCACCACCCTCGAGACCATGACGAACGCCCAGTCTGCGCGTGCGTGGTCGCTCGCGAAATTGCACGACGATGCCGCGGTCGCGAAGCACTTCGTCGCGGTGTCCACGAACGCGGCGGAAGTCACGAAGTTCGGGATCGATCCCGACAACATGTTCGGGTTCTGGGATTGGGTCGGCGGCCGGTATTCGTTCGATTCCGCCATTGGTCTCTCGCTCATGATCGCGATCGGGCCGGACCACTTCGCCGAAATGCTCGCGGGCTTCCATGCGATGGACGAGCACTTTCGCAGCGCACCGATCGAGTCGAACCTGCCGATGCTCCTGGGTTTGATCGGACTTTGGTACGACGACTTCTTCGGCGCCGAGACGCTGGCCGTTCTCCCGTACAGCCAGTACCTCACCCATCTGCCCGCCTACCTCCAACAGCTCGACATGGAGAGCAACGGAAAGTCGGTGACCCGCGAGGGTGAGCCGGTCGCCACGCAGACCGGACCGATCGTATGGGGGCAGGCCGGCACGAATGGACAGCACGCGTACTACCAACTGATCCACCAGGGAACGAAGCTGATTCCGTGCGATTTCATCGGAGTCATCCGGGCCGCGGAACCGCTCGGCGAGCATCAGGATCTGCTGGTGGCGAACTTGCTCGCGCAACCCGAAGCACTCGCGTTCGGCAAGACCCGTGATGAGGTGATCGCCGACGGAGTCGATGCTGATCAGGTTGCGCACCGGGTCTTCGCCGGCAATCACCCGTCGAATGTGATCGTGTTGCCCGAACTCACCCCTCATACGCTCGGCCAGCTGATCGCGCTCTACGAACACAAGGTCTTCACGCAAGGCGCGGTGTGGAACATCAACTCGTTCGATCAGTGGGGCGTGGAACTGGGCAAGCAACTTGCGCAACGGATCGTCCCGGAACTCCAGGTGGCGCCTGAGAGTGACGAGGACCTGAGCCACGACTCGTCGACCAACGCGCTGATTCGCCGCTACCGGCGTCTCCGCGATCGCTGAAGGGAACGCAATGCAGCTTGGAATGGTGGGTCTGGGGCGGATGGGCGCCAACTTGGTGCGGCGCCTCACACGCGACGGCCACGAGTGTGTGGTGTTCGACGTGAGCACCGACGCGGTGGCGGCGCTTGTCTCCGAAGGCGCCACCGGTGCGGCGAGCCTCGAAGATTTTGTGTCCAAGCTCTCGGTGCCCCGCTCGGCATGGGTGATGGTGCCCGCCGCGTTCACGGGTCAGACGATCATGAATCTCGCAGCCTTGATGGACGCGGGCGACATCGTGATCGATGGTGGGAACTCGTATTACCGCGACGACGTCGATCGGGCCGCGGCCCTCGCGCCCAAGGGTGTCCACTACGTGGATATCGGAACGAGCGGTGGTGTGTTCGGGCTCGAGCGCGGCTTCTGTCTGATGATCGGTGGCGAGCGGGAAATCGTGGAGCACCTCGATCCGATCCTGCGCACGATCGCACCCGGCATCGACTCCGCACCGCGTACCGATGGACTCACGGGAGAACCGTCGACCGCGGAGCAGGGCTACCTGCATTGTGGACCTGCCGGCGCCGGACACTTTGTGAAGATGGTCCACAACGGCATTGAGTACGGGATGATGGCCGCATACGCCGAAGGGCTGAACGTGTTGCATCACGCCGACGTTGGCAGCCGGAGTCAGGAACACGACGCCGAGACCACGCCGCTGCGTGACCCGCAGTACTACCAATACGACTTTGATCTTCCGGCGGTGGCCGAAGTGTGGCGACGGGGGAGTGTGGTGGCTTCGTGGTTGCTCGACCTCACCGCGCACGCACTCGCGCAGTCGCCGACGCTCGAAGACTTCGAGGGTCGGGTCTCGGACTCGGGCGAGGGTCGGTGGACGGCGCTCGCCGCCATCGACGAAGGCGTGCCGATCCACGTGCTTTCGGCCGCACTGTTCGACCGGTTTGAATCGCGCGGCGAGTCGGACTTCGCGAACCGGATCCTCTCGGCGATGCGCAAGGAGTTCGGTGGCCATGCCGAAAAGTCGTAACGAGTCGGTGGGCAAAGCCGACGCACTCTGTTGGTTCGGCGCCACCGGCGACCTCGGTCACAAGATGACGATCCCCGCGTTGTACGCGATGGCGCGCCACGGCCGTCTGGATGTGCCGATCGTGGGGGTTGCCCGCAGCGGTATGAACCTCGATGGCCTCAAGGAACTCATGCGGGCCAGCATCGATGAGCACGGTGGCGTCACCGACGCTCCGGCGTTCGACCACCTCATGAACTCGCTTCATTACGTGGATGGTGACTACGCCGATCCGGTCACGTTCCGCGAGTTGAAGAGCACGCTCGATGGCGTGGGCGCGCGTTCCCCGGCGCACTACCTCGCGATACCGCCAAGCCTGTTCGGACCAGTGGTGAAATCGCTGGGTGCAAGCGGCGCGGCCGACAACGCCCGGCTGATTGTGGAGAAGCCGTTCGGCCGTGACCTCGCCTCGGCACGCGAGCTCAACCGGATTGTGCACGAGGTCTTCCCGGAGTCGCACGTGTTCCGCATCGATCACTTCCTCGGCAAGGAGGAAGTGCAGAACCTGCTCTACTTCCGCTTCGCGAACTCGTTTCTCGAACCGATCTGGAACCGCAACTACGTGGCGAGCGTGCAGATCACGATGGCCGAGGACTTCGGTGTGCAGGGTCGCGGGAAGTTCTACGACGAGGTCGGCGCGCTGCGAGATGTGGTCCAGAACCATCTGTTCCAGATCGTGGCGCTGCTGGCGATGGAACCGCCGCTCGGGATGGGTGCCGCGGCGCTGCGCGACGGGAAGGAGCGAGTCTTCACCGCGGTCGAAACGATGACGCCGCGCGATCTCGTGCGGGGTCAGTTCACTGGCTATCGGGACGAACCGGGAGTCGCCTCGGACTCGGATGTGGAGACCTACGTGGCGTGTCGGCTGCATATCGACTCGTGGCGCTGGGCCGGCGTTCCCTGGTACATCCGGGCCGGCAAGAATCTCCCGATCCGGTGCACCGAGGTCCATGTGGAGCTGCACGGCCCGCCGCAACACGTGTTCGCCGACTCGGATCTGCCCGAGGGCCACGGCAATTACGTACGATTTCGGTTCACTCCGGAGATCACGATCGCTATCGGCGCGCGGGCCAAGCTGCCCGGCGAAGCAATGATCGGTGAATCTCGCGAGCTGTTTCTCTGCAATCAATTCGTGGACGAGATGAGTCCGTACGAGCGCTTGTTGGGCGACGCCATCAAGGGGGAAGGGCTGCTCTTCGCCCGAGAAGACGGCGTAGAACAGGCCTGGCGGGTGGTCGACCGGGTACTCACCAAGCACAGCGCGGTGATTCCCTATGCGCCCGGAACCTGGGGTCCGGTCGAGGCCGAATCTCTGATTGGTCGCGACGGTGGCTGGCACGATCCGGTGCTCGGCAGTGTCCGTGGGTGAAACTCGGGGTATGACCCTCGACGCGCACAAGCAGGCAGCCGGAGAACTCGCAGCAGGATGGGTTGAGTCCGGCATGGTGGTTGGACTCGGCACTGGCACCACCGCGGCCTTCGCCATCCGCGCCATCGGCGCCCGCATCGCGGAGGGCCAGATCGACATTGTGGGCATTCCCACATCGAGTGCCAGCGAGAAGGAAGCGCTGGCTGCCGGCATCACCTTGACCACGCTCGCCGATCATCCGATGGTCGATCTCACGATCGACGGTGCCGATGAAGTGGACCCGGACCTGAACCTGATCAAGGGCGCTGGCGGCGCATTGTGGCGGGAGAAGATGGTCGCCCAGGCCAGCGCGCGTCTGGTGATCGTGGTGGACGACACCAAGCCGACCGAACGCCTCGGCGGACGGGTGGTCCTTCCGGTGGAAGTGTCGCCGTTCGGGTGGCGTCCCGAAGCCGAGTATCTCGATGACATGGGCGCCGGGGTCACGTTGCGGCGCGCAGGCGGCGGCGCAGAGTTCGTCACCGATGGCGGAAACTGGATTCTGGACGCGGCGTTCAAGCCGATCGCCGATGCGCCGGTGTTGGCCGGGCGCCTCGCTCGTCGCGCCGGCATCGTGGAGCACGGCCTGTTTCTTGGTCTCGCTACCGACCTCTTGGTCGCCGGACCGAACGGCGTCGAGCACCGCACGTGATTGAAGCCGCACCTCCAGAGATCTGGCTGGTGCGCCACGGTGCCACCGAGTGGAGCGAGGCCCTTCGTCATACCGGCCGCACGGATCTGCCGTTGACCGATGTTGGTCAACGGCAAGCCGCGGCGCTGTGCAAGCCACTCAACCATCAGGCGTTCGCAACGGTGCTGACGAGTCCGTTGGTGCGGGCGCGCGCCACGGCGCGGATCGCGGGCTTTGCCAATGCCGAGGTCGTCGATGATCTCGTCGAGTGGGACTACGGCGTCTATGAAGGTCGCACCACGGAAGAGATCCAGGCTGAGATCCCCGGTTGGAGCGTGTGGACGTCTCCCATCGTGGACGGTGAGGCGATCACCGATGTTGCGGTGCGCGCTCATCGAGTGCTCGAGCGCTGCGCAGGAGCGGACGGGCGCGTGCTGATCATCGCCCACGCTCACATCCTCCGGATCCTGACGGCCTGCGTGTTGGGATTGCCGCCGACGGCCGGACGGGTCCTGACCCTCGATCCGGCATCGATCAGCATCATCGGCTCGGAGCACGGTGCGCCCGCGCTCCGCCGCTGGAACTCGCTCCCTTCGTAGTCCGATTCGTTCCGCGGAACGCACTGGCAGATTCTGGGACGCTCCGCGGAACGCATCCGCGGTCGAGTGACGTGCCGCGTGGGTGGTGTGGTTCCCGCTCCTCGCGCTCAGCGCACGTCACGGGTGTGGCCGCGTTCGTGCTGGCGTGCCGGTACTCGTTTTCGGAGATTCGGCATAGCTATACACGTGTATAGCTAACAGGAATTCCGGAAAATGGGTATCGGTCCCGCGCCCTCGGAATGCAGAGCACAAGTGCTCTGCCGAGCTGGACTCGCCATCACCTCGCCGTTCTGACGCGTCCGCGGACGCGTCAGAACAATCCGCACTCGCAGACTCGACCTCCGAAAAGGGTGCTGTCCGCGGCAACCGTTTCTCGGGTGTGCTTACCGCTCCCCTGGGTGGCTAGGGGGGAGATCGCGGGCGGTGGGTGAATGCCGGAAGACCCCGGGTGAGTACGAGTGCGCGGTGTTGAACGCTACGGTGCGCCGCATGGTGTTGGGCAGGGTCGTCATAGCGACGGTGTCCGCCGTCGTGTTCGCGGCGTGCAGTGGCGGGGACTCTTCCGTGTCGAGCGCGGACGCGCAGTCTCTAGCGGACATCAGAACGCTCGATGCCGGAGCGTGGAGAGACTTGCAGCGGCTGGACTACGCGGATCCCGTGATCACGAGACAGTGCGGCCACAAGGACACGAAGCGACAGTCGGCGACGACAGTCGCCTCATCCCCGGTCCTCGGGTACTGGCCATCCGACACCAGGAACTATATGGATCAGGGTGGTCCCGACCCCGCTGTTGCACAGCTCACTGTCGCCGTGTACCCGAATGCCGGCGCTGCTGCGGCGGCGGCGAAGGAGACGAGTGAAGGGGCGTTCGGTGACTGCATTTTGAGCGCGATTGAGCGGTACGACCGCAGCAACGGCGTCAATCCGGCAGAGAATGAGTTTCGCCAGGCGAACGGGCGCAAGCCTCGGTCCGATATCAAAACGGAGAGCACGAAGTCCGACGCGAACGGACAGCCGGTCCGCATACGTCAGGCGCGATTCTCGGACGAGATACTCGGCGGAACCGACAACTCGCACGACATCGTGGAGACGATCGGTCAATCTGGTCGCGTCGTGGTCACTTTGTACTACGTGACGAACAGCCAGCAGGGCGATCCGTCCGGAACGCGGGCGATCGCCAAGCAGCTCACTGCCCGAGCGCTGAAGCGGGTCGGCGCAAGGAGCTAGTCGACTTCGGTCAGCGGCCCCGATTGGGTGTGAACGGGCAGCCGTCAGATGTGATGAACGAACGCCTGGGTGGTCGACAACATGTTTGATCGGTCTGGCGCCGACCGCCAAGCGGTCAGAGGACTCGATCGGCCCGCGCTGCTCACCGGTACCGGTCGGTCGAACCAGTCAGACCTCAACGGCCCGACGCCGCGCTGATATCCGGTCCCGCGCTTTCCTGACTTCCAGTCGACCGAAAATGGCATTCTGGGAGGCATGACTTCGAAGATGTTTGAAGCACCGATGTGGGACGATCGCTACTCGGCGGACGAGTACCTCTTCGGTACCGAACCCGCTGCGTTCCTGACGAGGCACAGGGATCTGCTCGCGCGGGGCTCAACTGTGCTGGTCGTCGGTGACGGCGAGGGCCGTAATTCGGTGTTCCTCGCAGAACAGGGCCTGCTGGTGACGGCAATGGACATCTCGTCGGTCGGTGTCGCGAAGGCCCGGCGACTCGCTGAGCAACGCGGCGTGGCCGTCGACGCGCGGGTGGCCGACATCCTCGACTGGGACTGGGTGCCCGATGCCTACGACATGGTCGTGGCCGTGTTCATCCAGTTCCTCGATCCGCAGCAACGCAGCATGGTCTTCGAGGGCTTCGAGCGCACGTTGCGCCCTGGCGGGCGCCTCCTGCTCCACGGCTACCGCCCGGAACAGGTGAACAACGGAACTGGGGGCCCGTCGGACCCGGCGCACATGTACTCCGAAGCTCTCCTCACCGATGCGTTCGCTGGCTTCGAAATCGAGCGCCTCGAGAGCTACGACACCACGATCGAGGAAGGTGCAGGCCATCACGGCACGTCGGCGCTCATCGACTTCATCGCAACCAAAGGGTGACGGGAATCAGCGAGACCTCGGGTGAGATTCGTGGCGCTGAGCGCGACCGACGGCGGTCGCACGATGTTGGCGCTGTTCGAGGCCAGTGAGGGCCACCCGATGGTTCCGCAGCAGACCCCTCATCGTCGTCAGCGGACAAGCGGTAGGAACTGGGAGGTCAGGCGACCGGCGGTAACGCCTGCTGCTCATCCATCATCGAGGCCATGATCGTCTCGATGAACGAGGTCGCTTCTTCGGTGGCGCCGCCGGGGATGCCGCCGTAGATGCCGCTCGACTTCGCGCTCTCGCCCTTGTGCTCCACTGCGTAGACCACGGCCTCGGCGAGATCATCGGCGAACGAATCGGCGAGCCCGTCCTGTGTCTGGGGACGCGTCACGGCCATGTGAATGGAGTTCGGGTACTGCTGGCCGTTGAAGCGCCAGCCGCGCAGCCGCATGAAATCGTTCACGTGGTAGATGTCGAACTCGTCCGACGTGAAGCTGAAACAGAACGTGGGCGAACCGATGAGGCGCAGCTCCGAGTGCGACTTCACTGCGTCTTGCATCGCGAACGCGGTCTCGAAGATCTGCTTCGCGTAGCCGAGGTAACCCTGGCGTCCGAGTGACACCATGCCGGCCCATGTGGCTGCAAGTAGGCCGCCCGAGCGCGAACCGTCGATGCCTGGGGAGCAGTACTTTCCGCCGGTCCAGTCGGTGAGGTAGAAGTACTGGCCGTTGCGCAGGATGCGGTCACGGAACAACAGGACCGAGGTTCCCTTCAACCCGTATGCGTACTTGTGGGTGTCGGCCGAGATGCTCGTGACGCCAGGGACGCGGAAGTCGAACGCCGGAATGTCGTACCCGAGTTGCTCGCCCCACGGCAGGATGAATCCGCCGAGACAACCGTCCACGTGCAGGCCAATGTCATGGGAGAGCGCAAGCTGGCCCATCTCGGCAATGGGGTCGATCGTGCCGTATCCGTAGTTGCACGCGGAGCCGATCATCGCCGCGGTGTTCTCGTCGATGAGCGCGGCGATGGCGTTCACGTCGGCCTGCGCAGTGAGTGGGTCGATTGGCGCCTGGCGCAGCTCCACGCCCACGAGGTGACACGCCTTGTTGAACGCCGGGTGTGCGGTCTCCGGCTTGATGATGTTGGGGCGGTCGATGCCCTTCACGTTGCGCGCCCACTCACGGTACGCGAGCACCGAGTGCAAGATGCTGCCGGTCCCGCCGGAGGTGATGAGTCCCACGGGGCCATCGTCGGCACTCTGCGCGGCGTCACCATGCATGAGGTCGAGCGCCATCGCGATGATCTCGCCTTCGAAGCGCGTGGCACTCGGACACATGTCGCGCTGGAGCACGTTCATGTGGCTGTACATCCCGAACACTTCGTTCATGAAGTCGTAGTGGTCGTGGTCGCCGCAGTACATGGTGCCCGAGCACTTCCCGGTTTCCCAGGTCTTGTCCTCCGCGGTCGCGAGTTCACGCAGCTCGTTGATGATCGAGTTGCGATCACGACCTTCCGACGGCATACCGCGCAACACGGGGAATCGATCGGCGTAGGGGTAAGCAGCCATCATGTGTCCTTCAGGTTGTGGTTCGTTGCATCAGGTGGTGTTCAGACTTGCGTAGATGGGGCGCAGCGCTTCGAACGCGGCGATGAACTGAGTCTGGAGGCGGTCGTAGGTGCCACGGTGCTCCGCCTGCGGCTCGACGCGCGTGGCCACATCGACCATGGTGTTCAGATCATCCGCGGTGAGAAGCCCGCCGCGGTGCAACGCGTACAACGCGGTGCCGCGTGCGATCACCTGGTGGGGATCGACCACGGCCGAGACGGGGCGGTCGAGGATGTTGGCGAGGGTCTGCACCCATTGCCCGGAACGGGCCGCGCCACCACCGAACACGATCTCCTGATCGGCCCGACCGGAGAAGGCCTCTACCACCGGCAGCAACCACGCGATGTTGTACCCGATGCCTTCGATGACCGCGCGCACGAGGTGACGCCGGTCGGTATCGAGCGACAGGTTGAGGAACCCGCCGCGCACGTTGGGATCCGCAATGGGCGACAGCGAACCCGCGAGCCAGGGGAGGAAGAGCACGTCGTTGCTCCCGGGTGCGACTCCCGCGAGGAGATCGTCGAGCCGCGCGAACCGATCGGGGGTGGAGTGATCACCGAGCTCGTCGGTGGCGTGCACGATGTGCTCGAGCACGTGTTCTACCACCTTGCCGCCGAGTCCGTTCTCAGCCCACACGATGTACTCGCCGGGGAACGGGCTCGGCATCGACAGCACCTCGTGATCGAGGTCGGTGCCGTGGTGGTCGGTGATGTCGAGCAACACCGAGGTAGTGCCGATCATCAGGCCGACGCGATCGGCGCGCCGTGCGCCGGTAGCAATCACACCGGCGTGGCTGTCATTGATCGGCGCGTGCACGACCGCGGTCGCCGGAATCCCGAGCTGGGCCGCGATGTCGGCTCGGAGCGGGCCGATTGGCTCGGTGGGGGATCGGAGCGGCGGGAGCCGGCTCGCGTCGATGCCGCTCATACGCACGAGTTCGGGGTCGTACTCGGTACTTCCGAGCGTGCGGTTGTCGGTGAGGAGCGCGGTGAACTGGGTGCACTGATTCGCCGCGATCACCCCAGTGAGCCGTGCGATCACATAGTCCATCGGCTCCAGATACGCGGCAGTCCGCGCGTGGATTTCCGGACGATCGTGTTGGAAATACAGCATGTGGGAGATGGATGCGCCTCCGCCCACCGGCGGGATGCCGTGATGTTCGATGAAGGTCAGGAATGCGTCGGGTTCCCGGCCGAAGATGGCGAGGCAGTGATCCGTGCCGCGCCGATCGAGATACATGATGAGCGGACCCACGGGTTGGCCGCTCGCGTCTACGGGCACCGTGGAGGAGTACTGACTGTCGACCCCGATGTGTCCGACGTCGGCCGCGGCGGCCGGCGCGGCGGCCACCACTTCATGAATCGCTTCGACGACCGCGGCCCATAGAAGGTGGGGATCCTGTTCCGCAGTCTCGCCGTCCCTGACCGTGTTGATCGGCCGCGCCGCGGCGGTCACAAGGCGTCCGGTGTCGTCGACGATCGCGACCTTTGCGTTGGTGGTGCCCACGTCGATACCGAGCGCGTGGGTCATCGCACGTTCGCCGGGCCCGGGTTCGAAGCAGAGTCCACCGGACTGGTCACGGCCGGGAGGTTAGTGGTGCCGTCAGCGGGCCTCGCCGTCCTGGAGTGAATCCCGCTCGTGGCGGTGGCCATGACGCACGCGCTTGGAACTCGCGGCGCGTGATGCGTTGGCGAAGTCGAGGCGAAGATCACCGGCCGCGTCCGCGATGGTGATCTTGGAGGTGTCGAAGGTGGCGAGGGCCCAGGGGTTGTCGTAGCGCTTGCCCGTGTTCAGCGGGGTGTCGACACCTTTGACCGAGAGCGACCCGGTCGTGCCGAACGCGACCGCTCCTTCGGTGGGGGATTCGTACGTCACGTCGAAGCCGCCCGGGAGCGCGCCGTTCGCCGGCCGCGGGGTCACGCCCACGTCGTGGGAGAGCACCGCGGCTTGGAACGCGGCGAAGTCGCCGAACTTCTTCGCGTCACCCACCTGGGTGAGCCATGCGTTGTCGGCGCCGCCATCGGCCACGAGATCGAACGGTTGGGTCAGGTTGTTGACTCGACCCGCCGGATCCGGATAGTCGCGCCAGTGGACGGGTCGCCACGAATAGAGCGCCACATACCCGTCGCCTCTGCGGCCGAACGTCCAGTTCCCGCTTTGCGTGACCTCGTCGAAGCGCTCCTGCGGGAAGTAGGCGTGGGTGTAGTCCAAGTACCGGAACGCGGTGAGGGGCGGGCCGGGGTTGGCGAACGTGGGCGCATACAAGCTCATCGAGAGGGCACCGTGTTGCGCGGCGCGCGGCAACGAACCGGTGCCGGTCCAGTAGCCGTCCCGGTCCGCGGGTTGGGTGCTGATCGAAGGCTCGTTCTTTGGATGGGTGGTGAACACGATCGCGTTTTCGTCGAGGGTGGCCTGCGAAACGTGGGCCTGTTCGCCGAAGCGACCCGGTCGGTACGACTGGGCGGTGGAGAGCATCACCGAATCGCTGCGGTACGTGTAGGTGTCGACCTCGGTGAGGAGCGCGAAGCCGAGCAGGGGTTCGAGCGATTGGGCGAGATCCTGGGCGACCGCCCGATCCCCGCCCGTGATGTCGGCAATCGGTTTGAAGTCCTTGTAGAAGTCGGACTCCCACAGTCCGGTCGAGTCCAGCGTGTCGAGCGTGAGCGGAACGATCTGCCACGCGGTGTGCGCGCCCCGCTCCCACCAGAACTCGACCTCGGCTGGATCGCTGAATGAGTGGCCGAGCAGTCCGGTCTGTGTCCGATCGACGGGCGCGGCCGCGTCGAGCGGGATTCCCATGTGTTCTTGGTCGATGGTCGTGTGCTTCGACTGGCCGACGCGCAAAATCACCGCGGGCACCCGGTACTTCTGGGCCCGGGCGAGCAGCGCGGCGCCGGCGTCACCCGTGGAGGAGTATCCCAACGTGGTGTCATCCCACAGCAACTTGACCATGTTGAACACGTCTTGGTCGACGGCTTGGCTCTTGTCCTTCATGTAGGAGCGGCCGTGGGTCGCACCGAAGTTGCCCTTCTGGATCTTCATGGCGATATCGAAGAGCAGGAGATCGAGCAGCATCGTTGCGCGCTGGGTCAACATCGGGTCGTCGACCCACTCGACCACGGTGATGAGCGCGTCGAACGTCTTTTGGTAGTACACGTCGGAGTGCCATTCGGTGAAACCGAAGCGGGCCTTCTCGGTGAGCCAGCGGTCGATGAACCCGCGGGCGCGTTCCTTGTGCCAGGCGCCGGTGTTGCCGTCGCTGCTGAACACGTCGTTCGGGAATGCCTGACCCGCCAGGTACTCGTCGGTATGAAAAAGGAGGCGGTGGTTCTCCGACCAGTAGTAGCGCTGGTCGATCGTGCCGGTGGGCTGTGGGTCGGTGTACCAGTACTTGAACGACCGCATGTGACTCTCGATCGCGGCGTTGAGATCCGCGGGGAGGAGGTCGCGGTAGCCGTACCAGAGGTTCATGATGTAGGTGAGGTCGAAGTCGGCGGTGTCGACGAAGTTGTCCATCCGCGAGAACGAGTTGGCGTAATCCGCCAGCGTGATACCCGCGGTGTTGAACGGGGTCCCGGTGCGGCGGGAGTGCTCCGCGTTGGACATCAGGTTGGTGGGCGAGCCAGGGGAGAACTGGGTTGACGCGTAGTCGAGGTACGAGTTCTGCCGGGCCTGCCAGTACGACGATGGGAGAAAGCCGTCACGACTTCGTGGTCCGGGCGGATCAGGGACGAGCAGCACACGACAGCTTGTCGCCACCATGGCGAGCAGCAACGCGACAACAACCGGCTTCCGCATACCTGGCCCCTTTTCCGAAGGCGTGAAGCCTCCCACGGTGGCAGTCCACCACGCAACGTGGCCGCGCCTCACTGCGCGAACATGGCCCGTGACCAAACCCACCATCGTGTTCGGGATGCTCGACGGGATGCTCGAACATCTCTTCACCCGATCCCAGCTCGAGCGGCTCGATACCGCGGGTCGGATCCTCGACCGAGCGCCATTGTCGGCGTTCGACGCACCCCGCGCCGACGCTCTCCTGGGAGAAGCCGAAATCCTGGTGGGCCATTGGGGCTGTCCGACCCTGACGGCTGAGGTGCTCGCGCTCGCGCCGCACCTGCGGCTGTTTGCCTACGCGGCGGGAACCGTGAAGTGGCAGGTGACGGACGCAGTCTGGGAGCGATCGATCGTCGTCACCTCGGCGGCGGCTGCGAACGCGGTACCGGTGGCGGAGTACACGGTGGGTGCGATCCTGCTCGCGAACAAGGGAGCGTTTCTCGTCCGCGAGATGCAACGGGATCCGTCGGCGCGCGTGGCGCTCGACCTCACCCGGGTGGGGAACTGCGGCGCGCGCGTGGGAATCGTGGGCGCTTCGTTCGTGGGACGGTTGGTGATCGAGGCTCTGCGCGCCACCGAACTCGTGGTGTCGGTGTATGACCCGTATCTCTCGGTTGACGAGGCCACGAAGTTGGGAGTGACGAAGGTCGATGACTTAGACGATCTGTGCGCGTCGGTGGACCTCCTCTCGATCCACGCCCCGGATGTGCCGGCGACGCGCGGGATGATCGGAGCGGCGCAGCTGGCGTTGCTGCACGACGGGGTGACGGTGCTGAACACGGCGCGCCCCGCGTTGGTTGATCAAGACGCGCTCGTGGCGGAGTTGACGTCGGGCCGTCTGGCGGCGGTGCTCGATGTCACCGAGCCCGATCCGCTCCCGGCCGGCCATCCGTTGCTCACGCTGCCGAACGCGTTCGTGACTCCGCATGTGGCGGGCGCAATGGGCAACGAGCTATGTCGCCTCTCGGAGCTCGCGGTCGAGGAGGTCGAACGGTTCGCTGCGGGTGAGCCACCGCGGTATCCCGTGGTGGCCGCGGATATCGATCGCATCGCGTGAGCGCGATTCGTCCGGGGCTCTGTTCAGTCACCCTGCGTCGGTTGCCGATCGACGCGGTGGCGCAACTCGCCGATGAATGTGGGTTGCGATCGATCGAGTGGGGCACCGATGTGCACGTACCACCCGGAGACGTCCAGGCTGCGGTGCGCGCCCGTACGGCCACGGCTGCGGCCGATTGCGTGGTCGCGTCCGTTGGTTCCTACCTCTTCTCGGCGGGTCTCCCCGATCTGGGGGACACGCAGCGGCTGCTCGACACTGCCGTTGCGTTGGGTGCGCCCAACATTCGAGTGTGGACCACCTTTGGTGTGGATCCGGAGTCTTCCGCGCACGCGATAGTGGTTGACGGTCTGCGTGCCTTTTGCACCGCGGCGGGGACGCGCGGTCTCACCGTTGGGCTCGAGTATCACGGCGGTACGGCGGCGGCGACGGTAGCGGGAACGCTCGGCGTGTTGGAAGCGGTCGACCGACCGGAGCTGTACACGTACTGGCAGCCTCCGTACTGGCAAGGTCCGACGGCTCCCGAGTCCGACGCGATCGAGGTCCGAGCGTTGGGTGCCCGGCTGTCGCATCTTCACGTCTACGAGTGGGCGAGCGCCCAGGACCGTCGGCCGTTGGGCGATGGGGCCGATCGCTGGCGCGCCGTGCTCGATGCGGCCGCGACGGTGGACGGTACGTGGACCGGCGATCGAGTCGCGTTCATCGAGTTCGTGCCCGACGATGACCCCGACGCGCTGCGCCGCGACGCCGCCGTACTCCACGGGTGGCTCGACGACCAGCCACCCCCTACGGCGCTTGTCGGGTAGGTGGCGGTCACCGCACACAATCCGACAAACACTCGAACTCCCTCGGAGCGCTTGTCGAGTAGGTGGCGGTCGCCGCACACAATCCGACAAACGCTGGGGTTTTGGCGGTCGACGCGCTGGCTCGAGGCTATGGCTCGTTGAGGACGACGCGCTCGAACAGCTCCGCGGTTCTCTGCGCGAGGGGTGCCCACTCGAACTGAGGTCGGAGTGCGACGGTCGCTTGGCGCGCCGACTCGACCTGCTCGCTGGTCAGGGCTTCGATCGCGGTGGTCACCGACTCGCGGGTTTGACCACACGGAATCCCGGCGGCGCCGAGCATCTCGGTGAGGTACGGCCAGTCGGACACGAGCGCGGGAATCCCCACCCCGATCGCATCGGCCACGGTGCCCGTCGCCAGCATGTCGCCGTCGGGGTCAAAGGGAAACGCGAGGACATCGCACGCGGCGAGGCGGGTCGCGTAGATGGCTTCGTTGGCGCCGCGGTAGTGCTGCGCGATCGCGATGCGGTCGTCGACGGGAGCGGTTTCGTCGATGCGCAGTGACCAACAGACCACCTGGAGGTCGTCCCGTTTGCACGCGGCGAAACCGTTGAGGAACTCGATGACCCGCTTGTCGACTCGCGGCGCCCCCACAATGCCGATGCGGATACCGGCGGGCGGGAGACCGAGGCGGGCTTCGGCGTCGGCGCGGGTCAGTGTGGTGGCGAGCGGCCAGAGTTCGCCGAAGTGTCCGTGGAGAATCACCTCGTGGCGACAATCGGCACGGAACTGGTAGCGCTCCAGCATGCGGGTGCGGCCCCATTCGGAATGATGGATGACGGCATCCGCGGTATCGGCCCACTGCTGGTAGATCGGGTCGTACACCTCGGGTTGGCGATCGTGGGGGGTGAGGTTGTGCGCGGTCCACACCACGGGAATTCCCCGATCGGCGAGCGTCGCGATGAGGTCTCGGTGCGCGGCAGGGTCGTCGAAGCCGAACCACTCGGGCCAGTGCAGATGGAGCAGCTCCACGTCGTCGAGATCGGTCGCCGGGTCGGCCATCACCCCGAGCGGTGACGGCATCCCGACCACTCGATCCGCGATAGGCGCGTACAGCAATCGGTCATACCAATGCCCGTGCGCGGTCGAAGCGACGCGGAGCTTTGGCGTGACCCGCGCCGTGAGGTGGAAGCTCGTCGCGGGGTCGATGTCGATCTGGTGGATAGCCGCGAGACCCGAATACGGGGTGGCCCACTCGGCCAGGCCGTCGACCACGACGCGGGTGGTTGCGTGCGGGACATCAGCGGTGAACGCAACGGTGAGTGGTGCGCGTGCGGTTTCGGGAATCACCATCGCGATCGCGTCGGGCAGATGATCCAGCGCGAGCGCATGCTCCACGACGACGCTCCGGCGCTCGACTCGGTAGGTGGTGGTGCACGATCCGGAGCGGGGCGCGGGTGGGTCACCATTCAGGCCACGGCCCATGACTTCGAGGCGGTTCCAGCGAGCGGTGACCGCGTGAGGCTCGGTGCTGAGTTCGTTCGGCAACTCCGCAGTGGTGGCCGTCCGACCGTGCTCGACCACGATGGGCACCCACACCACAAGGTCGTTGTCGACGGGTGCTTCGAAGGTCCCTGGCGCGTGCGGCACGGGGAGGTAGTGGCTCCGCCGCGCGCCGACGAAGGGAATCACGACGCTGCCGGCTGCATTGGTGTGGACCCAGGCGGCGGCCGGTCGGTCGGCTTCGAATGCCACCACGGTGTCGGTGCTCCGGTAGGTGTCGCGCCGTGATGCGATCACCACCGGCGGGGTGGCGCGCAGCGCGGCACCGGCCCACGCGAGTTTGCCCAGAACGTCGAGGGTGAGTTGCAATCGACGCGCCGGACCGCGATACGCGTCCTGATTGCGATGCCGGTGCGCGTCGATGACGCCGTCGGGATCGAATCGTCGTCGTGTTGCGCGGAACGCGTCGACACCGCGTCGTGCCCATGCTTCGGTGTGATCGGTTTCGAGGTCAGGGCGCAGCGCGAGGGCTGCGAGCTCAACGGTCAACGCAGTTGCGAGCACGCCGGTGGATCGACCCCATGGGATGGCAGCGGCGTCGGGACCGGCCACCGTGGCCACCAGCTCGAGCGCCCGGCGGGCCCCCTCGATCCAGCGGGGACCGAGCCGCTCAGCCAGTGGTTCGCAGAACAGCCAAATATCTGCGGTGTAGATGTCGTAGCGGCCGGACCCGTCGTTCGAATCGTCGAGGAACCGTCGCGGGTTCTGATCCAGGAGTGCAGCAAGCCGATCGATGAGGCGATCGAGAACGGTGGCGTCCTCGCTCAGGCCGAGTACGTGGCGGGCGTGCTCGCAGCGCGACAGGACCGCCGCATAGTTACGAGGCAGGAGATCGGTATCGAGGAGTTCGATCCAGTCGTGGCTGTCGGTGGCGAGCGCCACCTCGGCGCACTGGTCCGGAGAACATCGAGCGAGGAGCGCGTTGCCGGCGAAGGGGCCCACCCGTAGGAGTGTCTCGGCGATCCTGTAGGAGAAGAACGTGTGGGTGTTGCGGCCGACGACGCCGGTGAGGAGTTCACCGATCACGGCCTCGACCGGTTCCCCTGCCACCGTGGTGACGCCACCGGTTGCGAGGTGGGTGAGCGTGTAGACGAGATCGGCGCGCACATCGGCATCCACGGGATGACCGGCAAACGTTCCGGGGATCCGCCACTCGGGGAAGTGGTGGTGTACGAGCGCGGTGACGGTCTCCGTGGTGAACGCGAGGAGTTCGGCGCCGAGCGCGTGGGTCTCTGCGATCAATCGAGCCACCGTGCGTACTCGGCGCGAATGCGATCGACACTCCATGCACCGTCGTGGACGATCACTCGGTAGCGGAGTTGCAATGGGTTGCCTGCGAGCAGTTCGAGTGGCTCCTCCCAGAGGAACGCGGCGTTGACGAAGTTGGCCCACCCTTCGCCATAGGTGTCGGCCCGCGTGCTCGCGTACCACGGGCTCGGCGCCCGCACGTTCGCGGGGTGGTCCAAGAACACGACCCCTGCTGGCCGTGGTGTGTCGACGACCTCGTGGGCCACGCCGTCGATGGCGAGCCAGGTGGAGGGTTCGCCGAGCACGCGTTGGCGCTCCGCACCGTCGTCGAGCCGGATCACGGTGTCGGTCCAGGTGGGCGCGCCGCGCAGCGTGAGTCCGCCGTACCCACCCCAGGTGGTGAACGGTGTGCGGTCGAGCACGGTGTCGACCGGAACCGAGAGTTCCTCGGTCCAGTCGATCGCATAGGCATCGGAGTCGATCGGCGATGTCGTGATCGTGCGGGTTTCCCGCAGCCGAACCGACTTACCATCGGGCGCGATCCATTCGAGCTGCGCGGTCACGGTGTGGGCGGTCTCGTGGACGTCGGTCGTGCGCAGCGTGCCGAACTCGCCGTATTCCTCCCAGAAGTTCTCGCCGTTCACGAACTTGATCGTGAACCACAGCGCGTGGTGCCACGGGTGATCGGCGGGCGACTCCACGCTCAGCACCGCGCCGGCGGGCGTGGTCAACGGATGCACGAACGGCCGCGGCGCGTCCCAGGTACAGGCCAGATCCATAGCGCCGAAAGGTAGCGCTCAGCCGGGCGGCGGTCAGTCGGACTCAGTCCTTCGAGGCGCGCCAGTATGGGCGCGTGACGGATCAACTCTTTGACCTGGTGCTCTTCGATCTCGGCGGTGTGCTGATCGAGCTCAGCGGGGTAGGCGCAATGCGTGAACTCGCGGGGATCGACAACGACGGCGCGTTGTGGGAGCGGTGGCTCACGTGCCCCTGGGTTCGGGCGTTCGAGCGGGGTGACTGCACGCCCGACGAGTTCGCGGCCGGGATGGTGGCCGAGTGGGAGTTGACGGTCGCGCCGGAGGTCTTTCTCGACGCATTCCGGCGGTGGCCCGTCGGTCCGTTACCCGGCGCCGAGGCGTTGGTCGAACGGGTTCGCTCCGTGGTGGCGGTGGGTTGTCTGAGCAACACCAACGCGATGCACACCGACGAGCGGTTCTCGCAGTGGTCGATCTTCCATCGCTTCGAACCGCGACTGTTGTCCCACGAGCTGGGTCTGCTCAAGCCGGATCGTGACCTGTTCGACCGGGTGGCCGAAATTGCCGGCGTTCCCGCCGAACGGATTCTGTTCCTCGATGACAACATCATCAACGTCGACGGTGCCAACGCCGCCGGATTCGTCGCGATGCACACGCGCGGTGTGAGTGAGGCAGAGGGCGCGCTGATCGAGGCAGGAGTACTTGACCGGTAACCGTCGGCATGTCTTCGACCGCGCACGGTGGGCTCGCCGCGTCCTACGCTGCGACCGTGCCTGCCTCGAATGTTGTTGTTGCCCTCGATCCTCTCCTCAACGGAGCCGACGCCGGCGCGGTCGTCGCGTTGTGCACCGAGTTCGGTCGCTATCGCACGTACGGAGAGCTCGAACCGATCGAGATCCCCGAAGGGCTGGGGCTGGTGCAACGCCACGACAGTGTGCGCAACTTCCTCACCACGGGCGGCCTGCGCCGCGCCCATGAAGCGGTGGGAACGCTGGCGTCGCGTACGAGCTACTTCCGCGAGGAGTACGCCTACGGCGGCAAACTCCTCACCGAGGGTATTGCGCCGTTCCTGCACTCCGAGCGTTTGGAGGAAGCGGCGCGCGCGGTTCACGGGCGGCCGGTGATCGAGCCGCAGATCGCGTACGCGAACCTGATGGTGCCGGGCCAAGAACTCGCGGTGCATACCGATGTTCCGGAGTTCCGCGGGGTGAGTCGCAAGACCGTGCCGCAATGGCTCCTGGTGGTGATGCACCACTCCGGGCTGTTTGACGAGTGGCGGTTGCACATCGCCACGGGCATCGCGTGGTTCTCGGATCTCGACGGTGGCGAGCTCGCCTATTGGCCCGATGGTCCCGACGCACCGCTCGTTCGGCATTCGATCCTCACCAACACGGCGCTGGTGCTTGATACCGACTCGGTGTTCCACGGTGTTGATCGGGTGGCGCCGGTGGCGGCGGATGCGATGCCGCGGATCGGTCCTGGGTGTGGGTTGCGCGCCGAGGGCGATCGGTGGGTCCTGCGCGGTCCGGCTGATGATGTGCTCGCGGAATACAACTGGGATGAGCTGCGGCTTTCGGTTTCGTGGAAGGCCTACTGCTTCGCGTCCGATGCGGAGCGCGACACGTGGCGCGACCACGCCGACGACCTCAGCCTCGACACGATCCTGGAGACGTTGCGCGCCGATGTGAGTGCTCGTCGGGACATCGACGTTCCGCGGAACGCCGATCTCGGCCTCACCCTCATCGACGAATACATCCGCTTCCCCGTGGTGGCGAGCTCGGCCTGATCGGGTTACCCGCGGGCGAGGATTTCGCCGTGGAGGACGGCAAACCAGCCGTCGGGTTGCTCGGCCCAGGTGCGCCACGCGGCTGCGATCGTGGCGAGTTCCGCGGCATCCGACAGTCGGTATTCCAGGGCTTGGGTGGCGAATGACGACTGCTCCACCCGGTCGGCCCACAGTCCGCCCCACCACGTGCGCGACTCCGAATCCGCGTAGGTCCACGTGGAGCTCGATGCGACCACATCGGTGAAGCCCGCCTGCCGCGCCCACCCGAGCAGGAACCGGCCGGCATCCGGTTCGGCCTGATTCCGCCGCGCGATGGCGTGGTACAGGTCGTTCCACCGGGTGAGTGCCGGGTCAAGGGGTGCCCACGAAAAGCACGAGTAGTCGGCGTCGCGCGCTGCCACGAGACCACCTGGTTTCACCACTCGGCGCATCTCGCGCAGCGCGCGGATCGGATCCGAGAGATGTTGGAGCACTTGGTGCGCGTGAACCACGTCGTACGACGCGTCGGCCGCGTCGAGCACGTACACGTCGTCCACCGCGAAGCTCACCTGCTCGGGCCGGTCGTTCACCGCGCTCGCGGCGGCGATCGCGTCGGACGCCGAATCGATGCCCCGTACGTGACCCGGCGCGACCCGTTGCGCGAGGTCGAGCGTGATGGTGCCCGGACCACACCCCACGTCGAGCAGGGTCTGGCCAGCTTGGAGGTGGGGAAGGAGGTACGCGGCCGAGTTCTCAGCAGTGCGCCACCGATGGCTGCGGAGTACCGACTCGTGATGGCCGTGGCTGTATGGGTTGGACATGACCGTCATCGTCGCAGCCCGCGGTCGCGGACGTCGGCGGATTTCCCGCGGTACCTTCGCCGTGACCCTGACGAAGGAGAAACTGGTGAACGAGATTGCCTTGACCGGTGGGGCCGTGGAGATCATCGGCGCCCTTGGCTTCGACGGAACCGAGACGGGCATCGCACCGCGGCGCCTTCCCGAATGGACGCGTCATCAGATTCCGGATCTGTTCATGGACTTCATGGTCACGCTCACATCGGGTGTACGGCTCGCGTTCCGCACCGACTCGCCGTGGATCGAACTCGATGCCATGCCCACCGGCTTCTCCATCGTGGGGATGCCGGCCCCGCCGATCAGCTTCGATCTGGTGGTGGACGGCGTGCGGGTTGCGCGCGAGACCGGAGCGTTCGGAACGCGTCTCGTGGTGGACGTGATGACCAATGACCTCCAGGTGGAGCAGGGTGAACCCGCACATCTCCGTTTCGACGGTGGCGGTGCGCTCGGCCAACTCGGCGGCACGATGAGAGAGGTCGAGATCTGGTTGCCACAGTCGGCAGCAACCGAGCTGCGATCGTTGCGCGTTGCCGATGGTGCGCGGGTCGAGGCACCCACGCGCGAGCGTCGCCGCTGGGCGCACTACGGGAGTTCGATCAGTCATTGCATCGAGGCCCACGGACCCACCGACATCTGGCCCGCGGTCGCGGCGCGCGCCGGCAACGTCGAGCTGATGTCGTTTGGACTCGCCGGCCAATGTCACCTCGATCAGTTCGTGGCCCGGACGATTGCGGAGGAAACGGTCGACCTCATCAGCCTGAAGGTCGGGATCAACGTGGTGAATGCCGACAGTCTCACGGAGCGAACCTTCGCGCCCGCGCTGCACGGGTTTCTCGACACGCTGCGCGACCGTCACCCCACGATCCCAATCCTCATCGTGTCGCCGATCATCTGTCCGATGGCCGAAGATCATCCGGGGCCGACCATCCCCGACGGTGCCGGTGGGTTTCGCGTGGTCGACGGTGGACCGGTGGAGCTTCGCGCCACGAGCCTCACGCTTCGGCGGATCCGCACGATCACTTCCGAGACCGTCGTGGCTCGCCGAGGACGGGGCGATACCAACCTCCATTATCTCGACGGCCTCGAGCTGTTCGGCGAGGCCGATGCGCCCACGCTGCCCGACGGCCTGCACCCGGATGGCGACGGTTACCTCCGCATCGGTGAACGTTTCGCCGCCCACGCCTTCGGACCGGACGGCCCCTTCGCGTCCTGACCCCTCGAACTTGCGCCATTTTCCCACCTCACAGGTGGGAAAATGGCGCAAGTTCGCAGTGGGGGCCGCGCGGACGCGGAGTACGGTCGGGCCGAGTTCCGAGGAGGACGCCATGCCGTACGTGAGTGGTCGCATCGTTCATGACGCCGATGCGCACATTATGGAAACGCCCACCTGGCTGCGGGACCACGCCGATCCCGAACTGCGTGACCGCATCGAACCACTCTCGCTCGGGGGCGGCAACGAACTGCAGCAGACGGGCGACCCGGAGGAGCAGCTCCGCGACCTGACCGCGGCGTTCGAAAAGATCGCGAGCAAGCACGCGAGCGACGAATACCGGGCCACCGAAGCGGCCGACATCATGGCGCGCAAGAACTTTGCGGCCACGGGATCCTTCAATGCCGAGGACCGCCCGCGCGCGCTGGACCTGCTCGGGTTCTCCAGCCAACTCATGTTCAACACGTTCCACAATCGTCGGCTCCACGACTGGGAACACCGCGCGGACGTCGACTTCGCGTACGGAGCGGCCCTCGCGCATAACCGCGGCATGGTGGAGTTCTGCTCCGTCGATCCGCGCCTGCTCCCTACCTGTTACGTCCCGCTCGTCGACTTCGATCGCGCCGAGGCCACGGCACGCGAGTCGATCGCGATGGGCGCGTCGGCGCTGCTGGTGGCATCGGGCTGCCCGCCGAACCACTCACCGAGCCATCGGTCGCTCGATCCCGTGTGGTCACAGGCCCAGGAAGCAGGCATCCCGATCGTGTTCCACGTGGGTGGCACCGGCGACCTCATCGAACCCGGGTACTTCCACAACGGTCTGCCCATCCCGCCCGATTTCCACGGCGGCGAAGAGAACTTCCGCTCGGTCGATTACATGGGGATTCCCGGTCCACCCGCACAGACACTCGCGACGCTTATTTTCGACGGCGTGCTCGACCGTTTCCCGGCGCTGAAGATCGGCGTGATCGAACAAGGCGCGATCTGGGTGCCGTCGTGGATGCGGCAGATGGAATCCGCATTCGACGCGTTTCATCGCCACGAAGACCGGATCCGGGCACTGGAAATGCGGCCGTCGGAGTACGTGCGCCGCCAGATCCGGTTCACGCCCTACCCCACCGAAGACGTCGGGTGGATCATCGAGCAGTCGGGCCCCGAGGTGATGTTATTCTCCTCGGATTACCCCCACGTTGAGGGTGGTCGGAAGCCGTTCGAGCGATTCGAAGCGTCACTCGGTGACGCGAGTGAGGACGTGCGGCGCCGTTTCTACTGTGACAATTTCCTCGATCTCATGGGCAGTGCGGCCGTGGGCCTCGCGGCATGACCGAAGGCCACGTCCATCCCGATTTTGCCGACGTTGCCGTTGCGCTCCGATCCACGCTCCGACACAAACGCGGTGGAGGGGCCGCGGTCGCGGTGTATCACCGCGGCGAGAAGGTGGTGGACATCTGGGCCGGTACCCGCGACCCGGATGGCCGACGGTGGGAGGCGGACACGACGGCCATGAGTTGGTCGACCACGAAGGGCGTGGTCGCGACCGCAGCGCATCGGCTCGCCGATCAGGGTCGCCTCGATATTGACGCCCCGGTTGCGGAGTATTGGCCCGAGTTCAAAGCGAACGGCAAGGAACACATCCGGGTTGCGAACTTGCTCGACCATTCGGCCGGCCTGCACATGGTGCGCGGCGTCATCGACAGCGGTGCGGACCTCCTCGACTGGGAGCGCGTCACGAACGCGCTCGCGGCCCACGCCCCGGCCTACGCGCCCGGCACTCGCCACGGGTATCACGCGCTCACCTACGGGTTCTTGGTAGGGGAGGTGTTGCGCCGGATCACCGGGCTCACGGTCGACGAAGTGGTGCAGACCGAGATCGTTGCGCCCCTCGGTCTCGAAGGAATGTCGATCGGCGCTCGCGGTCCCGCGCGTGAGCGCGTGGCAGCGTTGTTGACTTCGTGGCCCGATGAGCGCAGGACGCGGCGGGTGGTCGCCCGTTTGGACCGTCTGGATCGGTTCCAGATGCCGATTGACGCGTTCATGGTCGAGGGGATTTGGGAACCCATGGACTCCGGCGCGATCTACGACGCCGAGGTGCCGGCGATCAACGGCTGTTTCACCGCGCGGGCGCTGGCCCAGATGTATTCGGTCCTCGCCGCTGGTGGCACCGTCAACGGGAAGACGTTCCTCTCCGCCGACACCCTTCGTCGTGCGACCACGGTACGGACAACGAAACGCGATGCGGTGATCGGATTCCCGATGCGCTGGCGACTCGGGTATCACATGGCGGCAACGACCCGCGGCGTCAGGCCACACGGGTTCGGGCATTTCGGCCTCGGTGGATCGGGCGCGTGGGCCGATCCGGATCTGGACCTTTCGGCCGCGATGACGTGTAATCGGATGGCTGGGACGCCGTTCGGCGACCAACGGCTGCTCAAGGTCGGGGCCGCCGCGGTGCGGTGCGCGGAGCACCGGTGACGCTGGACGCCCTGCGACGCCCGAGACAATCGGGTCTCCATCTAGGGTGAGGATTTCGTTTCCTGGGGGAGTGTCGATGCGAACGTCACGATGGTTGGTCATTGCCGCGACTGCGCTGGCGGTCGCGCTGAGCGCGTGTGGGAGCGACGGCTCGTCGGCCGTCAAGCCGTCGGGTTCATCCAACTCGTCGAAGCCGGCGGCGAATCCGAAGACTGCGATTGCGCCCGCGGAGGTCCCGGCCGCGAAGTCCGCTGGTTGCGGGAAGGCGGCGGTCGCTGCGGGTCAGACCAAAGAGACCCTGCAGTCGGGCGGCGAAGACCGCTGGTATTACCGCCAGGTTCCGCCCGCGCACAACGGAACCGCGCCGGTCCCGGTGGTGCTCGACTTCCACGGGTATAGCGAAGGTGCCGAGATCCATCTCTCGATGAGCAAGCTCGGACCATTTGGAGACCAGAAAGGTTTCGTCACGCTGACCCCGCAAGGCACCGGCCCGGTGCCGCGCTGGGACACGACCCTCGGATCGAAGGACCTGGTCTTCGCAGGCGCAATGCTCGACGCGGTCGAGGCGCAACTTTGCATCGACACCAATCGGGTGTACTCCACTGGTTTGTCGAACGGCGCGTTCATGACCTCCGCGATGGCGTGCGCCTACAACGATCGCATTGCCGCGGTGGCGCCGGTGGCGGGTGTGCGAGACATCAAGGGCTGCAGGTTTACGCGCCCCGTTCCCATCGTGAGTTTTCACGGCACCGCCGATGGCTACGTCTCGTTCACCGGCGGCGTCGGCCAACAGGCGCTTGATCTTCCGGCGCCGGACGGTTCGGGCAAGAAGTTGCGCGACACCTTGGATCCGAGTCAGTTGAAGAAGTCCCTCGATAGCAAGGACTCGATTCCGAACATCATGGCGGCCTGGGCCAAGCGCAACGGGTGCCCGACCGGCAACACCGAGAAGCCCGTCGCGCCCGACGTGACCAGGGTGAGCTTCAACTGTCCACCAGCTGATGCCACGATTTTGTATCGAGTGACCGACGGCGGGCACACCTGGCCGGGGAGCGAGTTCTCACAAGCGGCGGCTTCCCTCGTCGGCCCGACGACCATGAGCGTGAGTGCCGACGCCGTCATGTGGGACTTCTTCGTGAACCACCCACGGCGCGGGTAGGTGTTGACCGCCGGGGTGGATGCGAAGACGCGCGCTCGCGCGGCCGTCGATTATCACGCCACCGATCTGGTGGCTCGTTCGCAGGCAATCCACGCCCGGCCCGAGCTGGGGTTCGAAGAGCACTTTGCTGCGGGCCTCATCGCGGATGCTTTGCATGAGGGCGGCTTCACGGTTGATCGTGGCGCGTTCGAACTCGACACTGCATTCGCGGCGCGGATCGGGGATCCGAGTGGAGTTCACGTGGTGGTGTGCTGTGAGTACGACGCCCTGCCCGCGATCGGTCACGGTTGTGGGCACAACATCATCGCGGCGGCCGGGCTCGGCGCGGGTCTCGCCCTCGCGCCACTGGTGGAAGATCTGGGCGGCCATCTCACCGTGCTCGGGACGCCGGCCGAGGAGCTGGGAAAGGGCGGCAAGATCGAGTTGCTCAAACGGGGTGCGTTCGATGGCAGCGACCTCGCGATGATGGTGCACCCGTCCGTCGCCGATGTGGGTTGGGCACCGCACATTGCCACCACCCATCTCGAACTCGAGATGCGCGGGAAGGCGGCACACGCTTCGGCGGCGCCATGGGATGGCATCAACGCGCTCGATGCCATCGTGCTCGGTTACACGGGTGTTGCGGCGCTGCGTCAGCACCTCCGCCCGGGAACGGAGAAAGTCCACGGGATCATCACGCACGGCGGGGATGCCGAGAACATCGTCCCGGATCGCGCCGCGGCCGCGTTCCAGGTGCGGGCGGTCAAAGAACGGCTGCTTCCGCCGCTGCTCGAGCGGGTCTTGAACTGCTTTCGTGGGGCTGCCACGCAAACGGGCTGCGAACTCCATGCTCATCGCACGAGCACATATCAGGAGCTGTGGTTCAACCGCCGTCTCGCGGATGCGTACCGGGTCAACGGCGAAGCGCTCGGTCGATCCTTCATCGATCCGGAGATCATTCCGATGTCGGTCGCCGGCAGTACGGATATGGGGAACGTCTCGAAGGTCGTGCCGTCGATCCACGCCATGATCCGGATCGCGGACCTCGATGTTCCCGGACACTCGGAGCGGTTCCGGGAGGCCGCGGCATCTCCCGACGGTGATCATGCCGTGGTCGACGGGGCCAAGAACCTGGCGATGACCGCGATAGACGCCTGGACCGATCCGTCGCTGGTGCAGGCGGCGCGCGAGGAGTTCTCGGCGACCCGTGACCGAGAGTCACGGGAGGCGTAACTCAGCTATTCGAGGGTCGCGTAATTGGTGGAGCGATCGGCGAGCCGGGCGCCCAGCACCTCATCGACGCACTCGGCCAGGTCGCGCAGGTAGTCGTCGATCACGGGCGCATTGCCGGCACTGACGGTTGCGTGGAGCGCATCGGGCGGCTTCTGGCGGTCGTGGAACCAGCCGCGAGATTGGAGCGCGTCGCCGAGCGCGAACACGTCGATCTCACCCGTGGTACCCAACGCTGTGGGATCCGCCACGATCGAAAGGATCTGGGCCTGCGGATGGCCGGGCACGGTGAGCCCCGGAATCGCCCGGACGCCGGCTTCCATGGTTCGCGCGGTGTCGATCGTGGCCTGGGTCAACCTGCGGTATCCCTCGAGTCCGAGGTGATGCAGTACCGCCCACGCGGTGGCCATGGGGAGTCCGGCTCGGGTGCCTTGGATGTTGGGTGACGCATAGAACCCACCGAGCCAATCGTCGAAGACGAACGTCTGGTACCGGCGCAGCGCCTTCGACCGGTGCAGAATCACGGACGCGCCCTTCGGCGCGTAACCGAGCTTGTGAATATCCGCGGAGATCGTGGTGACGCCCTCAACGCGGAAGTCCCACGGTGGGACTTCCATTCCGAGTTGTTCCATGAAGGGCAGGACGAAGCCGCCCATGCACGCGTCGGTATGGAAGCTCGCGCCAACCTCGAGCGCCAGCGCGGCGAGTTCAGGGATCGGGTCGATCACGCCCTGCGGGTATTGGGGCGCCGAACCCACCACGAGTGCGGTGCTCGCGTTGATGAGATCGGCCGCCGCGTCCACATCGGCGCGCCACTCCGAGTCCACCGGCACCTTGTTGACCTTGACGCCGAAGTAGTGCGCAGCTTTGTGGAACGCGGCGTGGGCGCTGATGGGGAGCACCATCTCGGGCTCGGTGATGCCGCGCTCCGTTCTCGCCCGTTCCACCGCGGCTCGCACGCCCATCAGAATTGATTCGGTCCCGCCGGAAGTGAGGAACCCGGCCGCGTCCGGTGCGCCGTGCAGGAGTTCGGCCGTGATGCCGACGACGTCGGATTGAATCTCGCCGAGGCTGGGGAACGCGATCGTGTTGAGTGCGTTGTCGTGGAGGAACATGAGCGCTACCGCCGCGATGGCCTCGTGAGCTTCGGGCCCGGCGTCGTAGACCATGCCGAAGGTTCGGCCCTCCTGCCAGCGCACGTCGTTGGCTCGTTTGGCGGTGAGGGCCGCAATGATCTCGTCGGTTTCGAGTCCACGTTCTCCCAGCATGGCAGGAGTGTAGGCACGCCTGTCGGTAGAGTTCGCTGGTACCGCATCCGCTTGTACCCTGCATTCGGTGGACATCCCCAGCGTTGAGATCGGCCGTTGCGTGGTGCGGGGCCGTCAGGTCGAACACGGTGCCGTGTCCGAGTTCCTGGGGCTGAGATATGCCGAACCACCAACGGGTCCGTGTCGGTTTGCGGCACCGGAGCGCGTTGGCCTCGATGGCGTGATCGAAGGTGTGATCGACGCAACGGCGTTCGGCCCGGCCGCGCCGCAGTTCCCGGGTATGGGCACCGTGCCCGGCGACGTCACGCCGGATGCGATGGACGAGGATTGTCTCTTCTTGAACGTGTGGGCGCCCAGCGTGCCCGGGCCCCATCCGGTCTTCGTGTGGTTCTACGGCGGTGCGTTTCTCGGAGGGTTCACCGCGGATCCCACGATCAATGGTGGGCGACTCGCCGCGCGAGCTCCGATGGTCGTGGTCACAGTTGGGTACCGCGTGGGCGCGCTGGGTTGGCTCGATCTGGGCGCAACGAACTGTGGTCTGCGTGATCAACAGTGCGCGCTCGAGTGGGTGCGGGACCACATCGGTGCATTCGGTGGAGACGCAGGTCGGGTGACCATCGCGGGGGAGTCGGCCGGCGGAGGGTCGGTGTTGCACCTTCTGGCCTCACCCGGAACCGCCGGGTTGTTCCGCGGGGCAATCGTGCAGAGCGGCGCCACCGACTACACGCGGACTCGGGCGGAGACGGGGCGCGTCACCGAAATGTTCGTCGACGCGCTCGACGGCGCCGATCCGCGAGCCGTCCCGTGGCGTCAGATCATCGAGGCGCAGGGCCGGGCCATGGTGCCGCTGATGACGGAGATGGCGCGCATGCCGTTCCACCCCTGCGTTGACGGTGAGGTCCTGCACGCGCGTCCCGTCGATGCGTTGCGGGCGGGGGTTGGTGCAGAGGTCGCGCTGGTGATCGGAACGACGCGTGACGAGATGCGGTTGTTCTTGGCCGAACCCCAGCTTGCAGAGGAACAGATGTGTAAGCGGGTCGATCGGTACCTCGGCCGTGATGGCACGCCCGTGATCGATGCGTACCGTGCGATCGTGGGGGACGACCCGATGGACATCTGGGCGGCGATCCAGAGCGACCGGGAGATGTTGCTGCCCGCAGTAGCGGTGGCCGACGCCCACCAGGGTGCAACGTTCCGCTACCTCTTCACTTGGGAGGTGGCGCCGCGCGCCGATCGGCTCCCGTTGCGGTCATGTCACGCGGCCGACCTGGCGTTCACGTTCGGAACCCTTGATCAGCTGGAGTGGGAGACCTGGACCGGAGCGGATCGTGACGCGGCCGGCGCGGTGGCGTTGGTGGATGCGCTGCAGAACGCGTGGTGCCGATTCGCCGCCACCGCCGATCCGGGATGGCCGAACCATCAGTCGGGGCAGGTCCAGGTGTTCGGTCGAGAGAGCGGTGTGACCGCGGACCCGTCGGCACCACGCCTCGCGGTCTGGCGATGACCGATCGGGGGACGGGTTCTCTCACGGTTGGGGCGGTCCGGACCTTTCGGTTCCCGGCGATCGATCGGGTTGTCCACGGGGTGGGAGCGGTCGATCAGGTGCCGGCCTTGGTCGAGGAGATGGGTGCGCGGCGAGTGATGATCATCACCGGCCGCACGCTCGCGACCGCCACCCCGCGAATCGCCAATCTCGAGCGAGCACTCGGCGACTACCACCGCGCCACCTTCCCTCGGATGGGTGCGCACGCGCCCCGATCCGACATCGACGCCGCGATCGAGTTGGTGCACGAATGCGACGCCGATCTGCTCATCGGGTTCGGCGGTTCGAGTGTGACCGACGCGACCAAGATCGTGGCAGTGCGCGCCGGCACCGAGGCGATTGCGCAGATCCACGTGCCCACCACCTTGTCGAGTGGTGAGTGGACGCCGGCCTCGGGGATGACGGGTGATATCCCGGGGGTCAAGACGTACGTTGTTGATCCCAGGATGGCGCCGTTCGCGATCGTTCTCGATCCCGAGGTCACGCTCGACACTCCGCGCGAGTTGTGGCTCTCGACCGGTATGAAGGCAATCGATCACGCATGCGAGGCGATGTGGGGACCGCGGGCGCATCCGTTGACCGACACGTTGTCGACGCGCGCCATCGAGATCCTGCGCGACGAACTGCCGCGGTGCTCGGCCGATCCCACTGATCTCGCCGCGCGTCTCGCCGCGCAACTCGCGGGCTGGATGAGTATGGCGGGAGTGGTCAATGTGCGGGTCCACCTCTCGCACACGCTGGGTCACCAAATCGCGGCGCGCTGGGATGTGCCGCACGGGGTGACGAGTGGGATCACGCTCCCGGTGGTCATGCGGTACCTGACGACCGAGAATGCCGACGGTGTGCGCCGAGTGGCATCGGCGTTCGGTGTCGCAACGGTTGACGCCGGAGTTGCGGCCATCTCGGATCTCGTCGCGGCGCTGGGGCTTCCCTCGCGGTTGCGCGATGTGGGTGCCGATCGGGCCGACTTTCCCGCCGTCGCCCAGGCGACGCTCGAGGCCGGCCGGGCCACGGGATACGTGCCCACCGGCGGTACCGACACCCTGGTGGATCTCCTCAACCAGATGTACTGACCCGAGTGGGGGTTTGGGTCGCCGCGAGGACGCGGAGTTCGGCCTTGGCGACCTTGCCGCCGGACGCGCGGGGGAGGTCGCCGTCCACGGCCACCAGGTGTTCCGGCCACAACTCTTTGCCGACGCCACGGGTCTCGAGATGAGCGCAGAGCGCGGCGAGGTCCGGCGCCGCAGAGCCGTCGCGGGACACGACGAAGACACACACTCGCTCGCCGAAGATGGGGTCGGGCATCGCGACTGCGGCGCACAACGCGACCGACGGATGCGCGGCAACCTCGACCTCCACCTGGGCGGCGGAGATGTTCTTGCCGCCGCGGATGATGAAGTCCGACGTCCGGCCCGCAACGGTCAGCACTCCGACGGAGTCGATGGTGCAGAGGTCGCCAGTGCGCATCCACCCGTCGGCGGTGAAGAGTTCCTCGTTGGCGTCGTCATCGTCGTAGTAGCCGAGACAGTTGACCGTACCCCGACACGCGGCGACGCCGGGGCCACCGGTCTCGGTCAGATCCGCGCCGGTCTCGGGGTCGAAGAGTCGCACGTGCATGGACTCAATCACGTGGCCCTCGGTGCCCAGACGAGTCTCGCGGTCGTCTGTGAGGGTGGTGGACGAAAGCGCGCCGGTCTCGTTCGAACCGTAGAACTGCAGGACCCGCGCGTCGGTACGGTCCTCGAACTCCGCGGCGCGTTGGTACGGCACCATCTCGCCGCCGGTGTAGAGGACGCGCAGACTCGAGAGGTCGGCGTCGCGAATCTCGGGTGCATTGAGCAGCATGATGAACTGGGTGCTGACGGCGGCGAGCACCGTGACGCGGTGCTCGGCGATCGCCGCGAGTGTGGCCGCCGGCGTGAACCGATCGAGCAGGACACACGGTGAGCCCAAGATCGCGGGGGTGAAGTGCGCGGTCCACAGACCGAATCCGAAGGGCGCGGGCAGCACACTCATGAAGACGTCGTCGGAGGTGAGCGCACTGCCACGGATTGCGAGTTCGTGGAACGCGAACCATCGCGCCTGCTGGTGCATCACGATCTTGGGGAGTCCCGTGGTGCCGGAGGTGGAGTTGAGGAACCACAACTCATTGGCGGTGAAGGCGCGGCCGGGGTTGACCCGCCGGACGTTGGTGGTGGGTGTGGTGCCCGTCGGAAGATCGGTGAGCAGTGCGACGGCACCGGTGCGGGTCATGAGGTGCTCGACCTCGCGGGCTCCCGCCCGCGGTCCGATGCCCACCACGATCAGGCCGGCCCGCTCGGCGGCGAGGTACAACACGTGTACCTCGGGGCCGTCGGCCATCTGGACCGCGATCTTCGTACCGCGTTCGGGGTACTCCGCCACCAGAACCTGGGCGAGCTCGTCGGCCCGGGCGTTGTATTCGGCCCACGAGAGCGAATCCGTTCCGGTGAACGCCAATGCATCGGCTCGGTGGTGCGCGTGGGCGCGCACCACCGTCGAGAGGGTCACGAGGTGGTGGCGTCCAGTGTGTAGCTGTCCTGCACCCGCGCGGACACCCGCCAGCCACCGCGAACGTGGCGCACGTGGATCCGTGACAGGTTCTGCCCGGTGACCGTTGGTCGACGGGTTCCCGGATACCAGACATCGATGTTCCCGCGATGGGTGGTGCTCCCGGCGAGCGCGAGGTTGCCGTCGCAGTCGGTGCGGCGTTGGGTCAAGCGGCCGGGGGCGGCGCGCGGGTACGGGCGCCAAGTGCACGCCCACTCGGGGACCACGCCGAGGTTGTGGTCTCCGGGGCAACCGTTGCGCTGGAAGTGAATCAGTATCGCGTCGGGGGTTCCGTCGGGCCGACCCACGCTGTGCGGGTCGCCGCACGCCTGGCGCCATTGCCACCACGCGTCACCCGCAGTGAGGAGGGCGTCTTCCTTCGCGGCGAATCGCCCCAACTTCTGTCGGGCGATGGGCGGCTCCGAAAACCACCCGTACTCACCGACCCACATGGTGGTGTGGTACCCCGTGGCCAGCGACTGGAAATAGTCGAACAAACCCTCGATCGGCAGGTTTCCAATCGACTCGCCGTAGTTGTGAGGAGCGAACACGAGGTTGGGGTCAGCGGAGAAGTCGGCGGCGACCGGAACGCCGAACACCGTGGTCTCGAAGAACACGATGTGGGCCGGCGCACGCCGGGCGCGTTCGGAGGTGCGGATCGCGGCGATGGACCTTTGGTAGAACGCAGTGAGGCCGTCGATGAAGTTTGACTGGTTGCCGTGATTCGGCTCGTTCAGCAGGTCGTATCCCGCCACCGCCGGTTCGCCCGCGAACTCGCGTGACACCGCACTCCACGCGTTCACGAGGTGGGTCATGATCCCGGCGCGATCCGCGTAGAAGCTGTCCCAGGCCGTGAGCACCGCGGCGCTGCTCTCACGGCTTCCGGACCGACACGTATTGGCGCCGTCGGTGATCGTTGCCCAGTCGGGAGCGCCGTCCCACCCGATCGCCGGCTCGAGCCCGGCCGGACACGTCACGTTGGGTGGCGAAGCGATGAACTTGGCCCACGCATCCTGGTGCATGTCGATCACGGAATAGATGCCGTGCGCGGCCGCTGCATCCACGGCTCGGTGAATGCGGCGCAGATACGCACGATCGATATGCCCCCGGCGCGGCTCGAGCGCGGACCACGAGATGAGGAGTCGGACCACGTTGAAGCCGTGCGCTTCCATGCGGGCCCAGTCATGCGTGGTCACCGGCACAGTGGGCGGAAGGGTTGGGTTGGTCTGGTAATAGTCGCCGAGCGAGTTGAGGTTCACTCCCCGCAGGGTGACCTGGCGCCCGTCCGCGTCAACGATTGCCGGTGCGGTACCCCGTGTGGCATGCAGTGCAGGCAACCGGGCTCGATCTCCTTCGTGGTCTGATTCGCGAGCGCCGGCGATGGTCGGCAACGAAGCGAGACCCATGATCAACGAGAGTGCGAGGGCCAACCGCCGCGTGACGCGTGAGGGTGTGGTCATGGTCGAGCCTCCGGTGGTATCGGCATACGAAAGAGTTCGACTGCGTTGCGCCAGCAAATCTTGTCCACTTCGTCCTGAGGGATTCCGCGCAACTGTTCGTGCAACCGCGGTTGAGTATCGGGCCAGGTGGAATCCGCGTGCGGATAATCCGACTCCACGAGGAGGTGGTCGACACCGATCACCTCGCGGGTCAGGAATCCCGACGTGTCATCGATCGCACAGAACCAGAAGTTGCGGCGCAGGACCTCGCTCGGAGTCCGCTCAACGTCACGCCAGGTCGGGAGATATCCGAGCTGGTACTTGAAGCAGTGATCGAGCCGATCGATGAGACCGGCAACCCATCCGATCCCACCCTCGGAGAGCGCGATCTTCAGCTTCGGGAACCGCACCGGAACCTTGGAGTAGAGCCAGTCGACTGCCGCGTACATGCCGTAGGCGAAGAAGAGCACCGCGACGGTTTCGGGCGGTGCATCGGGCGCAGTCATAGGCGCGGTGCCCGATGAACCAACGTGTAGACAGATCACGGTCTCGGTCTCCTCGCACGCGGCGAACATCGGATCCCAGTACCCGGTGTGCAGCGAGGGGAGTCCGAGCTTCTCGGGTGCCTCGGAGAACGTGAGCGCGCGAAACCCGCGCGCCGCGTTGCGCCGGATCTCCTCCGCCGCCACCACCGGATCGAGCAGCCAAGTGATCTGGGTCGGGATGAACCGGTCCGGCGCGGCTCCGCACCACGCGTCGAGGTGCCAGTCGTTGTAGGCGCGCATGGCGGCCAGCGCGAGTTCCGGATCGGCGGGCCAGGTGGTGAGGCGTTGACCAACGAAGCCGGGAAGAAAACTCGGGAAGCACAATGATCCCCACACGCCGTTGATGTCCATATCGGCGATGCGCGCGTCGACGTCCCAGGCCCCGCGGCGCATCTCGTCGAAGCGCGTCGGTTCGAACCCGTATTCACTCGACGGCCGCCCGGCCACCGCGTTGAAGCCGACGTTGGGCAGCAGTTCGCCGTTCCAGACCCATGCTTCGCCGCCGTCGTCGGTGGTTACGATGCGCGGCGCGTGTTCCGCGAATTTCCGGGGGAAGCGATCGACGAACGCGTCGGGTGGTTCCACCACGTGATCGTCGACCGAGATGATGGTGGCCCAACGGTCTCGCGCCGCGGGCTCGGGCAGAAACGTGACCGCGGCCCGACGACCGCGAGATCCGCCGAACGCATCGGATGCCTGGAGGTCATCGAGTGACATGCCCATGGGTGCTCCTCAATCCAAGACGTCGGGTGACGTGCGGAGCACCGCGCGGGCAGCTCCGGCCCAGTACGCGCCCGGCGCGTTGCGCTCGAGCTCGGCCTTCAATGCCGGCCGGCCCGGTGCAGGCAGCGCCACCAGCGGGTGCCGGGTCTGGAGAGCATCGAGAGTGAACCGGCACATGCGCTCGTAGGTCGCGGCCTGGTAACCGGCCGCGGCGATGGAACCGGCGGTGATGATTGCGCCGTGGTTCGCGAGTTGTATGCCATTCGCGTTGCCGATCCGCTCGGCGAGTACGGCCGCCGCGGTTTCATCCTCCACGGTGCCCTCGTATTCATTCACGGTGACGAGTTCGCCGTCGAAGATGCACGAGTTCTGGTGGCTGATGACCGGCGGTACCCCCAGGCACGCGAGTGCGGTGGCCGCGTATGGATGGCCGTGGACTACGACGGTCGCGTCGGGTCGGGCGCGGTGCACTGCGGCGTGAAGGTGGACCGCCGGCGTGACGTCCCACTGGCCGTGGAGCACCTGGCCGTGGTCGTCGATCGTTATGACGTCGGACGCCCGCATTTCTTCCCACCAACGACCCCACGCGGTGCACCACATCGTGCCGTCACCTCGGTCCCACGTGATGTGCCCCGACAGGTTTTCTTGCCAGCCCTCGCTCGCGAGCACACGATGCAGGACCGCGAACCGCTGGCGGTCGGTCAGCTCGACACCGACTCCCGGAACCGCACGTGGCCATGACACAACGCGGAACCTACCTGCTCGATGACCGCGGTGGACACCCGGTGCGAGCAGCCATCGCGTCTGCCAAGCTCACCGGAGGACGACGATGAGGAGACCGGAATGAAGTACCGCAGACTTGGTCGGACCGGCTTGGAGGTCAGCCCGCTGTGCCTCGGAGCGATGATGTTCGGCGCGTGGGGCAACCGCGATCACGACGACAGCATCGGGATCATCCACTCGGCGCTCGACGCAGGGATCAACTTCATCGACACCGCCGATATGTACTCGGACGGCGAGTCCGAGGTGATCGTGGGCAAGGCGCTGGCCGAGCGGCGAGAGGACGTTGTGCTCGCGACCAAGGTGCATGGTCCGATGGGTCATGGCCCCAACCGATCTGGCAACGGTCGGCGCTGGATCATCCGTGAGTGCGAGTCGAGCCTGCAACGGCTCGGTACCGACTACATCGACCTGTATCAGGTCCATCGGCCCGATCCCGAGATCGATATCGACGAAACCCTGGGCGCGCTCACCGAGCTCGTGCACGCGGGCAAGGTGCGTTACATCGGCAGTTCCACGTTCCAACCGTCGGAAATCGTGGAGGCGCAGTGGATGGCCGAGCGGCGCGGCCGCGAACGGTTCGTCTGTGAGCAGCCGCCGTATTCGATGCTCACGCGCGGGATCGAGGCCGATGTCTTGCCCACGTGCGATCGTTACGGCATGGGGGTGATTCCCTGGAGCCCGCTGTCCGGCGGATGGCTCTCGGGCAAGTGGCGACACGGCGCGGCGAACTCGAGTCGACGCTCGGCGATGATGCCGGACCGCTACGACCTCGACCTTCCCGAGAACCAGCGCAAGCTCGACGCGGCCGACGCTCTCGGTGCCCTGGCCGATGACCTCGGCATCAGCCTGGTGCATCTCGCGATTGCCTGGGTGATCAATCATCCGACGGTGACCGCGGCGATCATCGGACCGCGGAAGTTGGATCAGCTCACATCGCAACTCGGCGCGGTTGAAGTGACGCTCGATGCCGCCACGCTGGATCGCATCGATGAGATCGTGCCGCCGGGCACGAACTTCGGGTGGGCCGACGCGGGGTACTCGCCGCCCTCGCTCACTGCATCGTGGCGGCGCCGCCGCTGAGGGGCGTCATCGCATCACGAGCCAAGCCACGATCAGGCCAACGCTCTTCGTGGCCGAGTGCGCCACGATGGGCGCGAACAAGCTGTGTGAGCGCAGCCGCAACCAGGAGAACGCGAACCCGGCGATCGTGGTGACTGCGACCGAACCGATCACCACACCCGCGGTCCCGAGCGTCGATGCATTCGCCGCGACGACGAGCATCACCACGATGACGATGAGCAGCGCCGTGAGCCCGTAGGCCAGCCCGCGTCCAGCGTCGGCCGCTCGAGGCCCAGCTCCGAGCGGGGGCCGGCCCCACCCGCCCGAGCGATCAGGAGGACAGCGACCACGAGGCCGATGACGGAGGCGTTGCGTGTCCTGATCGGTCCACCCGTCGGGGAGCCGCCGGGGGCTGGCCCACGCCGGCTTGCGGTACGCGAGTTTGGTGTTCCACCAGGTGATGGGACTTGGCGTCATCCAACTCCTCGGCGCGGGCGGCGGGTTGGTCCGTCAACAGGCTCAAGATCCCGTCGCCGACGAGGAGGAGTCCGCCGATGATGGCGAACCACGACGCGAGCTTGCGGCGGTTGCGCATCACCCACGTGGTCGCCCGCGTGACTCGATGGCGCGCTTTGTCAGAGCGCGTGGTCCACACCATCAACCCGAATGGAATCCCGCTGGCGACCAGCACGTCGACGCTGAGGCCGGCCATCTCGCCGGAGAACGACAGCGAGGTCGACGCCAGCGCGCACGACGCCACTGGTCCTTGGTAGTCGGCGATGACGATGCCGGCGATGAATGATCGCCGCAGGCCCATGCCCTGGAGTCGCTCCAGCGCATGAGGGATTTCAGGGATCGGCTTACCGGGCGGGCGCCGCACCAGCAGACCGCAGATGAACAGCAGGACCCCGATCCCGTTCGCTCTTGGTGTCGCCCCTCCGAGAACGAGGAGCAGGCCCATCAACGTGATGGTCTGCGTCCCACTCAGCAGCCAGCCGAGTGCGGCATCGTGTGTAGTTGACTGCTCACCTTGACGAAACGCGATCGAACAGTGGAAGGGGCAGGAATGCTTGCGCTCTCGAATCGCGGACGGTTCGAGCTCGTGTCTCGGTGAACTCCGTGTCCTGGGGAACGCTTGCCGTACTGGCGCTGACCGCGGCGGTGTCGCCGTTCAGTCTGATCGCGTTCAGCCTCGTCCTCGCGACGGATCGTGGCGTGAAGAACGGTGTTGCCTTCATCGCTGGTTGGATCACGATGGTCATGGTGATCGGCGTCGCCGCGCTCATCGTCGGCAACTCGATCGACGTGAGTAAGAGCAGCAGTAGCTCCGACCAGGCGACGTACGGGATCGAGATCGCGTTGGGCGTGGTGCTCCTTACGATGTGGGTGCGCCGACGGATCCGGGGACCCGTCGAGCGAGTTGTCGACGAGAAGAAGCCGGAACCCGGTTGGAAACGCCGCATCGAGTCGATGGGCCCTGTCGGCGCATTCGTTCTGGGCGCGGCCGTGCAGACGTGGCCGGTCATGCTGGCCGGGGCCGCCGAGATCACCCGCGGCGGTCTGGGGGACGCCGAGGCAATCGGCGTCATGTTCCTGTTCGCGCTCGGTACTGTCGCCGGAGTCGTCATCCTCGAGATGCTTGCGCTGCGTGCGCCCGGCAGTGCGGCGGCACGACTCGAACGCATCCAGAACTACGTCGACGCTCATCGCGACACCGTGGTCAGCTGGATCATGCTCGGCGGGGGAAGCTGGCTGCTCGCTCGCGGCGTGCTGGGCCTCGTCTGATCTCGGCGCGGTATCTCGATCAACGATACGGTCGCCGCCCCGAGACGAGTTGGAGAAGCAGCAGATCATGGCTGATGGAACGAAGAGCCCGGCGCCGAACATTCGGGTTGCGTACAGCGGCCGTCCCAGTGTGGACCCGCTGCCCAAGGACGCCATGCCCGCCGATGGTCTTGATGCTGACACCGCGTACCGCCTGATCCACGACGAGTTGTTGCTCGATGGCAGCAGCCGTCTCAACCTTGCCACCTTCGTCACCACCTGGATGGAACCCCAGGCGGATCGGCTGATGGCCGAGTCGTTCGACAAGAACATGATCGACAAGGACGAGTATCCGCAGACCGCGGAGCTCGAGCGGCGCTGTGTGAGCATGGTGAGCGAGTTGTTTCACGCGCCGGGCAATCCGGTTGGAGCGTCGACCATCGGTTCGAGCGAGGCGGTGATGCTTGCAGGCCTCGCGATGAAGTGGCGCTGGCGTACCCGGCGCGGCATCGGCCAATACGACGCGCAGCGTCCGAATCTCGTGCTGGGGACGAACGTGCAAGTGGTGTGGGAAAAGTTCTGCAAGTACTGGGATGTGGAACCGCGGTACCTGCCGATGGCGCCCGGTCGGTACTCCATCACCCCGGAGCAGGTCGTCGACGCGCTGGATGAGAACACGATCGGGGTCGTCGCAATCCTCGGCACGACTTTCACCGGTGAGTACGAACCGATCGGGGCAATCCACGACGCGATCGCGCACTACAACGCAACCACGGGATCCGAGGTCCCACTGCACGTCGACGCGGCCAGCGGCGGCTTCGTGGCGCCGTTCCTCCAACCCCACCTCGAGTGGGACTTCCGGCTCCCGTGGGTGAAGTCGATCAACGTCTCCGGTCATAAGTACGGGCTCACGTACCCTGGTATCGGGTTCGCCATCTGGCGCGACGCGGCCGACCTCCCCGAGGAACTCGTGTTCCACGTGAACTACCTCGGTGGCGATATGACGTCCTTCACCCTCAACTTCTCTCGGCCGGGAAACCAGATCGTGGGCCAGTACTTCAACTTCATCCGGTTGGGGCGAGCCGGATACACCTCGATCATGGAGACGTTGCGCGACGTGGCGATGGGTCTCTCGAAACAGGTCGCGGCGGTCGGTCCGTTCGAACTCATCACCGATGGGTCGGAGATCCCGGTCTTCGCGGTGCGGTGCAAGGACGGAACGCCCTTCACCGTGTTCGACGTGTCCGATCACCTGCGCCGCGACGGTTGGCAAGTCCCGGCGTACACGATGCCCGAGGGCGTCGAGGACATCGCGGTCCTACGTTTTGTGATTCGCGAAGGCTTCACCGCTGACCTCGCGAGCCTGCTCCTCGTGAGTCTCCAGAAGTCAATCGCCGCGCTTACGGCGGGCGCGCCCGGTGCAGCCGAAGGTTCGCACTTCAGCCATACCTGATCTGACCGTCGTCGACCCGCATGAGAGGCTGCCGCGAAAGTTTGGGCAGGAACGCGTGCCCAGCGCAGAACATGTCGTACGGCGTGGCGATTGAGCGGAACGTGTTCTTCACCGGATCCCACTCCGTGGCCTTGAAGGTGCCCGCGGCGAACAGGTCACGGTCGTTGCCGGACCCTTGGACCAGGAGCACATGGCCATTCGAGAGCAGCGCGGAATTGACTGCCCGGACCGGCGAGGGCGTTGTGTTCAGCGACCACTTGCCCGCTCCGCAGGCCGAAGGCGGTGATCGCGAGTCCGACCGCGAGGAACACCATGACCTGCCGGCCTTGTCGCACCAATTTGGTCTCGCGAATCTTGCTGCTCCCCTCCCCAAAGGGTACTGGCTAGGACGAATCGGTTGGACCGCGCTGAATCGCGCGGCGGATGGTTTCTGGTGCAGGATCGGGCGGAGCGGTGATTGACTGCCTCGCATGCTGAGTTCGTCGTCTCGGTCCGACCTCGTGATTGCCACATGGAATGTGCTGGCGGCGCCATGGGCGGCGGCGTCGTTCTATCCGGAGGAAATGGATACGGCGGTGCTCGATCGGTCGGTGCGCGCCGCGCTCGTCGGCGCGCATGCTGCCACCTTCGGTGCCGATGTTCTGTGTCTGCAGGAGACCACGCCGCCCGACCTCGCGGCCATCGTCTCCCACCTGGTGGACTATGGATCCTTCTCAACGACGAACGGCCGCGACCTGTGGTCGAGGTGGTCGACTGCCGAGGTTCCATGGGAGCCGAACGGCACCGCAATCGCGTGGCGCGTCGATGCGTTCGATGACATCACGACGGGCGCGGTCGGGCTGAGTGACGACGGCAACATCGCGACGTGGTTGCAGGCCCGACACGTGAGTTCCGGGCGTCGGGTGCGAATCCTGAGCGTGCACCTCGATGCCGACGAGGCTGCCCTGCGTCGCGCCCAGTTGCCGTTGGCCCTCGGGTTCTTCGACGCTGAGCCGGGGTGCATCGATGTGGTGGCGGGTGATTGCAACGAGGACACCACTGGGACCGATCTCGGCGACATGTGTGATGCGTACCAATTCGTTGACGCGCTCACCGTCCTCGGTTGCACGGAGCCGACCCATCCCTACGCGCGGCCGTCCGATGACTACGCGCCAATCGCTCGTCTTGACCACGTGTTGGTGCGGGGTACGCGGCCGATCTCCGGCGCAGTGATCGATTCGGGCGTCTGGCGGGTCGACGTTCCGGGTGAGCGGATGGAGGAACATCTACGCCGGACGGGCTCAGATCATCTTCCCGTCACGGTGACGGCAACCAACTGAAAATCCGGTTTCGACCCACGGATTGGTGTCCTCCCGTCGAGCGTTCCGTGCCGATTCGTGGCACGCTGGGGGCAATGACGATGACCATGCTGCCTTCGGACCTGGAGCCCGTGGTGGAGGAGCTGCTCCACCGCCACCTGGAGACCACGAAGGAGTGGTTCCCGCACGAACTCGTGCCGTGGAGCCAAGGCCGGGACTTCGAATCCGGTGTGGCTTGGGATCCCAACGATGCACAGCTTTCCGAGATTGCTCGCGTTGCGCTGTTGGTGAACCTGCTCACCGAAGACAACCTTCCCTATTACACCGTCACGTTGTTGGGCGTGAGTACCGAGGGGCCATGGGGAGAGTGGACCCGCCGGTGGACCGCAGAAGAAGGCCGTCACGCGATCGTGATTCGTGATTACCTCACGGTGACCCGTTCCATCGATCCCGTGGAGTTGGAGCGCGGCCGGATGCAGCAGGTATCCGTTGGCCAGACGCCTCAGTTCGATGCGGTGGCCGACGCGCTGGTGTACACCACATTGCAGGAGCTCGCGACCCGTATTTCGCATCGCAACACCGGGCAACTGTTGGAAGACCCAGCCGGTCGCGCCGTGATGAGCCGCGTCGCCCAGGACGAGAACTTGCATCACCTGTTCTACCGAGACGTCGCGACGGTTGGAGTCGAGTGCCATCCCTCCGAGATGGTGCTGGCGATGGATCGTGTGGTTCGTGGCTTCACGATGCCGGGCACCGGTATCGCCAACTTCACCCGTCACGCTCGGATGATCGCGGATGCCGGTATCTATGACTTCTC
Source organism: Acidimicrobiia bacterium (assembly GCA_046598395.1). Taxonomy (GTDB): domain Bacteria; phylum Actinomycetota; class Acidimicrobiia; order IMCC26256; family JAENVU01; genus JAENVU01. The sequence goes on from JBKJIQ010000035.1 coordinate 89,561, forward strand.
GGTCCACTACCACCAGATCCTGGTGCCGATCATTCTGCAGCGGTGGGCACTTACCGATCTCGAAGGGCTGACCCCCGAGGCCGAGGCCGCACGCGACTCGCTTGTCCGCTACATCGAGCGGATTGGTAAAGCGGCCTCGCGTCTCGAGATGCGGCGCGAGCGCGCGGCGGAGAAGGAGGCTTCATGCTGACGGCGGGCTTCAACCATGTGGCGGTCATTACCAAAGACGCGGATCGGTTTCTCGAGTTCTACGGCTCGGTCTTCGGGGCCGAGAAGTCGGTCGAACTGGTGGACGGTTCGCCGGGTCAAGAGTTCCGGCTGATGATCATCGACGTCGGTCACTACGCGGAACTGAATGTGTTCGAGATGCCGGACAATCCTGAGGTGGATCGCCAAACCCCCGGTTTCGGACGCGGCCGTATCGATCATCTCGCGTTGCTTGCGGAGTCGATGGAGGCGTTCGAAGAGATCCGGCGGCGTCTCATCGCGCGCGGGGCAACGGATGAGTTCGTGACCGACTTCGGCAAGGTGTTGAGCGTGTTCTTCCGCGATCCCGACGGCCTCGAGTGTGAGGTGTGCGTCCCGAATCCGGACTGGGTTCCGGGCGAGGTCAATCCTCCCGGTACCCCCGCCGCGCGGTTCGCTCCTGATTCGGTCGCTTTCGGCCTTGCGGGCACGTGCCGCTGGGGGTTCCCGGGCTCGGCTCGGCCAGTGCGGACCGGCTACTGTGTGGAGACGCCGCGGGGTGGAGCAGTCTGGTAGCTCGTCGGGCTCATAACCCGAAGGTCGTTGGTTCAAATCCAACCCCCGCCACCATCGAAAGTGCTGGTCAGAGGCCCTCCCACCGGGAGGGCCTCTTTCGTTTCGCGGCTTTTCGGACCGGACTTCTAACGGAACTTCTAACGCGATCGCGAAATCGTGTCGTGACGCTTCTACCGCAAAACCCGACGGTTGTTGCTTGCGTCATGTGGTCGCGCATCGTCGCCGAAGACGAGCTCACCGAATGCGGCGGCTGCGTCTGCTTGCATGCCGTGAAGGTGCCGAAAATTCATCGTCGATGTTTTCCCGGCGAATTTCGGGATCGGACGCGATGCAGCTCCTTAAGTCGGATCGTTGATGTTCGCTGCTTGATGGATTTGCGCGCGTCGAAGCTGGGTGCGACAACGATTGTGGTGGCCTGATGCACGGGCGCGGTTAGGCCGCGTGGCGGTATTCGTTGATGAGTCCACCGCAGCGCGTGTGCTTGGCGACGGACTGGCCTGTTCTGAGCATGACGACGTTCGTGTTGTCCGGTGCGGCCTGATCGAGTGCGCGGTGGGGTCGGTGTTGGTTGTAGTGGGCGAGGTACTGGACGAGCAGTGCTCGGAGTTGTCGTTCGTTCCAGATGATGGTGCGGTCGAGGAGTTCGTGTCGGAGGGTGCGGACCCACCGTTCTGCGTACGCGTTGGCTTTCGGCGCGCGTGGCGGTGTCGTGATCGCCGTCATCCCGGTCGATTCGAAGACCGCGTCGAACGATCGGGCGTATTGGCCGGCACCGTCGTGAACGATGAACCGGAAGGATTCTTCGATGTTCATGAGGAAGTTGCGGGCGGCTTGGGTCGTCCATGGTCCGGTCGGGTTCGTGGTGATCCCACCGAGATGCACCCGCCGCGTTTCGATCTCGATGAAGAACAGGACATGCAGTCGACACCGCAACGCTGCGTCGACT